>NZ_CBDIHE010000016.1:0-731 GCF_965278885.1 Mycoplasmopsis arginini | reverse complement strand
ATCTGGTAAGAGGACAGTGTGTGGTGGGTAGTTTGACTGGGGCGGTCGCCTCCTAAAGGGTAACGGAGGCGTTCAAAGTTACACTCAATACGGTCAGAAACCGTATCAAAGAGCATAAAGGTAGAAGTGTGATTGACTGTGAGACCTACAAGTCGAGCAGGTGCGAAAGCAGGACTTAGTGATCCGGCGGTTCTTCGTGGAAAGGCCGTCGCTCAACGGATAAAAGCTACCCCGGGGATAACAGGCTTATCTTTCCCAAGAGATCACATCGACGGGAAGGTTTGGCACCTCGATGTCGGCTCATCGCATCCTGGAGCTGGAGTCGGTTCCAAGGGTTGGGCTGTTCGCCCATTAAAGCGGTACGCGAGCTGGGTTCAAAACGTCGTGAGACAGTTTGGTTCCTATCTGATGTGGGCGTTGGAATATTGATGAGAGCTACTCTTAGTACGAGAGGACCGGAGTGGACGTACCGATGGTGTGCCAGTTGTTCCGCCAGGAGCATAGCTGGGTAGCCAAGTACGGCAGGGATAACCGCTGAAAGCATCTAAGCGGGAAGCCCCCTCAAAGATGAGTATTCCCTATTAAATTCCTTATAGACTATGAGGTTGATAGGCTGGAGGTGTAAGTACAGTAATGTATTCAGCTGACCAGTACTAATAAATTGATTGGTTTAATAGTGATTCTATAGAAGTAATCTAAAAGATAATCGATATTCAGTTTTCAGAGAACGA
>NZ_CBDIHE010000015.1:0-809 GCF_965278885.1 Mycoplasmopsis arginini | reverse complement strand
ATCCTGAGTAGGGCGGGGCACGTGAAACCCTGTCTGAATTTGCCGGGACCACCCGGTAAGGCTAAATACTAACCAGACACCGATAGTGAACTAGTACCGTGAGGGAAAGGTGAAAAGAACCCCGGGAGGGGAGTGAAATAGATTCTGAAACCAATTACTTACAGTTAGTCAGAGCCCGTTAATGGGTGATGGCGTACATCTTGCAGAATGGACCGGCGAGTTATGTCAACATGCGAGGTTAAGTGGATTAAAGCGAAGCCGTAGAGAAATCGAGTCTTAATAGGGCGCTTAGTATGTTGATATAGACCCGAAACCAGGTGATCTACCCATGAGCAGGTTGAAACTTAGGTAACACTAAGTGGAGGACCGAACCGTAGTACGCTAAAAAGTGCCCGGATGACTTGTGGGTAGGGGTGAAATTCCAATCGAACTTGGAGATAGCTGGTTCTCTCCGAAATAGCTTTAGGGCTAGCGTGTAGTGTTAAGTGATGGGGGTAGAGCACTGAATATGGAATGGCGGCGCCTAGCTGTACTGACTATAATCAAACTCCGAATACTATCATGAATTGCTATGCAGTCGGTACATCGGTGATAACGTCGATGCACGCGAGGGGAACAACCCAGATCGTCAGCTAAGGTCCCAAAATTGTGTTAAGTGAGAAAGGTTGTGGAGTTTCTTAAACAGCTAGGATGTTGGCTTAGAAGCAGCCATCGTTTAAAGAGTGCGTAATAGCTCACTAGTCGAGAGACTCTGTGCCGATAATTCAACGGGACTAAAACACAATACCGAAGCTACGGGCATGAAAATG
>NZ_CBDIHE010000014.1:0-977 GCF_965278885.1 Mycoplasmopsis arginini | reverse complement strand
TACGAGTGGGGCAACACACGTGCTACAATGGTCGGTACAAAGAGAAGCAATATGGCGACATGGAGCAAATCTCAAAAAGCCGATCTCAGTTCGGATTGGAGTCTGCAATTCGACTCCATGAAGTCGGAATCGCTAGTAATCGCAGATCAGCTACGCTGCGGTGAATACGTTCTCGGGTCTTGTACACACCGCCCGTCACACCATGGGAGCTGGTAATACCCAAAGTCGGTTAGCTAACCTCGGAGGCGACCGCCTAAGGTAGGACTGGTGACTGGGGTGAAGTCGTAACAAGGTATCCCTACGAGAACGTGGGGATGGATCACCTCCTTTCATACGGAGTACACAAAATGTTATGGAAAAATTATTTGTATCCAGTTTTGAGAGACCTATCTCTCAAATTTGTTCTTTGAAAACTGAATATCGACATTGAAAAATTAAATTTATTAATATTTCAAAGTTTAGATCAACCTATAGAATATATCATACAATAGACAAACAATAGGTCTTATACTACTATTAAACAAGATAAGAGTTTTTGGTGGATGCCTTGGGTCTGGAAGTCGATGAAGGACGTGATTACCTGCGATAAGCCTCGGTTAGCTGGAAATGAGCTGTGATCCGGGGATTTCCGAATGGGGAAACCTAATTGAGCTAATCCTCAATTATCATATCGATGAATACATAGTCGAATGAAGAGACACGCTGTGAATTGAAACATCTCAGTAGCAGCAGGAAGAGAAAATAAAAAATGATTCCCTCAGTAGTGGCGAGCGAACGGGGAAAAGCCCAAACCAACATTCGTTGTTGGGGTTGTAGGACTACATTTTAGAGTTACAAAATTTACATATAGCAGAATAAGTTGGAATGCTTAAACATAGAGGGTGAAATTCCCGTAAGCGAAATGTGTAGATCTCTTTGTAGAATCCTGAGTAGGGCGGGGCACGTGAAACCCTGTCTGAATTTGCCGGGACCACCCG
>NZ_CBDIHE010000013.1:0-1002 GCF_965278885.1 Mycoplasmopsis arginini | reverse complement strand
ATGGTAACAAGTTAGAAGTTCAACGTAACAAGGGTGGTATTTCAACGTCGACTCCACTTGAACTAGCGTTCAAGCATCATAGTCTCCCACCTATCCTACACAAGTTAAATCAAACTCCAATATGAAGTTATAGTAAAGCTCCACGGGGTCTTTTCGTCTAGATGCGGGTCTCCGGCGTCTTCGCCGGAACCATAATTTCACCGAGTCCAATGTCGAGACAGTTAAGAGATAATTACTCCTTTCGTGCAGGTCAGTATTTAGCCGACAAGGAATTTCGCTACCTTAGGACCGTTATAGTTACGGCCGCCGTTCACCCGGGCTTCACATCAATGCTTCGCTAAAGCTAACACCTTTGCTTAACCTTCGGGCACTGGGCAGGAGTCACCCCATATACATCGTCTTACGACTTAGCATAGAGCTGTGTTTTTGATAAACAGTTCCCCCTTACTATTCACTGCGGCCCACTTTTTAGGGTGGGCATCCCTTCTTGCGAACTTACGGGATGAATTTGCAGAGTTCCTTGACATTGGTTTTCTCGCTCGCCTTAGAATACTCATCTTGGGGACGTGTGTCCGTTCTCGGTACGGGTTTCCATAAACTATATGTTAGAAGCTTTTTTAAGAGGTATGGAATCATCCAATTCGCTACTTGGTTGCCCTTTCACTATGCATCATAGCTCCCGGTTAAGTTATGCGGATTTGCCTACATAACCCAGTCACTATTTACCCCACAATCCAATAAGTGGTAGTGCTATCCTCCCCCGTCACTCCATCACATTTATAGAAAGTACAGGAATATTAACCTGTTGTCCATCGGCTACGCCTTTCGGCCTCGTCTTAGGACCCGACTAACCCTGGGTGGACGAACCTTGCCCAGGAAACCTTCCCCAATAGGCGTCAGAGATTCTCACTCTGAATCGTTACTCATACCGGCATTCTCACTTGTAAGCGCTCCACCAGTCTTCACAGTCTGGCTTCAATGCCCTTACAACGCTCTCCTAAC
>NZ_CBDIHE010000012.1:0-1184 GCF_965278885.1 Mycoplasmopsis arginini | reverse complement strand
GAGCGAGGTTCTTTTGAACCTAGCGGCGAATGGGTGAGTAACACGTGCTTAATCTACCCTTTAGATTGGAATACCCAATGGAAACATTGGCTAATGCCGGATACGCATGGAATCGCATGATTCCGTTGTGAAAGGAGCCTTTAAAGCTCCGCTAGAGGATGAGGGTGCGGAACATTAGTTAGTTGGTAGGGTAATGGCCTACCAAGACTATGATGTTTAGCCGGGTCGAGAGACTGAACGGCCACATTGGGACTGAGATACGGCCCAAACTCCTACGGGAGGCAGCAGTAGGGAATATTCCACAATGAGCGAAAGCTTGATGGAGCGACACAGCGTGCACGATGAAGGTCTTCGGATTGTAAAGTGCTGTTATAGGGAAAGAACACCTGGTTGAGGAAATGCTTCCAGGCTGACGGTACCCTGTCAGAAAGCGATGGCTAACTATGTGCCAGCAGCCGCGGTAATACATAGGTCGCAAGCGTTATCCGGAATTATTGGGCGTAAAGCGTTCGTAGGCTGTTTATTAAGTCTGGAGTCAAATCCCAGGGCTCAACCCTGGCTCGCTTTGGATACTGGTAAACTAGAGTTAGATAGAGGTAAGCGGAATTCCATGTGAAGCGGTGAAATGCGTAGATATATGGAAGAACACCAAAGGCGAAGGCAGCTTACTGGGTCTATACTGACGCTGAGGGACGAAAGCGTGGGGAGCAAACAGGATTAGATACCCTGGTAGTCCACGCCGTAAACGATGATCATTAGTCGGTGGAGAGTTCACTGACGCAGCTAACGCATTAAATGATCCGCCTGAGTAGTATGCTCGCAAGAGTGAAACTTAAAGGAATTGACGGGGACCCGCACAAGCGGTGGAGCATGTGGTTTAATTTGAAGATACGCGGAGAACCTTACCCACTCTTGACATCCTTCGCAATGCTATAGAGATATAGCGGAGGTTAACGGAGTGACAGATGGTGCATGGTTGTCGTCAGCTCGTGTCGTGAGATGTTTGGTCAAGTCCTGCAACGAGCGCAACCCCTATCTTTAGTTACTAACGAGTCATGTCGAGGACTCTAGAGATACTGCCTGGGTAACTGGGAGGAAGGTGGGGATGACGTCAAATCATCATGCCTCTTACGAGTGGGGCAACACACGTGCTACAATGGTCGGTACAAAGAGAAGCAATATGG
>NZ_CBDIHE010000011.1:0-1225 GCF_965278885.1 Mycoplasmopsis arginini | reverse complement strand
TAAAATTTAAAACATTGGCGTTCCAGTTATTTCTGTTTTTGTAAAAATATATATTTCGATAATTAAACAACTGTTTTTATATAAAAAATTATATGCTAAAAAACGGCTTTGTAAAAGCTTAAGAGTTTCTAAATTATATATTTTGATCTTCAAACATTTTTGATGCAAAAGTTTGAATTTTTAAGTCTTTATAATTACGGTTTAAAGAATTAATTTCATTTTGCATTTTTAGAACAAATTCATCAATTAAAGCATATTTTCTATTAATTCCTTTTGGTATAAATTGCCTAATGAATTTATGACAATTTTCAATAGAACCTTTTTCAAAAGAGCAATAAGGATGGCAGACATAAATATCAATTTTTTTATCAATAGTATTTAATTTAACATTTTCAGATCCGTTGTCCATCGTTATACTTTTAATTTTTAATTTGTTTTCTTTAATAATAGTTTTTAGTCCATTTGCCATTGAATCAGAGTTTCTTTGAATAACTTTAATAAATAGTTTTCTACTTTTTCTTTCTAATAAGGTTAAGTAACAATATTTTGATCTTTTATTAAGAATTACAGTATCAATTTCATAATGACCAAATTCACTTCTGTTATTAATATATTCTGGCCTTTCTTCAATACTTTTAGCAAAAGTAATTCTTGATCGCTTTGTCATTCTTTTCTTTACTTTTGAAACTGTAAACGTTTTCTTAATTGGAAGAATTTTAAAGTCAATAAGTTTATGATTATTTATTAGATAATAAATAGCTTGTAAAGACGGTATTGCAATTTCAATATTATTTTCTTTAGCATATTTTTTAAAGTCATTAATAAGATTTGCTACTGAACGTTTTTGCAAAAATTTATACTTATTTTGAGGCAATTTTGCTTTATTTATTGGTGATAGTTTTTTTATTTTTTCATATATTTTTTGATAATTTTTAAAAAACTCAAACATTGGTTTATATATATTTTTTGTAGTTTCTTTGATTATTTTTTGTGGCTTTTCTCTAATTTCTTTTGTTTTATAAACTCAATATTCAATAGATAAAACAGAGGCGGAATCTATTTTCTTTTTGCAATGTTGACATATTGGCACCTTACCATTTTTGTCAATATATTTTTGATAATCTTTCATTCTATTAAAATGTTTCTTTACCGTTTTAATACTACGATTTAACTTTTTAGCAATAATATTCAAAGAACTTTCAGACTTAAGCAGTTCAATCATAAA
>NZ_CBDIHE010000010.1:0-7546 GCF_965278885.1 Mycoplasmopsis arginini | reverse complement strand
TATGGCGCCAGATTACTTACGTATACTGGAACGCCATATTTTTAATTTTTAAAAAATATTATTTTTAGTTTTAAGATTTAAAAAAGAAAATATTAAATATAATTTAATATAACAATGTTTATTATTACTATTTTATTTTAAGGAGAAAATAATGGAAAAAGAAGAAAAAATATATTTATTTTCATACGGAACTATTCAAGATGAGTTATTCTATAAAAATTTATTATCACCAAATTGTGTTAGAAGACCAGCAATTTTAAATGGTTATGCTAAATGTGTTGATGAAACAACATACTTTTTATTAAAAAAAGATATTGCACACCAAGTTAAAGGAACGCTTTTTGAAATCACTAAAGAAGAGTTATTTATGATTGATAGATGAGAAATGTTTCCGCAATACCAAAGATTTCAAGTTAATGTTATTGCTACTGATACAAATGAAATTGTTGAAAATGTTTATGTTTATACAAAACTAGAATATGGTAAATATTATTTAGCAACAGAAGAAATGGGATTTTCAAAATCACCTAATGAAAATGAGTTAAACCTAAAATCATTTATTGAAATTGAAAAACAAACAGAACTATTTCCATTAATGGATAATGCTATTTTATACGAAGTAAGTGATGATGAATTTGAAAAAATAATTCATTTAACACATCCATATTTGGCTTTAGTTTTAGATGATAAGGTTAATAAAAATTATTTAGTAGAGCCTTATGCTGTATTGGCAGTTAAATTAAATGAAAAAAAATATGCGCTTTTAATTTCATTTGGAAGAAAGAGCACTTTAAACAGTATTTTTTATTATCATGCCATGGAAGACAAAATGGAAAATGCTAAAATAAACCGTGAATTTAAACCACTTTACAATTTTGATATTGAATTTTTAAACAATAAAAAACCAATCAAATATATCAATTTAAAAAGAGATTTCCAAATAGATGAACCTAAATTTGGCATTTTTGAAGATAAAGCATATGAAATTACTATGAAAGACTTTGACATTGATCCTTTTAGAAGATTAGATATTATGTTAAAAGCACTTGAAGATAACATTAAATAATTTATGATTGATAAGAAACTTATAAAAAATATTTCAACAAACCCAGGTGTTTATTTCTGAAAAGATAAAGACGGAAATATTATTTATGTAGGAAAAGCAAAAAATTTAAGATCACGTATGTCACAATATTTTGATCCTAAAATGCAAAACTCTTTTAAGACTCCTGCAATGTTGGAAAAAATTTTTTCTTTTGAAACTACAGTTTTTAATACAGAAGATGAAGCTTGTATTTTTGAAAGAAAATGTATAAAAAAATATAATCCCAAATATAACGTAATTTTGCCTACACAGGCAAATTTTCCTTATATTTGCATTTATAAAAAACCTAATGACTTGAAAATTGAATTAAGAAACAAATATAAGAAAGAGAAAAACTGTTTATATTATGGTCCAATAATACAAAGTAAAAAGTATAAACTTTTAAGCAAGTATTTAACTCATTTATTAAAAACAAAAGATGGTTTTATTCTTAAAAAAATGAGTCCATCAGAAATTGACCTAGCATTTGAAAAAGCTAAGGAAATATTGAATTTTAATAAAGAGTTTAAATCTCAACTTATTGAAAAAATTAATTTTGCTGCAAATAATTATGATTTTGAACGTGCTTCTGAATTGAAAGAAATCTTAGAATTAATTGAAAATAAAAATTTAACACAAAATATCGAACTAAAAACAAAAAAATCAATTGATGTTTTTGGAATTTTTATCGAAGAGGATAAGATATTTATTTCAATTCTTTATTACCGTTTTTCAAGTTTAATAAATAAAAAAGATTTTCAATTTGAATTATCAAATTATAAAGATGAATTTGTTTTAAATTTTATTGAAGATTACTACAAAAAAGCTGAAATCCCTGAAATTATTGTTATTGAAGATCAATATAAAGATTTGCTATTTACAAATGAAATTAAATATAGAATAAATAAGAATAATAGTTTAAATTTTCAAAAGTTATTAAGTTTAGCTACCGAAAATGCAAAAAATGATATTACAAATAAGATTAAGAAAATTAATAATAATATTAATATTGAATTAGCAATTAACGACCTTAAAAATATTTTAGAATTTGATCTAAATAGGTTTGTTATTTTTGACAATTCATTTCAAGCTAAAACAAAAGAAATTGTTGGCCAGGCAATGGTTTTCCATAATGGAATTAAAGTAAAAAAATATAACCGAAATTTTATTTTAAATAAAAATAAAAATAATAATTCTGACTTTAATTATATGTTTCAAAATGTTTCTAAGTTCTTTAGTGATTCAAATCTAGCTAATGAAGTTAATTTAATTTTTGTTGATGGTGGTTTTATCCAAATCTCTGCTGCTCGCAAAGCCTTAAAGGAATTAAATGTTAATTTACCTATATTTGGATTAATTAAAAATGATAAGCACTTGTTTGACAAATTAATTAATGATAAAAATATTGAAATTATTATTAATAATTCAAATACAATTAACTATTTAACTAATATCCAATTTGAAATTGATAAGGAAGCAAAAAGAATATATAACAAAAGACATAATAAAAAACTTTTTGAAAGTTTATTAACAAATATAGAAGGAATAGGACCAAAAACTGAAAAAAAATTATTAGAAAAATTTGAAACATATCAAAATATTATTAGCACAGATATTGAAGAATTAAAAAAATATGTCTCAGTAGATATTGCGAAAGAGATTAAAAAAATTAAATTATAGAAATATAAAGTGCTTTTATATAAACTTTAATTTAAACTCTATATATAAAAACCCAAAATACTTTTTAATAAGTAAATTTTGGGTTTTTTTATTTTTCAATAATATTTTTATCTAAATAATCTAAATTATAAAAATCATCATAATTAATTAAAATATCAGGTTCAACACCATGTTCTGAATTGATTTCTCGTTCATTAACTTTATATCATGTTGTTGAAGGCGAGCTGATTAAAATTGAAGTACCATCATTTAATACTAAAGGTAAGACAGAAGATGTTCCACCACCACTTTTTTGCCCAATTATTTTACCAATTTTCATTTCCTTAACTATTGCTGAAAAAGAATTAGCTGCGCTAAATGTGTTTTTACTTGTTAAGATATAATAGTTAAAATTGTCAAATGCATCATTGTCATTATAATTTCTATCTTTATTAGCATCGATTTTATAATTTTCTGTTGTTTTTGCATTGCTTTGCATTTCATAACTATGAGCGACTATATCCTTATTAGTTAAAAGTCCTAAAACACGATACATAGCACCAATATTTCCTCCACCATTTTGAGAAATATCAATAACAACATTCTTAATTTTCTTATTCTTACTAATTTTTTCAAGCGTGTTCTTCATAAACTCAAAAGAATCATTTAAATAATATCCATTATTAACTTCTTGATCTGAAGCAGTTCTAAAACTATTTAATATTATGTAAGCAAAATTATTTCTAACTATATATTTATCTTGATAAATTTCTTGTTCTAAATCTATTCTTTGATTCTTTAATTTTTGACTTACTTGGTAATGTTGTATTCTTTCAGAGCCATAATTACCAACAGCATAATCTCTTATATTTTTAGAAGTATTGCTAAATGCATTTAAAAAAATAAAATTAGTATGCAATTCATTCATTTTCTTGAAAAATAATTTTGCATAGGCTTTGTTATATATTTCCGGATTAGTACTTAATAATTCATGTTTTAAAGATTCTACATAATCTTGAAAGGAGTTAATATTTTTATAGTTTTTTAAACCATAAAAATAGTCTAAATTAAATAGTAAATTATCCAAATTATATTTACGATCTTTTTTTGTTTCACTATAGTTATTGAATTTTCCTTGACGATATTGAATAGCATTTTCATCACCTTCGCCAAATGAAAAATATTGCCCAAAAACCTTGGTTCCGTTGTAATATAAGTTGTAATAGTTTTGACTACAAAATAAAGTATTAAAAATACTAAATGGAATATAAGTTCTTCCATTTTTTTTGATAATATCAATATTATATTTTTTTAAATTAAAACTAATAGTTGGATCTATTTCATATTCATTTTCTATCTTAAAGCCGGAAAATAGTAAATGTCGTGAATAATTAGTAGAACTCGTTGATTTAACAAGATTAAAGAAATTTCCGCTAGAAACAAAAATGTTATCACTATCGGCATCAATTTCCATTTTGTGATTTTTATTAAATAATACTAATTTATTATTATCCTCATTACTCTTTTTAATTAAACTTGTATTAAAAAAGCCATCAAGATCTTTAATTATTTCTTCCACATCTACATATGGTTGAGCATTTTCACCATCTTTAAAATATAGATTAATATTATTTGATTTTATAAAATAGTCTAAGTTAGCTAAATTATTAAATTGCGTTTTCTTAATCTTAAAATTACTTTCAATTAGTTGATCCACATTCGGTTTTTCTAAATCAGTTCCATTATTTAAAAAATTAAAACAAGAAATTGTTGTTAATGGTGTAAGAGTTAATAAAGAACTTGCTAAAAATAAAATTTTTTTTCTCATATTTTTTTCTTTCATTTAGATTATTATCTTTAAAAATTTTACATTTTTTATCACTATAAAAAATAAAAAAATTCTAAATAAAAATATTTATAAAATTGATCGCTAAAAAATTTTTGTGCTAAAATATTATATGCAACGGTCGTGTAGCTCAGGGGATAGAGTACGTGCCTTCTAAGCATGTGGTCGCAGGTTCGAATCCTGCCACGATCGCCATTTTTTTTATTCTTTTTTTTACAATAAAACCTTTTTATAATAATTCAAACTTTATAATTTAAAATCTAAAGCATAATTAAAAGTGCTTTATTTTTTCATTTATTTTTAGCAAAATTTAATGAAAATTCAATTTTAGTTATATAACTCAAATAAATAAAATAAAAAAACGGAGGCTAAATTGAAAAAATTAAGATTTTTCATATTACCTTTTTTGACCACATTACCTCTGATTGCAATGTCAGCCAAATTAGATAATAACGATTTTAAAAGCGAAGAAGAAAAACAAAAACTTTTTGTTTTGTATGATTTTATAAAATTGACAGGTCGACAAAATGCTGAAATAATAAAAACATATGATGTTGTTAGTACTATCCCTGAAATTAAGACGGGAAAAATGTTTTGATTTAAAAATAAAGGATATTCTATTATCAGTGATATCAATAATAAAATTTATGAAGTAAACCCTGATATGGAATTAGAAGATTTTGATTTTTTAGAAGCATTCAAAATAAAATATCTTTCACACGGAAGATTTCTTGGAGTTCCAAGATTTGAAAATAGAGATAAGCCATGACCAGGTGAAAGAAAAAGAGACAAAAATAAAATAAAGATAATTAAATCAAAGCAATACGACGATTTTAAATTATCTGATTATAATGCTGTTAAATCAGCAAAAACAAATGATGAATATAAAAAATATGATATTCATAAAGAAAAGAATGGATTAATATATTCTGATTTTGATGTTCCTAATGCATGATGATTTAAATGTGCTGATTACAATTCATTTGGCATTAATTCTGATTTGAACTCATTTAATGTTGATGATTTACCTCAATATCATTATTATAAGGAATTTCCATCATATTATAATAAAACAGAAACATATATGAAAAAATCAAATGGTGGAATCTGTGGATATGTAGCAGTTAATATGTTAATTTTATATAATGAATTTTTCTGTGGTTCTGGATATTATAGTGAATGAGAAAAAGAAAAATTTTTAAAATTAAAAAATTCTAATTTTAATCAAACAAGTGTCTTAAATTTAAAAGAAAATATAAATTTAAATATAATGCCAAATTTGAATAGCAATTTTTTAAAATATTTGTATCAAAAAACATGATTTGGTAATGGTGTAAACCATTGATGACATACTAAATATATATCAGAATCAATTTTAAGAGATAAATGATGAAACTCTAAAATTAATTACGATTATTTAGGATCTAGTGGTCCTAAACTGACTTGAGATTTGATTACTAATTCTAAGAAACCTACATTATTTTCTGGTAAATATACTGGAGTTAGCAAAAATGAAGAAGAAAATAAATTTTGAAGTGGAGGACATGCAATTGTCGGCTATGGTTCATATAAAGATGGCAGAATCTTATGTAATTATGGATGAGGAAAAAATCATTCACAAATGATAATTACTAATTATGATTATGAATTTAAAAATTCTTATGTTTTTTCGATATCACATAAATGAGCTGGAGAATCTGAAAAACTATTTAATTTAAATGGAGAAAAATATACTGGTGTAGAAATGACTAATAAATTAAGAAAAGAGGGGTATATTGATTAATGAATACTAAGAAAATAATTTTAATAATTTTTGCAATAGTTTTTTCAATTGCTTTTATTTCATTGATTTCTTTGGGCATTCCAGAAACTAAGAAGGAATATTTTGGATGATATGACTAAAATTAAAAATAATTTAAAAAATAATTGAATAATTTTACTTTTCTTTTACTCATTTTTAGTTGCCTTAATATTTATTGTAACATTACTATATACTCAAAGTTTTTTAGAATGAGATGCACTTAATAGTGGTATAACTTGACATGAAGAATATGAAATAGGAATGCATATCTTTTGATTTGCTCCATTTAGAGCATCATTGCTTGCATTAATAATAATAGCTATTATTAGCATAATTGTATTGTTTTTTGTCTTTAATCAAAAGAAGATGAATTTAGGTAAAAAAGACAAAATTGTTTTAAGTGTATTATTTGCTTTTAATTTTTTATTATTATTTTTATCATTTACATTTGTATCTGTTTTAATTAGTTCAATAGATAATGTTTTATGAAATTTAAAACAACATTATTCTCATGTTGAAAAGTACTTAATCGATAAAAAGAAAAATGTAATTTCAACAATGTATTCACAATACATTAATAAATACGAAACATTCTTATATCTTTCAGCTTCATTCTTTACTTTATTTTCTATTTTTCAAATTTATCATTTTGGTGAAATTATTCATAAAAAATTTAAAACTATTAATGAAATAAACAAGATTGTTCAAAAATAAAATTGAAATAGTAAATATAAACTTTAAAAATATTTAAATGACACCTTCTTAATTTGGTGTTATTTTTTTAATGTTTTTTTATTCTTTTATTAATTATTAAGGCTAATGCAATTAAATTTTTTATGTTATTTAATACTTAAAAGCACCAACTACTTTAAATTAAAGTTATAGTTGATATTCAAAATTAAATAATAGGCTTTATTTATAATAATTATTTGCAAAAAAAATTTAATTAAATTAAAAGTTTTTTTAAAAATTTTTTGAATAAATTTACAAACTAATTATATTTTTAAAAAATATTATTATTAATATTTAAAATAAGTAAAATATAAATTAACTTAGATAAAACGATTTAGAAAATAAATAACAATTAAAAAAAATAAAATATTTAAAATTTAAAACATTGGCGTTCCAGTTATTTCTGTTTTTGTAAAAATATATA
>NZ_CBDIHE010000009.1:0-14918 GCF_965278885.1 Mycoplasmopsis arginini | reverse complement strand
GTGATTCTATAGAAGTAATCTAAAAGATAATCGATATTCAGTTTTCAGAGAACGATAAAATTAAAAGAGCACTTGCTCTTTTTTATTTTTTTTAAAAATTAATCTTTTATTTTAAAATCAAGATCAAAATCTTTTTCAATGTGAATTAATTTTATTCCAAAGGTATTAAAGATTTTTAATGAAGCTTTAAAATCATCGGCTTCAGGTTTGTATTCATTAGCGTAATAAACCTTAGAAATTTTTGATTGAACAATAAGTTTTGCACAATGACAACATGGCGAATGCGTAACAAAAATAGATGAACCTGGTTCAATTTTAGAATTCGTTAAATTAGCATTAATAATTGCATTAGCCTCAGCATGAACAACATAAGTATATTTTGAATGTAATACATCATCAGCCTTATCAGGGCGATTTCATGGAAAGGCTTCGTCATTATTTACTTCTGCGTTATTAAAGCTTGTAGGCATTCCATTGTATCCTAATGAAATAACATAGTTATTTGGGCTTACAATGCACGCTCCAACCTTTGTTGTAGGATCTTTTGATCTAAGTGCACTTAGTTTTGCTAAAGACATAAAATAAATATCTCATTTAATATTATCTTTATCTTCATTAAAAATTATTTTTTTCGTTTTTGAATTCATAAATAAAATTTTATCATAAAATAGCAAAAAATCAAGTTCCGCAGACCTTGATTGCAATTATTCAGTGAAATAAGCTTTATAAGCTCGGATAAGACATTAACTATGTTAATCCAACTTGATTTTATTAGTAGTAAGTTGAACTAACATAATTATACATTATTTATTTTTAATTAGCCAAAAAAACACGCAGTATTCTTAAGAAATAATCATTTTTTCCGATAAATTTACTTAAAATTATAAAAATAACTTAAAAAAATCATTTTATTTTCAAAAAAAATTCAAAAAATTGCTAAAATAATTGCGTAAAGGAAAAATGATGAACATAAATTTATTAAGAAAATCTTCATGTACAAATATGTTCTCAGCTTCAAAGGCTGCATTTTTCGCTATGGAAATTATTAATTTCATCAAGGATATTATTAAAATGGAAGGCAACTATTCATTTAATAAAAATATTATTCTTGGAGGAATTTATAATGAAACTCATTCATTTAACTAATAAATATAATTTAAATATAATTAAAAATAATAAAGTATACTCATATTTTAATAATATCTACTCAGCTAGAATTATGGCTTTTAGAGGTTCATAAGTAAAAAAATAAACAAATTTTGTTTATAAAAATAGTATAAATTAATTACAAAACATTAAATAAAAGCCAAAATTTTAAATAATTTCTTAAAAAAATATCATTAAAAAAATATAAAAAATATAAAAAATATAAAAAATATAAAAAAATACACTAAAAAAAAGATAAAAAAGATCAAAAAAAATATTAATTTTTAATATAGAAAAAGCTTAAAAATATTCAAAAAATTCGTTGTTTTTAGGCTAAAACAACTAAAAAAACTAAAAATAATTTATAATTATTTTTGTAATTTCATAGAGTTATTTATTAATAAATATTAATAAATCAGTTTAAAGTTAGAAGAATAATTAAACTAAAAATAAATAGCTTTATGCAATTATAAAAAAAGTATGGAGATTAAAATGAAAAAATCAAACAAAATATGATTATCTTCTTTATCTTTACTAGCCGGCGCAGTACCCCTGCTAGCCGCATCATGTAAAGGTACAGAAGAAAATAACAAATACGTATTTGAATATAGTTCACCATATAATCCACAAGCATTTTTACATGATGCTTCTAGATCATATGGATCATTCATTTCAAGTTCTACAACCCAACATACATCAGTTGGTTTAGTAAGAATTGAAAGTATTGGTGAACCTGAAGTTCAAAGTAAAGTTATCGTTGATGCATCTGGTAATGTACAAGATACAAAAAGATATATTGTTAATCCAACCTGAACAAAAAGAAGTTTAGCTTTAGCAAGTGCTGTTGTTGTTACAGATAAAAATGGAACTGTTACAACTTTCGATTCTGATGAAGCTGATATTGAAGAAGAAGCTAATGCACAGGAAAACGGAGTAAAATACTACACTTCTCCTTCTGTTGAATTAAAATCAAATAATGAAAAATCAATTAACAGTGCTAACTTTGAAAAAAAATTAAAAACTGCTAAAAAACTACAATTTGTTGTTCGTAAAGGTGTTCATTGAACAAACGAATTAGGCGAAGCAACAAAATACAAAATTAAAGCAAAAGACTTCTACTATTCATGATTAAGAACTTTATCTGTAAGTCAATCATATAGAATTAACAATGGTGGATCAGAAAAATTAGATAAACAAGCTGCAGAAGCATTATCAGATCCTTCATCAATGGCTTTCACTGATAAAGAAGAATATTCAAATGATTATTTATTCACTTTATTTGGAGTGGATCATAAAAAATTCTCAGTAGAAAATCAATTTATTCAAAAAGTCGGTGAAGAAGATGCTGTAACATTTGAAAAAATTGAAGGAAAAGATGAAGTAAACTTTAATGAATTCTTTAATAAGTCAATTTTACAAGATTACACATTTGCACCAGCTCCTTCTGAATATATTGATGAAGCAAACAAAACAGGAAATTACCCAATTTATAACTATATCGGTACACAAACAGATAAAACTAGCGCTTTAGCAGAAAAAATTAAAACCTTAGATAAAACTTCAAAAACTTATATTTCTGGAGCTTACTGATATGGTGTAAGTTTAAAAAATACACTATATAGTGGAGCTTACTACATAGCGCCCCAAAGAGGACAAGAATTAGTTCTAAAGAAAAATAAAAACTACTATGACAAAGCATTTGTTGAAAGTAAAAATACAATTGAACAAATTGTTAATATTTACAACCAAGGTTTAGATGCTGATACTTTTGCAAAAAGAGTTTTTGATAAATATAAACAAGGTAAATTATCACAAATTTCATTTAGCCAATTAAAAGAAAACCAACGTGCTGAAATATTAAATGATGCTGTTAAATATGGTTTAAGATATACAAAAGTGGTTAATAAAAACAGCCCATACTACCGTAACTTTAGTCAACCATTTATTAAACCAACACCAACAGGTCAAGAAGTTTCATTCTATGGATTTAATGATGCTTATTCAAAATTAGTTTATGGCGGAACACTAGAAGAAATTAAATCTGGTACAAATGATCCAGCTTCATATATTTCAGGAAAAGGTTTAATTTTCAGATCATTACTTAATGCAGCAATTAACTGAGATGAATTAGCATCACAAGCAACAAATGGTCAGGCTTTTGCATGAATTGCTAAGGTAGCTGATGGATCTGCTATTGGTGGAAGTGATCAATCAAGTTCACAATTTAAAACACCTGGT
The DNA here is from genome assembly GCF_965278885.1 of Mycoplasmopsis arginini. Taxonomy (GTDB): domain Bacteria; phylum Bacillota_I; class Bacilli_A; order Mycoplasmatales; family Metamycoplasmataceae; genus Metamycoplasma; species Metamycoplasma arginini_B. The sequence goes on along the minus strand of NZ_CBDIHE010000009.1, from coordinate 11,534 downwards.
GATGTTAGAGAAAAAATTAACTCACTATTTGCACTTAAAGCAGATGGATCTGGAAAAATTGATTTTGGCGGATCTTTAGGAACAGAATTAAGCCCTTCAGAAAACGAAGAAGCTGCTAGAAACTTATCAACAAAAACAGAAAAATTAAAATCAGCAGGATTTAGTTTAATTAAAGAACAATTAGCTGCTTTAATTGCAGAATTTGATAAAGAAAATCCAGATTTAGCAAACCAAAACTTCAAATTTGAATATGCTTTCCCATATGTAAATATTCCAGCTGGATATAAAGCAGCATTTGCTAATATTGTTGAAACTTTTAAAGAATTAAACCCAAGATTAGAAATTACTGTATTTAGTACAGATAATAAGGATGATCCTAAATTTGATAATTATAGAACTGGTGGAGCGAACGGAACAGAATTAGTTGCTTGATCATATGACTATGACTCAATAGGTTCAGGATACGACGGTTTATCTTGAGGAGCTAACTTTATCCCAACATTAACATGAATAGCAGCAAATGATGAAGGAAATAAAAATAAATTAGTTAAAGAAAACTATCCAAAACTATATCAATTAGCTAAAGATATTGTGGATTATTCAAAGACTGGCGATCACAAATGAGTTGGATCAGTCCCATTTGCTGAATTACATTTAGTAGAAAATAGATTTAAATCACAACGTTTACCATATACTGCAGTATTTGAATTTAAAAAGAATGAACAAGGCTTCTATACTCTAGAAAGAACTACTGAAGGAAAACCAAAACCTTGAGCAGCTCCAGAAGGTGAGCACGGAACAGAAGCATATGCTTGAACAGCAGAATTCTGATTAAACTATATCCACGGAAAAACAAATGAATATGCAATTGGATTAATGGAAGAATTAACTTCATTCTTTAACGTTAACTTTACATTTAACACATTTAAACAAAGAAATGAATTTGGTCAATCATTAGTTGAAAAGAAATTTATCGTTCCAGACGAAAGTGTAACTGGTGTTTCAATATTCTCGGATTGAAAAGTTAAAAACAATTAGGCATAAATGTTTAAATATATAACACAAAGAATAGCGTTTGCTATTCTTACATTATTTATTATAACTTTTGTTGTATTTATTTTAGTTAGTGCATTTGGACAAAGTCCGATAAAAGCTATTGTTGAAAAAGAGCTTGCTAACCCTAAAAATAAACATACATATGAAGAATTAATACTCGAAAATGAAATAATTTTCGGGCTAAGATATGCAGATGGTACACCAATTCCTATTTTTATTAGATATTTCATTTACATAGGAAATGTCTTTTCAGGAGATTTTGGTTTTATCATTAATAAAGAAAACAACCCGAGTCCTTCAGAATATACAAATATTCAACTATTATTTTTTACACCTTTAAAATATTCAATTAGAATTACCTTACCGGCTTTTGTTGTCAGTTCGATAAGTGGAATTACGATTGGGGTATTTGCTGGATATAAGAGGGGTAAGTTATTCGATTCAGGAGCTAACTTATTTGTCTTAATATTCGTTGCTGTTCCTTCATTTGTTTTAGCACCAATTCTAATTACTATTTCACTAAAAATCGGTATTCCAACTACCGTTCCAAGAGATGCTCTGGAACCATCATTTGGAGAATTATTCATTTCTTACTTACCACCAGTGTTAATTATTACTTTAACATCTATGGCTGTGTATGTAAGTTATACAAGAAACCAAGTTATTACAGTTTTAACATCAAACTATGTTTTAATTGCTAAAACTAAAGGTTTAAAACCAACACAAATTTTCTTTAAATACGTTTTAAGAAATATTTCTATTCCATTATTTAGTTTATTATTTGGTTCATTCTTGGGATTATTATCAGGATCAATTATTATTGAAAAATACTGAGACGTTCCTGGAACTAGCCAAGTTATTGCTAGATCATTCCCAACCGGGGAAATTAACATCATCATGTTCTCAACAATTTTCTTTACTGGTTTAGCTCTAGCTTCATCAATCTTTGTTGACGTAATGTTTGCTGTTTTAGACCCTAAAATAACATATGCTGCAAAAAATAAGAAAAATTACTGACTATTTTTTAAAGCATTTTTAGAAAGAAGAAAATTAGAAAAAGATTTATATTTAAAACGTCAATTAGAAAAACAAAATCAATTAGGTCAACAATCATAAGAAAGGTAGGTTAGAACAAAATGGACAATAATTTAGAAAACCAGATTAAAGATTTTAATAAGCAATATAAAATTAGTTCTGAACTATCTAAAAAGTTTGGATTTATCTCAGAAAAAGATAAGGTTCAAACTTCTTCGATTGCAGGTAGACCTAAAAAAATGTGAATCGAAATTACAAAAAGATTCTTTTCAAACCCAGTTGTTGTAGTTTCGTTATTGGTATTTACTTTTATTTTACTAGCTTCATTAATTATCCCAGCAAAAAGTGTTTCACCATATCCTCCAAACCAACCAATTAACAAATATACATTTATTGAATCATTGCCACCAATGTACAGTCCCATTGTAATTAAGGCAGGAACAAATACCGACCCTATTTTCAAGTTTTACTTTAACTTAAAATCAGATATTTCAAAACTGTCCGAGGCTGATCAACAATTATGAAATCAATGATTCTCATTCTACTTAAACACAACTAACGTTTATGCAAATGATCAAGGTCAATTATTTATAAGTTATAATGCTTATCATTTATTTAGAGCTGGTGTTTTAAATGAATTACTTCATAATGCTCAAAAAGAAGGCATTACTTTAACCAATGAATATGTGCAAGGAGAAATCTTGCCACAAATTCCATATTTAAAAACTCTTTTAGGTACTTCAAGTACAGGATATGATATTTGAGTTACAACTTGATATGCAACATGAAGAGGTATTCAAATTGCTATTATCACAACTATTATTCAAGCAATTTTTGGAGTTACATTAGGAGCTATTTTAGGTTTCTATGCTGGAAAATTAATTGATACATTAATTATGAGATTAATTGATATTTTCAACTCACCTCCTACAATTATTTGAATTTTAATCTTTGTTGGTATTTTTGGAACAAACCAAATTTCATTAATATTAGCAATGTCAGTAGCAGGATGACCATTATTTGTTGGATTAACTAGAATGTATGTAATTACAGTTAAGAATGAAGAATATATTACCGCCGCAAAAGCTATTGGTGCTTCTTCTTCAAGACAAATCTTTATTCATGCATTACCAGCAATTATTGGTAAGATTGCAAACTCATTTGTTAAAAACGTTCCTGGTGTAATTCTATGAGTTGCATCATTAGCATTCCTTGGATTCTTTAAGACTGGAAACGATACAAACTTAGGACAAATCTTAATTGAATCGGCATCCGAAGCAGGACAAAACATTTGAATAATCTTACTTCCAACTTTAATTTTATTATTCTTATCATTATCATTAAACTTTATGGCACTTGGAATTCACGATGCACTTGATCCAAGAGTTATGAGTAAAGGAAAGAGAAAATAGTCATGGCAGATAAAGAATTAAATAAGGCAAAAAAGAATTTAAAAATTAAAATTGCAAAAAAATCTAAAACTGCACAAAAAAGAGGACATTTATTCTCAAAAATTCAATCTCAAGAAGTTTTAGAAGATAATAAATTATTAGAAGTAAGAAATCTTCATGTTAGTTTCCCTGTTGGAAGAAAGAAAACAATTCATATTGTTCGTGGCGTTGACTTAGATGTTTATCGTGGTCAAATTGTTGGTTTAGTAGGTGAATCTGGATCTGGTAAGTCTGTTACTTCAAAAACTTTAATTAACGTTAATGAAAACGGACTTGTAAGTGCTGACAAAATTCAAATCGGTGATTTAGAATTAAGTAATATTCTTAAAAAAGAAAAATATTGACAACTTGTTCGTGGACAAAAAATTGGATACATTCCTCAAGATCCACTAACTTCCCTAAACCCAACTAGAACAATTGGAAAACAATTATTAGACGCTTTAAATAACAACGTTGATTGAATGGATAAAACTTATACTGAAAAGAAAGAGTATTTATTAGGTTTACTATCTACTTTCGGCTTAAGAAATGTTGATAAGATTTTTAGTGCTTATCCGCATACATTATCAGGTGGTATGAAACAAAGAATTGTTATTACCATGGTCGTGGCTTTAAAACCTGATTTAATAATTGCTGATGAGCCAACTACTGCTCTTGATCCAACTGTTCAAGCCAGCGTTCTTGCATTATTTGAAGAAATTAGACAAAAAATGGGTATTTCAATTATTTTAATTAGTCATAACATTTCTGTTATTGCTAAATTCTGTGATTTTATTTATGTTATGTATGCAGGAAGAATTGTTGAAAAAGGTTTAAAAGAAGAAATTTTTACTCAACCTGCTCACCCTTATACATGAGCACTAATTTCAGCTATTCCTGAATCAAAAGATGAAAAATTATATAACATTAAAGGAACTCCACCTGACATGGCAAACTTGCCAGTTGGTGATCCTTTTGCTCCTCGTAATGATTATGCTTTAGAAATTGATTTTATCAAAGAACCACCTTTAATTCCAATTACTCAAACTCACGCGGCAGCTACATGACTATTAAGTCCTGAAGCACCAAAAATTGAACTTTCAAAAGATTTACAAAAACGTTTAGATTTATTTAAAAAGGCATTCCAAAATGACAAATAAAAAAGATAGAAAAGTTATATTATCAATTGATAATCTTAAAAAATATTTTGTTAACCAAGGTATCATTAACAAAGCAGTTGATGGTGTATCTTTTGATGTTCACGAAGGTGAAATTGTAGGTCTTATTGGGGAATCAGGTTCAGGAAAAACCACAGTTGGTCGTACAATTTTAAGATTGTATGATGAATACAATGGGTTTGTTAGATTAGAAGACAAAATTATTTCAGGTAAAAACATTAGTTACTCATTAAAAAAATATTTACGTAAAAATGTGCAAATGATCTTTCAAGATCCTCATGCTTCATTAAATAGCCAGCAAAATATTTATACTATTTTAAAAGAACCTCTATTAGTTAATGGCATAATGAAACATAAAATTAATGATATTTTTAAAGATTGATTAGACGTTAAGAAAACATTTAAATATACATTCCAAATTCAAGCTATGAAATTGGAGTTACAAAACTATCAAGAAATAAATCGTTTAGCAGAACCGTTTTTTAGTAAATGAAAAAACATTTTTAATGATTTTAAATTTGATAATGATTTAAGTCGTGAAGATAACTTTTCATCATTTTATGCTTACTTAGAAGAGAAGCAAAAAATGGAAAGTATGATTATTAACAACATGTATTCAAATGCATCCTCATTAATTAATTTTTATTATGAAATGCAAAAAAAATACCGTGAAAAAGACTTGAGCCCTGAAGAGTTATCATACGAGTATGCATTAGTTGATTATGAACGAATTAAAAAATTAAGTAAATGATCGATTAAGCAACTAGAAATTAAAAATCAATTAGAAAAACTGTTATCAGAAAGAAAAGAATTAGTTAAAAATCACAAACAAAAAACTACTGAATCAAGAAATACTTTTGCTAACTTCCAAGTTGAAAATAAACACGAAAAAGGGTTAGTAAATATTGCAAGATTGATGTCAACAGATTTAGATTTTTATTTATATAACTTAAAAAACGAGTATTTATTTAAAGCTAGAATTTCAACTTTAAAAAATCTTCGTAATTCATTAACTCTTTTGGAATATGAAGATGTTAAAGAATTAGTTAAAGAACTAGAAAATTATGTTAAAAATTTCTATGAAAATGAGTTAGCTAAAATTGAATATTCAAAAACAATGCGTCAAGAAATTATTGCAACTTTAAAAGAAAAATTTAATTTTAACTTTACAAAATACACAAAAATTTCTGAAGCAAATGAAGCAAAATTTGAAAAAGAATTATTTGAATTAGATAAACAAATTTCTGCACTAAGAGATTTATTAAAAGTAAAAGAAGCTCCAGAATATTCTAAAGAGCAACTTGTAGAAGAACATCAAAAATTAAAATCTGCTCACGAAATTTATCTACAAGGACGTTCAAGATTTTTAGTTGATTATAAAAAATTAATCGATGATTTATATCAACAAATTAATACTGAAAAACAAGAATATTTACGCCTAGTTTCTGAACAAGAAAAATGCAACAATTTATATGAAAAATATAAAATTGAATTTAATAATTTTGTTAAGAAACAATATCAAGATAAAATTGAGGAATTAATCAAGCGTAAAACTAAAGTTGAAGTTACTTTAAAAGAAAATAAAGATAAAGAAAAATTACAAAAAATTAAAAAAGATTTAAAACGTATTAATGAAAGAATTAAACAAATTAAGAAGGATGAAGATACTGTAATTAAAATGTATAATTCTGACATTGTTTTAAAAGAAGATACTTTAAAATCATTTAACATTGAAAGAGATTATTTAAAAAGAGACATTAAACACATTTGTTTACTATTAGGTATTGACTATAAATGAGTAGAGCTAAATCTAAATAAGAAAAATGATGAAAATGTTAATGTTGAAACTCAAAAATGAACAAAGAGATTTAACTTCTTTGATTATAAAATCTCTTTCCCATTTGCTAAATATTTAATTTCCGAACTTTTATACAAAATGATTATCTATCGTTCGCTTGAAGACGTAGGTCTATTAAAACAATTTGCTTATCGTTATCCACATGAATTTAGTGGTGGACAATTACAACGTATTGTTATTGCTAGAGCTTTAATAACCGAACCTAAAGTTATTGTTGCTGATGAGCCAATCGCATCGCTAGATATTTCTATCCAAGCACAAGTTGTTAACTTATTAAAAGACTTATGTGTTCAAAAGAACATTGGTTTAATCTTTATTGCTCACGATTTAAGTATGATTGAATATGTTGCTGATAATGTTCAAATTATGCACTTAGGTAAAATAGTTGAAAGTGGTGTAACTGAAGCTATTTACAATAATCCATTGCACCCATATACAATCAATTTATTCAAAGCAATTCCAAAAATTTCAAATGCTAACGAAAAATTCCAAAACGTTTCATTTAACTTAGATTATATTTATGAACAACAGTTCCCAAATATTCCTGAAAACTTCCAAGTTGATGAAAATCATTGAATTTATGGAACTAAAGAGCAAATTGAAAAATGAGTTAAAAAATAATTAAAAATACATTAGGCTAGTTAATAATGGCCTAATGTTTTTAATTGTTTAATTATTCTTTTTAATTAAGTATAATTTATACATTAAAAGGATAAGAAATGAGAAATAATTTAAAGAAAAAACCAAAACTAAAATCAAATAATTATTGAAGTCGTAGCTGAAGCAAAGGAAATATTGCATACTTTTTTATTTCTCTTATTTTAATGTCTTTATTAATTTTTTTAACAGGCTATTTCAAGAAGCAAGATAGTAAGGTAATGACATGATCAAATGCGATAACTGTTGGTTGTGTTTTATTTATAGCTATTCCAATTTTTGTTATTTTAATAAGAAAAGGTTTTGGTAAAGGTCTTGCTTTCTATTTTATTAATATTTACAATAACCATCGTATATCAATCCGTGCCAAGGCTAAATATACCGTTTCAATGAATCAATTTGAAAAGGATAAAATTTTAAATAGGGAAAGAAACTTATATAATAAAGAGCAAAATGATAAACAAAAAAACAAACATTTGACAGAATCAACTAATTTAGCTTCATTTTTGATTATAGGGATATCATCATTAGTTTTATTAGTTGGATTATTAGCTTTACATTTAAGTTAAGAAAAATTTTAGAAAATTAATTTTAATATAAAAAAAGGAGTCTAACATGAAATACTTAATTGGGAATTTTAAAATGAATAAAACTTTTTTAGAAGTTGAATCATATATTGAGGCATTAACATATTTAATTTCTGAAAATAAGCAAGAATTAAAAGATCTTAAGATAGGAATTGCCCCTTCTTTTGATAGTACTTATATTTCATATAATAATCCAACACGAAATTACTTATTTGGATTACAAAATATTTTTCATGAATTAAATGGTGCTTATACTGGTGAAGTTTCATTAAATGTTGCTAAAGAAGCAAATATCGATTTTATTTTAGTAGGTCATAGTGAAAGAAGAAAGTTATTTAACGAAACTGATGAACTTATTAATAAGAAAATATTACAATTAAAAAACACTAATATTACCGCAATTTTATGCGTTGGGGAATCATTACAAGAATTCGAATCTAATCAAACTTTTGAAATTTTAGAAAAACAAATTAAAAGCGCACTTAAAGATGTTAATAATTATTCAAACATTTTAATTTCTTATGAACCAGTTTATTGTATAGGTAATGGAATTACTCCAAAAGCACAACATATTCAAAAAGTAGTTGACTTCATTCATGAATTAGTAGAAAAAAGCATCCCAATATTATATGGTGGCTCGGTTTGTTGCTCAAGTATTGACTTACTTGAACAAGTAAAAGGTTTAAGTGGATATTTAGTAGGAAAAGCCTCATTAAATGCTTATGAATTTATTAATTTAGCAAAAAAAATAAAATAAAATTAGGTTTTTATGCTTTTAAGGCTAAACCTAATTTTTATTTATAAATCATTTTTTCGTTAATTCAATATCATTATCTCTTATTTCATTTTCATGATCTAAATTAATATGTCTAATTAAGGCTTCTAATTCAATGAAAACATCTTGATATTTACTTGGGATAATTTCTAAATCTAATAAGAAGGCTAAATTATCATTTTCATTATTGTTATCATTACTTATTTTAATTAAGCCGTGATATTCAACATCCTCAATAACAAAATTTGCAATATAAATTCCAGATTTTATTTTCTTAATTTTGTTTGGAAAAGCAAAATTAAATTTTTCAAAGTTAGTAATAAAAGCATATTTTTCTATTAATAAATTATTAATGGCAGAAATATTACCTTCTTCAATCAATTCATTAATTAAGGTTGAAGAAATTTTTCTTTTTTGGATTTTTCTTTCATTTGCAACCCTAACATCAAAGAATTTACTTAAATATTCAATATTTCCTAAACGGCGAAAACCAAATTTAAAATCTTTACCGCAAATCACAAATTTTACTTTGTTTAATAATAAATTTTTGCAAAAATCTTCATGTGAAACATTAAGATTTTCTTTATTTATATTAGCTAAAAAAACATAATCAAAACCTAAATTAAATAATGTATAAAGTCTAATTTGGGTTTGCATTGCTTTTTTTTCTAAACCTAAAGCTCCTTTGTAAGTATTATTAAAAATCATAATTGCTAATTTAGTTTGGGGATTAGAAATTTTTATGTCTTTTGCAATTTTAATTAATTCATAATGACCTAAATGTAATGTTTCAAAGCTACCTAAAACCATTATTAAATCTTCTTTGATTTCAAAATCTTCTTTAAAGTTTCATTCAAAAATTTTCATATTAATAATTTTACTTTAATTAATAAATAAATAAAAATTTTACGACATTAGTCGTAAAACCCCTTTTCTTTTAATTTAAAATATGGACCATCTTCAGTAACTGGTAAACATATTTCATTAGCAACATTTTTAGTTACATCTTCTCCATTTCCCATAGCAACACCCAGGCCAACATGTTGAAGCATTTCAATATCATTTTCGGAATCACCAAAAGCGACCATTTCTTCAGGTTTAATATCTAAAAGATTGCCTAAAATATCTAACCCAACAGCCTTAGTAATACCTTTAGATGAAAGGAAAACCCCACCATTTCATGTTGCTAAAACTCACATGTTCATATCATTTAGTTCAAAAAATTCATTAAGTTTTTTTGCTCATTCTTCTGGTTTATTTGTACTTATCGTAATTAAATAGTTTTTATCATCCTTTGATTCAAATTCTTTTTCAGAAATAAATTTGTCCTTATAAGGTAAATAGAATCAGTGGTTAATATTAAACAAATCATTATAATAACCTCATTTATCACCGACAAATGAAAATGATAATTGGTTTTTGTTAGCAAACTCACGAAACTTTACAAAATCTTTATACTCAATTGTTTGTTCAAAAATATACTCATTAGTCTTTAGATCAAGGATAAAAGTACCATTTGCACCAATGAAATAATCAACATATGGATTATGAATTTGTTTTCCGACAGTAAAAATATCACGGCCTGAACATAATACGTTAATATAGCCGTTCTCTTTTAATTTACGAAACATTTCTTTCATACGTGGTGTTAATTCATCGATACCAAAAGGTAATAATGTTCCATCGATATCAAAAACAATCATTTTGTAATTATTATTCATAATATTTACCTCCTTAGGTTAGGGGTTTTGAAATATACGGTTGAATAAAACTTTATCAAAGTTTATTAAACCGTTTTTTATTGTCCCTCAGCCAATTATTTGATTTTTATAAATAAAAAGGCCCTTATTATTTATGTTTTTTAATCTTTCTAGATATAGCACTTTTGATTTTATAAGTTTAACTTCTAAATCACTAAGTGTATATAATTCTACATTAAAAAGCGATTTTATATCAACTATTTTTTCATATTCTAAACTATCATTTAATTTAATTTGGCCAATTGCACATCTTCTTAATATATTAACAACGGCATCGGTATTTAACATTAAGCCAATATCATGAATTAAAGATCTTATATATGTACCTTTTGAAACTTTGGCATAAATTGCAAAAGTTTGTGCTTCAAAATCAAACTCTTTTAAAGTTAATTCATATATTTTAATTTCACATTCTTTTAAAGTTACTTCAATATTTTTCCTTGCTAAATCATAACTTCTTTGACCATTTATTTTTTTAGCAGAAAAAATAGGGGGGACTTGTTTAGTTTGCTTTTGAATTGTTTTCAAAATGTCTTCAATTTGTTCTTTGGTAACTTTAGTTTTATTATCTAAGTAAATAACCTCTTCACCTTCATCATAACTTCTCGAAGTGCAATGTAAGGTAGCTTTTACATAATATTCTTTAGTATCATTTACTAAATAAGAAAGAGTTTTTGTATCTTCATCTGTAGCAACAATTAAAAGTCCATCAGCTAATGGATCTAACGTTCCACTGTGTCCAATTTTTTTTATATTGTTTTCTTTTGCAAATTTTTTTATTGCAAAAAAACTTGATTCTCCCCGTTTTTTATTTATTTTAAAAAACATAAAATTTATTCTCCTTCTTATTTTTTAATATATTTAAATGCTGATTTATTATATCAAGGAATTATAAAAAAAATAATTACTTATAAGTAATTAAGTTCTTAATTTGATTACTACTAAATTTAAATTTTATAAAATTTATAAATAAAAAAAGAGTCAGGTTTTAACCTGCCCATCCGTGAGTTATAGTCTTTTGCACGCATGACTTGAAAACTAATTAATTAGTATATACATTATACCATAAAAATTTTATCCTTGTAAAAACTATAATGCTTTCATAAATACTAAAAATTAAAAATATGGCGTTCCAGTATACGCAAGTAATCTGGCGCCATATTTTTTGTCCTTTGTATAATATATATAACATCAAAAA
>NZ_CBDIHE010000008.1:0-15999 GCF_965278885.1 Mycoplasmopsis arginini | reverse complement strand
AAAATATGGCGCCAGATTACTTACGTATACTGGAACGCCATATTTTTAATTTTTATTGGCTAATATTTTTTGTAAAAAAAACACAAAAAAAATGTTTTTGGTATAATTAATAAGCAACTATGCAAAGAAACATAAGGTTACGATATGCCGAGCTTAGTTGTTCATCTCGGTTATTGAGAACTTATGCGGAGTACTTCATTAATGAAGAAGGAGAACAAACATGGCAAAATTAGAAGTTAAGATTAAGTCTTTTGAAGCCGGATTAGTAGATGATGCTGCTAAAAAAATCGTTCTACTAGCAAAAGCTGAAAAAGCAACAGTAAGTGGACCAATTCCTTTACCTACAAAAAAAGAAATTGTTACCATTTTAAGATCTGTTCACGTTAACAAAAAATCTCGTGAACAATTCGAAAGCAGAACTCACAAACGTCTAATTGTTTTATCAGATGTTTCTGAAACATTAATCGATAAAGCAAAAAGACTTGAATTACCTGCTGGTGTTCAAATTAGTGTTAAATCTGTAGCATAATACAGATTATTATTTTTTTTAAATATATACAATATATACATGTATATATAAACGCACTTTTTTAAATTGAACAACAAAATAAAAAAATGAAAGGAAAAAAATGAAAGGAATCTTAGGAAGAAAAGTTGGAATGACTCAACTATTCACAAGCGAAGGTAAATTAATTCCTGTGACTATAGTTGAAGTTAAACCAAATGTTGTTACTAATGTTTTAACAGAAGAAAAAAACGGTTATGTTGCAACACAACTTAGTTTAGAAGATAAGAAAAAATCTCAAATTAAGAAACCTGAAGTAAACTATTTCAAACAAGCAAATACAACACCTAAGCGATTCGTAAAAGAAATCCGTAACATGTCAGGATTTAACTTAGGTGAAACATTAGATGCCTCAATTTTTGAAGGTGGAGATGTTGTTGATGTTACGGCGATTTCAAAAGGAAAAGGTTTTGCCGGAACCATTAAAAGATGAAACCAACACATCGGACCTAAATCACACGGTGGTGGTGGTGGTTCACAACCTATTAGACAAACCGGTTCTATTGGTGACATTTCTGGAAACAGAGTTTGAAAAGGTATGACAATGCCTGGTCACCTTGGAGCTGAACAAGTTACAATTCAAAACCTAGAAGTGGTAAAAAGTGATGCTGAAAACAATTTATTATTAGTTAAGGGAAGTGTTCCTGGAGCTAAAGGTGCATTACTAGTTATTAAAAATGCTAAAAAATCAGTTCAAAAGAAAGCAGAAATTAAATTAGTAAACTTAAAAGAAGCTCTAGCTAAAAATAAAATTTTTGAACAAGCTAAAAAATACAACCTTGAATTAAATATGGAAATGTCATTAAAAGAAATGAAAAAAGCTTTAGAAGATGCTATTGCTAATGCTGAAGCAGCAGAAGGAGATAAATAATTATGGCTACAGTAGTTGATAAATACTATATCTCAGAAACATTTGACAAAGACAGAAATATTTCATTTAATTTTAAGAAAGCTAAAGAAAAAGTTTCAGGAAATTTTGCTAACTTTATCGATGCAGTTAATGAATTTATTAATGTTAGTGAAAAATCTGAAAACGATACACGTGTATGATTCCACCGTAATGGAGCATATAGCGGAAGTGTTAATTTAGAAAAAGCTAGAATTATTGCAAACAGAGTTTTAGAAGCTCATGTTGAAAATGAGAATGCTATTGAATTTATTGAAAAAGAAAACTTAGTAGATAAATCAGTTGCAAAAGTTACTAAAAAACAAGAAAATAACGATTTACCAAAAAGTGTTTTTGGATTAGAAAAAATTCACACACAATCAGTATTCGATGCTATTTTAGTTGAAAGAGGATCAAAACGCCTAGCAACTCATAAAGTTAAAAACCGTGGAGAAGTTAGCGGAACTGGTAAAAAACCATGACCACAAAAACACACCGGTAATGCGCGTGCTGGATCACTAAGAAGCCCAATTTTTGTTGGTGGTGGTAGAGCATTCGGTCCTACAACTGAAAGAAATTACAATTTAAAAATTAACAAAAAAGCAAGAAAAAATGCTTTATTCTCAGCATTAACAATGTTAGCAAACGCAAACGCTGTTTTAGTTAGAGAATATGAATTAGACAAAATTTCAACAAGAGCCTTATTAGTTGAATTAAACAAAGATGATTTAATTAACTTAAATAATGTTTTAATTGTTTCATCAAATGAAGTTGTTTTCAAATCAGCTAAAAATTTACCAAATGTAAATGTGTCAAAAGTAACATCTTTATCAATTGAAGCTTTAGTTGCTGCTGACGTATTAGTAATTAGTGAAAAAGATATTAAATTCTTAGAAGGGATGGCAAAATAATGAATATTAATGAAGTTATTAAATACCCAGTTTTAACAGAAAAATCTGAAATTGCTAGAACTAATCAAAACGTTTATACATTTGTAGTTGATAAGAGAACAAATAAAATCGAAGTTAAAAAGGCTGTTGAATTTATTTTTGATGTTAAAGTAAAAAGAGTAAACATCATTAATTACGATAAAAAACCTGCTAAATTAGGTAGATTTGCTGGTTTTACAAATGCAGTTAAAAAAGCGATTGTATACTTAGATGAAAATTCAAAAATTGTTTTATTTGCTGAAGAAGCTAAAGAAGCAAAAAAAGCAGTTGAAAACGAAGCAAAAACTGAAAAAGTAGCAGAAGTTAAAGAAATTTCAGAAGCAGAAAAGAAAGCCGCTGAAAAAATTAAAAAAGCAGCTGAAGCAAAAGCTAAAAAAGCTGAAGAAAAATAATTAATCTTGAAAACCTTTGAAAACCTATAAGATTAATTTTAAAAAATAGATTAAATTCTTAAAAGACAAACTAAATAAAATATTTTTAAGAAACGGAGAAAGAAAAACAATGGCTATTAAAAAATTTAAAGCTTATACAAATGGTCGTCGTAATATGTCTTCTCTTGACTATCAAGCAAATTTAACTGGACATAAACCAGAAAAATCATTGCTTCTAGCACTTCCTTCACATTCAGGAAGAAATAACCAAGGTAAAATTACAACTCGTCACCACGGCGGTAGATTAAAAAGATTTTACCGTATTATTGATTTCAAAAGATATGACAAAGATGGAATCGAAGCTACTGTTAAAACAATCGAATACGATCCAAACAGATCAGCAAATATTTCATTAATTGTTTATCGTGATGGGGAAAAAAGATATATTATCAGCCCAAAAAACATTAAAGTTGGACAAAAAGTTGTTTCAGGTGAAAATGTTGATATCCAAATCGGAAATAACTTACCATTAGGAAATATTCCTGAAGGTACATTTGTTCACAACATCGAATTACAACCAAAACAAGGTGGAATTATCGCTCGTTCAGCTGGTAGTTCAGCACAAATTTTAGGTAAAGATGAATCAGGAAAATACATCATCTTAAGATTAAAATCAGGTGAAGTTAGAAAAGTTCTAGGTGTATGTCGTGCTACAATCGGAGAAGTTGGTAATGAAGAACATTCATTAGTTAACATCGGTAAAGCTGGAAGAAATAGATTAAGAGGAATTAGACCTACAGTTAGAGGTTCTGCAATGAACCCTAATGATCACCCACATGGTGGTGGTGAAGGTAAACAACCAATCGGTAGAAAATCACCAATGACACCATGAGGTAAAAAAGCTCTTGGAGTTAAAACCAGAGCAACTAAAAAATCATCTAACCAATTTATTATTAGAAGAAGAAAGGAAAGTAAATAATGTCTCGTTCATTAAAGAAAGCGCCTTTTGTTGATGATCATTTAATGAAAAAAGTAGTTGCTATTATTGAAAACAAAGTTCCTAAACGTCCAATTAAAACTTGATCAAGACGTTCAACAATTTACCCTGAATTTATTGGCTTAACATTCCAAGTTCATAATGGCCATGCATTTATTGATGTATTCGTAACCAATGACATGGTAGGTCACAAATTAGGAGAATTTGCCCCAACAAGAACATTTAATGGTCATGGAGCAGATAAAGCAAAAGGAAAGAAATAATATGGCACAAGTAGTTAAAGCATCAGTTAAAATGCAAAGAATCAGCGCAAGAAAAGCAAGATTAGTTGCAGATTTAATTCGTTATAAATCAGCTACACAAGCATTAGTGATTTTACAAACAACAAATAAAAAGGCTTCAGAAATTATTCTTAAACTTCTAAATTCAGCTATTGCTAACGCAACAAATAACTTTGGTTTAGATGCTACTAAATTAGTAGTTTCAAAAATTTTAGTAAACGAAGGTCCTACTCTAAAAAGATTTCAACCACACTCACGTGGTAAAGCATACCCAATTTTAAAAAGAACAAGTCACTTTTACATTGAATTATTAGAATTAAATAAAGACGAACAACTAGATATGGAGGCAAAATAATATGGGTCAAAAAGTTAATCCAAATGGATTCCGTTTTGGTGTTACAAAACCACATAATACTATTTGATATTCAGATAAAGAAAATTTTGCTAACTTATTACTAGAAGATCAAAAGATTTATGATTTCTTTGATAAGAGAGTTCGTGAATATTTAATCGGAAATGTTCAAATTAAGAGAAATCAAAATGGAAACGTTATTGTTTATGTTTTTACAGCTAAACCTGCTGCATTATTAGGAACAAATGGCGATAACATCAAAGCATTAACATTAGCTCTTAAAAAAGAACTAAAAAATAAAAACTTAAATATTGCAATTGACGTAATCGAATTAAAAAATCCAGATTTAAATGCTAGATTATTAGCAGAAGGAATTGCAGTTAAATTAGAAAACCGTGGAAGCTTCAGATTAGCACAAAAATTTGCTATTAAAAGTGCTATGAAAGCAGGAGCAAAAGGTATTAAAACCTCAGTATCTGGTCGTTTAAATGGTGTTGATATGGCTAGAACAGAAGGATACACTGAAGGAGAAATGAAATTACATACTTTAAGACAAGATGTTGATTATGCTGTAGCTAGAGCAAAAACAACATATGGTATTTTAGGTATTAAAGTTTGAGTTTCTTTAGGTGAAATTTTAGAAAATGGTAAAGCACAAGTTAGTGCATTAGAATCTAATAAAACTGAGAGAAAACCTAGAACTATTAGAAAGGGCGGTGAAAAACATGCTTCAACCAAAGAGAACTAAACATAGAAAAATGTTCCGAATCCGTCATGACAAAACTAAAGCACATAGAAATAACACTGTTTCATTTGGTGAATTTGGTTTAAAATCAACATCATCAGCATGAATTAGTGCAAGACAAATCGAAGCTGCTCGTATTGCGATTACTCGTCGTATGGGTCGTGAAGGTAAAGTTATTATTAAAATATTCCCACATATGTCAAAAACATCTAAACCTATCGGTGTACGTATGGGTTCTGGTAAAGGTAGTCCAGATCAATGATTTGCAGTTGTTAAAGAAGGAACTGTAATGTTTGAAGTTATGGGTAACCAAGTAGATACTATGAAAGATGCTTTAAGATTAGGTGGTCACAAATTACCAGTTACTTGAAAAATAGTTGCTAAAGAAGTTGCGCTTGAAACAGAAGGAGAAAAATAATTATGTCATATATTGAATTAAAGAAAAAATCAGTTGAAGAATTAACAAATTTATTAGCTGAATTAAAAGCAGAATTATTTTCATTACGTTTTAAAAATGCAACTCGTCAATTAGACCAAACACACAAAATTAATTTAGTTAAAAAAGATATTGCTAGAACATTAACCGCTTTAAATGCTAAAAAAGAAGAAGGAGATAAATAATGGAACAAGTTGTTAGAGAAAACCGTCGTAAAAAACTTGTTGGAACCGTAATTAGTACTAAAAACGAAAAAACTATTACTGTTATGGTTGAAACATACGAAAAACACCCATTATATTCAAAACGTTTCAAAGTTTCTAAGAAATTTGCTGTTCATGATGAAAAAAATGAAGCAAAAATTGGAGATGTTGTTGAAATCCAAGAAACAAGACCACTTTCAAAAACTAAACACTTTAGATTAGTTGAAATTAAATCACACGCTATTGGAGGAAATGAAAATGCTTAGTGAATTTTCTAGATGTAATGTAGCTGACAACTCAGGTGCTAAAGAAGTTATGATTATTAAGAACCTAGGAGGTTCAATCGTAAGAAGCACAAACATCGGTGATGTAGTAGTTGTTACTGTTAAAAAAGCAATTCCTAATGGTGTTGTTAAAGAAGGTCAAGTTTTAAAAGCTGTTATTGTTAGAACAAAAAGAGGTATTGCTAGAGATAATGGTTCATACATTAGATTTGATGACAATGCTGTAGTTTTAATTAAAGAAGATGGTACTATGAGAGGTACTCGGGTATTTGGTCCAGTAGCTAGAGAATTACGTGAAAAAGGATATTTAAAAATAATTTCATTAGCTCCGGAGGTTTTATAATTATGTCTCAAGCTAAAATTAGAAAAAATGATATTGTTTTAGTTATTTCAGGTAAAGAAAAAGGAAAATTTGCTTCAGTTTTATCAACAGATGTTAAAAAACAAACCGTTGTTCTAAAAGAAGTTAACATGAAAACTAAACACCACAAACCTTCTCAAGAAAACACAGAAGGAAAAATTGAAAAGAAGGAATTCCCAATCCACGTTTCAAACGTTGCATACTTAGCTAAAAAAGGTGCACAAGGACAAAAATCAGTTGGAACAAAAATTGGATTCAAAGTTGATGCTAAAACCGGTAAAAAACAAAGAGTTATGAAAAAAGTTAATAAGGTTATATAGTAAAAAGGAGAAATTATTATGGCTAAATTAGAATTAGAAAAGAAATATTTAGAATCAGTTCGTCCAGAACTTGTAAAAGAATTCGGTTATTCATCAGTAATGCAAGCTCCTCGTTTACAAAAAATTGTTATTAACATGACAGCCGGAAATGAAGTATCAAACTCAAAAGCTATTGAAGAAGTTATGGTTGAACTATCACAAATTACTGGTCAAAAACCATACCAAACAGTAGCTAAAAAATCATTGGCTTCTTGAAAATTACGTGAAGGTATGCCAATGGGTGGAAAAGTAACATTAAGACGTGAAAGAATGTGATCATTTTTAACAAAATTAATTAACGTTGCTTTACCTCGTGTACGTGACTTTAATGGTACAAGTCTAAAAAGTTTTGATGGTCGTGGAAACTATGCCATCGGTATTAAAGAAGAAATCATTTTCCCAGAAATTTCATTCGATAAGATTCGTAAATTAAAAGGTATGGATATTATCCTTGTAACAAGCGCAAACTCAGATAAAGAAGCATTTTCATTATTGAAAAAACTTGGAATTCCATTTGCAAAGGGTAACAATTAAGGAGAATTTGTATGGCAAGAAAAGCATTAATGATTAAAGCTGAACGTGAACCAAAATTTTCAGTTAGAAAATACACACGTTGCCAAATTTGTGGTCGTGTTCACGCAGTGTTACGTAAATATAAAATTTGTAGAATTTGTTTTAGAGAATTAGCACATGAAGGAAAAATTCCTGGTGTAAAGAAAGCGAGCTGATAATTATGGCTATTATTACAGATCCAATAGCAGATATGTTTGTAAGAATTAAGAATTCTATTTCAAGAAAATATCACGAAGTAGTTGTTCCTCATTCAAACAAAAAAGAAAAAATCTTAGAAATCTTTGCTAAAGAAGGGTACATTACTTCTTATGAAGTTACAACTTCAGAAAAAGGTTTCAAAGAAATTAAAATAACCTTAAAATACAAAGGAATGAATCAAAATTTATCTGCAATTACAGATATTAAGAAAGTTTCAAAACCAGGCTTAAAAGTATATTCAGCTGCTGATAAATTACCTCGTGTTTTAAGTGGATATGGTACAGCAATTATTTCAACTTCAAAAGGTTTATTAACTGATAAGGAAGCAAGAAAAGCTAACTTAGGTGGCGAAGTTATTGCTTTCATCTGATAGTTAAAATAAAGGCAAAAATATGTCAAGAATCGGAAAAAGAGTTTTATCAATTCCAGCCGGCGTTGAAGTATCATTATCAAAAAACCATATTATTATTAAAGGTAATTTAGGACAATTAGAATATACATTTTCACCATTAATTTCAGTTGTTGTTGAAAATAATGAAATTAAAACTTTAAGAAGCAATGAAGACAAAACTACAAAACAATTACACGGAACAACAAATGCAAATATTAGCAACATGCTAATCGGAGTTTCAAAAGGTTACAAAAAAGAAATCGAAATAAAAGGTGTTGGTTATAAAGCAACACTAAAGGGAAATGATATTGAAGTTATTGCTGGTTACTCACACAGTGTTGTTAAATCAATACCTTCAAATCTAAAAGTAGAAGTACCAAAACCAACAAACATTATTATTTCAGGTATTGATAAACAAGCTGTTGGAGAATTTGCTGCAAACTTAAGAGATATTAGACGTCCAAGTCCATATTCTGGTAAAGGTATTATGTACAAAGATGAAGTTATTAGACGTAAGGAAGGAAAAACTGCTGCTAAGTAGTTTAAATAGGTAAAAATTATGTTATCAAGAAACGAAAAACGTAAAGCTAAACATTTAAAAATTACAAATAAATTAGCAAAAGGAACGGCACAAAGACCACGTGTAGTTGTTTTTAAATCATTACACAACTTTTATGCTCAAGCAGTTAACGATACAACCCATACAACATTAGCTTCATTTTCAACAAGACAATTAGCAGAAAAAGGAAATAATATCGAAGCAGTTAAATTAGTAGCAAAAGAATTTGCTTTAAAATTAAAAGAAGCAAAAGTTTCAGAAATTGTTTTTGACCGTTCAGGTTACATTTATCACGGTAAATTAGCAGCTTTTGCTGACACATTAAGAGAAGAAGGGATTAAATTCTAATGGCTGAAGAATTAAAGAAAGAAAATACTGAAGTAGCTAAAGAAACTAAAGTTGTTTCTGCAGTTAAAAAACCAGAAGTTAAAGAAAATTCTAAACCAGCAGGTGAAAGAAGAACCTTTACTCATAAAAAACAATTTAATGCTACTCCAGCAGTAAAATTATTTGAAGAAAAAGTTATTGATATTGCCAGAGTTACAACTGTTGTTAAAGGTGGGAGAAGATTCTCATTCTCAGCATATGTTGTTGTTGGTGATAAAAAAGGTAAAGTTGGTTTCGGGCACGGAAAAGCAAATGAAGTTCAAGACGCAATTAAAAAAGCAGTTAAAGATGCACAAAAGAACGTATTTAATGTTCCAGTTGTAAATGGAACTATTCCACACGAAATTAAAGAAAAATTCCTAGCTTCAAAAGTACAATTACGTCCAGCTCCTAAAGGTACTGGTATTATTGCCTCAAACACCGTTCGTGCTGTAGTTGAATTAGCTGGTTATACCGATATTTCAACAAAAACATATGGCTCAAGAACTAAACAAAATATTGTTCACGCAACTGTAAATGCACTTAAAAAAGTTAAAACAGTTGAAGAAATTGCTAAATTACGTGACATTGATGTAAAACATTTATTAGCTAAATAATTAATAAGGAGATTGTTATTATGAAATTACATACATTAAAAGCAACACCTGGTGCTCGTAAAGAAAAACATCGTGTAGGTCGTGGGCATGCAGCTGGTAAAGGTAAACAAGCTGGTAGAGGACAAAGTGGACAAACAAAAAGAAGTACAGTTAGACTAGGCTTTGAAGGTGGGCAATTACCACTATTCAGAAGAATTCCAAAACGTGGATTTAATAATGTAAACCACGTTGAATATCAAGTAGTGAACCTATCTTCATTAGAAGAAAGATTTGCTAACAACGAAGTTGTTTCATATGAAACATTAGCAGCTAAAAACCTAATTAAAGGTCAATTACCTGTTAAAATTTTAGGAAGAGGAACTTTAACTAAAAAATTAACAGTTACAATTCCTACTCTTTCACAATCAGCTAGAGAGGCTATTGAAAAAGTCGGAGGAAAAATCGAGGTTCAATAATGGCTAAAAAATCAAAAGTAGAAAAGGAAATGTACAACAAAAGACTTGAACGTAAATTAGCTATTGACAAGTTTTTTGCCCAAAAGAGAAACTCCTGATCAGAGTGATGAAAAAACCATGGTCTTTTTAAAAAGATCTTGTTTACTCTTTTCATTATTGCCCTTTTCTTAGCAGCTGGTACAATTACGCTACCAGGTGTTGAATTAGCACATCAAGATAAATTGAATCAAGGTGATTTCTTTGGTATTTTAAACTTAGTAGGTGGTGGAGGATTACGAAGATTCTCCATTGTTGCTTTAGGGATCGGACCATTTATTTCTTCATCACTGGTAATGATGATTTTACAAACAAAAGCATTTCCAGCGATTTATCGATTAAGTCAATCAGGTCCGCTTGGAAGAATAAAAATTAATTTTATTACTTATACTGCAACGCTCTTTTTTGCAATATTTCAAGCAATATTAATAACAAGAGCATTACTAAATCCAACCGATAACTTTGGAATTAGATTTTCAGAAAATATTGTTAAATCATTAGGTGAAAAAGGTACTTTTGCTTACCAATGAATTATTCTTCCATTATTATTAGTAGCAGGTTCTTTCTTCTCACTTTTCTTATCTGAACAAATAACAAATAAGGGAGTTGGAAATGGAACAAGCTTAATTATTTTTGTAGGTATCGCTAGTTCTTTAATTCCTACTTTTAGACATGCGTTTGAATACTACATGCCTTCAGTAAAAAATAACAACTCGGTTGTTTTAAAAGAAACATTAAATTTTGTAGTTTATTTACTTGCTTATTCTTTAGTAATATTTGTAGTTACAGTATTTACTTTAGCAGAAAGAAGAATTCCAATTCAACAAGTTGGAGCAGGTTTATCAAAAACCGAAAAAGAATTAAGTTATCTACCAATTAAAGCTAATCCAGCTGGAATTATGTCAGTAATTTTTTCAATGATGGTACTTTCAGTTCCAACAATGATTGCTGGGTTATTTAATCCCGATACAAGCAGATACTACCAATGAGTTTATTCAAATCTTCAATTAACTCAACCATTAGGATTTTTCTTATTTGTTATTATTACATTTGGACTAACAATTTTAATGGGTATTCAACAATCTAAAATTGATAAGATTAGTGAAGATTTTGCAAAAAGCAGTACATTCATTCCTGGAATTAGACCAGGTGAACAAACTGAAAACTATTTATTAAATACAGTTTTAAGATTATCATTTTTCTCAGCTGGATATTTAATAATTTTAGGGGCATTACAATTTATACAACAAATGTTTGGAATGCCAGCACCAATCGCATTTGGTGGAACTTCAATTATGATTCTTGTTTCAACAGCTACTGAAACTGTTCAACAAATTCAGGCAAGATATAAATCACAAGAACTTGCTAGAAGAAGACGTATGATTAAAGAATTAAAAGAAGTATATGGAGAGGAAGAAGATTTAATATGATAAAAGAATGTTGTTGTAATCATGAAGCAAAATGTCAAAGCAAAAAACCTAACTTAATTTTTATCGGAGCCCCAGGCGCTGGTAAAGGTTCTGTTGCTAACTTAATTGTTCAAAATTTTGGATACTTTCAATTATCAACAGGCGATATGTTTCGTCAAGAAATAAAAAATAAAACCGACTTAGGATTAAAAATTAAAAACATATTAGATTCAGGCAAATATGTTGATAATGATATTACTAATCAATTAGTAGAAAAAAAACTAACAGAATTAGTAAAAAAAGAAATTCCATTTATTTTAGATGGTTTTCCAAGAACAATAGATCAAGCTGAGTTTTTGGATGATTTGAAGGAAAAAGGAATTAATATTGACAAAGTGATTTTATTAAAAATTACAAATGAACAAATTATTGAACGTTTATCAAAACGAAGAATTTGTCCTTCATGTAAAACAATTTATCATTTAGAATCATTTCCTCCATTAGATGATAAATTCTGTACAAAATGTCATACTGAAGTTGTCAAAAGAGCTGATGATGAAGAAGAAGTAATATTAAAACGTCTTGCGATCTATAACGATCAAACAAAATGTTTAATTGATTTTTATAAAAACAAAGGACTTGTTTTAGAAATCAACAGTTATCAAGAATTAAATAAAGTGTTTGAGGATGTTAAGAAGGCTTTACAATGATAAGAATTAAAAATCAAATTGAAATTCAAAAAATCAAAAAAGCTTGCGCAATCTTGGCAGAAGTCAAAAAAATTATTTGAGACTTCATAAGTCCAGGCGTTTCTTTAAAAGAAATTGATAGCGTCGCTTTTAAAGAAATTAAAAAAAGAGGAGGAAAACCTGCTTTCTTAGGACAATATGGTTTTCCTGGCACTTGCTGTATCTCAGTAAATGAGGAATTAATTCATGGAATTCCATCTGATTATGTTGTTAAAGATGGTGACATCGTTAAAATTGACACTGGAGTAATTTGGGAAGGGTATTATTCTGACTCAGCATTTACTAAAGGTGTTGGTAATATTAGTGAAAAAGATAAGGAATTAATTCAAGTAGCAAAAGACGCTTTTTATGCTGGTTTTAATGCAATTAAAGTTGGTAAAAGAATTGGAGACATTTCAGCTGCTATTGGAAATTATATTCGTCAAAAAGGTTACTATACTCCTGATGAGTTTTGTGGCCATGGGATTGGACGTGAATTACACGAAGATCCATTTGTTTCAAATGACGGAATTCCAAATAGTGGACCAATTATTAAAAATGGTATGGTAATTTGCATTGAACCAATGATTTTACAAAAATCTAAAAAAGTAATGATAAAAAAAGATAATTGAACAGTAGTGGACCCATTAGGATATAATACAGCTCATTATGAGCAAACTGTATTAATTGATAATGGAGAAGCTTATATATTATCAGGAGATAACATTTAATGGGAAAAAACAAAAAAGAAAAAAAAGAAGAAGTTATTAAAATGACTGGTAAAGTTACCAAAATGCATTCAACAAAAAATTATGATGTTTTACTAGAAAATGATCAAGAAATTAAAGCTTATATTTCTGGAAAAATGTCATTACATAATATCAAACTTATTCCCGGTGATATGGTTGATGTAGAAATCAGTCCTTTTAATTTAACATTAGGTAGAATAGTTTTTCGCCATAAATAAATTTAAGGAGAATTATGAAAGTTAGAGCATCGATTAAACGTATTTGCAAAGACTGTAAAATAATTAAAAGACATGGTGTTAATAGAGTAATCTGTATTAACCCTAAACATAAACAAAGACAAGGATAAAAGAAATGGCCAGAGTTTTAAATATAGAAATTCCAAATAATAAAAAAGCTCGTATTTCTCTAACTTATATTTTTGGTATTGGTCCAACAATTGCTAAACAAATTTTGGCTGATGCTAATGTAGATGGAGAAAAAAGAGTTAAAGAATTAACAGAAGAAGAATTAACACGTATCAGAGATGAAGCTAAAAAATATACTACCGAAGGTGATTTAAAAAGAGAAATTAACTTAAACATTAAGAGATTAATGGAAATTAAATCATATCGTGGTATTAGACATAGAAAAGGATTACCTGTAAGAGGTCAATCAACAAAGAAAAATGCAAGAACAAGAAAAGGTCCTAGAAAGACAATCGCTGGAAAGAAAGGTAAATAATAATGGCTAAGAAAAATAAAAAAGTTGTTACACAAGGTATTGCACATATTCACTCAACATACCAAAATACAATTGTTTCTTTTTCAGATTTAAAAGGTAATGTTTTTGCATGATCATCATCAGGAGCTATTGGATATAAAGGTACTAAAAAGAAAACCCCATATGCTGCTGGTTTAGCAGCTGCTGCTGCAGTAGAAAAAGCTAAAGAATTTGGTTTAAAAGAAGTATCAATTTTAGTTAAAGGTGTTGGTCCAGGAAAATCAACAGCTCGTAAACAAATTGAAACAAGTGGATTTACAATTAAAGATGTTAAAGATGTAACCCCTACACCTCACAATGGTACTCGTCCTCCAAAGAAAATTCTTAAAAGAGAAAAATAATTAAATTAGGAAAATAATAAAAGAGGATATTATGGAAAAAATTCAAAAAATAACTTATAAAGAATTGGTCGCTGAAAAAGTTAATGATTTTAATACAACATTTGTTATCGAGCCTTTAGCTCGTGGATATGCAAATACAATGGGAACTGTTTTAAGAAGAACATTACTTTCTTCAATTACATCAGTTGCTCCTTTTGCAATTAAAATTAATAATGTTGAACATGAATTTCAAACAATTAGCGGTTTAAAAGAAGATGCTATTACTTTAGTTAGAAATATTAGAAATATTCGTTTCGTTTATAATGAAGAAATTTTTGAAAAAGAAAACTTAGCAAAAATTTCATTTAAAACAAATAAAGAAGGTGAAATTTTTGCCTCAGATATTCCTGAAGTTAGTGGGTTAGAAATTGTTAATAAAGATCAATATATTGCTAACATCGCTAAAGGCGGAAGTTTAGAATTTGATTTATTTTTAAGAAAAGGCCGTGGCTTTATCGATTTTGAAGAAAACAAAAACGTTATTAGTCAATATGGTTCAAGACTAGAATCTTCAATTAAAAATGGTCAATTTTTAGCAATGGATAGTGATTTTAGCCCTGTGAAAAAATGTGCAATTTCTTTTGAAGAATTAAACAGCTCTTCAAAACTAATTGAAGAAAGATTAAAAATTAAAATCGAAACAGATTGCACAGTTAGTGCTAAAGAAGCAATAGAACAAGCAGCAAAAATTATTGTTTCACATTTCCAAATTATCGGAAATATTAATGCTTTAGAAACTATTGAATTATTTGAAGAAAATAAAGAAAAGAAAGAAAGAGAAATTAAGTCTACAACTCCAATTACCAAATTAGGTTTATCTGTAAGATCTGAAAATGCTTTAAGAAGAGCTAAATATAATACTGTAGAAGAAGTTTTAGGCTTAAGCGACGAAGAATTATCTAATATTAAAAACTTGGGTAAAAAATCAATTCAAGATATTATTGAAAAAAGAAATGAATGAAAAGAAAGAATTGGTTATGACGATGGCCAATCAGATAATTTCATAATAGAATCATTAGACCAATTAAATAATTCAGAAGAGGGAGAAGAATAATGGCTAACCCAAAACAAGTATTTCGTAGAAATACAGAATGATGAAACCATGTAGAAAGATCTTTAGTTACAGATTTATTAGTAAATGGACAAGTTAAAACAACTTTAGAAAGAGCAAAAAGAATTAGATCAAACGCTGAAAAAATGATTACTTTAGGGAAGAAAAACACCCTTGCAACTCGTAGACAAGCAGCAAAATTTTTAAGACTTATTCCTTCAAAAGTGGAAAATAAAGACTCATTACAATATTTATTTGATGTATTAGCACCAAAATACGCAGAAAGAAACGGTGGATATACAAGAATTGTTAAAATTAACAACCGTGCTGGTGACAACGCAAAAATGGCAATTATTAAATTAGTATAAAAGTTAGGAGAAAAGTAAAATGGCTATAGTTCCAAAGAGAAAAACTTCAAAACAAAGAAAAAATTTAAGAAGAAGTCATCACGCATTAACAGCTGTAACATTAGTAGAATGTAAACACTGTAAACAATCAATTATTCCTCACCAAGCATGTAAATATTGTGGATTTTATAAAGAAGAAAAAGTTCTTAAAAATGCTATTAACGATAAAATTAAATAATTTAGCTTTAAGGTAACAGGTTTAAAAGCCTGTTATTTTTTTTATAATAATATTATTTTTCATTCCAAAAAATCTTGCAAAAATTGACAGTAAAAAACTACTTGAAAAAAAATAAAAAAAATTAATAATTTCCTTGTTTTTTTATATATAATAATAAGGCTTCTTAACTATAAAAACATCTTTGTTTCCAAGGTTAAAAAGATTTTGTTAAAAAAATAAAAATTTTTAATAAAAAAAATAAAAAAGCGTATAATACTAAATGTAGCATTTTTTTGCTGCTAATAGTTTTTACACTATTGATAGTTCTTTGAAAACTGGATACGAATACCATAACGTCAATTTTAATTTTAAAT
>NZ_CBDIHE010000007.1:0-17254 GCF_965278885.1 Mycoplasmopsis arginini | reverse complement strand
ATATATATTTTTACAAAAACAGAAATAACTGGAACGCCAATGTTTTAAATTTTAATTTTATTGATTTTTTTGTTAAAAAATAAATAATATTAATTTTTTGGTAATATACTATATTTAGTTTTTAGTTAGAACATTAAAAAAATTACAGTAAATTATTAAGGAAAAATATGAAAAAATCAACCAAGAGAAAAATAATTGGTTTATGAGCATCATCTGCTGCATTAACCACATTATTTGCTAGTGTTGCTATTTTAGTAACCAAAGACAAACTAAGTAGTGAAGAAATTGAATACATTCTTTCACAAATTAAAGATTCAAATGATAAAGTAAATGATTCAATCAATAAACTAGAACAAAATAAAGATTCTGTTGATACTTTAAAATTAGCAATAAAAGAAGCAGAAGAAATCTTAAGTGAATCTAAACTAGTATTTGATAAATTAAATCAAGATGATTTTAGAAAGGTTTCTGAAATTTCGAAACAACTTGATTCATTAAAAGCATCATTGCAAAATTTAGAATCAAAAATTGGAGAATCTAAAAACAAAGAATTAGAAAATAAAAAGGAACTAGACCGTGTTGTTGAAAAAGCAAAAATAACTAGTGAAAAAGCAATAACAAGACTAAATAACACATCAGAGATAAATGTTCCTGGTTTAAAAGCTGCAAATAAAGAATTAGAAAATGCATTAAAAGAAATTGAAGAAGCAAAACAAAAAGCAAAAGATTCAAAAGAACACATTGACAATTTAGCTAAATTAACCAAAAAAGCCGAAGAAGCAGAACAAAAAGTTAAGAAACTAATCAAAGAATCAGAAAACTTAACTTTAGAAGAATTAAAGAAAAGACATTTAGATGAAATTAAAAAACAAAAAGCAATATTAGAAACAAAGATTAATGAATCTAAAAATGATTTAAATTTAACCGAATTAAAAGCATTAATAGAAGATTTTAAACAAAAATTAATTGTTGCTAAAGATGCTAATGAGTATATTAATGAAAGTTCAAAAGATTTAGAGGTCTTAGATAAAAATAATGAATTAAAAGAATTGATTTTAGAATCTGAAAATACTATTTCTGAATTAGAATCAAAACAAAGCAGAATCAAAAATGAAATTAATCAAGAAATTGAAAGATTAAATAGATTATTAGAAAATAATAAATTTTCAATTGCTAATAATAATGATTTTGAAAGCCTTTCATTAGAATTTAATAATTCAAAAGCTTTAGTTGAAAATGATGTTATTGCATTGAAAAATAAAGTTGAATCTACTCAATATTTAGAAGTGAATAACCAAGTTTCTGAAATAGAATCTAAGGCTAATTCAAATTTAGAAAACGCCTTAAATAAATTAAAGGACCTTGTAAGAGAAACCTTAACATCTTCAGAATTTATAAATAACTCAAGAAAACAAGAATATAAAACATTAATAAATAATGCTTCGGATCCTAATACATTAAAGCAAATTCAAAATGATATTAAATTAGAAAATGAAAAAAATAAAGCAATTAATGACGTTAGATTATTAAATTTAATTTCAGAAGCTCATAAACAAAAAAATATTGATCAAATTAATCAGGCTTCGGAAATAAATCAAATAACCCCAATATTAAATTCATTAACTAATTTAAACCGTGAAAAGAATAATATTAAAGAAGAAATAGATAGTTTAGAAAACTTATCAAACAATCAATCATCTTCTTTATTATCAGATTTAATTAATTCAGAGACAAATGAAACTAATGCTGAAATTTTAGCTAAGGCAAAAGATTTTAATACTGATAAACAAAACAAAAAAATAGAAATTTCTAATTTAAATTCTTTAAATCAAAATGATAAAGAGAGATTTTATTCAGAAATTAAGAATGCAGATACAAAAGAAAAAGTTCTTGAAATTTTAAATAATGCCAAAGAATTGGATAACGCTAAACATGACGCATTAGAAAAATTGAATACTTTAGACAACTTAAATGATTCTGAAAAACAAAACTATATAAACAGCATTGAAAGTGCAACATCAAAAGATCATGTTGAACAATTAATTAATGAAGCAACTGAAAAGAATAATGCCAAAAAAGATGGAATTACAGAAATTAATAATTTATATAATCTTTCAAATAAGCAAAAAGAAGATTTTATTAATCAAATTACTTCTTCAGCAGAGCTTAATGAAATTAATAGAATTAAAGATGAGGCTAAGAAATTAAATGATCAAAAAACTGCAGGAATACAGGAAGTTAAAGCCTTAGATAATTTAAGTGAAGAAATTAAAGATGAAATTGAAGAAAAAATCAAAAATTCTGATTCTGTAGAACAATTTAATCAAATTGTTGAAAATGCAAAAGATTTAGATGCTAAAAAAGGTAAAATCAAAGCATTAATTGATTCAGAAGATAAAGAATTGTCTGAAGATAAGAAAAATGAATATAAACAAAGAAATAAAAACGCTAAAACAATTGATGATTTAAATACCTTAGAAAATGAAATTAATTTAGAAGATAAGAAAAATAAATCAATTGCAGAGGTTAAACAATTAACAAATATTACAAGTGAAGAAAAATTGCAATATGAAGAAAGAATTAATAATGCTCAAAGCATTGATGAAATTAATTTAATTTTATTAGAAGCAAAAGGCGCAGAAGGCCTTAACATTGAAAAAGCAAAAGCTAAAAATGAAATAAATAATTTAGACTGAATTGGAAATGATCAAAAAAATTCTGAAAAAGAAGCAATTGATAGATTAAATTCAGTAGAAGAAATTAAGAATCATTTAGATCAATTGAAAGCAACCAATACAGAAAAAGAACAAATATTTACTTCTAATGTTGTTGCCTTAGATTTATTTAATGGAGATTATATTAATAAAGTTAAAAACAATTTTATTAATTAGATTACTCAAAATGAATACAATGAAGTTAAGAACAATTTTGTTGAATTTAAGAATTCAAAACAAGGTGCTAAAGAATTAATTAATTCATTAGAAAACCTGGGAAATAATGATAAACAAAACTTCTTAGATCAATTAAAAAATCTTGAAGATTCAAGTCAAATTAATACAATCAAAGAACAAGCAAACGAGTTAAATGAGTTCAAAAAAGATTTAATAAATAAAGTTAATGAATTAGAAAATATCGAACTAAATGAAAAAGAAAACGCAAAACAAAATTTTAAAGATGCAAACAGCAAAGATGCAGCAAGAGATATTTACAATGCTTTATTATTAAAATCTCAAAAAGAAACTTCTAAAAAACAAATTGACTTATTAATAGATTTAGAATCAAATGTCCAAAATAAATATAAAAACGATATTGATTCTGCTCAAACAAAAAATCAAATTGATAGAATTCTTGAAGAAGCAAATAATGCAAATGAACTAGCTAAAGCTAAAAAAGAAGCTAAAGCTAAAATTGAATCGCTTAACTTATTATCTGATACATATAAAGAAACCAAGAAATCTGAAATTGATACTTTTTTAACAAAGCAAAACATTGAATCATTAGTAAGTTCTTTAGAAGAATTAAATAATCATAAAATTACTAAATTAGCCTCAAAAGATAATTGACAAGAAATTTCTGAAGCTGAAAAAGCAGAATTTGAAAATGAGTTAAAAGAAAAAACAACTAAAAGCGAAGTTACTTCTTTAGAGGAAAAATATACTTCATTAAACGCTAAGAGATTAGAAGCAAAACAAGTAATTCATTCATTAGATAGTTTAGATAATAGTGTTAAAAATGCATTTATTCAAAGAATAGGTCAAACAACCGACTCATCAGTAATTGATTCAATTAAACAGGAAGCAAATCAACTAAATAGCACAAATAAAGCAAACATTTCTACTCTAAAATCTTTACCACTATTAAATCAAGACTACATTTCTTCAAAAGAAACTGAAATAAAAGCATCCAATAATACAAATAAATCAAATGAATTAATTGAAGCAACAAGACAATTTTCTAACTTAAAAGATCAAACAAATAATTACATTAAAAACCTAGATAATTTAAGTCAAGATCAAAAAAGATCATTTGAAGGTGAATTATTAGCTGCAAGTGATAATAATCGAGTTGAAGCTATTAAACAAAGAGCAACTGAATTAAACAATAAAAAACAACAAGCCAAAGAACAAATTTCTAATTTGGAATACTTATCAAATACACAAAAGCAAAATTATAAAACTCAAATTGACTCAGAAAGCAGTAATGATCAAATAAATAACATTGTGTCAAATGCTAATTCTGAAAATGAAACTAAAAAAGGTTATGCAACACAAGTCAACCAATTAGATGAAATTTCTGAAGCTCAAAAAGCAAAAGAAATTAATAATATCAAATCTGCTAATTCAAGCCAGGAAGCAAAAAATATTCTTGACAATTTAGAATCAATTAACGAAGCTAAAAAACAAGCAATTGCTTTTATTAATAGTTTAGATTATTTAACTCAAGGTGAAAAGGATACTAAAAATCAAGAAATTAAAAATAATGCTGAAAGTAATGAAACAATTGAAAGCATCAAAAATGAAGCCAATTCATTAAATGAATCTAAAAAATCATTTGCAAATCAAATAAAAGCATTGTCATTAATTTCACAAAATGATAAACAAAGTGCAGATAATGCTATTAAAGCAAATGATGGTACTCAATATGCTCAAGATAAATATAATGAACTAAAAACCTTAAATGACAAAAAAGAATTTTTAAAATCAAGAATAGATTCTTCTGATAAAATTTCAAACCAAAACAAGCAAGATTTGATTGAAAAATTAAAGTCTGCACAAAATGATTCAAAAAATGAAGAAGTAAAAAACGAATTTGAAAACTTTGAAGCTCAATTAGTTGAAAATAATAAATATAAACAAGCATTAGAAAACTCTATTGCTACAATGAAAACTTTAATTAATGATGAACGTCGTGATCTTAATAAAAAAATTAAAACCTTTGAAGATTTCTTAAATGAAAATAAAAAACTAGATACTGACAATTTAGAATCATTAACAAATAAAAACAATAATTTAAAATCCTTAATAACTGAAAAACTAAATGATTTTAATAGTGAAATAGTTTCTGTTTTCTTTAAAGCAAATAATGCCCCCAGGAAGAGCAGAAAATTTACATAAAATTGATAAATTAAATGAACTAAAAAGTAATTTAGAACAAGATGTTAATAAATATAAACAATTAAAAGACCAATTGGTTGCAGGTTTTGAAAATAACTTAGATCTTACTGATTTTAATCAAACATTAGAAACAGCTGAAAGCGCTAAAAATAAAATTGCTGAACAAATTGATTTAACTAATAAATATAATGAACTAAAAACTTTAATAGATTCTAGTCAAGATTTAACTGATTCTGAAAGACAAAGCGCATCAGAAAGATGAACTAATGAGTTTAGCAACTATAATACAAATAATGATAATTATGTCGAATTTAAAGAATGATTAGATGCAAGAATAGCAGAAAATAAAGCAGCAAAAGAATCATACCGTCAAGCCAAAGCTGCAATGAGCGATTCTATTAATAAATACAGAGTAACTAACTTTAATACTGCTAAACCAGATCATGATGAAATAGTCGCTAAATTGGAAAGTATTATGAAAGCTTCAGATGAATATTATGATAGAGGCTTCCAAGAAAAGAAATTAGATAAAGTAGCACAAACTTTACAAGCTATTGTAAACACATCTAATTTATATGCTGATAATTTAGTTGAATTAAACTTATACATTAATTCAAAAACAGTTAATGCTTCACAAGCACAAAAATCAAGACAGACTTTTGTCGATGCAACAAGCGAAGTAAGAACTAAATTAAAGAATATTGACGTGAACATGGAATTTATTAATAGTAATAAAGACAAATTAATTGATAGACCTGTTTTAGCAACAAAACAAAAAGTATTTGATGAATCAGCCTATGAAAGAACACGTAGAAATCATAAACCAAATAGTGGTGGTTATGAAGTTTTAGTAATTCCGGTTTATTCAAAGGATGGATCGCGTAATCTAAACCAATTAGCAATTCGTGATCTTTCTCAATACTTACTAGGATATCCTGATGTGCAAGTTACATTTGATTTGATTGGTACTTCTCCTTTATGAGCAAGAAGAGGAGTTTATTGAAGCGAGAACAGATACAAATTCTTTGGATCGATCGAATTCAGAACACCAGATGGACTTGTAAAAAGATTTGAAAGAATTATTATTGATGAAGTTCAAGGAATTAATTAAAACAATTTAAAATAAAATATGGCATTTTAGGTTATAACCAAACTGGAGCCATATTTTTTATTTTTATTTAATTGCTTCAAGCCTTATTTTTTTTAACGAAAGTCGTTTTTTCATTTAAAATTATATTGAAAATTTTATATAGACACAAATTAAAAGAAAAAAAGTGAACAGAAGAATAATATTAAAAACAATGATTGTTATAGCTGCTGCTACAACATTTATTGCATCAATTTTACCCCCGAGATGCGCAAAGAATGTAAAAGCAAAATTCCAAGAAAATAATAAGATTAATGAAGATATAACAAATAAATTAATTAAACTAAATAAAGATGCACAAGAAATTTTTAATGTATCTGAAGAAGTAAATACTAATGATACAAATTTAAATCAATTATTAATAAATGAAAAAAACATTATGAAAGAACATCTAAATATATAGAATTAATTTGGCATTTTATTAACCATAAGGATTTTTTAGAAACCTTAAGTGAAGAAATTAAGAGTGAGATTTTATATGAAAGACAAGGAAATAAAAAAGAAATATTCGAGGAAATACTTAAAAACTTCGAGTTTTTAACTAATTGAGTTAAAAATACAGAATTTTCATACGAAACATTATCAAATGATGAATTATTCTTAGATATTTTTATGCACTCTCGTTTTGTTTCAAACGATAGAGAATTACTATCTCCTCAATTCTATGATGAAGCTAGAGATAATTTTTCTCCATTTGTTTTACACTCAAAGAATTTAGAAAGTATTATTAAATATAGAAGAGATGTAGCTGATAATAAAATTGTTGATTATATTGAAAAATGATAGTAAAAAAATGTAAACCGATTAATTGAAGGTTTACATTTTTAATATTCTATTTTTTATCTGTTTCAATTTGTTTTACAGCTTTTGCAACACCAGCTTTTTTGTAAGAAGGGCCCACTCATTTAGCTTGAGACTTAATATTATTAAGTGAGTTTTTCATAGCAACAAAAGCACCTACATATGGAATTGTTGAAGTGTCATTGCCTGAATCACCAAAATGAATGGTGTCAACAGGATTAATATTTAAAAGTTTGCAAACATATTCAATTCCCATTCCCTTTGTTGCATTTATATCATTGATTTCGATTGCATAACCTCTTGAAACAATATGCAAAGATAAGTTTTTAAATTTAGAAGATAAGAGTTCAACTAATTTTCTAATACCTTTTTTGCTTGTTCCAAAAGTAATGATTTTAGTAGCATTTGTTATTCTAGGAATTTCATCATATGTTTTTTGAATTAATTTCTTTATTCAAGGTCTAAAAACCTTTAATTTTGTCGAAGTTCCATAAATTGTATTACCACTGTTATAAATAATAAACAATTTATTTTCCTTTAATACTTCTGTTATTTCCATAACAGTATCTTTTTTAATTTCATGCTTAACAATAACATCACCTTTATTATTAACAATTAGTCCTCCATTTTGACAAATAACATATGGTGCTTCGGTTTTTTGTGCTAAATCTAGAACATATTCAGAAGCATAACGACCGGTTGCAATAATAAAAGGTGTACCATTTTGGTTTTTCTCTTTAACAATATTTAAGTTATCTAAGCTAATTCCCTCTTTTGTTTTTGGTAAATCTAATAAGGTGCCATCTAAGTCTGTAAAGTATGCTTTAGGTTTAAAGTTAATCATTTTATCGATTATTTAAATTGATTTTTTAATTCTTCAGCTGGCATGTATCCTACAGTGTGGTTAACTAATTTACCATCTTTAAAGTAAAATAGTGAAGGAATACTTGAAACATTCATTTCTCTTGCAAATGCAATGTTTTGGTCAACATCAAAATCAAAAACATTAATACCTTCATCTGAAGACGCTAAACGTTCTAATTCAGGACCTACCATTTGGCAAGGAGGACATCAAACAGCTCTAAAAGCTATAATTGCTTTTCCTTCTAAATGTTGGTTATTTAATTCGTTTTGTAATAATTTTTTATACATAATTTTCTCCTTTTATTTTTAAACTAGTAAGCTCTTGCAAAAATAACAACTCTATCAGTTTTTCTATTTGTGTAAAAACAGTTTTCATTTTTAACTTCAATATCAATATTGAATGGAATACAACGAGTTGAGGCTCCTGTTTCTTCTTTGATTTTATCTTCATCTTCACCATTACCATCAAATTTAGTTAATACAAGATGACCTTTTTCAATAAGTGATTTAAATTCTTCATAATTAGAAGCAATTTTAATATTGTTTTGTAATCTTTTCTTAGCTTCATTTAAAAGATTAATTTGAATATCGTTAAGTAATTCTTTAACTTTATAAGTAACTTCATCAATTGAAACCAAAATTTTTTCTAATGTATCTCTTCTTACTAAAACAACTTTATTTTCATTTAAATCTCTTGGACCAATTTCAATTCTTAATGGTGTTCCGTGAATTTCTGAATTTGCAGCCTTATAGCCAGCACTTTTATCACTTGCATCAATTTGACAATCAATATTTTCTTGTTCTAAAAGTGTTTTAAATTCTTCAGCAACTTTTGAAACTCTTTCATCTTTTGAAGCAAAAAGTTCAATAATATCAACTTTAATTGGGGCTATTTTTGGAGGAATAATAATTCCACGATCATCACCATGAGTCATAATTAAAGCACCAAGTAATCTTGTTGATACACCTCATGATGTTCCATAAGCGTTTTCCAATTTATTTTCTTTATTCTTAAAAGTAATATCAAAAGCTTTTGTAAAATTTTGCCCTAAATAATGGCTTGTACCTGATTGTAAGGCTTTTCCATCTTTCATCATTGCTTCAATTGTAAAAGTATATTCTGCACCAGCAAATTTTTCATGTTCAGTTTTTTGTCCTTTTATTACTGGTATTGCTAAATATTCTTCAACAAATTTTGTATACACATCTAACATTTTTTGAGTAAGTTCTTTAGCTTCGTTACTGCTTGCGTGAATTGTATGACCTTCTTGTCATAAAAATTCTCTAGTTCTTAAAAATGGGTTAGTAGTTTTTTCTCATCTTAAAACGTTTACTCATTGATTGTAGATTAATGGTAAATCGTTATATGATTCAACTTCATTTTTAAAGAAGTCTCCAAATAATACTTCACTAGTTGGTCTAATGAAAAACTTTTCACTAAGTTTTTTACCACCAACCTCAGTAACAGTTGCTAATTCAGGATTAAATCCAGCTATATGATTCTTTTCTTTGTTAAGTAAACTTTCAGGAATTAAAAGTGGCAAATTAACATTTTTAACACCCAATTTTTTAAATTCTTTATCTAATTGTAAACGGATATTATCTCAAATACCAAAAGATAATGGTTTAAAAATTATTGAACCTTTTGAAGAACCATAAGCCATTAAATCACCGTTTTTAATGACATCAGTATATCATTTTGCAAAATTTTCTTGTTGAGTTGTAATTTTTTCTAGTTTTTTCATAACTTATAATTTTATCTACTTTTTATCTTTTTTATAAAATAAAAAAAATAAAC
Source organism: Mycoplasmopsis arginini (assembly GCF_965278885.1). Taxonomy (GTDB): domain Bacteria; phylum Bacillota_I; class Bacilli_A; order Mycoplasmatales; family Metamycoplasmataceae; genus Metamycoplasma; species Metamycoplasma arginini_B. Next base: position 7,530 of record NZ_CBDIHE010000007.1, on the reverse strand, counting down.
AGGCTTTGTGCCTGTTAAACCAAATCATCAAAAATATCTTCACCAGTTGAAACTGTTGGAACACCAAAGTTTCTAGCAACAATATTTCCCGCAGTTCCTAAGCCCTTTAGAGTTCCTAAAACTTTTGGATTCTTAAATGATTTTGAATAAATTGTCAATGGTAATGTTTCTCTTGTATGGTCTGGTCCAAAAGTAGGATCATTACCATGATCAGAAGTCATTATTAATAAATCATCTTTTTTCATTGCATTAATTAATTTTGCTAATTTAATATCTAATTTAGAAACATTTTGACTATATCCAATTGGATCTTCACGGTGTCCATAATGACTATCAAATTGTACTAAGTTAACAAAGATAAATTGGTTTTCTGAACTTGATGAAGCGATATCAATTGCTATATCCATATTTTCATTATCAGAAGCTGGGCCATAAACTTTGTCAATTCCAACACCTGTAAAAATATCATTAATTTTTCCAACCGCAATAACTTCAACACCAGCTTTTTGTAAATCTTCTAAAATAATGTGACCTGTTGGTCTATTTGCAAAATCATGTCTGTTAAAGGTTCTTGTAAATTTACCATCTTCATAAACAAAAGGTCTTGATATAACTCTAGCAACATTTCACTCAGGTTTTGAAGAACAAATTGCTCTTGCTCTTTTTGCATATTCGGTAAGTTTGTCAACACCTAGAGTTTTTTCATCACCAATAATTTGTAATGTTGAATCAGGAGAAGTATAAATAATCATGTCTCCTTTTTCCATATGTTGATGACCTAATTCGGCAAGAATAACTGTTCCTGATGCATTTCTATTACCTATAATTTTTCTTCCATCAAAAGCTTTAGATAATTCAGCAACTAAATCTTCTGGAAAACCTTTCTCAGTAAATTGAGGGTTAGGAGTTTCGGTATAAATACCCATCATTTCTCAATGACCTGTTAATGTGTCTTTTCCATTTGACATTTCGTGAATTTTGGCCATATATGCTAAAGGTTTTTTTACTCTTTGAGTGTGTCCTGCTACTTTTGCTATTTCAGTTATTCCTAAAGCTTTTCATGTTGGTATTTCTAAAGGTAGAGCTTCAGAAGCATGCAATAAACTATTTGCCCCTTTATCCCCAAATTCTGCTTGACGAGGTTCAGGTCCAATTCCTAATCCATCAGTAACAATAAAAAATATACGTTTAAATTTCATATTTTCTCCTTAATTATTTAATGTTGGTTGTTTGCTCTGTTAAATGAATATCCATACTTTTTAGAGTTTCTTTATCAGATTCGCTTGATATTGTAGTTCGATGTAAATATAAACCAGAAAGTTTATTAATTTGATCAAAAGCTTTTTTTGCTATAGACGACGTTTTAGCACTGATTGATAAAGCAAAAAGCGTTTCTTTTAAATCTAAAGATAAATCGTTATAATGTAATTCTCTTTTTAAATCTTGTGCTAATGAAATTGCTTCAGGATCTAAAACATCAATATTTTGTTCAATGTTTGCAAAATATTTTAATGCGTTTAAAATGGTGGCACTGTTGGAATTTAAAAGATTTGATTCCTTACCAATAATTATTTTGTCTGCATTAATTTCAATTGCAGAACAAATTTTGTTATTCTTAAAACTAAACTCGTTAGCTGCTCTAATAGATTTTACAATGTTGGAATTTATATTATTATTTTTTATAATCCTTGATAAATGAGTAACATAAATTTTTGGATTCTTATCTTGTTGATAATTTACTATTGTTTGGTAATATCTACGAATTATTTCTTTTTTAGCGGCAATTGATACAACATTATCATCGGTAATACAAAAACCAGCCATATTAACACCCATATCAGTGGGCGATTTATATAATGAACTTTTATAAATTGTATTTAATAACTTATTAAGTATTGGAAAAGCTTCTAAGTCTCTATTATAATTTGTAGCATTTATTTTGTATGCTTTTAAATGAAATTCATCAATCATATTAACATCATTTAAATCAACAGTAGCTGCTTCATATGCTAAATTAACAGGATGGTCTATGGGAAGATTTCAAATTGGGAAAGTTTCAAATTTGGCATACCCAGACTTAATTTGATTCTTATTATCATGATATAGTTGTGATAGAATTGCACTTAATTTTCCAGAACCTGGCCCAGGAGCGGTTACAACAATTAAATTTTTCTTTGTAATTGCATATTCATTTTTTCCGAAGCCTTGTTCAGAAACAATTAGATCAACATCTTGAGGATAATTTTTTATACGATATTGTTTGATAACTTTAATGTTTAATTTTTCTAACTTGTGAATAAAAGCAGTAACTTCGGGTGAAGTTTCATATTGAGTAATGATGACATTATATATTTCTAACTCATATTTTCTAAACTTCTTAATTAAGCGAAACACATCTTTTTCATAAGTTATGTTAATATCTGATCGTAATTTTCGATTTTTAATATCTTGAGCAGAAATAACTAGAAGCATTTCAACATCTTCTTTAATTTTTAAAAGCATTTTTAGTTTTGAATCATGTTTAAAACCAGGAAGTACTCTAGATGCGTGAAAATCATTAAAAAGTTTTCCGCCAAATTCCATGTAAAGTTTATTACCAAATTTATTTATTCTTTTTTTAATTTCATCTGACTGCAAATTAATATATTTTTCATTATCAAATCCAATAATCATAAATATCCTCATATATAAATTTATTTAATTCTTAAATAATTTTATATTAAATTCATCTATATTAAGCAAAATGATAAAAAATGCTTTATTTTTAAAAGAAAAATTTATAAATTAATGACATATAAAAATGCTTTTTTGTTTATAAACCAAATTAAGTGTAGAAATTGGGGTAAAATTTTTATATACTATAAAAAATTTCGAAAGGCAAATCATGAAATTTAATGAACAAAGAACAAAAATTGTTGCAACGATAGGACCATCAAGTGACAATTACGAAACAATGAAGGCTTTAATTGAAGCAGGAGTTACAACAATTAGGGCAAACTTTTCACACGGAACATTAGAAGACCATCAAAAGAAATTTGACTTAGCTCGAAAAATTTCTTTTGAATTAGACCGTCCTATTTCTTTAATGTTAGATACAAAAGGACCAGAAATAAGAGTTGGAAAAATGAAAGATGGAATTTGTTTAATTCCTGCTAATCATGAACTAACAATTAAAACAGATAAAAATTCATATGAAAATTTAATTGGAGATGAAAACACTATAACTTTTTCTTATCGTATGGATTTGGATGTTAATGAAGGAAATAAAGTTTTACTTGATGATGGTAAATTAGTATCTATTGTTAGGGAAGTAAAACCAGGTGAAGTTATTGTAGAAACAATTAACTCACATAAATTGAAAACAAATAAAAGAGTTAATATTCCTGGAGTAGATTTTTCATTACCATTCTTATCGCAAAAGGATATAGATGATATTGTTTGAGGGGCAAAATATAAAGTAGATTACATTGCAGCTTCATTTGTTAACAACGCTTCACAAGTTAAACAAATTAGAAAAATTTTAGATGAAAATAATGGACAACATATTCAAATTATTTCTAAAATTGAATCGCAAACTGCAATTAATAATATTGATGAAATTATTCGCGCTTCAGACGGAATAATGGTTGCTCGTGGAGATTTAGGTTTGGAAATACCTTTCTATGATGTTCCTTATTGACAAAAGAAAATTATTCGTGCAGCAAGAATTCAAGGTAAAGAAGTTATTGTTGCAACACAAATGCTTGATTCAATGGAAAATAATCCGCTACCAACAAGAGCTGAAGTAACTGATGTTTATTATGCAGTAGAATTAGGTGCTGATGCAACAATGTTGTCTGGTGAATCTGCATCTGGAAAATATCCAGTTGAAGCAGTTAAGACAATGTCTAAAATTGCTAAAAGAGCCGAAAAAGAATATTTCACTGAATTATTCTATGAAAAACAACTACAAAAAGTTGCTAATGATCAAAACTCAAGAATGTTAATTGCTTATGAAGTTGCTTCAATATTACAAAGTGGTGAATATAAGTTTGCTATTGTTCTTTCTCATAGTGGAAAATTATTAAAAGAAGTTGCTAAATATAGACCAAATGCTTTTATTGTTGGGGTAGTTAGTGATGATAAATTAGTTTGAAGTTATGGAATTACTGCTGGGGTATTCTGTGAAAAACATTCTGAAGCAGTAAGAGCCTTAATTAAATATAATCACGATGCCGGACGTCAAGTTCTAACTTCATACGGTGCTAAAAAAGGTGATAAATTTATTGTTGTTGATAGTTTAAATATAACTTCACATGAATATTAAAATAAAGAATGAATGGCACTTCGCGTTAGGAGTGCTGTTTTATTTTTAAATGTTTGTAATAAAATATAAGTGTGTAAAAAAATATATATATTGGGAAAAATAAATGAATTTTTTTAATCAATATAAAAAAGACTTTCTAAAAGCTATAGAAAGTCAATATTACAGTGAAATATTAAAATTAAAAAAGAAAGACCACTGATAACATCAGGTTTTGGATTTGGTATTGAAAGATTAATATTATTTTAATAAATCAATATGATATTAGAAACGTTACGTTTATACCGAGGGACACACATGAAATTATCGAACCATAATTTAGACGAAATAATAATTTTTTTATATGATAATATAAATAAATTCAATAAAAGATATAACAAGAAAATTAAAATTATAATAAAAGGATCTTGAGCCTTACAACATAAAGGATTGATTGATAGAAAACCGAACGACATTGATTTATGTTTTATAAACAATGAAAATCTTGCTGATAAAAGAAAATTTATCAATTTTTTAGCGAAAGAAATAAACGCTACTTTAATTAGAGAAGATGAAAATTTAATAACAATTAAAGATAAAAAATACGGAAAAATTGAATTTATTTTATTTGAACACATTAATAATCTTTTATTAGAGAAAGTAAAAGAAACTGTATATATTGCTAATACAAACTTTTTAATAACTGGCAAAATATTAATGTTAAATTATGTAATGTCAAACTATTATTTGCACCCTGATAAAAGAGAAAAAATTGAAACAACAATTAGAGATTTAATGTTTATTAATAAACAAAATTCATTTATTGACAAATTTAATTCAAATACATTAGAACCGGTTATATTAAATTTAATAAGCAACTCAGTTTTTATTTTTGTATTTTATAAATATGATACTTTTTTATGATGAAGTAAAGAATTTAATGATTATATTTTTGAAAACAATGATATTAACACATTTTTTAATAAAATCAAAAGTATATTTTTTGATATAAGTAAAAATGAAAAAATTATGAAATTTATTGATTTTAATAAAAAAATTATTAGGTTATTCTTTGATGGAACAATAAATAAAGAATTTTAAGTATGTCTAATATATCCCCGTCAGGTAATGAAAAATTATTTATTAATTCAATTATTAAATATCCAACAAAGAAAAACGGGGTTTTTAAGATTACAAACAACAATTCAAAAATAATTTTTAATGCTCACTGCGATGAAGTTATGGGTATTTTAATAAATAATGAAGCCTTTACACTTGGGACAATTAATTGGAATTCTTCACAATTACTAAATATTTATGATACTGATGGTAAATTAGTTTATAAAGATGTTTCTTTTGATATTAATGAAAATTATATTTTTTCGATTGAAAAAAACAATAAAATTAATAGACCTAAAATAAATATTAAATTTGATTCAAGTAATAAATTAATTGATGAAAATAAAATATATTATTTTTGTTCAAATAAAGAAACATCCATAAATAATTTCAGCTTAATTTCAAGAAACAACGATAATAAAATAAATGTTCTTTTACTTAACCTTTTTAAGAAATGGATGAATATAAAATCTAATATAATTTTCAGTTGTTCCGAGGAGGTAAATCTCTCAGGAATTAAGGAATACAAGCAAACTATGTGTCCAGATAGCTTTTTAGTAAATTTAGAGGTATCTGAATTTGAAAAATGAGAAAATCATAATATTCTAATAAGAGTTTGTGATTATTTTACTGCTTACAATGCGGAAATTATTGACCTAGTTCAGAAAAAAATTAATGAGTATAATATCCCGTATAAATTCACTTTTGGAAGCGGTTCTACAGACGTGACGGAAACGATTCAAAAAAATCCATCAGTAACTGTTTCGATTCCAGCGGATTCAATACATTCTATGGAATCTAAAATAAGTTTATTAAATATTATATATATGTTGCAAATTATTTATATTTTAGATACGGAGTTAAATGATGAAAAATAAAGTTAAATATTCATTTTCTTTAGTTTTTTCAATGATTGGCTCTGAGGCTTTTAAATTAGCTACTGCTGTATATATTTATAAATTTACTAGTAGTTTTTGATTAGTTTCACTTTTATATTTATTAATACAGGTTCCAACTTTTATTTCTTATTTATTAAATAAAAAAATCACTGAACGTTGAAAATTAAAAAACATTCTTTTCATTTGTGATCTGTTAAGTTTATCAATTCTAGCAATTATTTTAATTAGTTCCTTTTTTATTATTAAACAAAACATATCCCCTGGAGATGGTAATACTAATTCATATTTTGGTTTTTCAATTTTCCTTTTAGTTATTAATGTTTTTTTAAATATTATTCATTCATTTAGATTCGTTGCTTTAAAATCGATTTTATATTATCTGTCGTCAAATAAAAAAGACATAAAGACATATAATTTTTTAACGGTGCTGTTAACATCTATTTCAATATTATTAGGTGTTGCATTATCGTTTGTTTTATTTTCAAAACTTCCATTTTGGTCAATAATTGTGTTTAATATGGCTACTTATTTAATTTCAGGTATACTGTACTTTAAATTAAAACCAAATGCAAAAGCATTAAACACCACAGCAGATATTGAACAAAATAAAATAGTAAACTCTTTAGAAACGGTTAAAATTCAAACTAAAAGATATATTAAAAACATTTGAATTTATACAATAGCATGTAGTTTTATTATTGGAATATTTTTATTTCCACGAACAGCAGGAATGTCTCAATTTTTCAATGAAATTAAATTCGAGGCATCAAAATTTTCTTTTGTTTTAAATATTTGTTTTGCGGCATTTGGATTTATTGGTAGTCTTATTTCTTTTTTAATAAAAGATAAAAACATTAAATTGATTTGAATTTTAATTCCAATTAATCTGTTATTTATAATGTTAATACCTATTTTATTTTCAAATATGAATAATGTAGGTAAAAATATATTTTATTTATTATTGCTTGGGATACAACAAATTTTCTTTTCATTATTTCTAGCTATTTTTTATACAAATAGTTACCTATTTTTTAAAGAACAGCAATTTAAGCAAAACACCATTTATACTCTTATTTTTAGAATAATTTCCTCATCACTTATCATTATTTTACTAACATTAATAACGATAAAATTAGGATATTTTATAAGTTTCTTATTTTTTGCTTTATTTATTATTAAAAATTAAAAATATGGCGTTCCAGTATACGTAAGTAATCTGGCGCCATATTT
>NZ_CBDIHE010000006.1:0-46867 GCF_965278885.1 Mycoplasmopsis arginini | reverse complement strand
GTGATTCTATAGAAGTAATCTAAAAGATAATCGATATTCAGTTTTCAGAGAACGAAATTAAGAGCCAAATTGGCTCTTTTTCTTTTATTATTTAACTCTTATAAAAAACAAACAATAACTTAATAATTTAATTAAATATTTTTGATAATTCTTTATTTTTTCTTAAAAATATAAACAAACATAATCAAATTTAATTTGTTAAAATTTATGTATTAATTTAAATATTATTAAAAAAGAGGTTTAAAAATTATGGATAAAAAAGAATTATTTAAAAATAGATTAATTAAATATATGGAAATTGAGGCAATGTCTCGTTATGAAGAACCTGTTGTAAATGAATTAAAATTATCATTAAAAGATGCTAATTTTGAGGTTAGTCGTGATAACTTAGGTTCAGTTATTTTTAGAAAAAAATCAAAAAATCCTGATGCACCAAGAGTTATGATAGCTGCTCACATGGATGAAGTAGGATTTATGGTGCGCAATATAGATAAAAAAGGTCAATTACTTTTATCACCTGTTGGAGGTATATGACCTTCTTCTGTAATTGGTACAAAAGCTAAATTAGTTACCGATAATGGTAAAACATTCTTGGGTTTATTTGGCCACACAAGCATTCACATTATGCAAGAAAATGAAATATCTAAAGCAATTACTAACAACGAATTATATGCAGATTTTGGCTTTAAATCAGATGAAGATGCAAAAGAACAAGGTGCAGGTGTTGGTGATTTAGTATATATGTCAGGCGAAACAGTTTTATTTAATGATCCAAACTTAATTGGTGGGAAAGCTATGGATAACAGAGCAGGCGTTACTGTTTTAGAATATGTAGCTAAAGAAATTTCTGATAAAGATTTAGATGTTGATTTATATTTAGTTGGTACAGTCCAAGAAGAAGTTGGGACAAGAGGGGCTAGAACTAGTGTTTCTTTAATTAAACCAAATATAGCGATCGCATTAGACACATGTGCATCGCATGATACTCCAAATACCATTCCAGGTAATACTTCATTATATAAAGGCGCTGCTTTAAGAATTAAAGACCGTGGCACAATGATGGATCCAAAATTAGTTAAGGAATTCCAAAATATATCAAGTAAGTATAACATTCCTTCATATAAATTTGTTGCAATGGGTGGTGGTACAGATGCTCATGAATTACAATTTGCACATGGTGGTGCTGCTACCTTAACAATTTCTTTACCACAAAGATATTTACATAGTCCTATTGGTGTTTGCGCTATTTCCGATTTAATGGCTGCAGGAGATTTATTAATCAATTTTCTTCAAGATTTTAGTGCAAATAAGTGAGAAGAAATTAAATATAACTAATATTAAAATAAGATTAAAAAGATGTGAGTTTGACTCACATCTTATTTTATTTACTAATTTAATTTTGATAAGAAAAAGCAATCAAGAAAGCTGAAATGTAAACAAATTTATTTAATTTTTTTCTATTTACTAATAATATAGCCATAACTTTTATAATATATGAAATAAAGAAAATTATTGGCATTGCAAATATTGTTATTATTAGTTCATTTCATCCTAGATGTATAAAAATATCAAGAATGCTTAATATTAATGAGGTTAAAACCATTATTAAGAATGTTAAAGTAATTCACATGAAATTAATAGAAGAAATAAAAGATACTTTTTTATTTGAAATTTTTGTAAATAATAAAGGAATTAAAATATCATAAAATAAAATACTTTTAAATAAAATAAAACCTGAAATTGTGCAAATAATGTTTTGTGATCAAGTAAAGTATAAACCGATATAGTTTACTAATAAACTAAAACCTATTGTAAGAAAATATAAGAAATTAAATAATATATTTATTCAAAACTGTGTCTTTAATAAGTGAGAAACTCCCTGGTGCTCATTATTTTTTTTATTAAATAATTGGCTATTGAATGTTTATTGTTATCCTTTAAAAAATCGCTTGATTTTAATAAATTATTAGTTAAAGGAACTAAAATTAAAAACAATGCAATAAAGCTTAAAAATAAGATTACAATTTTTGAAACTAAATAGGAACTAACTTGCTCTTTAGAAAATAAAAATGTTGAAAATGCAATAATATCTAAAATTAAAAATATATAAAACATTAATTTTAATATTAAGCTAAAGGATAACATAGTATTTCTTTTAGTGCTTTTTTTACCATAAAATAATATATTACTTAATAATGAAGGTGAAACATTTGAATTAATCATTTTTTGTACTCCTATTTTTTTTATACTTTAAAGTTTAATACAGAAACAGATTAAGTTTAATTTTATTTTGAAAAAGTTATTAAAAATGCAAAATTTGTTTAAATTTGTTTTAAAAATAAATTTAATTCCACAATTAAATTATTAACAAATTTAATTTTTAAAAATAATTAATTTATAATTAATTAATATGAAAAAAACAGGTGTTTTTAAGAATAATTTGGGATATGGTAATGATCTTTTTGTTTATCAAGACAAAGAGATGTTTAATTATTCGGTTGATACTATTTTATTAGGAAATTTTGTTTCTATTAATCGAAATGTTTCGAATATTTTAGAAGTAGGAACAAATAATGGCGCTTTATCAATTTTTATAGCTGCAAGGTCCAAAAAAATAAACATTGATGCAGTTGAGATTCAAGAAAAAGCTGTTTTATTAGCAAAGAAAAATGTTTCATTAAATAATTTTGATGATCAAATAAATGTTATTTCAGCTGATTTTAAGGATTATGCTAAGAATTATGCTTATAAATGTGGTAATAAACAAGCTAAAAAATATTCTTTAATTGTTGCTAATCCGCCTTATTACAATGAAAACTTTAATCAAATAAGAAAAACTGGCACTTATGAGCAAAAATTAGCTACACATGAAATTAATTTAGATTTAGAAACACTAGTTTCATTATCATCAAAAATTATTGAACAAAAAGGTTATTTTAGTATTGTTCTTCCAATGGCACGATATATTGATTTAATTTGTTTATTAAGAAAATATAATTTTGAACCTAAACGAGTTCAATTAGTATTTACAAGAACCAACTCACAGCCAAAATTTTGTTTAGTTGAATCAAGATTTAATTCAGGATGAGGAACTTTTTTTGAACCAAATATTTATTTACATAATGATGATATTAATGATCACTCATATCGTATAGAAACACAAAAACTTTATGTTCCAATAAAGGAAAAGGAGAAAAAATAATGAATAATAAACAAAAAACTTTTTATATAACAACACCTATTTATTATCCAAGTGGTAATTTGCATATTGGTCATTTATTAACTACTACTTTAGCATGAGTTTATAAAAATTATAAAAATAGTCAAGGATATAAAACATTTTTTGCAACTGGTATTGACGAACATGGACAAAAAATACAAAAAAAAGCCGAAGAAAATAACCTAGATCCACAAGATTATGTTGATATGCAGTCAGAAAAGTTTATCGATTTATGAAAACTTTTAAAAATAGATTATGACTTTTATAGCCGTACAACAAATAAAAATCATGAAAAAACCGTTCTAAAAGTATTTGAAAAAATGTATCAAAATGGATATATTTTTAAAGATAAATATACTGGTCTATATTCAGTTAGTGATGAAGAATTTTTAACGCAGAGTCAAGCTGTTTTTAAAGACGGCAAATATTACCATCCAACTTCAAATCATCAACTTCAAGAAATTGAAGAAGAAAGTTATTTCTTTAATATGAAAAAAATGGAGCCTTGAATAAAAAACTTTTTTGAAAACAATCCAGCTTTTTTAACTAATAAAAATATTGAAAAAGAATTGAATAATAACTTTTTGGAAAAAGGATTGGAAGATTTATCTGTTACAAGAATTTCTTTTAATTGAGGAATAAAAGTTCCCAAAGAAAAATATAGCGATAAAAAACAACATGTTATTTATGTTTGATTAGATGCGCTATTTAGTTATTTAACTGCTCTAGGTTTTGAAGAAGAAAATGACCAAAACTATCAAGACTTTTGAGTAAATGGCGATGAAAGAATTCACGTTTTAGCTAAAGAAATTTCACGTTTTCATGCTATTTATTGACCAATATTTTTAGAATCTATTGGAGTTAACAAACCAACAAGAGAAGTTGTTCATTCTTGAATTATTACTCCTGAAGGAAAAATGTCTAAATCCAAAGGAAATATTATTGAACCAATTCCACTTGTTACAAAATATGGTGCTGAAGAAGTAAAATATTTCTTTACTTCGCAAGTTAATATTGATAATGACTTTTCTTTTAGTGAAGATTTATTAATAAATGTGCTTAATGCAGATTTAGCTAATAATTTTGGTAACTTAGTTAATAGAACAATCAAAATGATTAATCAAAACTTTGCCAATGGAACTACTTTTAAAGAAAATGATCTGCAAGATATTGATAAAGATATTCTTAATTCACTTCAGATTTATTATGAAAATTACAAAAATGAATTTGATAATTTCCATGCCGATAAAGCTTTTAAGGTTGCAATCAATTTATCTTCAAAATTAAATGAATACATCGATCTAACAAAACCATGATTATTAAAAGAGGATTTAGTTAGATTAAATTGTGTTTTAAATACTTTATTAAACGGAATTTATGTTATCAATTTTATGTTATCAGTGGTATTACCAGAAAAAACTAATAAAATTTTAGGTTTTATTAAACAACAAGAAAACCACTACTCATTAATAAATAAATTTGATAAATTTGACAATTTATCACCAGAAGCAGATGAAATTTTATTTTCAAGAATAATTAAGAAGTAATTATGATCACGCTTTTTGTGCAAAAAATGCACAAATGCACAATAAAAAAATAAAATGTATAATGCCCGTGAAAATTAACTATAATAAGTTTGATACAAATTAAAATAACAAAAGTTATAGGAACAATTTAATATAGAAAAAAACTTAGTATTTAAGTGTAATAATTGGTATTTTTTTAATAGTTTCTCTTTTATTTAAGCTCCTTTATTTCCTTTTAAAAAAGATTTTTTTCTTTTAAAACTATAAAGCATTTTCACCTTATTTTCAGGGGTTAAAATTATTTGAGGTGAAATGTATAAACGTTTTTAGAACTTTAAAAAATAGTGTCGATATTAATTATTAAGAAGTTCACAATATCTTACTTAAATGAAAAAACTTATTTATTTTTATTATTATCAAAAAAATATTTTCATATCAATTTTCTATATTATCCAATTTGTATCAGTGTTCGCTAAAAAATAAAATCTTAATAACTTACTATTATAAAAACCGGTGCATATAATTCGGAGTATCTTAAAAATAAATCAAAGCATTTTATAAGTGCTTTGATTTTTTATCATTTTAATTTGATATATAAAATTTCTATAAATAAAATTTATAGATTTTTGGTAAAATAAACACATGAAATTTATAGACGAAGTTGATATATTAGTAATAGCTGGTAAGGGTGGAGATGGAATAATTAGTTTTCGCCGTGAAGCTAATGTTGATAAAGGTGGTCCAGATGGTGGTGATGGTGGAAATGGGGGTTCAGTTTATTTCCAAGGCGACCCTGGTCAAAACACATTATTACCTTTTTATTACCAAAATAAAATTGTTGCTGAACCTGGTGAAAACGGAAAGCCTAAAAACGCTTTTGGAAGAGGCGGCGAAGATTTAGTTGTTAAAGTGCCTTTAGGAACCATGGTTTATAAAGATGGACAACTAATTGCTGATGTTATTTCTGAAGAAAAATATTTAATTGCTAAAGGTGGAAAAGGTGGAAAAGGAAACCTAAGATTTAAATCTTCAAGAAATACTGCTCCAAGAATTTGTGAAAATGGTACACCTGGCGAAAAAATGGACCTTCATTTAACATTAAAGGTTTTAGCTGATGTTGGATTTGTTGGTAAACCTAGTGCCGGAAAAAGTACAATTCTATCGCAAATATCTAATGCAAAACCTAAGATTGCTGATTATGATTTTACAACATTAGTTCCTCAGTTAGGGCTTGTAAAATATTATGAAAACAATTTTGTAGTTGCTGATCTACCGGGTCTTATTGAAAAAGCCTCGGAAGGAAGAGGTTTAGGAATTCAATTTTTAAAACATATTGAAAGATGTAGAGTTATTTGTCATATCATTGACTTTGGTGATGAAAATAAAGACCCGATTAATGATTATGAAATTATTAACAATGAATTGAAATCATATAACTTAAAATTAGAAAAATTACCACAAGTTATTGTGGCTAATAAATCTGATTTAGAAAGTTATGATATTCATGTTAAAGAATTTAAAGAAAAATATCCAAACTTAATATTAATTGAAAATTCTGCTTTAGTAGATTCTCATATTGATGAAATTAAAAAGGCATTATGAAATGCATTGCAAGTTTCAAAACAAAATGTAATTGATGAATTAAAAGAATCAGAAGAAGTTGTTGTTATTACATTAGATAAAAAACCAATTGAAATAGTTAAATTATCAGATGACACTTATGAAATTATTGGTGATGATGTTTATAAGGTATATGATAAGGTTCCTGTTATTTCTTTAGATAACTTATGAAGATTTAATGCTAAATTAAAATCTTTAGGTGTTTTTGAATTAATTAAAAATTCAAAAGTTAAAGACGGCGACACTATTAAAATTAGGGATTATGAGTTTGTTTGAAATAGTGAAGATTTTTAAAAAAAATTTTAATTATTTAAAAAATAATATATAATAATTAAGCATTTAAGCAAAAATTGTGCGTGGAGAAGTAGCTCAGCTTGGTAGAGCACTTGACTTGGGCTCAAGCGGTCGCAGGTTCGAATCCTGTCTTCTTCACCATTTATGGGGGGGTAGCTCACCTGGCCAGAGCGCCTGCCTTGCACGCAGGAGGTAGAGGGTTCGAGTCCCTTCCTCTCCACCATTATGGCACTGTAGCTCAGTTGGTTAGAGCGTCCGGTTCATACCCGGAAGGTCAAGAGTTCGACTCTCTTCGGTGCTACCAAATGTAAAACCCAATAGGGATTTTTTAAGGACCCATAGCTCAATGGTTAGAGCAACCGGCTCATAACCGGTCGGTTACAGGTTCGAGTCCTGTTGGGTCCACCAGTGGGCAATTACCCAAGAGGCTGAAGGGAGCAGTCTTGAAAACTGCCAGGGGCTTCACGGCCCGCGGGGGTTCAAATCCCTCATTGCCCGCCATTTATATAGCGGAGTAGAGCAGACGGCAGCTCGTTGGGCTCATAACCCAAAGGTCATTGGTTCGATTCCAATCTCCGCAACCACGGTCCAGTGGTAAAGTGGTTTAATACGCTTCCCTGTCACGGAAGAGATCGCGGGTTCAATTCCCGTCTGGACCGCCATGGCTCTGTAGCTCAGTTGGTAGAGCAACGGACTGAAGCTCCGTGTGTCGCTGGTTCGATTCCTGCCGGAGCCACCATTTCAGAAATGACTTAACACCGCAAGGTGTTTTTTTATTTGTTTTTAACCTTATTTTTAATTATTTTTTATTTAAAAAATAATAAATAAATCAGTTTTGTTAACTGTAAAAAAAGTAATAATGTATAATTGTTAATTATGAATACGTTAGAGATTTTTATCCAGCTTTTTGGAGCACTTGGATCAATAGCAACTATCTTGTTAGGAGTTCCACAATTAATTAGATTAATAAAAACTAAAAAGGCTGAAAATGTAAATTATTATTCATTTTGAATTTTTCACTTAGGTATTATAGTTTGAATTATTTATGGAGTTTTTACTCCAAATGAAAACGGTTGATATATTTTCTTAGCTAACCTATTTTGTTCATTTATTTATGCTTTTACAATGTTTTTCTTATATTACTATAATGATAAATTATCTAAAAAGCAAAAAGGTTATGCAACATTAGCAATTGCAATTTCAGAACTATTAGTATTTGCATTCTTTGCTGTTTTCTTTGTTATTGTACATCAAAAGCTACACTATGGAATGTTTTACCCAGTAGATCCAACAACAAAAGTTTATATTGGTAAAATTGCTGTTTTTGACAAAACAACATCATTAATTATTGGATTAATTACTCCAGCTTGCACAACATTAGCGTTTACTCCACAATTAATTAAGGGATTTAAAACAAAGAATTTTAATGGATTAAGCCCATGAATGCCATTTTTATTCTTAATTAACAATACATTTTGAATTTTCTTTTTTAGTTTAAGCATTATTAGAGCAAAACAAATTGGAACTGAATCAGAGTTAGCAACATTAAATGCATTAATTGGTGCTTTAACATGACAAATTATTTCAACAATTGTATATTCAGTTCAATTCTCATTTATATTATCTTATGAAATAAAGATGGAAAAGCAAAACCAACAAAAGCAAGTAACAACATTATAAAACTTAAGAACAAGGCAAAAAGCCTTGTTTTTTAGTACAAAAACAGTCAAAATGTCGAAAATTAAAGAAAAAACAGCCATTTTTTTTTTTTTGAAAATGGTTAAATATAAATGGTTTTATTTTAAATTAAACCGCTTTTATATTATTGAAAGGAAAAAAATGAATTTTAAAATTAATAAAAAGTCATCATTTATTATATTAGGTGCATATTTTGCAATTTTTATACCATTCTTTATTTGATTTGCAATTTGATCATATTATTTAAGTTCTTTAAAAAATTTACTTTTTTCAGAAGATGAAACTTTAATTAAATTTGTTAAATTTTTTGCTTTTGAAGGCGATAATCTTGAAAGCGCTAGAAAAGTTGCACTTGCTTTTTCACTTATTTTTATGTTTGCATCATTAGGTATCGTTATTGCAAATATATTTGATATTGTTAGATTATATAATTTAAAGGGAATTTCTCTAACTGAAGAAAATTTAGAAATTGTTAGAGGAAATAAGACTCATAAAACTAATTACAAAGATATTGAAAATGTAAAATTAAATAAATTTGGCCGTGTGACAATAAAAGTTAAAAATAAATTTTTCCGTTTAAGATTTAAATTATTTGAAGCAGAAAAATTCAAACAAAATTTAACTGCTAAAACAAAGAATATTTAAACATTATATTAAAAAAATTAAGCCACTCTTTTTTAAGCGGGCTTAATTTTTTAGTTATTATCAAAAAGCAATTTAACGGCTTGTAAATAAGTTCTTAATAAGTTGCTTTTTCCTAATTCGATACCACCAAAATAACGAATTACTACTAATAATTTATTCTCTAAATTTTTACTATTTAGAAAAGTATAAAGAGGTATTCCAGCCACGCCTTTTGGTTCGCGATCATCGGTGTATCCATTAATAATAACATTATTATTTTTTATAATATAAGCATAGACAATATGCCTTGCTTTTTTATGTTCTTTTCAAAGAGTATCTATTATTTTTTTTACGTCTTCTTTTGAATTTACGTCAAATAATAACGGTATAAACTTTGATTTTTTGATTTCCAAAATCTTCATTTTATTATTATAACATTTGTTATAATTTTAAAATTATGTTAAAACTAATTGTTAATTATTCTGAACGAATTGATAAATATATTACAAATAATTCTACAATAACTAGAAATGATATTCAAGAATTAATTAAAGAGGGTGCAGTTTTTGTTAATGGTACTAAAATTAATAAGAATAAGTTTGTAGTCAAAGAAAATGATGAGATTGAAGTTATTAAAGTTATAAATAAACAAATTAATGTTGAAGAACAAAAAATTGAACTTGATATTATTTATGAAAATGAAGATTATTTAGTAATTAACAAACCATCTGGTTTGGTTGTTCATCCTGCTCCAGGCCACCATGATAACACTTTAGTAAATGGTCTTATGTATCATTTTAAAAATAACTTAAGTAATGTAAATGGTCTTTTAAGAATGGGTGTTGTTCATCGAATTGACAAAGATACAAGTGGGTTACTAATTATTGCTAAAAATAATCCAACACATAATTATTTTGCGTCTTTATTAAAGGAGCATAAGATTGACCGAACTTATTTAGCAATAGTTGATGGAAAAATTGCTAATAAAAAAATGCATATTGATTTGCCGATTGGTCGAGATATTAAGAATCGACAAAAATATGCTGTTACTGATCAAAACTCAAAAAATGCTTATACAATGGTTGAAGTTATTAAATATTTAAAAATTGATAACAAAGATAAAACTCTAGTTAAATGTAATTTAAAAACAGGAAGAACACACCAAATTAGAGTTCATTTAAACTATATTAAGCATCCAGTTTACGGAGATCCAATTTATAATAAGAAAGTTGATGAGTTTAATCAAAGATTGCATGCTGTTTCACTTGATTTTATTGATAATAAAGGAAACAAAGTTCATTTCGAAGCACCAATTCCTGAAATTATGTTAAGAGAAATTGAACAATAGAAATAATAAAATTATTAGTATATAATTTTAGTTAAGTTTTAGTATATTTTAATTTTAAAACTTAAGAAATATAAACCAAGGAGGTTTTTATGAAAATTGATTTATCTTTATATAATTCGACTCAAGAATTGTATGATGCTAACAGTAAAAAATTTAAAGTTAGATGAATTATTTTTACTGTTTTTATAGTTATTGTATTAGCTTTATTAATGGCTGCTTTTATTGAGTTTTCTATTAATAAGCAAAACTACATAAGTCATTATATGATTGAAATAAGCAAAGCATATCCAACTCTAGCACCGTCATCAGTGAGAGAAAATGCTGAAGTATTGTATGTAAGAAAGATTTCTTTTTCAGTTGTTATGATGTTATTATCGGCTGGAATGTTAGTTTGACATACCGTTTCATTAATTAGTGCTATGAAACAAAAAGATTTTACAAAGTATTCACCATGATTATCATCAATATATGGTTTTATTATTACTTTCTTAATCATTAATTTATTCTTTTCTTCAGGAGGCTTTTTCTCTATTGAATCTTGAAACATTAATAAATTATTAAATGTTATATTTACAATTATTTTACCAATTGGTTATTTTGGACTTTATTGACCATGTTCAAGAATAATAAAATTATTTAGAACCTTTAAAATAAACCAAGAACTTTTAAAATTTCAAAATAGTCCAATGAATATTTTTTCACAAATGTTTGGTCAAAATGAAAATGCCTTTAATAATATGCCGAACAACAACAATAGTCCAATTTTAAATCAAACTGTTGATTCAAAAGAACAAAAGTATGTCGATTATGAAAATCAATTAAATACATTGTCAGATGAAAAATTAATTTTAATGGCTGAAAAACTAAACATTTTTGGCGCTAAAGAATTAAGTAGAGAACAACTAATTACTAAAATAATATTAATTTATCGTGGAATTGATAATGCTAAGGAACAAAGCATAAAAGAAAAACAAGCTGAAGAATAAAAAGCAGATCAAAAAAATAATGAAGAATTAGCTAAAGATGTAAAAAATAATTCAGACACAACTGATGAAGACGAAGTTGATTTTGACTAATTTAAAATTTAAAAAATAAAAGGAGCTTACCATGATTAATTTATTTTTAAAATCAGAATCATCAAGCCCAACACCAGAAACTTCAAATACAAGTTCTGGTTCTTTTTTAATATATTCTTTGGTATTGACTTTATTAGCAATTATTAATATTTATTTAATTATTAAATTTTTTGTTAATTATAAAAGAAGCATTAGTAAAACAAAGGAAGTATTAGATAAGTACTTGGTGAAAAAATACGTTCAAGGTTTCAATTTTAAAAGTAATGCATTTTATAACATTATTTTAATTTCAATTTTATTATCTGTGCAAATAATTTTTTCTTCAGTAGCACTTTCTAAAGTGTATGCAAATCTAAATGAAACAAGTAAGACATACATTTCATTTTTTATAGCCGGTATTGCTTTTGCGACTTTATTAGGTTTATCATTTGCTATCGCATTAGGTGTTATTTATCATATTAAATTTAATTACCCACAATACAAATCAAAAGAATCTGATATTTATAGTGAAATTATTTCATTAAAAGAAATTGAAAAACCAACATTAGATAATAAATATCCTAAAAAAATAGATTTAGATGTTGAAAAATTAAAATCATCTAATGTTTTATTATCAAATGTTTTAAACAAATGAATTACTTTCTATAACACAATGGAAGAAGTGAAATTTAAGAAACAATATAGTTTATTTTTAGATCAATTATTTAAGATTAATTATTTTAACGAAGTCCAATTAAAAATTAAAAAATATATCGAAAAACAAAGTGAAATTGAAAATGAACTTTTACCTGATGTTGAAAAATCTAATTTAGATAAGATTGAAAAAGAAATTATCTGAATGGATAAAATGGACAAGAAAGCTAAGATTTTAAATGAAACAAAGGAATTAGCTAGAATGTCAAAAGAAGAGTTTAATAAAAAATACGAAGAATATGTTTATAGTGCTCGTGCTAATGACCCACTATATCAATCAGCAACTAAAAATTCATGATTATTTTATCGTGATTCTGAAGTTGAGGATTTATTCTTCAATCCTAACACAACTGTAAATTATTCTTTAGGCGAAGATAAAGAAGTTTATGAAAAAGAACTAGGTGAATTTTTTAAAGAATATAAAGATTATTTAGTTTCAAAATTTTTATTAACAAAGGAATAAGATGAAAAAAATAACTAAAGGATTTTTAGGGTTTTTACCATTTATAACATTTACTCCGGCATTAGTTTCTTGTAGTAAAGTAGAAGAAATTAAATATACATTAATTAATGCAATTAAGGCCGATGTTTTAAAGTTAATTTCAAATGTTGAAGAATTTTTTGGTGATGTTTTGGATCAGGATGTTGTAAAGCTAAAGAATGATATTAGAGAATTATTAACTTCTTTAAGAAACGAAAGAATTAGTAAAGAAAAGAATTTAACAGAATTTTTAGATCAAGCAAAAGCTAAATTTAAAAAACTTGTTAATGACTTTGTAACAATAAGATCGAAGAAAATTGAACTAGTTCAAACCTACTTCGTTAAGTATTCTGACTTTTCAAAATGAGTTTTAAATAATCTAATTAATCCCAAGTATAATTCATTGGTAAATAAAATAAAAAATTATTTTGATACTAATGAATTTAACTATACTTGAGAAAATGAAAGAATTGAACAGGAAATTAATAATTTTAATACCTTTATAATTTCTATCAAACAAGAAAAAGAACAAATTGATAATACAACAGACGCAAGATAATAGCTAAAAATAAGGCTATTATTTTTTATTTAAAAATTTTTAAAAAAAATGTAAAACACCGGTTTAGTTGTTGTATAATTTATAAGTATTTTTAAAACAGATTAAAAATATTGAATATATAAACAAATAAAATATTAAACTAAAAAGAAAGGAAAAAAATATGCCTACAGTTGCTCAACTAGTTAAGCAAGGTCGTAAAGACAAGACAACTAAATCTAAAGCTCCTGCTTTATTAAAGATGTACAACTCTTTACAAAAAAAAGAAAAAGCAATTCCAGCACCATTTAAACGTGGTGTATGTACTCGGGTTGCAACAATGACACCTAAAAAACCTAACTCAGCTATTCGTAAATATGCCCGTGTTAGATTATCAAACGGACAAGAAGTTACAGCTTACATTCCTGGAGAAGGACACAATTTACAAGAACACTCAGTTGTTTTAATTCGTGGAGGTAAAGTTAAAGATTTACCTGGGGTTAGATACACAATCGTTCGTGGTACACAAGATGCTGCCGGTGTAAACAATAGAAAACAAGCTCGTTCAGTATACGGAACAAAAAAACCAAAAAGTAATTAATTAAAAGTTAAATAGAAAGGAAAAAATATGTCAAGAAAACATAAAGCACCAGTTAGAGATGTTTTAGCAGATCCAGTTTTTAACTCAAAAATTATTACCAAATTAATCAATGCAATTATGCTTGATGGTAAAAAATCTGTTGCTGAAAACATTTTATACAACGCATTTGAAATTGTTAAAGAAAAAACCGGAAAAGAACCTTTAGAAGTATTTAATACCGCTTTAGAAAATGTAAGCCCTCAATTAGAAGTTCGTTCAAGAAGAGTTGGTGGATCAAACTACCAAGTTCCTTGTGAAGTTAGTGCTAAGAGAAAACAAACATTAGCATTAAGATGAATTATTCAATATGCAAGATTAAGAAACGATAAGACAATGGAAGAAAAGTTAGCACATGAAATTATTGATGCCTCAAATAAAATGGGTGGAGCTATTAAAAAACGTGAAGATACTCATAAAATGGCTGAATCAAACAAAGCATTTGCTCACTTTAGATGATAATTACAAATTTTATTTAAATTATTTTTAAGATTAGGAAAAAAATATGTCAAGAGAATATAAATTAGAAGATTATCGTAACATTGGAATCATGGCTCATATTGATGCTGGTAAAACTACTACTACAGAAAGAGTTTTATACCACACAGGTAAAATTCACAAAATTGGTGAAACACATGAAGGTGCTTCACAAATGGATTGAATGGTTCAAGAACAAGAACGTGGAATTACCATTACTTCAGCTGCTACAACAGCTTACTGAAAAAATAAAAGATTAAACATTATCGATACACCAGGACACGTTGACTTTACAATCGAAGTTGAACGTTCACTACGGGTATTAGATGGTGCAGTTGCAGTTTTAGATGCTCAATCAGGTGTTGAACCTCAAACAGAAACAGTTTGAAGACAAGCAACAAACTATAGAGTTCCTAGAATTGTTTACGTTAACAAAATGGATAAAATGGGTGCTAACTTTAAAGCATCAGTTGAATCATTAAGAAAATTATTAGGAGCTAACGCTCATGCTATTCAACTTAACATCGGTGAAGAAGCACAATTTACAGGTATTATTGACCTAGTAACATTAAAAGCTTATGAATTTGATGGTAGTGTTGATGAAAACATGAAAGAAATTGAAATTCCAGAACACTTAAAAGATGAAGCACACTTAATGCGTTCTTCTTTAGCAGAATCACTAGCTGATTTTGACGAAGAAATTATGGAATTATTATTAACAGAACAAGAAGTTCCTGCAGAATTAATGAAAAAGGCAATTAGAACAGCTACTTTAACATCAACATACTTCCCAGTTGTTTGTGGAACATCATTCAAAAACAAGGGTGTTAAATTAATGTTAGATGCTGTTGTTGAATACTTACCATCACCTTTAGATATTCCTGATATGAAGGCATACAAAGGTGAAGAAGAAATTTCTATCCCCGCTTCAGATGATGAATTCTTCTCATCATTAGCATTCAAAGTTATGAACGACCCATTTGTTGGTAACTTAACATTCTTTAGAGTTTACAGTGGGGTTATTAATAAAGGTTCATATGTTGCTAACTCAACAAAAGGCGAAAAAGAAAGATTTAGCCGTATTTTATTAATGCACGCTAACTCAAGAACAGATATCGATGAAGTTAGAACAGGTGATATTGCTGCTGCTGTTGGTTTAAAATACACAACAACTGGTGATACATTAATCGATGAAAAACATAAAGATATCGTTTTAGAAAACATGAATTTCCCAGAACCAGTTATCTCTCAAGCTATTGAACCTAAAACAAAAGATGCTTCAGAAAAATTATCTTTAGCATTACAACGTTTAGGTGCAGAGGACCCTACATTCAAATACTACACTGATGAAGAAACAGGTCAAACAATTATTGCTGGTATGGGTGAGTTACACTTAGACATTATTGTTGACAGATTAAAACGTGAATTTAAAGTTGAAGTAAGCGTTGGTGCACCTCAAGTTTCATACCGTGAAACAATTACCAAAGCTGCTGAAGTTGAAGGTATTCATAAGAAACAATCTGGTGGTAAAGGTCAATACGGTCACGTTTGAATTAAATATGAACCAAATCCAGATGGTGGATTTGAATTTATCGATAAGATTGTTGGTGGTAAAATTCCTAAAGAATACATCAAATCAATCGAAAAAGGTCTTAAGGAAAAAATGGAAATCGGTATTCTTGCTGGTTACCCAATGATTGATATTAAAGCTACATTATTTGATGGATCATACCATGAAGTCGACTCTTCAGAATTAGCATATAAAATTGCTGCTTCTAAATCATTGACCAAAGGTCGTGAACAATTAGGTACCGTATTATTAGAACCAATTATGGACGTTGCTGTTGTTGTTCCTGAAGATTTCTTTGGTGATGTTATGGGTGATATTTCACGTAGAAGAGGACAAGTTCGTGATAACGAAACAAGAAACGATGGAGCACATGTTATTAAAGCATATATTCCATTGAGCGAAATGTTTGGTTATGCAACACAATTAAGATCTATGACTACAGGTCGTGGTACATACCAAATGTGATTCGATCACTATGAAAAATTACCACGTAATTTAGCTGATGAAATTATCAAAAAACGTGGTGGAAAAGTTTCTGCTGACGAAGACTAATTTAGATAAAATTTAAAATAATAATTTTAGAGTTTAAGGTAAGATTTACCTTAAACTTTTTTATTAAAAAAACACTAAATATTTTTATAATTATTACTATGAAAAAACTATTATTACGAACAATATTACTATCGACAACTTTTTCTCCTTTACTTGTTATTTCTGCAAGTAATAAGGATGAGCAATATCAAAAAAATTTATCAGAAAATAAACTTGGTATTGAATTTATTAAACAAGTTTCATTAGAAAATGTTAAAAATTGAGATGACTCATTTGGAAAATATACTAGCGAAGATAAAGAAATAATAAAAGACTTTGTTAAGAAGCTAATTAAGAACACAACAAATAAAAAAGAAATAGCAAAAATAATTCACAATTGAATTTGTGAAAATGTTAAGTATGCAACCCCT
This sequence comes from Mycoplasmopsis arginini, assembly GCF_965278885.1. Classification (GTDB taxonomy): domain Bacteria; phylum Bacillota_I; class Bacilli_A; order Mycoplasmatales; family Metamycoplasmataceae; genus Metamycoplasma; species Metamycoplasma arginini_B. Next base: position 30,106 of record NZ_CBDIHE010000006.1, on the reverse strand, counting down.
AATGGCCCAGCTCCAGAAATTGAACCAATTAAAGTATTAGAAAGAAAAGTAGCAGTATGTGGTGGTTTTTCTAATCTTTATAAAGTAATGTTAGATGAGGCTAATATTGCTAATGTTATCTTAACAGGGAATTCTATTTATGGAGCTCATCAATGAAATTTAATTATTTTAGACGATAATGAAATTTTTTATTCAGATGCAACATGAGGAAAAGCTTATTTTGAAAAAACTATCGAAGATTTTTCAAAAGATCATGAACCCCAAAAAATGTATGGTGTTTCTTTACAAACTAAAGAATTTGAATATGAATTTTTCCATGGAATTTCTATTAAAAAAATTAATAATCTTGAACAAAAAGTTGTTAATATTCCTAGCGAAATTAATGGATTAAAAGTAACTTCGATTTCCAATCATGCTTTAAATAATGAAACACAAAAAGAAGCACTTCCAAATCAAAAATTAACAATTAATGTAAGTTCTACTATTTCGAAAATTGAATTTGAATCAGGTACATCATTAGTTGAATCATTTAATATTAGTAAAGAAAACAAAGTATATAGTGATTATAATGGAATATTATATTCTAAGGATTATAGTACGCTTTTAAACGTTCCGGCTAATTATAACAAAGTTGTGACAATTCATAAAAACACAACAAATTTAGATGAAAAACAATCATTTAGAGCAAATAATATTAAGAAAATTAAAGTTGATGAAAATAATCAAAACTTCGCTTCTATATTTTCTGAAAATTACATATATCCACTTTATGACAAACAATTACAAAATGTAATTTCAATTCCTGGTGGAGCAAGCGAAATTAGGCTTGCAAAAGGATCTATTTTAGGTGATTTTACATTAAGCCAATATGATAATTTAAGAAAAGTAATTTTAGATTTAGGAACCAATAAATTTAATGCTTTAACATTTAATAATAGCGGAATTTCTGAAATTGAATTACCTTATGATTTTCCAATAGAACTAGTTAGTGAAATCAAAAAATTGAATCAAAAAATTCAATTAAAAGTGATTGAAACATCGAAAATAGCTAAAGAATTAATTAAAGAAAAAATTGAAAATATAAAGATCATTTCTACAAAAGATGCCTTAAAATTAAATGAAGATTTAGAATTAATTACTAAGAAATATGATATTAATTTTCTTGAGGCTGAATATAAAGATTTAATTGATGAATTGAAAAAATACAGTAAAAGTATTTACACAACAAATATTGATGAATATAATGAAATTAAAACTAAAACAGAGCCTATTCTAAAACAAATTGAAGAAAAAATTAAAACAAAAGAACAAAAAACGCCTAAAAAAGATTGGATACATATTTTAATTTATAGTTCAGTAATTGTTTTAATATTAGTTGTTATAATTTTATCAACAATATACATTATTAAAAGAAGAAAAAATAAGCAAAAATAAATAATTAATTTTTATAAAAGTCTAGTTTTAAAATAATTTAACGATTATTTAAAGATTAGGCTTTTTTCTTTCTTAAGAACTAAATTAATTTAATTATTTATAATCAAAGTATAATTTTATTTATTTCATATTTTGAATTAATACGGGGGTAATGATATGAAATTATTAAAAAATAAAAAGAATCGAATAGTATTGCTATCTTTAGGATCAGTAATAATGGCATCTGCAATTTTTGGAAGCGCAGTTTTTTCTGCTAATCAAAAAAATGCAAACGGTGTCGATTATAATAATCAAAATGGAGCTAATCCAGAAATTTTTCACAAAGGAACACCAGATACAACAAATGCTAATGTGTCAATTGCTGATCATAAATTAAAAGAAGTACCAAAACCGCCAGTTGTAGTTCCACTTAAACCAGAACCAACTCCAGTTCCACCAAAACCAACACCAACTCCAGTTCCACCAAAACCAACACCAGTGCCACCTAAGCCAACTCCAGTTCCGCCTAAACCAACACCAACTCCACCTAAAAAGAATACTGAAAGAGTTGTTATTGAAATTAACGGTGTTAAAGTTGTTGCTGAAGTAACACCAGCTCCTTCTCGTCCTTTAGACCCAAGAGATATTGAAGCAGGAATTACAAATCCTAATCCATATATGAATGTTATTGTTGGAAACATAAAAAGTGTTGAAGTAACTAAAGAGTTAAGAGATGCAACTTTAAAAGATTTAATTAATCATCCATCAACTGGATTAAAAAATTATTTCCCTGGTTATATTGATGATTTATTATTAGAACCAAACGATAAATATGACCCAGAGCTTAATATTATCCATAACCAAACAATCTGATTGAGATTAATGGATAAATTTAAACGTCTTTTAGATAGTCCTAATGTTGTTAAATTCTTATTACCTGAAGCTGCAATTGAATATAAAAAACCAAAACAATTTAGAAGTCAAAATATTAAATATGCTTGACTAATAAAAAATCTAGATTATTCTAAATTCACAAAATTAGGTAAAGGAGCTGAGAAATATCTAAAAGAAGGTTATACCGCATCTCCTGATAATGCTTATATTAATGAAAATGGGGAAATTGATTCATATAGTTATTCACCTGCGCCTGGTTATAATAGCGTTACAACAAGAATGGAAAGAGATAATAAAGAAAGACGTGCTTTCGGTATTGAAGGTTACTATGGTAGAACTCCAGATGAAATAGCAAATGGAAACTATCGTGGTTGAACTAAGAGAGACGTAACTAGATCAGAAAAGTTTAAAGAATTTAACGTTGGAAATAATGACGGAATAGTTATTACTGAATTAACAAGAGAAAAACCTGAAGAAGGAAAACTAAATAAAGGTTATATTGTTGAAATTGATGCAGCTAATTTTGAAGGTTATGAAAAAACTAAAAATCTAATTGAACAATTAAAAGCAAAAGGAATTGAAATTACATCTTATCGTATCAAAAACATGGGTAAAAAAGATGTTAATCAAAAATTTAGAGAAATTCTTAGAGCATTACCAGATAAATTACCTCAACTAGAATTATTCTTTGACCATCGTGCAACAAACACTTCTTCTTTAGTTGAACTAGAAAACAAAAAAATCAAAGAATTAGCTTTATTTACTTTAGGAAATTCTTTATTAGATGATTGATCATTAAACCCATGAGCATTGCGTAATGTTGAATGAGTTAACACAATTGACTATAATGTTAGTTGAGAAAATAAACCAGGAGCAGATATTGCTTCAAGAATTACATTTAATACCCTTGCATTTGAAGAAAGTGATATTCTAAAAAATACTGATAAGCCTTTTGAAAGAATTAACAACGGTTTAAGAATGGCTTATTATGTAAGAAATAATGAGGGTATTTTTCAAGGAAGTTTTGGTCCGGGACTTAATCCAGATACAAATGAAGGTGATAATAGTTATCCAACAAGATTAGACTTTTCTAGAGCGCCATCAATTCGTTCTTTAAAAAATATAATTTTTTATGATTACATTAAACCAACAAATAAGAAAAGAAAATTGAAAAATGTTAAATTCTTTAATGATAAAAGTTGATATGAAATTAGCGGTGATGATTTAGATAATGCACAATTTAATACTGTTATGGCTTTAGGTGAGCCAGGCATGCCTCCAACAAAGATTGAATTTAGTAATGGCAATTTAACTAACTTGATTAGAATTACTAGTTCAAATCGTTTAACTAACTCAGCTTTATCTAATTTAAGTACTTTAATTAATTTATCAAAAATTTCAAGAGAAATTCAAGTGCCACAAGGTGCTGAAGATCTAAAAAGACAGCTTCAATCAAACGGCTACACCGTATCTTATGCTGTTGATGAAACATTTAACTAATTAGAATATAGGGAAAAAAGATAATATGAAACAGAAAAAAAATAATAAAAAGCTTTTTCTTTCTTTATTAGCAATGCCACTATTTGTTTCACCTGCATTATCATTAATTGCTTGTGAATCAGATGAAGAGAAAGAAAAAACTGAACTTAAAAAATCTTTGGATAAATTATCTCAATTATTAGTTCAGTTGTCTAGTGCTGCTGATAATGCAACCAGTTCTCAAGCTTATACCGAAGGTCAAAAAGCAAAGAACGAAGCTCAAAAATTAATAGATAATAATGAAAATTCTTTAATTGAATTAAGAAAGGCTAAAAATAATTTAAACGCTAAAATAACTGCAGTTGAAACAGAAATTGCCAACATTAGAAAAATTAAAGAACAAAATGAGTCTGAAGAAAAACCAAATACTGACATAAAATATAGCGATGAAGAATTTGAAGCTGACGTTAATGAATTATCATCTTCAGTAAATGTTGAAGAAAAGCTTGTTCTTTCGTTCGAAAACTTTTTGACAGGCCGTCAAAAAGAACATCTTTATGCTAGTGAACTTCAAAAATCAACATCAAATATTGGTATTAAAGCAAAGAATGAAGCTTTAAATACTAAAATTGATTTCTCAATTGAAAATGTTATTGCTGAAGATAATGCTAACCAAACAGGAAGCATACGTTTAAATGTTGTTTTCAAAAATAAAGCAACATTAAAGAGAAAAAATAAAATTTATAACTTATCTGGCTTAAAAACTTCAATTGATAATACCGATCATAATGGTGATAAACCAAATAATAAAGTAGCAGATAATTTAAATGCTAGTGAAGTTGATAAATATATAGCACTTTCTCAAAGACAACGTTTCGAAAAAGACAATGAAAAATATGTTGATTCATTGAAAAAATATTTAGCATATTCAGCCGGTGTTAACAATTGAAATGAACTAAGAGAACACGCTAAAGCATCAGCAGAACAAATTACAAAACATAATCAAAAGGCACAAGAAGTTGGCCAAGATTCATATGAAAGTGCAGCTTATAAAGGTTTTACTTTAACTTCATATCGTGAAAATGGTGAAGTAGATGGCTTAGAAATTATTGATGGCCCAGAAATGGGAAAACAAGCTTCATTGGTTGATTCATTAGGGAAAAAAGATATTTATAAAACTAATGGATTAGCTAGAACTATCGTTAACCAAAATTATCTTGATATTGCAAAACAAACTTTCTCAATTACTTTACAAAATATTAAAGATTTCAAAGATGAAATAGCACAAGCTGAAGCATCCATTAGACATTGAGAAGATTCTGCTAATGCTCCTGAATATCAAAAATTAATTGATAAAAAAATTAAAGAACTTCAAGAAGAAAAAGTAAAAGTAACTGAACAGTGAGATAAAAAAATTGCGGAAAACCAAGATGAACATTTAACCGAGTCATTACAAAACCAAAAAACCGCCGAACTTAAAAAATATGACGATACAATTGCTTCATATCAAAGTAGAACTCCACAAACTGAAATCGAACTTTTAAGACAACAAATTGAAGAATATAAAGTAAAAGCAGCTGAAAGAAGAATTGGTGTTCCTGAAAGTGGAACTGCTTGAATTATGGATTTCCAATTAGATGAAAATGGTTATCCAACAAAATGATATTTAGGAACTAACTCTCACGTTGCTAAAGCATTAACCGAAAATTTAACTAGTTTTTCTCTAACAAAAATTGATAATAATTTAAAAGTTGGATCTAAATTAAGAATTTCACAAATGGATGATAATATTACAAGATTTTCATTTGAAAGTCCAAAAGCAATTAGAAAAGTTTTTGACGGAATTGATTATTTAAATTCAAAGCCATCAGATTTCTTAAGTGATAGACAAAAACAGACTTTAGGGGATTTAGAAGAATTTGTAGATTTTGCTGTTTTAGAAATTGATTTTACAAAGATTGATAAAATGTTTGCTATTTCAAATGATATTGATACTACTCGTCAATATCCACAAGTTGGTTCAGCAAACTTCGCTAGCGAATTAGCAAAAATAATTACAAATAATTATGCTAATAACCAAGAAAAACATATTAAATTTAAACAAAATTCTTACTTAAAAAATTATCAAAAAATTGATTATCCTATCAAGGGTTCATTGCCAGCCGATTTAGATTTTCTATACGCAGTTGGATGACCTTCTTCTCGTGAAGATTATTACTTAAAACAATATATTGACGATGACCAAAGAAAAAGAACTGACTACAGTTTTAGTTTATGAATCAACAGCGAAAATGAATACTATGATGCTAAAATTACTGATGGTGAAAATGGTCCATCTTCATATCCAAAAGAAAAGTTAAATCGTGGTAGTTTCTTATCATATCAAATTGGATATCGTTCATTTATTGATAAACCTGGTGTTTTAGATACATTTATTGCACTTCCTAAGCTGGGTAAAGATTTCTATTATCTAAATGGTAAAAGATATGTAAACATGGCTTTAGCTTATATGCCTCGTTGTTATGCACCAATTGGTGGATCTTCAGGAACATCAATCAGAAATCAAAATAATGAATTAGTTTCTGTATTTTATGCTTCTAACTCACTTGCTCGTGTGGGAATTTCAGCTGCCTTTAGATCAGAGGGGTATGATTATAAAGGATTATATGGAACATATAATTTACCACAATATGACTTAATTTATGGTGGTGGACAAAATCAAAAAAATTCTTACCGTGAAGCATTAAAGAAAATCTATGCAGATCCAAGTGTTAAAACTAACTTATTTAAAACTGGTTTAGACAATGTGCCAAATGAATTTAAGTTTATAAAAAACAACTAATAAGATAACGAAATAAGGGAATGTTTTCTCTTATTTTTTTAAATTATTAAATAATTTTAAACTTTGTGTTATAATGCTACTGCAATATATGAAGACAGTAACGGCGTAAGCTTAATAAAGTTACCGAGTATGTTATCAGTTTTTAATATTGCAATTAATAATTTTAATAGGAGGAAAAATGAGTGCATTAAGAGATGCTAAAGTTTTAGTTGTTGATGAAATTTCTAAAAACTTAAATGAATCTAAAGCTTTATATGTTGCTTCATACAAAACTTTAGATGTTGCTTCTTTACAATCAATTCGTAGAGAATTAGCTAAGTTTGGTGTTTTAATTAAAGTTTACAAAAACCGTTTAGTTAAACAAGCATTAATGTCAACAGAACAACAATCTTTAAATGATTTACTTGTTGGTCAAAACTTATTTATTTTTGCAAAAGAAGACGGTTTAACAACTTTAAAAGCTTTAGTGAAATTTAAAAAAGAATTCCCTGCTTTACAATTAGTTGCAGGTATCTATGAAAACAAAGTTGTTGATGCAAAAAACTTAGATGAAATATCAAAACTTCCTTCATACGAAGAATCACTTATGATTCTTGGAAACTCATTACTTGCACCAATCAAGAATCTTGCAATTGGTTTAAATGAGTTAGTTAAACAAGGAAAAGTATCAGAATAATTAATTAAATTTAAGGAGACAAAATTATGGCTAAATTAACAAAAGAAGAATTCGTTTCAGCATTAAAAGAAATGAACATTAAAGAAGTTATGGAATTAGTAGAAGGATTAAAAGAAGAATTCGGAATTGATCCTACTGCTGTTGTAGCTGCTGCTGCTCCAGCTGCTGCTGAAGCTGTTGAAGAAAAATCAACATTTAACGTAACATTAAAATCAGATGGTGGAAACAAACTTGCTGTTATTAAAGCAGTTAAAGACTTATTAGGTTTAGGTCTAATGGACGCTAAAAAATTAGTTGAATCAGCACCTGCATTATTAAAAGAAAACGTTAAGAAAGAAGAAGCAGAAGAACTAAAAGCTAAATTAGCAGAAGTTAAAGCTGAAGTTGTTTTAGACTAATAATATAAACATAAAAAACGGGCTTGTTATAAGCCGTTTTTGTGTTTTTTTATATACATACATATACACACGCATATAGTATATGTAAAAAAATTTAAAGCGTGTAAAAAATAATTAAAAAATAAAAAAAACAAATTAATTTATATGAGGTTAGATATGAGCAAAAAACCAGAATACGTTTTAAGAAAATTTGGGCCTGTTACTGAACGTAGAGACTATTCAATTAGTCAAAAGAAATTTGACACACCTGACTTTTTAAAAATGCAAAGAGATTCTGTTGAACAATTTCTAACAAAAGGTGTTGAAGAAGAATTAAGAAGTATATATCCAATTGAGGCTCGTGGAAAAGTTAAAATTGAATATATTGAAAATTCAGCAACTTTTGAATATCCAAATAAAACGGAATTTGAATGCATTAAAGAAGCAAAACAAAAAGGTTCATCATATCAAGGTAAGCTAAAAGCAAAATTAAAACAAGTTAATGAAGAAACTGGGGAAGTTACACCTGCAGAAGTTGTTTTTGCAGAAATTCCTATTATGACTTATGGAGGATCATTTGTAATTAATGGTTCTGAAAAAGTTATCGTTTCACAATTAATTCGTTCAACTGGTGCTTATTTTGGAGTGAATGTTAGAAATAAACAAGCCAATGACTTGTTTAACAAAGTAGAAATTATCCCTCAAGTGGGTTCATGGGTTGAAATATACCATAAAACTACTTCATCTAACCCAGATACTATCAAAGTTCATATTGATAAGAATAAGTCATTTTTATTAACTACTTTCTTAAAGGCCTTAGGTTTTACTGAAAAAGGTATTAAGAAAATGTTTGGTGATATTCCAGAATTAAATGAAACTTTAAGAAAAGATAAAACAGTTGGCACAACTGATGAAGAAATTACAAGAGATGCACAAGAAACTATTTACCGTTTAATTAGAAAAGGTGATAGAATGACTGCAGAATCTGCACGTAATTTAATTCCTTCAACATTATTTAATGAAAAAAGATATAGTTTAACTGAAACAGGTCGTTTTACTTTAAACCGTAAATTAAATATTGCTGAAAGATTAGTGAATACTTACTTAGCTGAAAATATTATTAGTATGGAAGGTGAAGTAAAATATCAAAAAGGTTTACTAATTACTTGAGAAATTGCTAGAAAAATTGCTGAAGAATTTAGATTAGGAATTTTACCTTTATGAAAATTACCTGATGTTGAAGCTTCAGTTTATGGAAGTCAATTAGATATTCCTGGTAATGAAAAATTAGCATTACGTTTATCGGTTCCTAGAGTTTGAGTATATCCTACCGAAAATGACATGATAAATGATATTAATAAAGTTCAAGTTTTAGGAAATGATCCTAATGCCGATGAAAACTTTTTATTAATTCCAGACTTAATTGCAACAATTTCATATTACTTTAACTTACTATTTAACATCGGTGTGGATGATGATCCCGATTCATTAGTAAACAAAAGAATTGTTACAATTGGTGAATTATTACAAAACCAATTTAGAATTGGATTAATTAAGTTAGAAAAAAATACTCGTGAAAGAATTTCGACTAAAGAAACTTCAAAAATTACACCTAAAAATGTAACTAATAACAAACCAATCTTTAATCAATTTAAATCATTCTTTAACACTTCGAAACTTTCACAATTTATGGACCAATGTAACCCATTGGCAGAAATTTCTAATAAACGTCGTATCACATCATTAGGACCTAGAGGTCTAAATCGTGATACCGCACAATTTGAGGTTCGGGACGTTCACCCTACCCATTATGGAAGAATTTGTCCTATTGAAACACCTGAAGGACCAAATATCGGGCTAATTCTTAACTTAGCTTCATTTGCTGATATCGATAAATATGGATTTATTAAATCACCATACTTTAGAGTTGTTAACAAAAAAGTTGATTTTTCAAAACCATATTATTTAACTGCTATTGAAGAAGCAGGTTATAGTTTTGCTCAATCAACTGTAAAAATCGAAAATGATGAAATTGTTGACGATTTTGTTATGGTTCGTCGTGACAATGAATATCTAGAAGTGCCAGCTAATGAAGTTGATTTTGTCGGGGTTTCAAACCGTCAAATGACCTCTATTGCCGCTTCTGCTATTCCATTCCTAGAAAATGATGATGCTAACCGTGCACTTATGGGATCAAACATGCAACGTCAAGCTGTTCCTGTTTTATTCCCAGAAGCTCCATTGGTTGCAACAGGAGTTGAAGCTGATATTGCTAAATATTCTTCGACAAACATTATTGCTAAATTTGATGGGGTTGTAACATACGTTGATGCTAATGTTATTATCGTTAAAAGAGAAGGATCAAACAAGAAAGATCACTATTATTTAAGAACATTTGAAAGATCAAATCAAGGCACATTAATTCACCAAGTACCATTAGTAAAATTAAATCAAGAAGTTAAAGCTGGTGATTTATTAGTTGATGGACCATCGATGAAAAATGGTGAAATGGCTTTAGGTAAAAACGTTTTAGTTGGATTTACTACATGACACGGCTTTAACTATGAAGATGCCGTTGTTTTATCAGAAAGATTAGTTAAAGACGATGTTTATACTTCTATTCATATCGAAGAACAAACAATTCAATTTAGACATTCAAAAGCCGGTGAAGATATTTTAACTGCTGATATTCCTAATGTTTCTAACCACTCAAAACGTTATTTAGATGAAAATGGTATTGTTAGAGTTGGTTCAGAAGTTTCAGCTGGAGATATTTTAGTTGGTAGAACATCACCAAAAGGTGAAGAAAACCCAACTCCAGAAGAAAAACTTATGGGCGCTATTTTTGGACAAAAAACCGCTTCAAGAAAAGATACTTCATTAAAAGTTAAACACGGTCATAATGGAACTGTTGTTGCTGTTGAAGTGTTAAGTCGTGAATTTGGTGACACATTAGAAGACGGAATTGAAAAAATTGTTAAAGTTTCAATCGCTCAAAAGAGAAAAATCAAAGTCGGTGACAAGATGGCTGGTCGTCATGGTAACAAAGGGGTTGTTTCAATAGTTTTACCAGTTGAAGAAATGCCATACTTAGAAGATGGAACACCATTAGATATTGTTCTTAACCCACAAGGGGTACCTTCACGTATGAACATTGGACAAGTGCTTGAATTACACCTGGGATTAGCAGCTAAAAAATTAAATACAAAATTTGTTACTCCTATTTTTGATGGTATTACCCATAATCAAATTAAAGAAATCTTAGAAGAAGCAAATATTAATTCTTCAGGAAAATCTGTTGTTTATGACGGAAGAACTGGTGAACCATTTGATCAACCAATTTCTGTTGGAATCATGTATTATCTAAAACTTTACCACATGGTTGATGACAAGATGCATGCTCGTTCAGTTGGACCATATTCATTAATTACTCAACAACCACTTGGTGGTAAATCACAAAATGGTGGACAAAGATTCGGGGAAATGGAAACATGAGCTATTGAATCTTATGGAGCTGCTAATTTATTACAAGAGTTATTAACATACAAATCAGATAACATTAACGGACGTAACCAATTGTATAACTCACTTGCAAGAAAAACTAAACTACCTAAACCAGGTATGCCAGAATCATTTAACGTTTTAGCTTATGAACTAAGAGGATTAGGAATTAAACTTGAAGCTCACGATGATATTAAAGACGAAAATGATTATGAAATCGAAAGAGTTGACACCAAATATCAACAAGATTGAGATGGAGGAACAGAATAATGAAAAATAATTCAAAATACGACTTATTGGATGAATCAAAAATTACTAAGATTTCTCTATCTTTAGCTACTCCTGAAGATGTAGAAAGTTGATCACATGGTGAAGTAACCAAACCAGAAACAATTAACTATAAATCATATAAACCAGAAAGGGGCGGTTTATTTGATGAAATTATTTTTGGTCCAATGATTGATTATCGTTGTCCAACTTGTGGATATAAATACAAGAAAATCAATGAAGGCTCATACTGTACAAGAACAGATTTATGTAGAAAAGAAAATGTTCAAATTCTACCTAAAATAGCCCGTAGAAATCATATGGGTCATATTAAATTAAATAGCCCGGTTGTACACTTTTGATACTTTAAGGTTGACCATTCAATTCTTTATAAATTATTAGGTTTAAGAATTTCAAGTCAAAATGGTTCAGAAACTGTTAGAAGAGAAGAATTAGAAAATTTAATTTATTACAAGAACCATATTGTTGTTGAAGATGGTGGTTTAAAATCATTACCTAAAAACTTAATTATCGAAATCAATGATGCTGCCGTTATTTATAAAGAAGCATTAGATGAATTATTAACTCGTTTTGATCCAAAAAATCCTGACCATCAACAAGCTTATGAAGAAATTTCAGAAACAATTGAGCAATTAGTTGAAAAAGCAACTTCGAAAATCGGTCAAGAATATGGTATTGACTTTTATGAATTAAACGATATTATTCAACACTATTCAGAAGCTAAAATCATGACTGGTGCTAGAGCTATTGAATATTTATTGAAAAAATTAGATTTACAAGCGGAAAAAGCTTATGTAACTGATCAAATTAATCAATTAAATTTACAAGAATCTAAAAACCCAGAAAAATTTGCTACTACAACAAGACAAACAAGAGAAAAACTTTACAAAAGATTACAAGTTATTAATGCATTTATTGAATCTAAACAATCACCAACTAACATGTTAATCTACAATTTACCTGTTATTCCTGCTGATTTAAGACCACTAATTCAATTAGATGGTGGAAGACACTCAACAAGTGATATTAACGAACTATATCGTAGAGTAATTATTAGAAATAATCGTTTACAAGAATGACAAGAAAAGGATGCTCCTGAACTTGTTACTCAAAACGAACTTCGTATGGTTCAAGAAGCAGTTGATGCTTTAATCGATAACCAAAGAAGAACACCAAATCCTGTTTTATCTAAAGACAACAGACCATTTAAATCGATTTCAGATGCTTTAACCGGTAAAAAAGGTCGTTTTAGACAAAACTTATTAGGAAAACGTGTTGACTACTCAGGTCGTTCAGTTATTGTTGTTGGTCCAAATCTAAAAATGTACCAATGTGGTATTCCACGTGAAATGGCCGCTAAATTATTTGAACCATGAATCATTGCACGTTTAATCGATAAACAAGTTGCAACAACAGTTAAGAATGCTAAGAAAATAATTGAAGACCAAAACCCAATTATTTGACCACACGTTGCTGAAGCAATTAAAGGAAGATTAGTACTTTTAAACCGGGCACCAACCCTACACCGTTTATCAATTCAAGCTTTTGAACCAGTTTTAGTACGTGGAAAAGCAATTAGATTACACCCATTAGTATGTACCCCATTTAACGCTGACTTTGATGGTGACCAAATGGCTGTTCACGTTCCTATTTCAGAACAAGCTTTATTAGAAAGTCGTGAATTAATGCTTGCTAATAAAAATATTTTAGGTCCAAAAGATGGAGAACCAATTATCAACCCTTCACAAGATATGATTCTTGGTCTATACTACTTAACAATTGAAGAAAAAAATGCTAAGGGTGAAGGAAGAGTTTTTGATAATTATGATCATATGATCAGAAACTTGGAAGCTAAAAAAGTTTCTCTACATGCTAGAGTTGCTTTGCCTGCCCAAGAAGTTAAAAACTCTAAAGTATTTAACAAGTCAACATCTGGTACACAGCTTTATGTAATTTCAACTGTTGGTAAATTTATCTTTAACAATGTCTTTCCAAAAGATTTCCCATTTATTTTTGATAATAAAGTAACAAAAGCTATTAACTTAGAAGAATATAAAAATGAATTTAATGATTTATATGTTGTTTCAGCTGGAACAAATATTCCTGAATACATTAAAACATTACCAATTCAAGAAGCATTTAATAAAAAGAACATTGCTAAAATTATTCGTTATATGTTTGATAATTATGTTGCAACAATTAGTATCGGAAATGTGGCAAGCGTTATTGATAAAATTAATGATTTAAAAGACTCTGATATTGTTTTAGAATTTTTAAAAATTAAAACATATAAAGGTCAAAATCTTGAAAAAGATCACGCTGATTTATTAACTGAATTTGTTTTAGAAGAAAAAGAAAAATTAAACTTAGAAAACGAAGAAAGATATCGTGGTCAAAGCAATATTCCATTTTCTGCTAAAGAAAAAGCTAAAATGCTTGATGGTGTTTGATTTAAGTATACAAACATCGTTGCTTCAATATTAGATAATGTTAAACAATTAGGTTTTGATTATTCAACAACTTCAGGTATTTCAATTTCATTCTCAGATATTTTAGAAACAGAAAAGAAATCAGAATACATTGCTGAAGGTGATGAATATATCGGAAAACTAAAGAACTACTACAAATTAGGTTATATCACTGATGATGATAGATATTCATTGACAATTAAAAAATGAGCTGAAATTAAGGATAAAATTCAACAAGAATTACAAACAATAATTAAAAATAATCCTCAAAACCCAGTTATTACAATGATTAATTCTGGAGCTCGGGGAAATATTTCTAACTATGTTCAATTAGCAGGTATGCGTGGTCTGATGGCTAACAACACCAAAACAACTAAAGCCGATGCTAAAAATGATCGTGTTGTTCGTTCAACAGTTGAAGTTCCAGTTAAATCTTCATTTATTGAAGGACTAACAGCTTTTGAATTCTATTCATCAACCCATGGGGCTAGAAAAGGTCTAACCGATACTGCTCTTAACACTGCTAAATCAGGTTACTTAACCAGACGTTTAGTTGACGTTGCTCAAAACATCGTTGTAAGAGAAGAAAACTGTGGTTCTGAATATGGTTTTCTAGCAAGAAATATTGCTGATACAAAAACAAAACAAATTATTGTTCCTTTAAAAGAAAGAATTATTGGACGTTTTTCAAACAAACCAATTTATGATAAAAATAATGAATTAATTTGTGAAAGAAACATTTTAATTACAAGCAAAATTGCTCAAAGAATTATTGATGCAGGTATTGAAGAAGTTGAAATTAGATCAATTTTAGGATGTAACACACGTAATGGTGTATGTAAAATGTGTTTTGGTAAGGATTTAGCAACAAACCGTGTTGTTAATATCGGTGAAGCAGTTGGTATTATTGCTGCTCAATCAATTGGTGAACCTGGTACACAGCTAACTATGCGTACTTTCCATACTGGTGGGGTTGCTGGGGTTGAAGATATTACTGGTGGTTTCACTCGTTTAATTGAGTTAATTGATGCTCACGAACAACCATGAGGTAGACCAGCAACAATTTCTCCATATGAAGGTGTTGTTACTGATATTGAAAAAGTTGAAAAAACTGATAATGACTACATTGTTTCAATTGAAACAATAACTAGTGATAATGAAAAAGTTAAAAAATCTGTTTTAGTAAATACTAATAAGAAATTAAGAGTTGCTCCTGGTAGCGAAATCAAAATTGGTCAAAAAATATCAGAAGGGCCAATTATTCTAAAAGAATTATTAGCTTTAACTGACGTAAGAACAGTTCAAAATTATTTACTAAAAGAAATTCAAAGAATTTACCGTATTCAAGGTATAGCAATTAGTGATAAGTATATTGAAATAATTATTAGACAAATGATGTCAAAAATTGTTATTAGTGATCCTGGAGAATCTAAATTCTTCGCCGGAGCAATTGTTGATATCTTTGACTATCAAGAAGAAAACGCTTTATTATTATCAGAAAACAAAAAACCTGCATACGGTAATGTTGTAATTAAAGGTGCTAAACAAGTTCCTCTTCTATCGGATTCATTCTTAGCTGCTGCTTCATACCAAGAAACATCAAAAATCTTAGTTAATGCTGCAATTTCTTCAAGAACTGATAATTTAACAGGTCTAAAAGAAAACATTATTGTTGGTAAGAAAATTCCTTCAGGAACAGCTTTATATTCATTTGAAGAGCATTCAAAATATGATATTAAGCCATCAATAAAATACTTCACAAATTTTGTTGAAAACGATGATGAAAACAATAATGATTTTGATGATGAAAATATGATTGATTTAGATACACTAACTCAAGAATATAATGATCATGAAAGACATAATTTAGAATTTGAAGATGAAGAAAATAGCGATGAATTCTACGTAGAAGACGAATACAATCAAAGTGATGATTTAGACGTTGAAGAACATCTTGACGAAGATTTCGATTACGAATAATAAAACTTATAAAGCAAGGAAATTTTTTCCTTGTTTTTTATATATAAAAAAGTTAATTATTTTTTGGTATAATTGTAGCGTTACTTATAGAGTAACCATTCTAAACAGGTTTTAAACTTTTTAAAGTACCTTAAAGATGTGACAAAATATAAGGAGATTTTAAATGTTTGCAATTATCGAAACTGGTGGTAAACAATTAATCGTTAAAAAAGGCGATGTTATTTACATAGAAAAAATCGATGGCAATGAAGGTGAAACAGTTTTATTTGATAAAGTTTTAGCTATTGAAGATAAAATTGGAGCGCCTTATTTAGAAACTGCTTCTGTTTTAGGAACAATTGAAAAACAAGGAAAAGCAAAAAAAATCGTTGTTTATAGACATAATGCAAAGTCAACACATAAACGTAAATTAGGTCACCGTCAACCTTATACAAGAGTACAAATTACAGAAATTAAGGAGAAATAAGACATGGCACATACGAAATCAGGTGGAACAACCTCTAATAGTAGAGACTCAGCCGGTAGAAGACTTGGTGTTAAAGCTACTGATGGTCAATTTGTAACCGCAGGAAGCATTATTTATAGACAAAGAGGAACAAAAATTTTTCCAGGAAACAATGTTGGTCGTGGAAAAGACGATACCCTATATGCTTTAATTGATGGAATTGTTAAATTCGAAAACAGAATCAATCGTAAATTTGCATCTGTGTATGCTGTTGAAGAAAAATAACGGTTAATGCCGTTATTTTTTTTATAATATAAAAAACACCTAACTTTTTTATTTCATTTGGTTTATAATTATATTTATTGTTTAAACAAGAAATAAGGAGAAAAATGGCTAAAAAATCAACATTTTTTATTGAAAGAAATAAAGATAAGATTTTATTTTGATTAGAGGATAAAAATTATCAAAATGATATTGAAATAATTGATTTTAAAAAATTTTTATCAACTGTTTTATTAAAAAATAATTTTAAAAAAGATGATGTTAAAGTGGCTGAGTTTTTAGAAAAGATAAATAAGTCAATAGCTGAAAAACAATTATTAAAATTCAAAAAATTTGCCATCGATTATGAAAATAATTCAATGTTTAGTTTTGAACAAAATATTCCTATTATTTTATATGATCAAAAAGCATTATCATTTGAAAATAATTTTGAAGCAGTTTATAATGAAGAATTAGAAAAATTAATAAATGAAAAATATTATGTTGAATTTTTACCTAACGTAATTTTATATTTTTCAAACAATACCGAAAGTTTAAAAATATATATTAAAAAAGATTACTTTTTAAGTAGCCAAGAAGAAAAAAATGGAAAATAACAAATTAATTAAGAACCCTAAAATTGTTTCAATTTTTGGATACATAGTTGAAGTATCTGGCGAATTTTCATATGAACAAGGGCAACAATTTGTTTGCGAAAGAGATAAAGATATTAAACTAATATTAATTAGTGCAACTAAAGATGGTGCCTTTTTATTAGCTAACAATGAAAATAAAGAACTAAAAATTAACGACACAATTGAGGTTTCAGAAAAACAAAACATTTTCACATCAAAAGAACATTTTGGAAAAGTTATTGATATTTTTGGGAATGTTGTTTTACCTCAAAAATCTGTAGTTAAAAAACAAAGTGATGATCCAGAAAGTGCAACATTTAAATTAGCTCATCAATTAATGAATGTAAAAACATTAAATGAACAATTATATACTGGTTTTACTTCTATTGACTTATTAATTCCTATTGGTAAGGGACAACGTGAATTAATTATTGGTGATAGACAAACAGGTAAAACTCATATTGCAATTAATGTAATTTTAAATCAAGCTAAAACAAATACAAAATGTGTTTACGTAGCAATCGGTCAAAAAAGAGAAAGTATTTCAAGACTTTATAATATTTTAAAAGAACATAATGCATTAAAAAATACTATTATCGTTGATGCGCCTGCTACAAGTGCTTATGAACAATATTTAGCACCTTACGTAGGTATGGCTCATGCTGAGAATATTTCAGAAAAAGATGATGTTGTGATTATTTTTGATGACTTAACAAAACATGCTAACATTATTCGTGAAATTGCTTTATTAACAGATAAACCAGTTGGTAAAGAAGCAATGCCTGGTGATATCTTTTTTGCACACTCACAATTATTAGAAAGAGCTGGATCATTTGTTGGAAGAAAAACTATTACTGCATTACCAATCTTACAAACAATTGATGGAGATATTACTTCTTTAATTTCTTCAAATGTTATTTCAATTACTGATGGCCAAATTGTAACTAGTGCTGATTTATTTTCTCAAGGTGTATTACCAGCTATTAATATTAATTTATCAGTTTCAAGAACAGGTTCTTCAGTTCAAAATAGAATTATGTCAAAAGTTGCTTCAGAAGTTGGGAAGATTTTTAAACAATATAAAAGACATTTAAAATTAGCAGTTTTAGATTATGAACTAAATAAAGAGACCGCAGCATTATTATATAAAGGTAAAATGATTGATAAAATGTTTATCCAAAAGGGGTATTCATTATATTCAAATAAATTTGTTTTATTAATGTCAAAACTTATTTCTTGAACCATTTTACGTGGTGTTAAGGATGAAGAAAAAGCATTAAAATTTATTGATATTTTAATTGAAACAAATCAAGAAGCTAAAAACGCTTATAATACAATTCAAACAAGTACAAATTATGATGAACATATCATGAAAGACTTTTTTGCTTATGCTTTAAAACAATATTCTGATTATTTAAATTTAGGTTGAGAAGTAGAATATGAACATGAATTTGTTGAATTTAGTCAAGAATATTTAGAAGAAGTAGCTAAAAGATTAGGAGATAAATAATGGGTAAAATTATTAAATTATGATCAGATATTGTTGAAGTAAAATTTGACAAAAAAAATCTACCTTTAATCAATCAATTACTAACTACAAATAATGGAAAAACATTTTTATTAGTAAAAAGAATTATTGATGAGCAAACTGTTAGAGCAATTATTATTTATTCTTCAAAAGAAATTAACATTGACGATGAAATTGTTAACACAAAACAAAGTTTCATGGTTCCTGTTGGTTCAAATTCAAAAAATAATATTTATTCATTCGAAGGTAAACCATTATTACAAGATCGTAAAACAAATCCTAAATATATTGAAATGAATTCGATTATAAATTCAGAAAGATATTTAGAAAATGATTTAGAAATTGTTGAAACCGGAATTAAAGCAATTGACTTTTTCATGCCAATTATTAAAGGTTATAAACTTGGTATTTTTGGTGGAGCAGGTGTTGGTAAAACAGTTTTAATGAAAGAAATTATTTTTAACGTTAATAAAAAATCAACTAAAACATCAAATATTTTTATCGGTTCCGGAGAAAGATCACGTGAAGCTATCGAATTATTTAACGAATTAGAATCTTCTAATTTAATGAAAAATTCAGCAATGTATATTTCAAAAATGAACGAATCTCCTGGAGCCAGAATGTCAATTGTGCCAATTGGGATAACTGCTGCTGAATACTTGAGGGACTACGAAAAAGATGATGTTTTATTATTTATTGATAACATTTACCGTTTTGTCCAAGCAGAAAATGAAGTTTCAGCATCATTAGGAAAAAAACCATCAGTTGGAGGATATCAATCAACTCTAGAATCTGATGTTGCTAATATTGAAAATAGATTGTTTAAAAATAAGAATGGTTCAATCACTTCATTCCAAACAATTTTCTTACCGATGGATGATTTAAGTGACCCTTCTGCTGTTGCTGTATTTAATCACTTAGATGGTAACCTTGTTTTATCACGTAATCAAACATCTAAAAATATCTTCCCTGCTTTTGATCCTTTAGCTTCTTCATCTAACTCAGTTGATGAAAAAATTATTGGTAAAAAACACTTTGAAGCAATTTTAGAAACTAAAAGAGTTTTAAAAGCATACAAAGATTTAGAAGATGTTATTATGATTTTAGGTTTTGACGAACTTGATGAACAAAGTAAAAATACAGTTAAGAAAGCATTACAACTTGAAAACTTTTTCACTCAAAACTTTTTTATGACCGAACACTTTACTAAATCACCTGGTGTTTATGTTTCATTAAAAGACACAGTTGAATCAGTTCAAAGAATTCTAGATGGTAAATATCTAAAACAAAGCCCTGAAATTTTTGCTTATGTTGGATCTAATTTAAATATTCCAACTGATGAAGAATTAGGACTATAAAATGCCATTACTGGCATTTTTTTTATTTTGTTTTATTATATATGAATTGTCTAAAACTAAAATTAAATAGGGTAAAATATTAGTACTATTTTTGTTATAACAAAAAACATTACGGAGGTAAAATGAAAACAAAATTTGATAAAAAAGAATATTTTGAACTAATGGATAAATGATTTAGAGCTGCTAACTATTTAAGTGTTGCTCAGATTTATTTAAGAAATAACCCTTTATTAAAAAAAGAATTAACTAAAGAAGATATTAAATTATATCCAATTGGACACTGAGGTACAATCCCTGGACAAAACTTTATTTATACTCATTTAAACCGTGTTATCAATAAATACGATTTAAATATGTTTTATATCGAAGGACCCGGACATGGTGGTCAAGTAATGATTTCTAACTCTTATCTTGATGGATCATATTCAGAAATTTATCCACAAATCTCACAAGATGAAGACGGAATTCAAAAAATGTGTAAAAGATTCTCATTTCCAGGCGGAACCGCCAGTCACACAGCACCTGAAACACCCGGATCAATTCATGAAGGTGGAGAATTAGGTTATTCATTATCTCATGCCACTGGTGCAATTTTTGATAATCCTGATTTAATTGCTGCTACAGTAATTGGTGATGGAGAAGCTGAAACAGGTCCTTTATGTTCAGGATGATTTTCAAATTCATTTATTAATCCCGTCAATGATGGTGTAGTTTTACCGATTTTACATTTAAATGGAGGTAAAATTTCTAATCCTACTTTATTAGCAAGAAAACCTAAAAAAGAAATTGAACAATACTTTTTAGGAATGGGATGAAAACCACACTTTTTTGAATGAAGTGAAGAAAAAACTTTTTTAGAAGTTCATAAAGAAATGGCAAAAATCATGGATAGTGCCATTGAAGAAATTTTAGCAATTAAAAATGAGGCTAAAACTAAAGGTGCACAAAATGCTACAAGACCACAATGGCCAGTTATTATTTGCAAAACTCCAAAAGGATGAACTTGCCCAAAAGAATGAGATGGTCAAGCAATCGAAGGTAGCTTTAGAGCACACCAAGTTCCTTTGCCAGTTAGTGCTTTTAAATTAGAACATATAAAAGAACTTGAAAAATGATTAAAATCTTACAAACCAGAAGAATTATTTGATGAAAATGGAAAGATTTTAACTGAAATTAGTGATTTGGCTCCAAAAGGAAATCAAAGAATGGCTACAAATCCAATTACTAATGGCGGAATAAAAGCCCGTGAATTGGATTTATCTAGTTGAGAAAAATTTGCTACTGATATTAAATATCCAGGTCAAATTAAAGGTCAAGATATGGTCGAACTTGGTAAGTATATGGCTGATACTGTTGTTAAAAATCCAGATAATTTTAGAGTATTTGGTCCAGATGAAACAAAATCAAATCGTCTATTTGCTTTATTTGATGTTACAAAACGTCAATGATTAGAAGAATATTCAAACAAATATGATGAATGAGTTGGTCCTGAAGGAAGAATAATTGATTCACAACTAAGTGAACATCAAGCTGAAGGATTTTTAGAAGGTTATGTTCTAACTGGTCGTCATGGATTTTTTGCATCTTATGAATCATTTTTAAGAGTAGTGGATTCGATGTTAACTCAACATATGAAATGAATAAAAAAATCTCTTGAATTAAAGTGAAGAAAAGACTATCCTTCATTAAATGTTATTGCTACTTCGACAGCATTCCAACAAGATCATAATGGTTATACTCACCAAGATCCTGGTCTTTTAGGTCATTTAGCTGATAAACGCCCTGAATTAATAAGAGAATATTTACCTGCCGATTCAAATACACTTTTAGCGGTAATGGAAAAATCTTTAAAGGAAAGAAATGTTATTAATCTAATTGTGGCCTCAAAACAACCAAGAGAACAATTCTTTAATGTAAATGAGGCAAAAGAACTTGTTGAAAAAGGTTATAAAGTAATCGATTGAGCTTCGAATGTTAAATCAAGTGAGGAACCAGATATTGTTTTTGTTTCATCTGGTGTTGAGCCTAACCTAGAAACATTAGCAGCTATTTCGATTGTTCACAATCATTTTCCAAAATTAAAAATTAAGTATGTTAACGTTGTTGACTTATTAAAACTAAGAAGTCCAGAAATTGATCCAAGAGGATTAAGCGATGATGAATTTGATCAAGTATTTACAAAAGATAAATTAGTAGTCTTTGCTTTCCATGGATTTGAAGGTTTAATTAGAGATATTTTCTTCACAAGAAAAAATCGAAATTTAATTATTCATGGTTATAGAGAAAATGGTGATATTACTACAAGTTTTGATATTAGACAATTAAGTCAAATGGATAGATATCATATTGCAAAAGATGCTATTGCAAAATTCTATGGTAAAGAAGCACAAGACTTTTTAAATCTAATGGATCAAAAAATTCAAGAACACAATGATTATATTCATGAATATGGCTATGATATGCCTGAAGTTGTTGAATGAAAATGAAAAAATATTAATGAATAAAAATATTTATTTTTATGGTAAAATATTTGCTAGTTAATTAACTTATTTAAACATAAAAGGAGCATTCTATGAAAAAAGAAATTCATCCAAAATACGCTGAAATTCATGCAACATGTTCATCATGTAACACAGAATTCGTTTTTGGTTCAACTGCTGAAAAAGTTACTTTAGATGTTTGCTCTAATTGTCATGCATTTTACACTGGAAACCGTACAGATGTTAAGGCTCGTGGTCGTGTAGAAAGATTTAACAAGATATTAGAAAAATCAAGAAAATAAGTACTATTTCAAAAGAAAATTAATAATAAAAAACTAGGATACTTCCTAGTTTTTTATATTTAAAGACAATAATGAAAACCGACATTAAAACCGATTTTATTATCGCTATCTTCTCACTTAGCACTAAAATCTTTAGTTTTAATTTCACCTTTTGCAGAATTAACACTTCTTATTAAACCAACAGTGGAACTAATTGCTGAAGTTACAATCGGAATGGCGGCTGCAATTGAAGTTATTAAAGCACTAATTGCAAACCCGCCAGATATTTCATCACATTCTTTTTTACTAAGTTTTTCCATTTTACCTCCACTAATTTTTTAATTGATTTTCTATTAAAATAGATTAATATAGGAAAAAATGACGAAAAAAATAAGGTTATTTTCTTTTTTGTATTAATCAAAAAAATATATATCAAATGTATTAGAATTTTTAATATATTAATATTTTGGAGTTTTTATGTCTTATTTAATGTGAGTTCAAAATGAAAAGAAGGTTAGATTTGAATCTATTTTTATCAATGGAGTTCATTCATTAATATTTTTGATTATATTGATAGTGGCACCTATATATCTTTCTATATACGGAACACCTTTTGAAATAAAATCAGAAGGAACAATAACACTTATTATTTTATTAATGTCAATTGGAACTTATTTATTAATTGGTTTTGCATTATTTTTATTTAATATTCCTTGTGCGATTTGATGTTTTAGAAAAAAACAAAAAGTTTTAGCAAGATTAATCATTATTGGCACTTCTTTGTTTATCCCAATTATGGCTTTTGTTGCAACAATTATTTCTTATCTTCAATATCGTAAAAAAAGTAATAATCAAAATGAAGAATATAGTGATTGAGATTATAAAAACTTACCAATAATTTAGATTTTAATAAAAAACAGCCATTTTATATTTGGCTGTTTTCTAATATTTTCTCTTTTTCTTTCTTATGTTTAAAATGGTTAACTAGATTAATAATTGTTATTGATAATAAAATACCAACAGCACCTAAAACTAATCAAGCATCAGCAAAGTTTAAAACACCTTGATTCACTCATGGGAAATTCATTATATCTCTAACTCCAGCAAATAAAAATCTATCGACCATGTTTCCTAGTGAACCGGCACTGACCATCGCTAAAAAGAAGGTAATAACAATTGATTTCTTTTCTTTAATAAATGTTACACCTCATAAAGAGGCAAAAACAATTACAAAGCTAATTATATGTAAAACTGTTAAATTGCTTTCAAAGACACCAATTGTTGTACCTTTGTGTAAAACGGATTTAAAGATGATAAAAGCATTTCCACTTTGATAATCTGTATCAACTATTAAATTTTCTTTATCTTTTCATCTAAAGATAAATTCTTTTGTTAATAAATCAATTAGTAAAAAGCTTCCTAAAATTGCTAAAAAGATTGATATGTTTATTAAAATAAATTTTCAATTTCTTCTTCAATACTCTTTAGAAAAGTAACTTATTTTTTTATTCTCTTCCATCAATTACACCTTTGCATCTTTGGCAAATTTCAAGATCAAAATTAAAATCGTTTGCTTCAAAATGATTTCAACATCTTAAACATTTATATGATTCTAATTTTTCAACTTTCATTTCATTGCCAATAGTTAATTTAGCAACCATTAATAATTTGGTTAAAGGTAAAGACTTGATAAATTCTGAATTAGTTATTATTGTAACAAACGCTTCATTTTGTCTCTTAATTTCTTGCGATTTAATTTTTTCTTCGATCATTTTATAAACTTCATTTTTTAATTCAAAAAATTCATTTCATTGATCACTTAATTTTGTTGAAATTTCCTTATTTAAATTTCATTTTAGTAAATGAACTGATTCTAATTTATTAGGTTCATTATAATATGAGTATACTTCTTCAATTGTTGTTGGTAATATTGGAGCTAATATTTGAATTAATGATTTAATAATCTTAGCAAAAACACTTTGTACTTGTCTTCTTTCTAAATCATCTACTTTGTTTAAGTATAAAATGTCTTTTGTGATTGAAATATAATATGAACTTAAATCAATAATAAAGTTATTTACTTCTTTAATTACGTTAACAAATTTGTAGTTATCATAGAAATTAACAACTTTAGCTTCTAAATTATTAAGTTTTTCAATCATTAAAGCATGAATTGAATCTAATTCTACAAAATTGAAATCAAAATCAGATATTCCACCTAACATAAATTTAATTGTGTTTCTTAATTTACGATAGATTTCAACATTTTGATCTAAAATCTTGTTATCAATTGTAATATCAGCTGTATATTCTGAATTTGCTGCTCACAATCTTAAAATATCAGAACCATATTTGTTAACAACTTCTAACGGATCAACAGTGTTACCTAATGATTTAGACATTTTGCGACCCTTTCCGTCTAAAGTAAAACCATGAGATAAGAAAGCCTTAAAAGGACTCTTGTTACGTCATGCTACAGAGTTAATCATTGAACTATTGAATCATCCACGATATTGATCGGAACCTTCTAAATAAAGGTCGAAAGGTGCTTCAATTCCAGAAGGTTTTACACCCAACGAAGTTGAACCTGAGTCAAATCAAACGTCCATAATATCATTTTCTTTACTAAAACCTAATCCCCTATATTTTTCTGGTAATAATTCGTCAACAGTTTTTTCATATCAAATATTTGAACCAAATTCTTCAATTAATTTAATTACATAATCAAAAATTTCTTCTTCTAAAACTGGATTCTTATTTTTGTCATAAAAAACAATAATTGGAACGCCTCAACTTCTTTGTCTTGAAATACATCATGTATCACGATTTTCAAGCATTAGTTCTAATCTTGTTTTTGATCAGTCATTATAAGTTTTTACATTTTTAATTTCATTTAGAATGTTTTCTTTAATGTTTTTTAGAGAAACAAATCATTGTGGTGATGCCCGATACATAATTGGTAAATGTGTTCTTCAATCGTGTGGATAAGAGTGTTTAATTTTTTTAAATCCTAAAAGTAAATTATTTTCTTCTAAAAATTTTCCTACTAATGGATTTGCATCATCATAAAACACACCACTAAATTGGCAAGCTTTATCATTAAGCATCCCATCGTCATTAACATGCATTATTTTAACTAAATTATTTTTGTTTCCAATGATAAAGTCATCCTCACCAAATAAAGGTGCCATATGAACTAGACCTGAACCATTTTCTAAAGTAACATGGTGACCTTCAACAACAGGGCAAACTAAATTATTAATAGGACTTTGGTATTTAATTCCTAATAATTTTTCGCCTTTAAAACTATCTCCTAAAATTTCATAGTTTTCTCATCTACAAATATTAGCTACTGATTCTAATAAATCTTTAGCAACAATATAAACTTGATTATTAATTTTTACTTTTAGATAATCAAAATCTTTATTTATTGCAACTCCACAGTTCGCAATTAAAGTTCATGGAGTTGTTGTTCAAATAACAAGGTTTTCATTAGGAATAATAACATCATTACCTTCAATAATCTTAAAAGCAACATATAAAGAAGGGGAAATATGATCAGCATATTCAACTTCCGCTTCTGCTAATGCAGATTGTGATGATGGTGATCAATAAATTGGTTTTAAATCTTTATAAATTAAACCTTCAAAAATCATTTTTTTAAATAATCTTAATTGCTGCGCTTCAAATTTTTTATCTAATGTAATGTAAATTTCTTTAAAGTCAGTTAACAATGAAAGTTTTTTAAATTGTTCTTTTTGTTTTTCTACTTGACTTAGTGCATATTCTTCACAAGCTTTTCTTAATTCAAAAATAGAAAAATCCTTCGCAGTCATTTTTCTTTCTAATAACATTTTATGTTCAATTGGCAAGCCATGAGTATCTCATCCTGCAACAAAAGGGCTATAAAAGCCTTGCATATTTTTGAATCTAACAATAATATCTTTTAAAATTTTATTTAAAGCATGACCAACATGAATATTACCATTGGCATAAGGTGGCCCATCATGTAAAATAAAACTTTGATTGTTTTTATTTGATTCTAAAATTTTCTTGTATAAATTATTTTCTTCTCATTTTTGGCGATAAACAACTTCTTTTTCTGCTAGATTTGCTTTCATTGAAAAATCAGTTTGTGGCATTAATAATGTATTTTTATAATCTTTATTTTTTTCTTCCATGTTTTTCCTTTTTATATGTTATTTAAAAATAATATATAAATTTTACAACATTTCAATAAAAAAATGTACGTGTTATGATTTTGAACAAATTGATTTTATTCTTTCTTTTAAATTTAAACACTAAAATAAAATTACTATTTTATATAGTAAAAAAATATATTAATGTAAAATTAATAACATGTATAATCACAAATTAATTGAAAAAAAATGACAAGATTTCTGAGAAGAAAATAAATCATTCCAAACAACTGAAAAAAGCAATAAAAAAGCATATATTCTTGATATGTTTCCATATCCTTCTGGAGCAGGTTTGCATGTTGGTCACTTAGAAGGTTACACAGCAACTGATATTATTTCAAGATATAAAAGATTAAATGGATTTGATGTTTTACATCCCATTGGTTGAGATGCTTTTGGGTTGCCAGCTGAACAATATGCAATTAAGACCGGAAATCATCCAGCACCATTTACAATTAAAAATATCAATAATTTCCGAAGACAATTAAAGTTAATGGGTTTTTCATATGATTATGATAAGGAAGTTAACACTACTGATCCTAAATTTTATGTATGAACACAATGAATTTTTAAAGAGCTATATAAACAAGGTTTAGCTTCAATTGAGGAAATTGATGTTAATTGATGTGAAGGTTTAGGCACAGTTTTAGCAAATGAAGAGATTATTGAAGTTAATGGTCAAAAAGTTTCAGAAAGAGGTAACTTCCCAGTAATTAAAAAACCAATGAAACAATGAGTTTTAAAAATTACTGCTTATGCTGAAAAATTATTAGAAGGTCTAAATGATTTAGATTGACCTGATAGTTTAAAATTATTGCAAAAAAACTGAATTGGAAAATCAGAAGGTCACGTTGTTGAATGAAAAATTTTTAACTCAGATAAAAGTTTAAAAACTTTTACAACAAGATTAGACACAATTTATGGTGTGTCTGCTATTGTTATTAGTCCAGAACACCCATTACTTTTAAAAATCTGTTCATTAGATAATAAAAAATCTATTCAAGAATATTTAGAAATTACCAAAACAAAAAATGAACTTGAAAGAACCCAATTAAACAAAGAAAAAAGCGGTTTATTTACTGGGGCTTATGCAATTCATCCTCTAACTAATGAGAAAATTCAAATTTGGGTATCAGATTATGTTTTAATGAACTATGGAACTGGTGCGGTGATGTCTGTTCCTGCTCATGATGCAAGAGATTATGAATTTGCTAAAAAATATAATTTAGAAATTAAACAAGTTTTAGAAGCTGATACCTTACCTTATTTAGAAGATAGTAAACATATTAATTCAAATGTTGCTAATGGTTTGGAAATCGAAAATGCTAAAAATGCAATTTATGAAGAATTAAAAACTTTAAATGTTATTGAAAAGAAAACTAATTACAAATTAAGAGATTGAGTATTTTCACGTCAAAGATATTGAGGTGAACCATTCCCCGTTTTATTTGATGAAGATAACAATATTTATTTAGTAAAAGAATTAGTTAGCTTACCAGAAATAAATAATATTAAACCTTCCGGATCAACAGAAGGTCCTCTTGCTAATGTTTCGGAATGATTAGATGTAAAAATTAATGGAAAGAAATATCGTCATGATACAAACGTTATGCCACAATGAGCTGGATCAAGTTGATACTTTTTAGCTTATATTTTAAAAAATCCTGACGGATCTTATCTACCTTTAGATAGTAAAGAAGCAAAAGAAAGATTTGAGAATTGAATGCCAGTTGATTTATATATTGGTGGTCAAGAACATGCTGTTTTACATTTACTTTATGCAAGATTTTGACACCGCTTTTTATATGATTTAGGTATTGTTAATACTAAAGAACCATTCCAAAAACTAATTAATCAAGGTTTAATTTTAGGACCTGATGGTCAAAAAATGTCAAAATCTTTAGGAAATGTAATTAATCCTGATGGATTAGTTGAATCACATGGTGCAGATGCCTTAAGACTTTATGAAATGTTCATGGGACCTTTAACTGAATCTAAATCATGAAATACTGATTCATTAAATGGAATAAGAAAATGATTAGATAAAATATATACAACTATTGATAAGTTAAGAAATAATATTGATTTAACTGTTGAAAATAAAGAATTAGATAGTCAAATTAATCAACTAATATTAGATATTAATGAAAATATTGAAAAATATAAGTTTAATATTGCAATTAGTAAATTTATGGTGTTTATAAATTATTTATCTAGTTTAGAGGTAATAAATTCAACAACAATAATTAAAAATTTTGCTATTTTATTATCTCCTTTTGCGCCACATATTTCTGAAGAATTTTTAGCAATGATTAATGAAAAACCATTGCAAGAGCAAAAATGACCTTTTGCAGATACTAATAAGATTTTAGTTAAAAATGCCCAAATTGGCGTTCAAATTAATGGTAAAGTAAGAGGCCAAATTGAAATTTTTCCAACTTGAAATAAGGAAGAAGTTATAAAAAATGCCACTGAATTACCTTCAATTCAAAAATGAATTGAAAATAAAGAGATAGCAAAAGTTATATATGTTGAAAACAAGATTTTAAATATTATTGTTAAATAATTAAAAAAGGCAAAATTTAAAATTGCCTTTTTTTAATTAAGTTAAATTATTGAAATTTTAAAAAATAAAAGCCCAAAAATGGACTTTTATTAATCAACTTAATGATATGGCTGCCCTTGTTAGATTCGAACTAACGGATGGCGGTACCAAAAACCGCTGCCTTTCCACTTGGCTAAAGGGCAAAATGGTGGAGGGGGAGGGATTCGAACCCCCGAACCGTGAGGAAGTGGGTTACAGCCACCCGCGTTTGGCCGCTTCGCTACCCCTCCGCAAATATTGCAAGATATATTATATTATAAATAAAAACTTTTGTGCAAAAAAATATAAAAAATTTTACTTGCAAAACCCATTTTTAAAAAAATATTTAATTGGCTAATATTTTTAAAATTTAAAACATTGGCGTTCCAGTTATTTCTGTTTTTGTAAAAATATATA
>NZ_CBDIHE010000005.1:0-61472 GCF_965278885.1 Mycoplasmopsis arginini | reverse complement strand
AATATATATTTTTACAAAAACAGAAATAACTGGAACGCCAATGTTTTAAATTTTAAACAAAAATTTATAAACAATAATTTACTTATTTTATTTAAAGTTATATAATAAATAAGGTTTAAAATAAACTAAATAAAGTTTTAAAAAATAAGTGCGCCATTTTTTGGTGCACTTTTTAGTTTAAATCCAGATCATATATTGCTTTTTCTAGATTCATAACTATTATTGTATGAACAAAATAATAAATATCAGAGTCTTTATTTAAAAAAGTTTCATTTGCTAATTTTAGTTTTGAAACAAAATTTTCATATAAAGATATATTTGCGTTGACATTTTCATTAATATCTTGCTGTTCTAGCAAGTATTTCAATTCTTCTTCAGTAACATAAGGATCTGAAAAAACATAAAATGGTAAATATAAATTATCTTTATAATCAAAAACAATTAAAGTACCTTTTTCACCTTGATTATGAATAATTTCCAATAAATTTTTCAATTGTTTTAATTTAAAATCATTTAAATTAGGTAAAGAGTTTATTTGTTTATTTAAGATGCTTTCCTTGTTAAATTCTTTATAAAAAAGTTTGTAAGAACAAATAAAGTATGTGTTTTTCTCAAAGTAAATATTATTCTCTTGATTATCGTTATTTAAATATGTTTTTAAATCAATTGCATTATAAAAAAAATTATTTGAAATTTTTTTATAAATAACAAAATCACCTAAATCTAAAATAGGAAAAATATCATATTGATCTTGGTTTTTAATAGGACTTAATAGTTTTGTGCAAATCATAATAAAACTTCCTTAAAATAAAAACCACAAGACACTGCACTTCTCGATATGGCTGCTATATTTCTATCCTGACCAGTTTACAAGGTTGCTGTTCTCATGGCTTAATAATTATACTATATTTTACCAACATAAATATATAAAAGTTTAGGCAATTATATTTAGCCTAAACTTGTTTAATATTTGTAATATTATTTTCTTATTTTAAATATCTTCACCATCTTCAAAGTCATCGATTGTGACTGGTCCAATTGTTGTTTTATCATCTTCTGATTTTTTATCTTGTTTAGCTTTTTCTAAAGCTTGTTCAATTTCGCCTTTTTTACTTTCGTAAAATTCTTTTGTTCTAGTTTCTTCACTAGCAGTTTCAACTTGAGATTTCACTTCATTAATTTTAGTTTCTAAAGTTTGTTTTATTGTTTGATATTTGTTATCACTTGAAAGATCATTTGTTGCATAATTTGTTGCTTCGCTAACTTTTTCATCATACTTAGTTTTAGCAGCTTGTCTTTCTGCTTCTTTTGCTGCTGCAATTTCTTGGTCTTTTCTTTCTTTTTGTTGTTTTGTTCTATTGATTAATGAAGTTATTTGTGATGCCGCTGAATCATAATCTTCTTTTGTTGGTTGAGGTTGTTCTTCCACTGATGCTTTAGCAAGAGCTAATTCTCTTTCTAAATCAGCTTTAATTTCGTCATATTCAGAATGACCACTTAAATCAACATCAAGTTGTGTTGCTTCTGCTACTTTAGCATTATAGTCTTGCTCTGCTTGGGCTAATTCTGCTTCTTTTCTATCAATTTCAGCTTTTTTAGCTTTAGCGCTTTCTAATGCTTTATTTAATAAATCATCAGCATTTTTATAATCATCTGCCGAACTTTTTTCATTTAATTTTGCAGATTCTTGAGATTTTTTAGTTTCTAATTCATTTCTTACTTCTTGATATTTTGATTCGCTAGCAATTTCTGAAATAAAAGAGTTAAGTTCACCTATTTTTTTCTCATAGTTCTCTTTAGCTAATTTTATTTTAGCTTCATTTTGTTTCTTTTCTTTTACTAAAATTACCGCTGTAGCAGTAACTGCTCCAGCAACAACGATAGAAGAAGGTATTCCTATTGCTAATAATAGTTTCTTTGATTTATTCATAATTTCCTTTACATATTTAATTTATTTATATAGTTTTATATGTTTATAATTTTAACACTCATTTTTTAAGAGTATGTAAAAAGTTCAATAAATTAACTTAAATTAAGATATAAAAAAATGTGCACGAGGCACATTTTGTTTATTACCGTCTGTTGTAGTACTCAACGATTAATGATTCATCAATTTCTTTAGCAAATTCATTTCTTTCTGGTAATCTTGTGTATGTTACTTTATTGTTTTCACGTGATAATCAAGCAGCTGTTGTCATAACTTCTAATGCATCTTTAACGTTTGCATTATTTTCTAAAGAAGCTTTAATTTCAATAACTGAACCTGGTTTAATAATCATTGAAGGAATATTTGCTTTATGACCATCAACGATTACGTGGTTATGGTTAACAAATTGTCTTGCTTGTGCTCTTGTACGTGCAAAACCTGCTCTAAATACTAAGTTATCTAATCTTGATTCAACTAATTGTAATAAGTTTGTACCAGTAACACCATCTTTTCTAGCAGCAACATTAAATAAGTTTTTGAATTGTCTTTCATTTAGACCGTACATAAATCTTACTTTTTGTTTTTCATACATATGTAATTGATAATCTGATGGTTTTGATCTTTTGGCACCATGTTGTCCTGGAGCTGTTGTTCTTTTCTTACCTTTTGTAAATTCTTTATTATTTTCTAAAAGTGATGTACCATATCTTCTTGATTTTTTAAAAATTGATCCTAAAAATCTTGACATATTTTTTTTCCTTTCAATATGCAAAGACAATTAATAATTCTTAATTTATATTTTTTTCTCTAATGATTTCGGCTTACAGCTTGCTTACTTTCAAATTTAAAGCAAAGAAAAAACATTTAAATAATATTATTATGCTGTGTCAATGCTTAACAATTATAACTTATTTTAAAAAAATAAGTCTAATTATTTTTCTGAATTTATTTTTTAAATTCGATTAATGGTTTATTGTATTTTGAAGTGAATTTTGTCATAAAACGGTTTATTTTTTTAGCAACATTACCTTTTGTTTTTTTATTTTCTTGAATCACAAAAATCAATTGTTTATATTTAAAATTGTATTTAATAGCCATTCATTCTCTTGGTTCGAAATTAAATTTAGCAACATATTTTTCATCAATGTTTTTAAAGTTTTCTTTAACATTTTCAATCGAACTTATTTTAATTTGAGCAATTGAAGTTTGCATATAAAGTTTTGTTTCAAAATTAATTAAATTTTCTTCAGCACAATCAAATGAAAAATAATTAATTAAAAGTTCATGACTTTTATCTAAATTTCTTTCACAAATATCTTCATATTTCATTTCTTGTGTTTCATAATAATTTAACATATCAATTAAAATATTAAAAAACATAAAACCATCATATTTAATATTTTGATTATTGTCTAAATAAATTTGATAATCTTCATCAAAAAATAAAAGATTAGGTTTTGGATATTTTTTTGAATCAAAATTCCAACTAAAATTTAGGTTTATTTTGTATCTTGAAGCAATATTAATAATGTTTTCTTTTTTTGTAAGATGAGAACAAACAACGTTCTTTATTTCACTAAATTGCTTATTAGTATTTTCATAATTGTTTATGAATGATAAATAGTTTGATGCTAAATCTGTCATATCCACTAATTCATAGTAAAAGAAATATTTTTTATTTTTATTTCTTTTATATAAATAAACTTTTTGATAATCATAAGAAAATTTAAATATATATTCGATATTTTTTAAAAGTGAATAATTTAAAAGTGAATATTTAAGAAACTGTGGCTTATCTGTTTTAAAACTATTTTTTAAAATTGTGTAAGCAATATCATTTTTACCTAAAATCTTTTTTACAAAACTATTTTGTAAAGGAGAGTTAATTACTCCTATTTTCAATAAATGATTTGCATTGTTAGTAAAGTTTTTATTTAATAAAAAATCAGTATATTCTTTTAAAATTTTTTGAAAATCAAGATTAGGATTTAAATTATTTCTATCTTTTATATTATCAATTGATATGTTTCGATACTCTAGTAAAAATAATTTTACTAATTCAAAATTTAAAGGTTCGACATTTTTATTAAAAAAGGAAATTGCAAAATTATTTTTTTCATCATACTTATGAACATAAATAATTATTGTAAAAGCTTCAGTTATACTATTTGTAAAAGCTAAAAAAGCTTTGCTAACTGGTTCATTTTTTTCATATGAATAAGTTAATATTTGTTCTTGATTTACTAAATTCAATAATTCTTTTTCAAAATATGGAAGATATTTATGGCTTCCATCATTAGCAATTAAAATTTTAATAGGACTTTTTGTGTTATTAATCAATATTTTATTAATTGAAAATGCTAATAATTTAATTGTAACTTCATTAAAGTTATTAAAACCTTCTTTTATTTGTCCTATAATGCTATTATTTTTTAAGTCAAACAAAGTGTTATTTTTGTTACTTATGTTATCTAAAAAATTTGCAAATAATTTAACTTTCATTTTCTCGCCTTTACTTTATTAATTCTTCTAGTTTCACTAGAAAATCATTTACTGTTTGATCTGATGAAGCATTTTCTTTTGCTTTCGTTAATAAATAATTAGACACTAATATTTTAATATTTTCTCTTAATTTTGCGCTTCTCTCATCGACCAAATCGGTAAAAGGCACTAAATTATCATTAAATATATTTTCCAAAAGTAGTTGATTAGCAATATTATCTTCGAAAACTTTATTATTTTGTTGAGCAAAATTTTCTGTTGGAAATACATAACCTAAAGCAAAACTAAGGTATTCAATTGGAGTTAAAATGGTTTTTTTATTATTAACAACTCATTCTAATTTATTTTCTGAATTATATAATCAATTTAAAAATAAATGAATAACTTCGTTTTTTTCTTTAATATCTGATTTAATTGCTGAAACAAATAAACCTTGCATAAAAAATGAGCCTTTGTCTTGTGTCTTATTTCTTTTAAGTGGAACATTTTTTATTAATAAATCATTTTTATTTTCAAGAAAATATTCGTAATTAAATTCATAGGCTCTTGAGGTTATGAAAGTGAATAATTGATTTTTACTATTTTTAATATTAAGATTTTTGTTTGCTTCAATATACAAAATATTATTCTTAAGCTTATTATAAAAATCATAAATCTCATTTTTAAATTCAATGTTTTCTCTTGAATCATTCTTAAAAATATTGTCATAAATTATTTTTTTATTTTCATCATATTTTAAGAAAAAATTAGAAAAATTAGATTCGGACTTTTTAAAAAGATTTTCAAATAAATAATTTTCAATATGCTTAATGAATAAAATATCTAACTGTTTTTTATTAACCATCGATTTATTTAAAAGTTCGATAAAAGAATTAAAATCATCATCATAATTTAAAATATCTTCATCTAATTTTAAATTTCACGCTTTGACTTGTTCTTTGTTAAATAAAATAATTTCTTTATTTTCATTTAAACTTTCATAATTTAAAATTAGATCAGTGAAAAATTGAGAATTTTTTAAATTGGAAATATATTTGTTATTAATATTTTCTTTTTTATTAAATTCATAAAGAGAATGCAATACATAAGATAGTAACTTTTTATTTATAATAAAAATCTCTGAACTAATTCCAATTGGTAAACTATAAATTTTATTTTTATTATTAAAACCTAAACGGTTATTAAAATCTAAAATTTTTTCTTTAATTTTTGATTTCTTAGTAATCTCTGTTAAATCAAATAAACGATTATTATTATAAATTAAAGGAACAATTGAAGGATAAGAAATAACAAGAGAAGGTGTTCTGCTATCTTTAATATTCATTTCTAAATTAACTTTATAGTTTATCTGTTTTTTATCAAAAACATTACGAATATTAATTTTATTATTTAAATATTTATTATCTAAGCTATTATTAAATTTATTTACAAGAGTAGAAATAGCATTAAAAGCCTTTTTTTCGTGTGATTGAACAAAAGGAATTATTAAGTTTACTTTTTCTGTTTCTTTAGTTTCACAAGAAATACAAAAAGCCACAGCTAGTGGCGATATAACTGAACCTAGTAAACCTAAAAAAACTTTTTTATTCATATTATTTTACAATCCGTGAAGAAATTGTTTTAGCAACAATTGTTCCGTCATTTGTTGCAGTAGTAATTTGTCTAATATCTTTTGCAATTACATCCCCAATGGCAAAGATATTTTTTTCTTTTGTTTCCATATTTTTATCAACAATAATAAAACCACGTTCATTTAATAAACTTTTGTCTGAAATAAATGAAGTTGCTGCTTTAAATCCAATGTAAGGAAAAACTCCTTTTATATTCATTTCTTTGATTTCACCATCAACATTTGCAATAATACTTTCAACTTTATCATCACCATTTAATTTTAAAATTTGTGAATTATAATGAATAAATATATTGCTATGTTTTTTTGCATCATTAATTATGCGTGCTTCTGCTTTCACTTCGTCTCTAACAAAAATATGAACTTCAGAAGCAGTTGAAGCTAAATAGGCAGATTCTTCAAAAGCAGAATTTCCCCCACCAATTATTGCACAAGGTTGATTTTTAAATAATGCTCCATCGCAAATAGCACAATAAGAAACACCTTTACCATTAAATTTTTCGATATTTTCAACACTTGTTGGTACTAAGTTAACCATTCCTGTTGCAATAACTATTGCGCTAGCGTAGTATTCATTTCCATTTTGCAAAGTAACAACTTTTTCAGTTTCACTCATACTTTCAATTTTAGAAACCATACCAAAAATTTGTTTAGCACCATTATTTTTAGCTTGATTCAACATATTAATTGAAAGTTCAAAGCCACTAATAAAATTAAAACCAGGGTAATTTTCAATTTTTGATTGTTGCACCATTTTACCACCGGGTGCATATCCTTCTATAAAAGCCACGTTATAATCATTTCTAGCTAAATATAAAGCTGCTGTTAGTCCTGCAGGACCAGCGCCGATAATTAAAACATCAAATTTATTATCCATAAAAGCCTCTCCTTTAAAAAATTAAACATTAGCTTAAGCTAACGTTAATTTCTTTATTTAAATCATTTTGTTTAGTAAAATCTTTTCTTAATAAACCTTTATTATTATTCTTTGGTTCATAAACGATAAAGTAGAAAAATTTATGTGTTCATTCCTTTTGATATTTGCATACTTTATAAACATTGTAATTTAGTTTTAAAGTAAATTCAAATAGAATAACTAAAATTGCTCCAACAATAATATATAGGGCAGAAATTACTTTATAAATTGTATAACTGTCTTGACGTAAAGGTTCCATTCCGAAACGTAATATTCCATAGAAAACAATGTATAAAGCTCCTGTTGTTCCAGGTCTTAATCAGTTTCAATTGTTTAAAATTCAAACTAATAAAATATAAGCAAATAAGTTAGCAATTGATTCATATAAGAATAATGGTAGACGGTAATGACCATTAATAAACATATGTTCTCTAATTAATTGTGGGAGCATCTTAAATGCAAATGAAGATTCAGACATAATTTGTCCATAAACTTCATGGTTTGCAAAGTTACCTCAACGACCAATTGCTTGACCTATAAATACGGCTGGTAAAATGATTGAAAACGCTTTTTTCAAGTCAATTTTTTTTGGATTTTTTGAAAACACAATATACATAATACAACAAATTGTTGCTGTAATAACACCACCGTGAATTGATAGACCACCCTCTCAGATATAAAACATTTTATATCAAGGTCCATTAGCTCACCCTTTGTGTTCGATTAATTGTTGAATAACAAAAACAAATCTAGCACCAATAATAGCAGTAGGTAAAGCAATAAATATTAAAATTGCTAATTGTTCAAAAGAATATTTTTCTCTTTTTCAAAAGTAAAAAACAGTTAAAATAGCTGCAATCATTCCTAACATCATTGTTAGCGAATAAATGTGAAATGGCCCGATTTGTAAACTTATTCCTGCATAATCCTTCATATTTTCTCCTTTCTTTTTTCGTTTATTTAATATGTAAATTATAATTAAAAATAATTTATTATTAAATTATATTTTAATTTTTACTTATTAAGATAATTTTAATATTTTCTTTAAATATTGTCCTGTATATGAGTTTGTAATTTGTGCTACTTGTTCCGGAGTTCCAGAAGCAATAATATTTCCGCCATTTTTACCGCCATCTGGTCCAAGATCTATAATATAATCTGCACATTTAATTACATCTAAATTATGTTCGATAACAATTACTGTATCACCATTATCAACAATTCGATTTAAAACGTTCAATAAATTTTGAACATCATATGAATGTAATCCAGTTGTAGGTTCATCTAAAATATACAATGATTTTCCTGTAGGCTTTTTTTGTAAGTATGTTGCTAATTTAACACGCTGCGCTTCACCACCTGATAATGTTGTGGCATTTTGACCTAATTTTATATATCCTAAACCAACATCTAATAAGGTTTGCAGTTGATCTCTAATTTTTCCATTTTGAATAAAAAATGCATAAGCTTGTTCAACAGTCATATTTAAAATATCATTTATTGATTTACCACGATATTTAACTTCCAATGTTTCATAATTATATCTTTGTCCATCACAATGATCACATGTAACATAAACATCAGGTAAAAAGTGCATTTCTATTTTTATTACCCCATCACCATCACATTTATCACATCTTCCACCAGGAACATTAAATGAAAATCTCGATTTTGTAAAGCCTCTAATTCTTGCTTCTTCGACATTAGCAAATATGTCTCTTATATCATCAAATACACCTGTATAAGTTGCTGGATTAGAACGAGGTGTTCGACCGATAGCACTTTGGTCTATTTTTATTAATTTATCAATATATAAATACCCAGTAATCTTTTTATTTTTATCATCAGAATAACTTTTATTTTTTAAAAGCAAATCAAGTTCATTGATTAGTTCTTGGTTAATTAATGAAGATTTTCCAGATCCAGAAACACCTGTTACAGCAATAAATTTTCCTAGTGGAAATTTAGCAGAAATATTTTTTAGGTTATTTGCCTTAGCATTTTTAATTATTAATACCTTACCATTGCCTGACCGACGACTATTTGGAACTTTAATTTCTAATTTATTTGATAAATATTGTCCAGTAATACTTTCTTTTGTATTGATAATTTTATCAATATTACCGCTAGCAACAATTTCACCACCATGTTCACCAGCCTTAGGGCCAATATCCACAATAAAATCGGCTTGTCTTATTGTATCCTCATCATGCTCAACAACAATTAATGAGTTACCTAAATCAACCATTTTTCGTAATGAATTTAACAACTTTTCGTTGTCTTTTTGATGTAGTCCAATTGAAGGTTCGTCTAAAACATATAAAACTCCAGTTAGATTTGCTCCTATTTGTGTTGCCAATCTAATTCGTTGCGCTTCACCACCTGACAATGTTTCAGCTTTTCTATTTAAGGTCAAATATTGCAAACCAACATTAATTAAGAAATCAATACGATGATTTATTTCAATGAGAATTAAGTTTGTTATTTCTTTTTCAATATCACTTAAATGAATTGTTTTTAGAAATTCTTTTAATTCTTCTATTGATTTATTGCAGATTTCATATATATCTAAATTATTAATTTTAGTTGCCAAAGCATATTTATTTAATCTTTTTCCCTTACATAAATCACAAGGACTATCTGATAAGTAACGTGAATAATACATTCTTATTTCATTAGAAGTGGTATCAAGATATTTTCTTTCTATCTTGTCACAAACCCCTTCAATTTGACGAGATTTTTCATATTTAATCCCGTTTTCTGATGTAACAGTAAAAGCAATCTCCTCAGTTGAACCATACTTTAAAATTTCAATTTGTTCTTTAGTTAAATCATTAATCGGTCAAGTTTTATCAATATTATAATAAGAAAGTAATTTGTCAAACTCTTGTCATTCTAAGTTTTTTGAATTAACTAAGTTTTTAAAAAGTAGAATTGCACCTTGGTTAATAGATAGTGTTTTATCAGGGCAAATTAAATCTCATGAAGCCTTTTGTAAAAGTCCTAAACCTTTGCATTTTTCACACATTCCATTTGGTGAGTTAAATGAAAAAATTCTTGGTTCAATTTTAGGCATATCAAAATCACCAAATTTACAACTATGAGTTATTGAATATGTATTTGTTTCACCTCCAATAACTTCAATTGTAACAAGACCTTTTGAATATTGCAAGGCAATTTCTATTGCTTCTGCTATTCTTGATTTTGTTTGTGAATCTTTAGTTAAAGTAAAACGATCGATAATTAAATCAATATTCCATTTTTTATTTTTATCTAAAACTGGATTTTTTGCTAATTCCAGAATTTCTCCATTTGCTTTCACACGTAAGAAACCTTCTTTTTTTAATCTAGCTAGTGTTGTGGCAAATGAACCCTTTTGATTATTAACAACAGGTGATAAGATAAAAATTTTCGAATCTTCTTTTTGATTCAAAACGTGATTAATGATATCTAAACTTTTTTGTGCAGTAATTTCATTTTTATGATTTGGACAAAAAGACTTTCCAATACGTGCATATAATAATCTTAAATAATCATAGATTTCAGTAACAGTTCCTACAATACTTCTTGGGTTATTATGAACAGTTTTTTGTTCAATAGATATTGCAGGGCTCAATCCTTCAATACTATCAACATCTGGTTTTTTTGTCCCTCCTAAAAACTGTTTAGCATAATTAGATAAACTATCAACATATCTTCTTCTACCTTCTTCATATATTGTATTAAAGGCTAAAGAACTTTTCCCTGACCCTGATAAACCTGTAAAAACTACAAATTTATTTCTGGGAATTTCTAAATTTACGTTTTTTAAATTATTTTCTCTTGCATTCTTTATTATTATTTTATCTTTCATATTAAATATAATTATATTTAAATAAAAAATAGAAAATAAAAAAACACAAATTTACTTTTTTGTGCTTTTTAAAAAATTAGTTAAAATCTTCGTTTTCCATTTTTTCTTTTTTAGAATTTTCTTTAGATGATTCACCATATTTTTTTTCATGGTAAATATCTAAAAGATCTTGAATAAATTCTTCTCGATCTTGTAGACTTAAATTAAATCCTGCCATGCCAGATAAAAAAGTTCCATCTTGAACTTGATCAAGAAAATCATCAAGCATTCTAATTATTTCATTTTCGGGAACATCAGTATTTAATAAAGAATCAACAAATGTTTCTAAAACAATTCTTCTTGCTTGTTCATGGTTTAATTTTGCTCTTTCATCTGAAGATGATGATTTTGAACCACTCATTTTTTTAATTATTTCTTCTTGAGCTTGTTGCAATTTATTAGGGTCATTAATAATGCCTTGTATTTCTTTAATTTTTGTTGGATCAGACATCATTTGTTCAATTGAAGCTAATTCTTCTCTATCTTCATCATTTAGGTCTTGGTCATTAAATAGCTTTTTAATTGAAGAAAAAGGAAAATCATCTTGTGCTACAAATTCTGAAGCAACATCATCCAAATAATTTTGATATATATCATCTCTTCATTCATAAATAGAAAATAAGTCTTTTGATATTGTAGATAAGTCTAATCTTAATAACAATTCATAATCGTAGTAATTTAAAGATTCTTCCCTACTTCATTCAAAAGCTGGATTTAATTGGTTAAGAGGAAATGAAACAAAATCAGTTGCTAATAAAGTATCTGCAATTTCCTTACCATAATCTTTAGTTACAAAATAATTATCGATAATTTTATCTGTATCTATTTCAAAATTATGTTGTTTTAAATAGTTAACATTTTTCTCTTTATATTGAATATAACGTTTACTAAGGTTTGAATCTTTATACTTTGGAGCTTTTGATATAGTAAATTTAAATGAAATTATTGAATAGTCAGATAGAATAATTGTTAGATAATTTTCATAATTTTCATCATTTAAAAAATTAATATATTTATAAACTAAATATTCATTTTTGATAATCTTGTTGGTTGTGATTTTTTCTTCTAAATTTTTTGGTTGATCAAATAAATTGTTAAATTTTTCTGATTCAAAAATTGGATAATAATTTTTCGTTTTATCTCCATAGAAACCTATTATAATTCCGGCTAATTCTTCAAAAGTTAAAGAATCGCTAAAAATAGTTTTTAATTCATTTTTTTCATCAAAAAAGTTAATTAATTCAACATTGTCTTTTTTAAAAAATGGTGATAAATAATTAATAGATTTTACTCTTAATAAATAGTTTTGACCTATTCTTGTTGCTTTCATATTTTATTCTCCTTCTAAAAATTCGTGTAACATATGTTTTCTAGCAATATTTTTTAAACGATATAAGTAATCTAAAATTGCTTCCCCTAAACCATTTTGACACACATCACTTGTAAATAATTTCGCTATTGATAAAGGTTCCTTAGTAGCATTTGCCATTGCATATGAATAATTTGTTAATTTTAACATTGATGCATCATTATTGCTATCGCCTATTGTCATTACTTCATTTAATAATACATCTTCTTTATTATAAAGGTTTTCAACCAATCATTTTATTGCTGTTCCCTTGTTTACTCCTAAATAATTTATTTCAACATTACAATGTGTGGGAATAATTTCAATTTTGTCTTTTAAATTTTTTATTTGTTTATAAATTTTTTGTGGATATGTTTGTGAATATGGTTCATCTAATGAATATAACTCAATTTTTATTGGGTTAATCTCTTCGCCTTTTCAAAATTTAGGAATTGAGGTTAATTTATCTTGACTAATAAAATGATGTTTTAAAACCTCTTTTGTAAGTTCTGGTATTTCTTTTAGGTAGAAATAACTTTTATCATCTCAAAAAATTGCTTGTAAATTCATTTTATTAGCAACTCTAATTATTTCTTTTAAAATTGAAAAATCAATATTTCAACTTTTAATAACTTGTGATTTTTCAACATCATAGATTTCTCCACCCGAAGAACAAAGTAAGTATTTTACTTTTAATTTTTGGGCTAAATCAAGCATTCTTTCTTGAACAGGATTACCTGTACAAATATTAAAATCAGCGCCATTATTAACTGCAAATAAAATATCCTTTATAGTTTCTTCTTTTAAGTCAAAATTTTTGTAAAGTGTTCCATCAACATCAGAAAAAATAACAGGTTTTTTATTATTTGTTATTGCGTACATTTCATCCCCTTTGTTTATTATATTTTTATTTTTTCTTATTTTTAAAAGCTACTTTTTTTCGTTTAATTAATATTGCTATTATTATATACAAAAATAATCCTCCAA
Organism: Mycoplasmopsis arginini; assembly: GCF_965278885.1. GTDB lineage: Bacteria > Bacillota_I > Bacilli_A > Mycoplasmatales > Metamycoplasmataceae > Metamycoplasma > Metamycoplasma arginini_B. The sequence continues at coordinate 48,270 of NZ_CBDIHE010000005.1, read as the reverse complement.
TAGCAATAGATGGCACTGTATAACTTAATATTTTTCAAACTTTATTAGAACTTTTTTGTTGTTCATATTCTTCGTTATAAAATCAATGACCATACAAGACTGTTTTATTCTTTTCCAAATATTTTATTTCATTAATGTTTTTACTATCATTTAAGTGTTTTTTTGTTGTTAATCAGCTTCAAACTAGTATTGAAGCTTCAGGCATTGGTAATTTTTGGCTACGAAAAACAATAATCAACTTATCTTCTTCGTTTTTATTTTGATTATATTTGTCTATTAAATAGTTAAATTCATTAGATAAAAAATTATTCATAGTCTCAGGATTATCTATTTTAATAGATTCTTTTGAATGTAAATCCTCTGTTTGATTATTTATTTCAAGGCTATCTAAACTTTGTAATTTTCCATTATTATTCCACTCAAAAAAAGATTCAAATGAAAAATTTTTATATGAGTTTTTTTGGTTTTCCATTTCTTTTGATAATAAAAAATCATTTCAAGTTAAATTAATATATTTATTTTTTATTTCTTCAAAATTTTTATCACTATTCTCATTTTTTATTTGATTTTTATCTTGGCAAGAAACAACTACAGATGCAGCAGGTAAAATTGATAATGTTGTTAAAGAAGTCAATAATAGTTTTTTTACTCTTTTTTTCATAATTAAATTAAATTTTATAATAAATTAGCTTATTATTTAAATATTAAATAGGAAAAGGAGAATATATGAACATTATTTTAATAATTACATTAGTAATTACAACAATTCTTTTATTATCAATTATCGGTTTAATTTTATTTTTAATTATTGATAGAAAAAATAAAACAAAAAATGAAATTTCATTAGAAAAAAATGAAGATATTAAATATGAAAAATATTTAGAAGATTTTAAACAAAACAGTGAAATTTTATTTACTAAATTTCAAGGTGATCAAAAATTAGCAATTGAATCACAAATTAATACAAAATTTAATGAAGTTATAAGTTCATTAAATGAAAATAACAATAACTTTAAAGAAAAATTATTTATTAATATAAATGAAAAATTTCTAAGCGTTGAACAATCTTTTAGAAAACAAAGTAAAGAAGAAAAAGATGAATTAATTAAGAATAATGATGATTATAAAAAAGACTTATTTAACACAATAAATAGTAACTTTTTATCAATTAACAATCTTTTAAAACAAGAAATTAAAAACCAAAGTACAGAATTTAATGAATTATCTAATAAATTAAGTAAAAAAATTGATGACAAAATTGATGCTATTTCAAATGGAAATAAAAAATGATTTGAAGAAATCAAAACAAAAATTGATGAACATTTTGAAGATAAACTTACAAAACAAATTAACGAACATTTTAGTAACATCAAAACTTCGATGGATGAAATGAATAAAGGAATGACTGAGTTTAGTACAATTCAAAAAAGTGTTACTGATCTTAACAAAGCATTTTCAAGCAACAAATATATTGGAAATTTTGGTGAATTTTCATTAAAACAAATTTTTGAAAACCACTTTCCAGATTCAAAAGATAAATTATGATTCGAACAATACAATATAGATCCAAAAAATAATGCCAGAGTTGACTTTGCAATAAAAATAAAACAAAAAACATTAGAAAATGAAGAAGTAGATCAAATTATCCCAATAGATAGCAAATTACCGCTTGATTCATGAAATAAATATGTAAATGAAACAAATAAAGAATTAAAAGAAAAAAATCTTAAAGCTTTTAGAAATAGTATTAAAGAAATGGCTAAAAGTATTAGTGAAAAATACATTAATGTTAATAAAAAAACTACACCTTATGCTTTAATGTTTGTACCTTCTGAATTCATTTACTCTTCAATTCTTCAGGAATATGATTTTACATCTAAAATTTTAACTGATCATAATGTATTTATATTAGGTCCTACTTTAACAATAGCTTTTATTTACAATTTATTTCTACAAAACCAAAATTTCAAAGTGGCAAAGGATATCGATAAAATTAGGGGATTATTTGTTGAAATTAAAACTAATTACAAGAATATGAATAATAACATTATCGAAAGTTTAAAATCAGTTAATAATGCTTCGGACAAGATTAAGATTGCATATAAAAATTCACGTCTTGTAGTTGAAAAAATTAATAAAAACTCTAAAGAATTAAATATTTCAAAAATAGAAATTAAAAAAGACTTAGAAGAAAAACTATTACCAGAAGAAAATTTTGAAGATTAGTAAAATGAATAACAAAAAATATGCTGCCGCTTTGGCAGCATATTTTTTTGATTGGAAATTATTTTGTAATTTTTGTTACAGTTCCGGCACCAACGGTTCTACCACCTTCACGGATTGAGAATCTTGTACCTTCTTCAACAGCGATAGGAGCGATTAAAGTAACTTTTAATTCAACTGTATCCCCTGGCATAACCATTTCACGTTGTCCGATAAATGCGATACCACCAGTAACGTCTGTTGTACGGAAGTAGAATTGTGGTTTATAGTTTTGGAAGAATGGTGTGTGACGTCCACCTTCTTCTTTTTTAAGAACGTAAACTGTAGCTTCAAATTCTGTGTGAGGAACGATTGTTTTAGGTTTTGCTAAAACTTGACCACGTTCGATTTCTGATCTGTCAATACCACGTAGTAATAAACCAGCGTTATCTCCAGCTTGAGCTTCTTTTAAGTTCTTTCTGAACATTTCGATACCAGTAACAACTGTTTTCTTGGTTGGTTTTAGACCAACGATTTCAACTTCTTCGTTTAGTGTTAAAACACCACGTTCAACTCTACCTGTTGCAACAGTTCCACGACCTGTGATTGTGAAAACGTCTTCGATAGCCATTAAGAATGGTTTTTCTGTTTCACGTTTTGGTTCTTCGATGTATGAGTCAACAGCATCCATTAATTCCATAATTTTGTCTTCGTATTCTGCATCACCTTGTAATGCTTTTAGAGCTGAACCAGCAATAACTGGTGTGTTGTCTCCATCAAATCCGTATTCGTTTAGTAATCCACGGATATCCATTTCAACTAAACCGATCATTTCTTCTCTTTCATCAGCATTGAACATGTCAATTTTGTTTAAGAAAACAACAATCTTAGGAACACCAACTTGTTTTGCTAAAAGAATGTGTTCACGTGTTTGAGGCATAGGACCATCTGTAGCAGCAACTACTAAGATAGCACCATCCATTTGAGCAGCACCTGTAATCATGTTTTTAACGTAGTCAGCGTGACCTGGACAGTCAACGTGAGCATAGTGACGTTTTTCTGTTTGGTATTCGATGTGTGATGTATTAATTGTAATACCACGTGCTTTTTCTTCAGGAGCGTTGTCGATAGAAGCATAGTCTCTAGCTTCTGATAAACCTTTTTTAGATAAAACTGTAGCGATAGCAGCTGTTAATGTTGTTTTACCGTGGTCAACGTGACCGATTGTACCAACGTTAACGTGAGCTTTTGAACGGTCAAAATCTAATTTTGCCATTTTGATTCCTTTCTAATTAAATATTTTTATATTTGTTTTGATATTTTTAATTTTATAAGATTTAGAAAATCTTGATTAAACGCGTTTAACCACCTAAGCATAGCCTTTCATCTATGTCCTGTCCAAAAAAACATACGTTTAATGTTAATTAGCAATAAAAATAATTTTAACAAAAATAAAATTTTTATCCAAATAATTTTACCAAAAATAAGGTTTGTTTTTTTATTATATTATTTGCTTATCCTTATAATAACATATTAAAATAAATTGTTTATATTTTTGTTCTTAATTTTAGGTAAAAAAATATTTTATAATGCTTGGTTATTTTTAAAAAATTTAACTTTACAAAAGCAAACAAAAAACTCTAATTAATTAGAGTCTTTTAAAATTCTTCCTAAAACTGATTGAAGATTTTCGATTGGAACTGCTTGTAAAACACCGTTTTCTGCTAGAGTAATTCCCCCGTTTTCTTCACTAACAATTAATGTTGAGGCATCACACATTTCAGAAATCCCCATTCCAGCACGGTGTCTTGCTCCATATTTATTATCAATAGATTTTTTGGTAATTTTATAGTATGTTGCAACATAGTAAATTTTATTATTTCTTATAACAACAGCTCCATCATGAAGTGGACTATGCTTATTAAAAATTGAAATTAAAATTGAGGAAGAAATATTAGCATCTAAAATAATTCCATCGGTTCTTAAACCATCTAAATTATCATTGTTTTCGATTGTTATAATTGCTCCGGTTTTAGTCTTTGCTAATCGTTCTAATGCTTCTTTTAATTGGTAAATAATTCTTATTTTTGTAGAATTTCCTAATGTTTTCTTAATTGATTTACTCTTCTTTGTGGCATTAACAGCAACAATAATATAATTAATAGAAATTATAAGCGCTATTAAAACAACAATTGCCAAAGTAATGTATACTGCCGTACTCATCTTATACCTCCATTTATTTATTTTATTATATTAATTAAGAAGCTCTTTTTGTTAAATAAATAATTAATCCTAAAACAATGCTTTGAATTAAAATAACAAAAAATACAATTAATATTCTTTTTGTTTTACTAATTGGCTTAGCAGGAGAAGATAAAGGTGATTCAGATCAATTTTCAAATTCAACATATGTTTGATATTTCATTTGTAATTGAGCTTGTCTTTTTTGTGTTTCTTTAACTAAATCCTTATTTTTTTCGTCCATGATGCTCATAAATCTCATTTTTTGAAAAAAATTAAAAATTTCCATTTCGGAATATTCTTTGTAAAATTTAGCGTTCTTTTTGTAAGCCTGGAACTCGGTTATGATTCTTGAAATACTATCGCTTTCTGGATCATAGTTTAATGTTCTTGTATCTTTTTGCTTTTGTGCCATATTTTCCCCTTAGTAGCATATATAAATTTAGATAAATTACTTTTTTTATCTATTATTTATTAATTAAAATAATTTTATTATAATTATCTATATCGTTAAAAATTTTATATTAAATTAGGAGATAAAATGAAAAAAACAATCAAGGATATTGATTTAAAAGGAAAAAAAGTAATTTTAAGAGTTGATTTTAACGTTCCTGTATCAAACGGAATTGTTATGGACACTAAAAGAATTGATGCAGCCATTCCTACAATTAAATACATTTTAGATAATGGCGCTTCTTTAATCATGCTATCACATTTAGGAAGAATTAAAAGTGAAGAAGATAAAGCAAACAAATCTTTAAAAGTTGTTGTTGAAAAATTCTCACAAATTTTAGGTAAAGAAGTTAAATTTGTTCCTGCAACAAGAGGAAATGAAGTTGAAGAGGCTGCTAAAAACTTAAAACCAGGTGAAATTATTTTCTTAGAAAATACTCGTTTTGAAGATTTAAATGACAAGGCAGAATCAGGTAATAGTGATGAATTAGCAAAATACTGAGCATCATTAGGAGATGTTTACGTAAATGATGCTTTTGGAGCTTCTCATAGATCTCACGCTTCAACTGCTGGAATTGCTAAATTTGTTAAAGAATCTGCTTTAGGATTTTTAATGAATGACGAAGTTCTACATTTAGAAAAAATTCTAGATGGATTTGAAAGACCATTTGTTGCTATTGTTGGTGGTGCTAAAGTTAGTGACAAAATTAAAGTTCTAGAAAAATTATTCCACGTTGCTGATAAGGTTTTAGTAGTTGGTGGTATGGCTTATACTTTCCAAAAGGCTTTAGGGCACAAAATTGGTACATCAATTTGTGAAGATGATAGGGTTGAAATGGCAAAACAATACTTAGTTGAATATAAAGATAAAATTGTTTTACCTATTGATAATGCATACACAGATGAATTTGCTGATAAACTCCCTGCATTTACAACAAAAGATAATATCGACATTCCTGATGGATATATGGGACTTGATGTTGGTCCACAATCAGTAGAACTATTTAATGAAGTTATTTCAACAGCTAAAACCATTTTCTGAAATGGTCCTGCTGGTGTAACTGAATTTAAAAACTTCGAAAATGGAACTAAAGGGATTGCAATTGCAATTGCTAATAACCAAGATGCATATTCAGTTGTTGGTGGTGGAGATTCAGTTACTGCAATTAACAAATTAGGTTACCAATCTAAATTTAGTTTTATATCAACAGGTGGTGGTGCTTCTATCGAATTTATCCAAGGTAATAAAATGCCAGGATTTGAAGCAATTCAAGACAAATAATAATTAATTAATGAAAATATAATTTTAAAATTTTTTCAAATTTAAAGGCTTTCAATATTTTTATTGAGAGCCTTTATTTTTTATTTTAAAATTAAAAAACTTGAATTTTGAATAAAATTTAAGCGTTTTTTTTATGTTTTTTTAAAAAAGTAATAAAATAAAACTGAAAAAAGAATAAGAGGAGAAAAATAGAAAATGAAAAGATCTAAAAAATTGTTAATGGTCTTAGGTATTTCGGGTGCTTTAGCTGCTACCGCATTAACAATTACAACCACAACATTACTTTCAAAAAATGTTGCAAATGATAATGTTACCCCTGCAAATCAAAATACAGACTTCAGTATTTTAAATAAACATAAATATTCAGAAAAATTAAATGAAGTTGAAACATTATTACATAATGATTTAAAACACAATAAATATCAAGATATTAGAAGCGAACTAGATAACTCAAAAGATGAAATTTCTAAAACTATTACAAATGAAAGCAATGAAGTTGATTATACAAATGCTATTAATTCATTACAAGAAGCAATTGATAAAGCTTTAAATAAAAAAGCAAAAGCTGATAAAAAACTTTTAGAACTTTCGGAATATGAAAATACTTATTTATCACGTGTAGAAATTAAAAGAATTAAAGCTTTAAGAGATAATTTAATAGCTGAAAAGGAAGCGATAAATAATGCTATTTATAATCAAGAGTTAAAGACCCAATCTTTATATGATAACGCTATTGAAAAATTAGATGATCTTTTATATAATACAAAAGAAAAAGAAGAAGTTATTGTTAAAGAATTATCTAAAATTCAATGAATAAAAAATAGAATAGAAAACTTATTGGCTGAATTAAAAAATGCAAATAAAGACTATTATAATGAACTAATTTCTGAAATTGAAGCACACTTATCTAGTGAATATACCGTAGAAAAAATTAATGAAGCACTAGAGCCAAAAGATCCATCAGATTTTTCGGAATTATTCAAACCTACAGCAGATAGAATTTTTCAAAATAAGAAAGATTACATAGATATATTACAAGAAAACAAAGAAAGATATAATTCAAAAGTTTTAGAAGTTGAAGGATATCTAAATGTGGATTTAAATGAAGAAAAATACAATGCTGTTAAAGAAAAATTAACTACAGAATTAGAAAGAATTAAAAATGAAGTTCAAAGTAGCACTTTAACTGATATTCAAGAAAAAACTAACTTTTATAATCAGAAAATCCAAGAATTAGAAGAAGCTCTTCAAAAAGCAAGAGGAGGAAAAGACGATATTGATGCTGAAACAAATCCAAGAATTCAATACAATAGAAAACTAGCTGAATTTGAAAACTTAATTAGTAGATTTAAAGCAACAAAAGGTACAATACGTGCTCATATTTATAATAAAGGAAAAATAATAAAAGAACTTGAAACTACTAGAGATGAAGTGAAACAAAGTGTTGCTAACACAACACCCGAGAATGAAACACAACTTTATACTGAAGCAAAAGCTAAAATAGTTAAATCTATTGAAGATACTTTAGCAAAAAGAAGTGAATTAATAAAATCAAATATTAGAACAAATTTCGAGGACTTGAAAAATTCTTGAGAGAATGAAATTAATTCTAGATTAGAATCCGGAGAAATAGACAGAAATCAACTTTCAGACTCAATATTTAAAAAATATGAAAATCTTGTAAAACTTGTGAATTCAGAAGAATACTTAGATCAAAAAATTTCTTTAGATAATAATGAAACAGAAATTAGCAAATGATATTCAGCAATGACGGAATCAATACTGTTTTTAGAAGAAATAAGAGATAATGATCCTTATGACTACTACTTAGAAAAAGAACGAGAAGAAGAAATTTTAACTAAATTAGAAGAAGCAGAACAATTAATCTCTCAATTGAATGACGATAAATACCAAGATATTAAAACTAGGTTAGAAGAAAAAATTAATTTAAACAAAAATAGATACCAAACATCAAAACAAAATTATATTAGTTCTCAAAATAAAGAGATAACCCAAGTTAATCAATTAACCACAATTTATCAAACAATATTAAGCGATTTAACGCGAGCACTAGACGAAGCTAATAATGAAAAAAACACTGTTGATAATAACTAATTTTAGTAATTAAATTTATTAGTAAATAAAGTTCGAAGAATAAATCGAACTTTATTTTTTATTCATTTTATAATTTGTATATTTTGTTAAAATTTTAACTATGAGAAATTTAAAATCAACTCTAAAAGAAACTCAATTTGCAATTGAAAAACTAAAAGATATATTTTCACATAAATTAAGAAAGTCTTTAAATTTAACTAGAGTTTCAGCACCGATATTTTTAAGAAGCAGTAGTGGATTGAATGACGGTCTTTCGGGCGAAACACCAGTTTTTTTCAAACCAAAAAATATTAATGAAAATATTGAAATTATCCATTCTTTAGCAAAATGAAAAAGGGATGCTTTATCTCGTTACAATTTTGGTTTATATGAAGGTATTTATACTGATATGAATGCAATTAGACAACAAGAAGATATTGATTTAACTCATTCTTTTTATGTTGATCAATGAGATTGAGAACTAGTTATTAGAAATGAAGATCGAAATCTAGCTTTTTTAAAATCAATTGTTAAAAAAATTTATAAAAGTCTAAAGTTTACTGAAAAAACAATTAACAAAGTTTATTCAGTTTTAAGTAATAAATTACCTAAGAAGATTACTTTTATTGATTCTAATGATTTATATAATTTATATCCAGATTTAAATCCAGAAGAAAGAGAATATCAAATAGTAAAAAAATATAAAGCAATTTTTATTTACAAAATTGGTAATTTACTTCCTGATGGTAAACCTCATTCAAAAAGAGCTAAAGATTATGATGATTGAAACTTAAATGGTGATTTAATTGTATATGATGAAATTAACGATATTGCCTTAGAATTAAGTAGTATGGGAATTAGGGTTAATAAATCCGCTTTAATTAATCAATATAATTTATTAGAAAATGAAATTATAAAAATAAGCCCTTACCATAAAAATATAATTGAAGAAAAATTACCACTAACAATCGGTGGGGGGATTGGACAATCAAGAATTGCGATGTTTTTATTGGAAAAAAAACATATTGGTGAAGTTCAAGTTAGTGTTTGAGATGAAGATACAAAAAAGAAAGCAATTGAAAATGATATTACTCTTTTATAAAAATTACTTTCTTTTCTATTATTAAAATATAAAAAATATGGTTTATTTACAAAAAAATTTTAAGTAAAAAGAGCCATATTTTTATTTTCTTCAAAATTTAAATAAATAAGGTTATCAAAACAAAATGATTATATTTTTTTAAAAAAAATACTAAAAATGTGTTGTTTTTGCTACATTTTTGAATTAAAAAATTAATTTAAGTGCAATTATTTTTTATTAAGATACAATATGTTTTAAAAACAAGATTGAAATTACAGGGAAAATATGGAAAGATCAGACAAAATATTATTATCGCTAGGAGCAATAACCGGGGCAATTAGTATAGCTACAACGCAAGTTGTTTTTTAACAAAAAAAGAAAACAATCAAGACTTAGATTACCTAAGTAAAAAACAATATTTAGAAAAATTAAATGAAGTTAATCTATATTTACTTAATGACTTATCAGATTTAAAGTATTATTTAATTAAGAACAAATTAAATTTTAAAAAAGAACAAATAGTTAAAAGCATTAATGATGGTAGCAAAAAAGAACAATATAACGAAGCAACTGAATTATTAAATATTGCTTTAAATGAAACTAAAAATGAAAAACAAATATTTGATGATAATACACAGAACTTAAAAGAAGCAAAAACAGAATATAGAAAAAATTTAGATAAAGCAGAATTAATACTTGACCGACTAAAAAGTTATAAAAAAGAAACAAAAATAAATGAGGTAATAAAAAATGCTTATGACCAAGCAATTTTAATATTGGAATATTCAATAAGAAAAACAAAAGAAGATGTTAGAAATATAACTAATGAAAATGAGTTAGAAGTTTATAAAAAATCTTTAGAAAAATAAAAGAGAAACAAAAAGAAGCACTAACAAAAAGAAAAATAATCATTGCTAATGAAATATTAAAAGAAAAAGAAGCTGTATTAAAAGGACCTATAAAAACGTTTGATAATTATATTAAAGATAAGACTCTTGATAAAAGTAGAATTTCAGATGTAATTTTTGAAAAATTTGGATTTATTAAAAATAATTTAACCGAGGAATATATTGAGGATAAAATCTCATTTAATTTTACTAACGAACAAATTACAATATGGTTTGAGAATGTAATAAGTTCTATGATTTCTATTAATGAAGATATTAAACATTATGCAAACATTTATTATGACAATAAAAACTATATTAAAGATATCGAAATAGTAACAGAAGAAGCAAAAAAATTAATAGCTGATCTTAATTTAGAACCTAGCGATAAATATAATGAAATTAAAGAATATTTAATTAAAGGTTTAGATTTTCAATTAAAAGAATATGAGAAAATTCAAATAGAATATAGATTATTAAGAAATAATAAAAAAGTAGGTGAACTTAAAAAATTTAATCAACAACTAATTTATGTACATCGCGGAATTAAGTTTGTAATTGTCAAGTCTCTAGATGATAAGAAGAAAATCGATAATCCCGAAAGTTAAAATAAAAAAGCAAATTTTGCTTTTTTATTTTGCTATTTTGAAATAACAAACATCGCCGTCTTTCATTAAATAATTTCTTCCTTCAAGCGACATTTTCCCATTTTCCTTGGCACCTTTTTCGCCATTATACAATATATAATCTTCGTATTTAATAACTTCAGCCTTAACAAATTTCTTTTCAAAATCAGTATGTATAATTCCGGCACATTCTGCTGCATTCATTCCGTTTTTAAAAACTCAAGCTCTGGCTTCGATTTCTCCAGCAGTAAAATAAGTCGCTTGATTTAAAATATAAAAACTTTTTGAAATAATTTCGTCTAAACCAGATTTTTCAATATTATATTCACTTAGAAACATTTGTTTTTCTTCTTTTGAAAATGAAGATAGTTCATGTTCGATTTTTACAGAAATTGGAATTATAACTTCATTATTTTTTTCGATTTCTGCTTTTAGTTTTAAGAAGTGTTGCGATTCATTAATGTTTTTATAAGTATTAATATCTAAATTTGCAACATAAATTGTTGGCTTCATTGATAAAAATTGATAATTTTTAATTAATAAAAATTCTTCTTCATCAAAATCAATATTCTTAAGCATTTTTTCTTCAAGTAAATAATCCTTAATTTTTAAAAGTAAATTATATTCTTTTCTTAATTCTTCATCTTTTGAATTTAATGCTTTTTTGCCAATTCTATTTAATATGTTTTCAACAACTTGCAAATCAGCTAAAATAAGTTCTAAATTAATAATATGTAAATCATGAATTGGATCAATTTTATTATTTACGTGGACAATATCATCATTTTCAAAACATCTTATTACATGAACAATAGCATCAACCTCTCTAATATTAGCTAAAAACTTATTCCCTAAACCTTCACCCTTTGAAGCTCCTTCAACTAAACCAGCAATATCAACAAATTGAAATGTTGCTGGAACAACTTTTTTGGTATTAACAATTTCTGCAAGTTTATATAATCTCTCATCTTCTAAGTTAACAATAGCAACATTAGGTTCAATTGTTGTAAAGGCATAATTTGCTGATTCAGCCTCATTTAATGTAAGCGCAGAAAATAATGTACTTTTCCCAACATTAGGTAATCCCACAATACCTGCTTTTAAAGACATAATCTATCCTCCATATTTATTTAATATTAATAATTTTAAAAAAATAATTAATCTTTTATTAACTTTTGTTAAATAAAAAAATTATTACTTATTTTTTATTTAATTTAATTTTTAAAATAAATAAAAAATATTGTTATAATACTTGGCATAATTAAAAATACATATAGAGTTGTTTAGCTTGACAGCGATGAAACATGCCAACCTGTTTTTTTAAAAAATAAGGTGGATAGTCAGAGATTTAAAATCTAACATGTATCATTAAGTGCTTATGTTAATTAAAAAACAACTTACTATTATTAAATAAGTTGTTTTTTATTTTTAATTATTACAAAAAATAAAATCATAAAGAAAGGAATAAAAAATATGAAAAGATTAATAACAAGTGAATCAGTAGGCGCAGGTCACCCTGATAAGATTTGCGACCAAATTTCTGATGCAATTTTGGATGCAACATTATCACAAGATAAATATTCAAGAGTTGCTTGTGATGTAATTGCAAATAATGATTTAATTTACATTGGTGGACAAATTACTACAAATGCAAAAATAGACGCAATAAATGAAGCCTGAAAAATTTTAAAAAACTTAGGTTACAATAAAAATGATTTTAAAATAATTAATGGTGTTACTAAACAAAGTGATGATATTGCCAAAGGTGTAGATAAGGATAATAATAAAGAATTAGGAGCTGGTGATCAAGGAATTTTATTTGGTTATGCTACGGATGAAAATGAATACTATATGCCTTGAGCTTTAATTTTATCTCATGAATTAGTTAAAAGAGCAGAAAATTTAAGAAGAGAAAATAAGTTTCCTTTTGCTAAATCAGATATGAAAAGCCAAGTAACAATTGAATATGATGATGAATTAAATACCTATACAATTAAGAAAGTATTAATGTCAATTCAACATGAAGAAAATTTTGATTACAATCAATTTAAAGAATTTATACAAAAAAATATTGTTAATTATGTTTTAGCAAAACATAATTTCAATTTAGATTATGAATTGTTAATTAATCCTACTGGAAGATTTGTTATTGGTGGGCCAGTAGGTGACACTGGATTAACTGGTAGAAAAATAATCGTTGATACATATGGCGGCTTTGCAAGACATGGAGGTGGAGCATTTTCAGGAAAAGATGCTACAAAAATAGATCGTTCTGCAGCTTATATGGCAAGATACATTGCAAAAAATTTAGTAGCAGCTAAAATTGCTAAAAAAGTGGAAATTCAATTATCTTATGCGATTGGTTTGCCAAGACCTCAATCAATTTTTGTTGAAACATTTAATACTTCAAAACATAGCGAAGAACAAATTATTAAAGCAATTTATGCAATTTTTGATTTAAGTGTTGAAGGAATAATCAAAACTCTTGATTTATTAAAACCAATTTATTTCCAAACGTCTACTTTTGGTCATTTTGGTAGAAATGATTTAGATTTAAGTTGAGAAAAAATTGATAAAGTGCAAGAAATTGAAAACTTTTTTAAATATATATAAACTAATTTATAATTTATATATATTTTAGGAGATTAGTTTAATGGTAGAACCATGGACTCCAAACCCATTTGTGCGGGTTCGATTCCTGCATCTCCTGCCATATCAAAATAATTTGAAATAAAAAAACAAACTTTTAAGAAAACCTCAAATGTTTTTCCAAATTACTAGGTTTAACATTTGAGGTTTTTAAAATTTAATTAAAAACTAAATAATTAAACTTTTAAATATTATTCTTTAAAGTTTTCTTCTTGTTTTTTAATGTTTTTTTAATTTAGTTTTTTTATTAAATAAATTTTAAGCATTACATATTTAAATTTTTTGAATTTTTATTTATATTTTAAGAACAATGAAATGTTAGTTTAAAAATATAAATAATCTATTTGCGTACCATATTTATTAAAAAAGTCATTATTTTTTACTTTTTTTTGCATTTTTATACATAAATTGCTAAAAAATCTATAAAATATATTCGAATATATTATATATGATACATATATAAGGTATATTTTATATAAGGTATATTTATTAAAAAGATTTTTAATGATAAAAAAGGAAAAAAAAGGAAATAGAAAATGAACAAAAGAGATAAAAGAAGATTGTTAACAGCTTTTGCTGTAACCGGTTCAATTGCTGCAATTTCAACTGCAATTGTTTTTGCTGTAAGTGCAAATAGAAAAGTTACAGTATCAAATAAAAAAACTGTTGAAGATAGATTAATTTAATTAAATCAAAAAGCAAACTACGCTTTTGAAAATTCAAGTAGAAAAGATGAACTTCTTACCCTAGATTATTTACTTAATTTTGAAAAAGAAGTTCATGGATTACTAAATCAATCTAATGAATTAGAGAACAAAATTGCTGAAGAAGAAAGTAAAAGCGAAGATTTAGCAAATCTAGAATACAAAGAAAATAAAAAAGTATCATTACCTACAAAATTAAATGAAGAATACTTAACTCCTGCTTTAGCAAATATATTAGAAAATGCTAAAATTGTAGGTAATAAAATTGCAAGTGAAGTTAATGATGTTGATGCTAATTTAGTTAATGAAGCAAAACAAAAAATTAACGAAAGCACAAACGTTGAAGAAGTAATGAATGCAATTAAATTAATAAAATCAATTAATGATTTTAAAAATGAATTAAAAGATTCAATTTACTATTCAAATAAATCAAAAGATTTTATTAAGAGTGAATTTGACAAATTAACAGATAAAGAAAGAATAGAAAACTTTATTGAAAGTTATCAATATACTTCTTTAATTAAAAAAGATTTTTATGATAATTATTTAACAGATGAACAAGAAATTGACAAAGTAATCGAAACTTTAAATAAGCAAGATTTTTTAGATGCAGTTAATATTGAAAAAATAACTGAATTAATTAACAATATTTCAGAAGTAAATGAACTTAAAAAAGAAGTAATCGAAGAATATTTACCTAAATATGTTAGAAATGTTTTAAGAAAAAAGGTTAATTATAATACAGAGATTTCTAAATCTAGATCAGAATTTAAAGCAAGAAGGGTTATAGCAAGAAATCTTCAAAATATTTTGTTTAGCACTAATAAAGATGAAATAGAAAAGTTTAAGAAAATGTTAATGAATGCATTAGAAGCTAACAAAAAAGATGATTTTACTAAGTTTGCAGGTTTTTTATCGGCTTATGCCATTGAAGAAAACACTACTAAATTTCAAAGAGCAATTCAAGAGATAATACATCCTATTTATGTTAATTCAATGTGATATTTTGATAAAGAATACCCTGAGACAACTTATGAGAGTGATTTTGATTTAAATGAAAATGATATTAGCAATATTGAAAATGGTGTAACACATAACGGTAATGGCCGTTATTATGAATATGATTATTATACTTTAAAAGAATATAATAATAAAAAAATATTAGTTTTATTTTCAAGCCATAAAAATCAAAGTGAAAAAATTCACCCAATTTTTAGAAGAAAGTCAATATCAATTTTTGATCTTAGCAAGGCTAAGGGATTAGAATCTTTTGATAGTAGTGAAGGTTTTTCATTAATTAACTTTTTCCCTACTCCAACAAGTTTAAATGAAGAAATAGCTGAAGGCCATCAATCAACTGCATATCATAAAGCATATATAGAAAATATTGAAAGTGTAAAAATTCACGAAGCCATAATTGATAAAATATTTTTAAATATTAACTCAAAAGAAATTTTTGATCATTATTCAGATTATTTTACACACAATAACATTGATAAAGAAAAATCAAATAAAAGATATGAATTTTTATCAAACCATGTAAATAATTTACCTGAAGACATTAATGAATTATTAAAAGATCCAGTTGTTATTAAATTCCATGAATTATCTTTAACAAATGATATTAACAAGGTAGATGAAAATGTTAATAAATTCTTAGAATTCTTAGATTCAAAACTACAATAATAATAAAAATAGAACTTAAGTATTTAATATACTTAAGCTCTATTTTTTTAGTTTTTTTGGCTTCTTTTTAAGGGTTTTTTCTAAAAGTAATAAAATAATAAATGAAAGAAACATTCAAGAAATAAAAAGAAAAAAATATAAATTTAAAAAGAAAACTTATAAAACCTAAACAAATTAA
The DNA here is from genome assembly GCF_965278885.1 of Mycoplasmopsis arginini. Lineage (GTDB taxonomy): Bacteria > Bacillota_I > Bacilli_A > Mycoplasmatales > Metamycoplasmataceae > Metamycoplasma > Metamycoplasma arginini_B. The sequence goes on along the minus strand of NZ_CBDIHE010000005.1, from coordinate 32,187 downwards.
GTATTTATAATCTAAGAAGGTTAAAATATGAAAAAGTCAACTAAACGTAAGATTTTAGCAGGATTAATTACTAGCGCAGCATTAACTTCTTTTGTTGCTTTGGCTGTCTTTTTTACAAAAGGCTGCAACACTAAAAAAATCAAAGATAATACCGAGAAAGATGAAAAGGATGATAAAGATAAAGAATCAAACCCTTTTATTGAAAGATTGATTAAATTAAATCGTGATACTGATGCAATATCAAAACAAACAAATAAGGATAATCCTTTTACTAATTTTGAGAATTTGATTGATTTAGAAAAGAAAATAGTGGCATTACAAGCTGAAGCCAGTGAATTAGGTGCAGAAATTTCAAATTCGCAATTTAGTGAAAAAGACTTTAAAAATGTTGAATTTGAAACTGGAAAAAAAGTTATTATGCCACAAGCAATTAATGAAAACATCCTTTCTGAAGCAAAAGATAATATTATTAAGGTTGCAAAAAGATATTTAGAAAATGAACTAAATAATTCTAATTTTTCAGAAAATAACAAAAATGCATATTTAGAAAATATTGCAACATTTAGAAATATTTTGCAATTCAAAGATGAATATCAATCTATTTTAAAAGTAAAAGAATTTTTTGCTAGCTTAGATTCATCTATTTATTATTCAACTAATGCTAAACAAACTATTTTAGGTGATTTTCACGATATAAATCAAACTAATGAAATTGTAAATTATATAGATAATTATGATGTTATCACTTCAAATAAAAAAGAATATTATGATGCAATTTATCAGAAGAAGCAAAAACTGATGAACCTATTAAATATTTAAATAGACCTAATTTCCTAGATGCAATTAGTCTGGAGAGTGTTAATAAAGAAAAAAATGATATAACTGAATTATTTGATTTAAAGAAAGATCTTTTGGAAAATTATTTAGATAACTATGCTAAGAATTTTAGTTCTGAAGAAAATGTCGATAAGGAAGATGTGCCATTTGATCATGCATTTAATATTTATGTTGATTCAAACACTCCTAAACAAGAAGGTTATAAACAATACATTTCTCTAGCAATGCAATCATTAATTTTTTCAGCTTCTAAAAAAGATATAATAAAATATAAAGATTTTTTAAATAACTTTATAACTAATTGAAATGTTAAAACAAAAGATGTAACAAAAGAATATTTTTATGCAGGTGATGATGAATGAGAAAAAAGTTATTGAAAAAACACATTTGTTCTTCATGTTTTTCAACAAGAATTTTTTACTAAAGAATATTATGATGAAGCTTTAAAACAATTTATTAATTCTACCGATGAAGAAAATAGTGAAAAAATTGCAATAGATGAAGATGCAAGTGATGAAGATGGTGTAGGTGGACCTGATATGCCAACTCACTTAGATAGATATAATGACAAATATATTCTTGTAAATATTCATACATTTAATAATAATGATGAAGTTATTAATCCTTTCTTTAGGTTTTATTACATTAATCTTTATAAAAATCACGCACAATCATTTTTCGAATATGATAGAACTCCAGCTTTTGGTCTAATTCGTTTCTTTAATAAAAATCTTTTTGTGAAAGAAAAAGAAGAAAAAATCAAATTATATGAAATACAAGTAAAAATTGCAAGACTTCTATATCAACATATAAACCGTGATGTTATCTTTGATCATTATCGTGACTACTTTATAGCTCATAATGCAGATCGCGAAAAAGCTAACAAAAGATATAACTATATCTCAAATTATATAAATACTATTGATAAAAACATTGATATATTAATAAAAGAACCTTTAGTTTTAGAAATGTATAAATTATCATTAACTGACGATATTGATAAAGTTGATGAAAACTTTAATAAGTTTCTAGAATTCCTAGATTCAAAAATCCAATAATTATAAAAATATGAATCTTAGATTTATCCAAAAATTTAAGATTCATATTTTTTCTATATCATTTTTTATCAAAAAAAATCGTTTTTTTTTGTTTTTTTTCAACTAGTTATATAATTTATAGCACAATTTAAAAATTTAGAAGAAATTTCAAATTTTAAAATTAAAAATAATATATAAAACTAATACAAAAAATAAATGAATTAAAAACTTTTATAAGAAAGGAGTTTTAACTATGAGAAATTCAAGCAAACGCAGAATTTTATCAGGTTTAATAGTTGTAGCAGCAACTACAACTTTTATTGCATCAGCAATAACATTTGTTAATGGTTGCAACTTAAAAAGAGAAGAAAAAATTGTAAATCCATTTATTGAAAGACTAATAAGATTAAATCGTGGTGCTTATTTAACCTTAAGTCAAAGTGATACTAATAATCCTTTCACTAGTTTTGAAGATTTAATAACTTTAGAAAACAAAATTCAAAATTTAAATATTGAATCAAGGGAACTAGATTTTGATATTTTAAATTCTCAATTTAGCGATAAAGATTTTGAAAATATCGAATTTGAACCTAATAGAAAAGTTATTATGCCAAAACCTATTGAACATAATATTCTTCCTGAAGCTAATGCAAATATTATTAAGAAAGCAAAAAAATATTTGGAAGATCAATTAAATGATGATAACTTTTCTCAAAATAATAAAAATGCCTTCTTAATCAAAATAGAAAAATTCACCAAAATTTCACAATTTGTTAAAGAATATCAAACTATTCTTAAAGTTAAAAAGTTTTTTACAAATTTAAAATCTACAATTTATTATTCAACTAATGCTAAACAAACTATTTTAGGTGATTTTCACGATATAAATCAAACTAATGAAATTGTAAATTATATAGATAATTATGATGTTATCACTTCAAATAAAAAAGAATATTATGATAGTAATTTATCAGAAGTAGCAAAAACTGATGAACCTATTAAATATTTAAATAAACCTAATTTTTTAGATGCAGTTAGCTTAGAAAGTGTTAACAAAGAAAAAAATGATATAACTGAATTATTTGAGCTAAAGAAAGATCTTTTAGAAAATTATTTAGATAACTATGCTAAGAATTTTGGTTCTGAAGAAGTTTTAAGAAGTGATAAGGAATTAAATGATGAAGAAAACAATAAACAACATGACAAAAAAAATAATTACAAACGTTTTTTATCACTAAATATGCAATCAGTAATTTACTCAGCAACCAAAAAGGAAATTCAAAAATTTAAAAATGTATTAAATAATTTTATGAGTAATTGATTTGATGATGATAAAGATATATTATATGATGAATATTTATATACCCAAAAAACATATACTAGTAAAGGTGAACCTAATAAATTTTTTGATTCAAGACTAAGTTCACTGTCATCCTATTTATATTCATATCAAGTAGTTCCTGTAGATCAAAGTGGATTAAACTTTCTTGAAACTGAAGCAACTGATATTACTGATGGCGATTGAAATGCTAGCAGAATTAAAAAGCACGAAGAAAAATCAGAAAAAGAATTAGAAACTAATCAAGAAGAATATGAACTAAATAGATTTTATAGAATCGATAAACATAAAGATAAATATATACTTGCTAATATTTTTTATTTTGAAGGCGATGTTTATGAAGATAACCTCAATCCATTTTTTAGATATAGCTACATTAATTTGTATGAAAAAATGAATAGCTCTTATTTTAATGAGGATAAAACACCAGCATTTAGTTTAATTAACTTTTTTAATAGATTTCTTTCAACAAAAGAAAAAGATGAAAAAATTAAACTATATGATATTTATGAAAAAATAATACGTCATTTATATCAACAAATAAATCGTGACCTTATTTTCGATAGATATGAAGACTACTTTATCACACATAATTCAAATCGTGAAAAAGCCAATAAGAGATATAACTATATGAAAAGTTATATAAGTAATGTTAATAAAAATATAGATACATTAATAAAAGAACCTCTAGTTTTAGAAATATATAAACTATCATTAACTGATGATATTGATAAAGTTGAAGAAAATGTGAATAAATTTTTAGAATTCCTAGATTCTCAAATCTAATAATAAAAAGCAAGTGTAATAATATTTACCCTTGCTTTTATAATATTTTGATTTTTTTATTGATATAAAAATTTTATTATTTATAATAAATACAATTTAATTAATATAAAAAAATATCTAATAAAAAAAAGAAGGGAAATAATATGTACAAAGTGTTTTCAAAAGGAATGATCGAAATAATAACAGGACCTATGTTTAGCGGTAAAAGTGAAGAACTTTTAAGACGACTAAGAACTTTATCATATGCAAAATTTAATAGTTTAATTATTAAACCGGAGTATGATAACCGTTTTTCAGATAATGAAATTGTTAGCCGTTGTGGCCTAAAACATGAAACATTTTCAATTAAAAAAATCGAAGAAATTTATTCGTTATTAAATGAGCAAAAGTACCAAGCAATTTTAATTGATGAAGCACATTTTTTTGGAAATGATTTAATTAATGTTGCTGATGATTTAGCAAATAAAGGATATCTTATTATTATTGCTGGTTTAGATCAAGATTATCAACGTCGTCCTTTTGGGCCTATTCCAAGCCTTATGGCAATAGCGGAAACTGTAACCAAGTTACAAGCGATATGCGTGATTTGCCAAAATATTGCTTCTACTTCTTATCGTAAGGCTAAAAGCAATGATTTAAATTATTTAGGCGATTATAATGAATATGAAGCTAGATGCCGTAAATGTCATTTATTAGGCGAAAAGGCAAAAAAATAGAATAAAAAAAATGGGGCGTTCGAAGGGGATCGAACCCTCGTATGCCGGAGCCACAACCCGGAGCGTTAACCACTTCGCCACGAACGCCATTTTTATAAATTGCCTTATTATTTTAACACAAATAATTAAATTTAATTAAAAATTAAGGCTATAAAAAAGTAAAAGAAAAAACACATTTTTTAGCAATGTGTTTTTTTGTTTTAATATTTTAACTTTAAATTAAAATAATTCAATTTCATAAATTGTTGTTTTATCTTTAAATCTAAAAGGAATTACTATTTTTCCGTCTTCTTTTTTGTCAAAACATAAAGCAAGTCTTTGAGAATTAGAAACTGCAAATACTATTTCTTTATTAGAAGCCATATCTAAAAATTCTTGTGCAAATAAGTTATCACCCAATGCTGTCTTAGCCTTCTTATTGGTTGATCCAAAAGTAAATGTTTTAGTTTGCTTATTATTCTTTAAATAACCAAAATAATTTTTATCATTTGGACTATCTGAAAGTTTAGTTGAAGATAATTTTAGAATTTCAGATTTAACATTTTCAGCAACTGTTCCAGTTAAAATTGTTTTATTATTAACTTTCTCAACAATAGCTCTTTGTGCTTCAGTTAATTCCTCAACATTTGTAGAAGGTCCTTCTTCGTTATTTTCTTTCGCTTTTGTTTCATCTAATTTTGCTTTTAAAGCATTTTTAGCATTATTAATTATTTCTGAAGTAGCGTCAGATGCTTCTGCTATTTGTTTTTGCTTATTTAATTCTTCTTCAAGTTCATTTTTAATTGTTTGTTTTTCAGGAGCAGTTAATGTTGCTAAATATGTTTCAACTTCTTGTTTTAAAGTATTAAATTGTTGTAATGCTTGTGCTTTTGCAGCTGCTTCAGCTTCAGCTTGATCTTTAGCATTTTTAGCTTCAGTTGCTTTAGTAATAGCAGCACTTAATTTAGCAGTTGCTGACTCATAGTTTTCTTTTGTAGGATTTTCTGATGGAACAAGTGCTTTTGCTTCATTTACTTCTTGATCAAAAGTAGTTTTGATTTCGTTATATTTACCATCTTCACTTGTTAGTTGTGTTGCTAACTGTGTTGCTTCACTAACTTTTGCATCATATGCATTCTTAGCATTTTCAAATGCTGCTAATTCAGCGTCTTTAGCTTCCTTTTCTGTGTTAGCAGTTTCAATAGCATCTTCTATTGCTGAAATTGCAGTGTTATATTGATCTGTAGTACTTTGATCGTTAATATTTTGTTTTGCTTCATTTAAAGAGTTTTGAAGTTTAGTTTTAATTGCACCATATTTTTCTTCCGAAGCAGATAAAGTTGTTACTAATTCTTCTGCTTCTCTAACTTTGTTATTATATGATGTTTTGGCAGTTTCTAAAGCCGCTAATTCTCTATCTTTATCTTCTTTTGCTTGATTTGCTTTTGCAATTGCAGCATTTAATTTAGAAGTAGCAGATTGATAATTTTCCTTTGTAGGATTTGATTCCGGAACATCTGCTTTAGCGGTTTCAACTTCTTGATCAAATGTTGTTTTAATAGTTCTGTATTTATCATTATCTAATTCAGTAGATAATTGTGTTGCTTCTTCAACTCTTGTGTTATATACGTGTCTAATTGTTTCAAATTCAATAATTTCTTGATCTTTAGCTTCTTTTGCTTCACTTGTTTTTGTAATAGCAGCACTTAATTTAGCAGTTGCTGACTCATAGTTTTCTTTTGTAGGATTTTCTGATGGAACAAGTGCTTTTGCTTCGTTTACTTCTTGATCAAAAGTAGTTTTGATTTCGTTATATTTACCATCTTCACTTGTTAGTTGTGTTGCTAACTGTGTTGCTTCAGTAACTTTTGCATCATATGCATTCTTAGCGGTTTCAAAAGCTGCTAACTCAGCATCTTTAGTTTCTTTTGCTTTTTGTGCTTTAGCTATAGCATCATTTAATTTTGTTGTTGCTGATTGATAGTTTTCTACAGTAGCATTTTCTGCAGGAACATCTGCTTTAGCACTTGTTACTTCGTTTTCAAAAGTTGTTTTAATCTCGCTATATTTACCATCTTCGGTTGTTAATTGCGCCATTAATTCTGTTGATGCTTTAACTTTTTCATCATAAGCTGCTTTTGCTTTTGCTAATTTTTGTTCTGGTGTTTCAGGTTCTTCTGTTTGTGCCTTAATTTCTTCTACCTTTTTAACCAAAACATCTAAAGCGTTCTTAATTTCTTCATTAGTTGACTCAGGATTTGATAAAACTGCTTGAGCCGCTTCTAAAGCTAATTTAATTTCAGCTTTTTGAAATTCTTTTAAATCTTTATTTGTTTCTAATTCTTCTTCAAAAATTTTGATTTGTTTTGAAAGTTGTTTTTTAGGAGTTTTCTTAACTACTGTTGCAACGGTTAAAGCAACAGATGCTGCTGTAGCAGTAGCTGCTAGAAATGTTAACCCTATTAACAATTTACTTGATTTTTTCATTTTACCTCATAATAATTTATTTAAATTTTTAAATAATAAATTTTAACAATTTATTGATATGTTTTTTATAATCGATGATTTTCATTAAGTTTTATTGGATTTTTTATATAAAAATATCTAAAAATGAAATAAAAATAAAAAAATGCAGAATAAATCTGCATTAAATTATTTCTTTTGTTCAGCCAATTTTTTCTTTAAAACTAGTTCCTCAATAATTGTATATTTTGTTTCATCGACTTTTTCGAATTTTGCTTCGATGTCAAAAGGTTTAATATCGATATGATTAACAATTAAAGAAAGCAAATTATTTTTAAATTCTACGATTCCACGATCAATGAAAAACGTTTTAGTTTCATTGCTTTCTTCTTTAATAATTATTTTCGATGGAATAAGAGCTGCTAAAAAAGGTACTGCTTCCTTCATTAAACCAATTTGGCCTTCGGTAGTTGTAAAAGTAGCTATATTAGCTTTAGATTGATAATAAACTCCGTTAGGGGTAGTTATAAGAACGTTAATAAATTTGTTTTCACTCATAAATTATTTTTCAAATTTATAACCTAAAGTTTTAGCTTTTTCAATTACATCTTCGATTGTACCCACATATAAAAATGCTTCTTCAGGTAAATCATCATATTTCCCGCTTAAAATTTCTTTAAATGATCTTATTGTATCTTGTAATTGAATATATCTTCCTTTAATACCACTAAATTTTTCAGCAACAAAAAATGGTTGTGATAAGAAACTTCTAATTCTTCTTGCTCGTGCTACAACTTTTTTATCTTCTTCAGAAAGTTCGTGCATACCTAAAATAGCAATGATATCTTGCAATTCTTTAAATCTTTGTAGAATATTTTGTACTTCTCTTGCGGTATTATAATGTTCTAAACCAATGATATTTGGATCCATCATTCTTGAATTTGAGCCCAATGGATCAATTGCTGGATAAATACCTAAAGCAGCAATATCACGATCTAAAACAGTTTTTGCATCTAAGTGAGTAAAGGTTGTTGCAGGAGCTGGGTCTGTTAAGTCATCAGCAGGAACATAAACTGCTTGTACGGAAGTGATTGATCCTTTATTAGTTGATGTTATTCTTTCTTGTAATTGACCCATTTCTACTGCTAAGGTTGGTTGATAACCTACGGCTGAAGGCATTCTTCCTAATAGCGCTGAAACTTCCGAACCTGCTTGAGTAAATCTAAAAATGTTATCGATAAATAGTAAAACATCTTGTCCCATTTGGTCACGGAAATATTCTGCCATTGTAAGAGCTGTAAATGGCGCTCTCATTCTTGCTCCAGGAGGTTCATTCATTTGACCAAATACTAAAGCAGTTTTATCTAAAACACCACTTGCTTTCATTTCATGGTATAAGTCATTTCCTTCTCTAGTTCTTTCTCCTACACCAGCAAAAACAGATAAACCCCCATGTTGTTTAGCGATGTTATTAATTAGTTCTTGAATTAATACTGTTTTACCAACACCAGCTCCACCAAATAAACCAATTTTTCCACCTTTAATATAAGGAATTAAAAGGTCAATAACTTTAATACCTGTTTCAAAAATTTCTAATGTAGATTTTTGTTCTTCAAAACTTGGAGCACTTCTATGAATAGGCATTTGATGTTCAAAATTACCACCTAATAAATCAATAGGTTGCCCTAAAACATTAAACATTCTTGAAAGAATTTCTTTTCCTACCGGTGCACTGATTGGTCTTTTTAAATCAAGAACTTTCATTCCTCTTCTTAAACCAATTGTTAAACTCATAGCAATAGTTCTTACTGTATCATTACCGATATGTTGAGCAACTTCTAGAATTTGTTTATTTTCGGGATTATTTTCATCAATAACTTCAAGAGCATTAAGCATTTTAGGCGCTTTACCTTCTTCGAATCTAACATCGATAACAGCACCTAAAATTTGGGTAATAACACCGTAATTTAGTTCATTTTTTTCTTCTTTCTTTGCCATTATTAAATCCTTTCACTAAGAACCTGATCCGTTAACAATTTCGGTAAGTTCTTGAGTAATTTTTGATTGACGTGAACTATTGTATTCAATCTTTAAATCTTCTATTAAATCTTCTGCATTATCAGATGCTTGTTCCATTGCTGTTCTTCTTTGACTAGTTTCGGCTAATTTTGCATTAATTAAAGCATTATAAATTGAGGCTTCAAAAAAGATCCGGAATGAATTAATTAGAATAACTTCTGGATTTGGTTCAAAAATTATTTCTAAATTATCTTTATTTAAATTATTATTTAAATTTTCTTGTTCAATTTTTTCTATTGTATTTTTTGAAATTGGAAAAATTTCTTGAACAATTGGGTCGGCCTTTAATGGGTTTTCATAATCTGTATAAATTAATTTAACTGATGTTAACAATGAAATTTCTAAAACATCATAAATTTTATTTGAAACCACTTGAGCTATTTCGTAAGTTGGATTATCTCCAATTTGTGTTAAGGTTTGAATAATATGATATTTTTTATTTTTTTCAATTAGGCTTAATAATTTTGATCCAATTACAATCAAAATATCATCGCCAGTAACTACTTCATTGATTTTTTTATACATTTCCGAATTAAAAGAACCGCAAAGTCCTAAATCACTTCCAAAAACAATATATAAATTTCTTCTTGCTGTAAATTCTCAAGCATGACGGTTTAATAATTTATCAATATCTTGTTCTGAGTGTTTGATTAAATTAATAAATATATTTTCAACATTTTTAAAATACGATTTTACTTCACTAATTTTATTTTTTATTTTGGAAAATTTTGCTGTTGCAACAAGTTCCATTGCTTTAGTAATTTTTTTAGTTGAATTAATTGAGTTAATTCTTTGTTTTATTTTTTGCAAGGTTTCCATGGTAATTCAGGAATAAGAATGTAATTATCTTTATTATATAATGGAATAGTTTTTATAAATAAATCATTAAATACAATAATTTGATTATAAATTTCTTCAATTAACTCATTAGTTCAATCAGTTGATTCTTCGATTTTTCTAATAATTTCTGTTGCTTTAGTATCGGTTGCAAAATAAGTTAAAATTTCTTGTCGATATTTAATTATGCTATTTTTAGGAATAACGTTTATTAAACGGTATTTTGCTAAAAATAATAAAATAATTTGTTGTGCTGGTGAATAAGGTGAAAATTGTGATTGTTTTAATAATTCATAAACTTTAGCACCATGTTCTAAGATAATTCTTGTATTTTGATCAAGATCTGAACCAAATTGGGCAAAAGCTTGCATTTCATTATATTGTGCTAATTCAAGTTTTAAACTTGAAACAACTTTCTTAGTCATTTTGGTTTGTGCTGCTGAACCAACTCTACTTACTGAGTAACCAATGTCAATTGCTGGTCTTTGACCTGAATTAAACAACGATTCTTTTGTAAAAATTTGTCCATCGGTAATTGAAATAACATTTGTTGGAATATATGCAGAAATATCTTCAGCTTGAGTTTCAATTATAGGAAGTGCAGTAATTGAACCACCACCATAATCATTATTTAAACGTGCTGATCTTTCTAATAATTGTGAGTGTAAATAGAAAACATCACCAGGATAAGCTTCACGTCCAGGAGGTCTTCTTAATAATAATGATAATGTACGATAAGCGACAGCATGTTTTGATAAGTCATCATAAACAATTAATACACTCTTGCCTTGAGACATTCATTCTTCAGCAATTGTTACACCAGTATATGGAGCAATATATTGTAATGGTGCACTTTCTGAAGCTGAAGCAGCAATAATTGTTGTATATTTCATTGCATCATTTTTAGCTAATTGGTCAACAATTTGTGTTATTGTTGAATTTTTTTGACCTATTGCTACATAAATACAATAAACATCTTTACCTTTTTGATTTAAAATAGCATCGATTGCTATTGCTGTTTTTCCGGTTTGTCTGTCACCGATAATTAATTCACGTTGTCCCTTACCAATAGGAATTAAAGCATCAATTGCTAAAATACCTGTATTTAAAGGTTCTGAAACTTCTTTACGAGTCATAACCCCAGGGGCTATTTTAAAAATTGGTCTACTAATTTCACTATCAATTTTATTTTTTCCGTCAATTGGCTTTGCTAGTGCATTAACAACACGACCTAATAAAGCATCACCAACTTTAACTGAAATAACTTCATGTGTTCTTTTAACGTGAGAATTTTCAACAATATTTCTATCATCTCCTAAAACAACAACACCAACTAACTCTTCCTCAAGGTTTAAAGCCATACCAACAATGCCACAATCAAAAATAACTAATTCACCATATTCAACATTAGTTAAACCACTAACTAGAGCAATCCCATCACCAACAGTTATAACTCTACCAACTTCGACATAACTTACATTATCATTAAATTCTTTAATTTGATTTTTAATGATAGCTGATAAATCACTTGGTTTTAAAGCCATATTTTTCCTTTCATTATACTAAAGACTTAATTTTATTTAATTTTCCTAAAACAGAATTATCAATTAAATACTCGTCAACTTTAATTTTGATTCCACCAATTAAACTTTTATCAATTTCATTAATTAAAGTAACTTTTGAATTCAAATCTTTTGAAAGTTTTACTTCTAATTGTGAAATTTCTTGTTTTGTTAAAGGATTAACTGAATAAACATGACCATATCTAATATTTAATTTATCGTTTGATAATTCGATAAAACGGTGGAAAATAATATCAATATACTTAACAACGTGTTTTTTAGTTGCTAATTTAATCATGTTTAAAATATATGGATGATATGAAGCAAAAGCCTCATCAATCATTTTAAACTTTCTTTCTTCTGATAAATCAAAAGAATTAAGCATCTTTAAATATTCTTTATTTTGTTTTAAAACTTTAATAATGTCAGCAGATTCATTTGTAATTTCCACTAATTTATTTGAACTCTTAGCAAGATCAAATAAAGCAAATGATCAATTATTAATAATTTCGTTTAAATCAGTCATAATTATTTTTCAATAACTTCATTAATCATTTTAATGTTGTCAGAATCTTTGATTTCACGACCAATAATTTTTTTAGCAATTTCAACTGCATTTTCCATAATAATTTTCTTTTGTTCAACATTAAATTGTGCACGTTTTTTATTAATCAAAATTTCTGCTTGTTCTAACATCATTTCTGCTTTTTTCTTTGCTGCAGCTGAACCACTGTTAACAATTCTTTCGCTTTCAGCCTTAGCATTATTTATAATAGTTTTTGCTTGATTTGTTGCTTCAATTATTTTTTTATCGTGTTCTTCTTGAACTTTTAAAGCTTCGTCTTTAGCTTTAATTGAAGCGTCAATATTTTCTTGAATTAATTCTTGACGTCTTTTTACCATTTTTTTAACTGGTTTGTAAACTAAAAAAGTGATAATAACAGTTACAAGCATTAAAACAATTAAAGAAAATACAAATAAAGGTCAATTAAATGTTAGTCCCGAGAATGTTTTTTCTAATTCTTCACTAACACTTCCACTACCTTCTGATAGTTTATTTAGAATAGTTAATGTTTCCATTTTGTATTTTTTCTTTTTGTTATATAAAAATTAATAGTAAAGCAATAACTAAACAATAAATAGATGCAGTTTCAACAATAGCTAGACCTAAAATTAATAAGGTACGTACTTTAGATAAAGCTTCAGGGTTTCTTCCAACAGCTTCACAAGCTTTAGCAACAGCGATACCTTGCCCTAAAGAAACAACACCAGCACCACAAATAGCTAAACCAGCTCCAAGCATTGTTAAACCATATGCAATAGGATAATTATGTGCATCTTTTAAACCTGCTTTGTCAGCGTCAAAGGTTTGAATAATTTCTCTTACTTTGTCTAATTTATCAATCATTTTTTCTCTCCTAAATTAAGTTATTTTAATTTGTTATTTTTTTAACTAGTTTGAATAATTTCTTTATTTTTTTCTTTTTTTGCAATAATTTTCTTTTTTCAATCTCTAATTTTTTTCTTATGTTTTTCTTTTACATCAACTTCTGCTGCCTGTGATCAGTAGGACATTGTTAGGACAACAAAAACAAAAGCTTGAATTGCACCACCAAATAAATCAAAATATAAATTAAATGCTGGTAAAATCAAAATTCCAAATGGATTAAATGTTGCAGCCTCTGAAGTTGCTTGCACACCAATAATTTTTGCTCAAATATTGTTTAAGAATATCGATGCTAATGATACTAAAACAACTCCACCAATAATATTTCCATATACCCGGAATGTCATTGAAATAATCGGTGAATAATTAGAAGCAAATTCTAATGGATTTAAAAGTTTAATAACATATTTTACTTTGTTATAAGCGATACCGACACCAGCTGTTCCTAATCATGAAACTACTGTTGCAGCTAAAACTGCTGATAAACTAGAACCCATTGGTGCTAAACCAATTATTGATAATATATTTCCAAAAAATATAAATACAAATAAGGAAATAAGATATGGATTTGCCTTATCAAATTTTGATTCATGTGTTTCTGAAATAAATTTATCTCCACCTATAATTGCAGTTTCAACTAAGATAATTGCTGCATTAGGTGCTTTATTAACTTTTTGCCTTTTAACAGCCACATAAATTAAAACTGATAAAACTAAAGTTATAAATACAAGCGAAATAAGCGAAAAAATTTGATTACTATTAATTTCAGATGAACCAAATCAATTAATTTTTAATAGTTTGTCCATTGTCCTCCTTTCTTTTCTTAATTGCAAATATAACAGCTCAGATTATTGAAAAAACTGACAATAATAAATAAGGAGCTGTTATTGTTATTGTATTAAATGGAAAAAATGCTAAATTAGAACTAGGATAAATCGAATGATAATAAGAATTTATTCAAATAAAAAATCCTAAAATAGCGACGTTTAAAATCATTAATAATAAAAAAATTAAAATAGCAATAAACATTCGAGTTTTATATTGCTTTTTACTATTACTATCAATACTGTTTTTTATTAATCTTAGTGACAGCTTTAACATAACTAAAAATAATAAAAAACTAACTATACCAACCAAATACCCTAGTAATAAAGAATAATCTAAAAAGGCTATTGCAGAGAATATTAACAATAAGGCAATATTTAGGGTAGTATAAGTTATTCAAAAAAGTTTTCCATTTAATTTATTCATGCTCAAGTGGTTATTTATAAAATAACCTATGTAAATTATATTACTTTTTATTTTTAAGGTTAATGATAAATATTAATAAATTAATATTATTTGACTTTTTTTATATAGCCACCAACATTTTCTATTTTTTTAGCACTTTAATTACTAGAGTGCTAAAAAGTGGTATAATTTTCTTAGGATTTAAGTTAGATAAAGGAGGAAAGTTATGCACGCATCATGAACACCTGCACAAGAAAATAACAATAAAGATCCATTATTACAATATGGAAGAGATTTGACACAACTAGCCCTAGAAGGAAAGCTAGAGCCAGTTATTAATCGTGACGAGGAAATAAGATCACTAGTACGGATCTTATCACGTAAAACTAAGAATAACCCGGTTTTAGTGGGAGAACCTGGGGTAGGTAAAACTGCTATCGTAGAAGGTTTAGCAAGGAAAATTATTGAAAACCAAGTTCCTGAAAATTTAAAATCTAAAAAGGTTTATGAATTAAATATTTCATCAATTATCGCTGGAACATCTTATCGGGGACAATTTGAAGAAAGAATTCAAGCTATTCTAAAAAGAATTCAAGATTCTAATGGCGAAATAATTTTATTTATTGATGAAATTCATATGATTGTTGGTGCTGGCCAAACCGGTGAAGGTAGTATGGATATAGGTAACATGCTAAAACCAATGATGGCAAGAGGGCAATTACATTTAATTGGCGCAACAACATTAGATGAATACCGCAAGTATATTGAGAAAGATTCAGCATTAGAAAGAAGAATGCAAAAAATATTTATTAATGAACCTTCAATAGAAGATACAATTACCATTTTAAGAGGTATAAAAGAAAGATATGAAACATTTCATGAAGTAAAAATTAAAGATGAAGCTTTAGTGGCTGCAGCAAATTTATCAGCACGTTATATTTCAGATCGTTTTTTACCTGATAAAGCAATTGACTTAATTGATGAAGCGGCAGCAAATATTAAAACAGAAATGAAATATATTCCTGAGCCTATTGAAAAATTAAATTATGAAATTGCTAAATTAGAAATTGAAAAAGCCGCTATTGAAAACTCAGTTAATAAAGAAATTAAGAATAATAGTGAAAGAGTTAAACAAATTAATAATAATTTAAATGCCTTGAAGGAAAAACATAAATTATTAACTGATCAATGAAATAAAGAAAAAGAATTAATTGCAAAATTATCATCTTTTAAAGATAATATTGAAGAATTAAAAAGACATTTAACAATTTTACAATCTGAAGGTAAATATTTAGAAGCATCAAAAGTTATGTATTCGTTATTACCTAGTTTGGAAGAATCTAAAAAAGATGTAGAAAATCAACTAAATAGTTTAAAAGATCGTTTAATCAAAGAAACAATTGATGAAGAAGAAATTGCGTCAATTGTAAGTAAATGAACAAAAGTTCCAGTAACTAAATTATTAGAAACACAGAAGAATAAATTACTTAATTTAAGTGCAAATTTAGCAAAAAGAGTAAAAGGACAACAAGAAGCTATTGACTTAGTTTCTGAAGCAATTAAAAGAGCTAAAGCTAAAATAAACGATCCAAATCGTCCGATTGGTTCTTTCCTATTTCTAGGCCCAACAGGGGTAGGTAAAACTGAATTAGCAAAAGCACTTGCATTTAACCTCTTTGACAATGAAAATCATATTATTCGTTTAGATATGTCTGAATACATGGAAAAACATAGTACTTCAAAATTAATCGGATCGCCTCCAGGATACATTGGTTATGACGATAATGGTGGACAATTAACTGAAAAAGTAAGACAAAATCCTTATTCAATTATTCTATTTGATGAAATTGAAAAAGCTCATGTTGATGTTCTAAATGTTTTATTACAAATATTAGATGACGGAATTCTAACTGATAGCAAGGGAAGAAAGATTAATTTCAAAAATACAATTATTATTATGACTTCAAATATTGGTTCAGAGCAAATCATGAAAAAAATGCCGGAAAAAGATGAATTAATGAAAATCTTATTAACCAAATTTAAACCAGAGTTTATTAATAGAATTGATGAAATAGTTCCTTTTAACCAATTAAGTATTCAAGTAGTAAAAGAAATAGTAGATTTAGAATTAAGAAAATTAGCAAAAAGAATTTTAGATAACATAAAAGCAAATTTATTTTATAAAGAAGATGTATTAACATACATAGCCAATAAGGCTTACAATCCAGCATTTGGCGCGAGAGTAGTAAAGAGATTTATTCAAAATCAAATCGAAAACAAAATCGCAGACTTTATTTTAAGCAATGAAATAAAAGAAGATTCAATCATAACAATAAATATTGAAGATGATGAGATTGTGATAAAAATTAAATAAAAAAGGCAAGGCTTTAAGACCTTGTCTTTTTATATGGTACATCCTGTGGGGTTCGAACCCACGACCCAGGGATTAAGAGTCCCTTGCTCTACCTGCTGAGCTAAGGATGCATAATATTTAATAAGCGCGTAATAAATTATAAACAAATATTAAAATCATATTTAAAAATAATAATTTAATTTATAAAAAATCCTTATTAAATATAAAAATTATTTATTTTTTTATAAAGGACAATGCATATTCTATTAATTCAGAATCACCTTTATAAAAGTATCAAATTAATTTATCAAAATTTCTTCTACTAATTTTATATCCTGTATTTTTGCTACTTGATTCAATTATTTTATCAATAATTTTTATAAAACTTTGATAGTCATTTTTACCGTTTTTATTTACAATTTTATTTTTAATAATGCTTTTCTGATTTTCATTTATATAATCACTAGTAGACAAGTATTTTCAACAAAAATATGGTAAAACATTAGCAATAATGTTATCGTAAATTACAAACTTATCTCTATCTTTATCTTCAATATTTACAGAAATATTTGAAACATAAGCACAAAATTTAGTAGCAAAACTAAAATTATTTCTTCCTTCAACAGCCTTTGAAATTTCTTCAATTATTGAAAAATCACCACGTATATTTTTTTCTTCTAAATCTTTAATTTGATTAATTTTTTTTGCCATAATTTCAATTCCATTATTATCTCCTTTTTTATTTCCACTTACTGATAAATGTGTAGAATTCTCTTGGTTAATTATTTTGCACAATCTTTTTATATAGTCATAGTTATTTTCAAAATTTTTTGTAGTTAAAATTCTACTTTATTAGAATAATTAAAATTTTGGGTACTAAATTTATAGTTTGAATCTATTGACAAAATAAAATTAATAATTTCAACATTTTTTTTCGTTAACATAATTTGACCATTTTCGTCTTTTTCTAACTCCAATTTATATTTGCACATAAACTAAATTCCTTATTTTTTTATTCAATTTTAAAGTATATAAATTATTATATTGAATTTTGTCATTATTAATTTGTCTATGCGAATATCAATAAAAAACGAATAAAATTTAGTAAAATTTTTAAATTATAATAAGAAGTAAAGGAGCATACTATGTTAGACGTTTGTGGAATAAGTAAAATTTTTCCTGATAAGAAATTATTTTCTAATATTAATTTAAAGTTTTTACCAGGAAATGTATATGGAATTATTGGTGCTAATGGAGTTGGAAAATCAACATTCCTTAAAATTTTAAGTGGAGAAATTGAAGCAACTGAAGGACAAATTGTTAAAGAAAAAAATGCAAGAATGAGTGTTTTAAGCCAAAACCAAGATGAATTTAATGATTATAATGTAACTGATGTTGTTATTATGGGAAATAAGGAACTTTATCAAATAAATATTGAAAAAAATAAGATTTATGAAAATCCTGATGCAACTATGGAAGATTATGAAAAAGCTAGTCATTTAGAACAGCTTTTTGGTGAAATGGGTGGTTGAAATGCTGAAAATGATGCACAAACATTATTATCCAATTTAGGAATTGAACCTGAAAAATGAAATATGCAAATGTCGGAATTAAAAGCTAATGAAAAAGTTAAGGTCTTATTAGCTAAAGCATTATTTGGTAATCCAGATATTTTAATTATGGACGAACCAACTAACCGTTTAGATTTAAAAACAATTAAATGATTAGAAAACTTTTTAATGGACTATCCTAATATTGTTATTGTAGTTAGCCACGACAGTGATTTCTTAGATGCTATTTGTACACATATTATAGATATCGATTATTCAGAGGCTAAATTATTTGTTGGTAACTATTCATTTTGAAAACAATCAAGCCAATTGTTAATTGAGATGCAACAAAAAACAAATTTAAGAAAAGAAGAACAAGCCCAAAAACTACGTGAATTTATTGCGCGTTTTTCAGCTAATGCTTCAAAATCAAAGCAAGCAACAAGCCGTAAAAAATTATTAGAAAAAATTGTTATTGATGAAATAAAACCTTCTTCAAGAAAATACCCTTACATTAAATTTGAATTAAATAGATTACCTGGTAAACAAATTTTAAGTGTTCATAATTTAACTTATGTTAATGAAGCCGGCGATACATTATTTGAGAACGTTTCATTTTCTTTAAAACCTGGTGATAAGATAGTTATAATTGGAAATGATGATATTGCAAAAACAAGATTATTAGAAATTTTAATGGGCAAAAGAAAACCAACTTCTGGAACTGTTGAATGAGGAATTACCATTTTTCCTAACTACTTCCCGTCAAATAATCAAGAATATTTCCAAGAATCTGAAACAATTATTGATTGATTAAGTAAATGACCTTTAAATAACACTACTCAAGAAACTAAAGATAATAGTGACGCAAGAATGAGAGCTTTTTTAGGACGAATGTTATTTTCAAATGATAGTGTATTTAAAAATGTACAAGTAACAAGTGGTGGTGAAAAAGTACGTTTAATGATGTCAAAATTAATGTTAGAAGAAAGTAACTTTTTAATTTTTGATCAACCTTTAGACCATTTAGACTCTGAATCAATTGATAGTTTAATTGAAGGAATTAAATCATATAAAAGTTCATGTATTTTTACAACATATAACCGAGCAATGATTAAAGAATGTGCTAATGTGCTATTAGAAATAAAACCAAAATCAAGTTTCCTATTTTATGGAAATCTTGATGAATATGAAGAAGCTATGGGATATTAAAAATAATAAAAATCTGGAACTAATTTCCAGATTTTTAGTTACTTCAATCTATTTCAATATAATCATATTTTTGGTCTTTATTTTTCTTTTCTAAAACTTTAAATGTTATTTTTTCATCAAGTTCAAATTTAGAATTTTTTCTTAAAGCGTGACCTTTTTTAGTTTCTAATCAAGCTGACAAGGTTTGATTCTTTTCTTTATCATCTAGTTCATAGTCAAGATGTGGATCAAGTTCTAATTGTTTTCATAATGTTTTCATTAGAACTGTTCCCTTAGCTTCACATCTCTCTAAACTTATTTCATAAATTTGCTCATCATTATCATACTCATCATAAATTTCACCAACAACTTCTTCTAAAATATCTTCAATAGTAATAATTCCTATTGCTTTATCATCATTATTGCTTTCGGTAACAAATGCCATTTGAGCACGAGATTGACGCATTTTTTCTAATGCTACTGATAATATCGAATTAGCTGATACTCTTGGAACTGATTTTATATAGTTTAAAATATTTCCTCTTTGTAAAAAGAATATATCTTTTAAAAGTAAAATACCAATAAGATCTCCATCTTTCTCAACAGGTATTCTTGAATAATTTGTTTCTTTAAACATCGCTAAAGCTTCTTGCATTGTTGCTTTTGAACTTAAAAAATCAACGTTTTTCATTTTTATATAATGTTGTGAAACTTTTGTAGAATCAAGATCTAATACATTTTGAGCCATAACAGATTCTTTAAATTCTAAAACACCTTCGTCTTGGGCAATATTCAATAAACTTTTTACATCTTCTTCAGTGTTTGTAATATAGATCTTCTTGCCAATTTTTGAAATAGGATATGTTATTGGAATAAAAATTCAATATAACATTTCAATAAATCAATAAAATGAATTAACAGTTTTTTCTGGGTATCTTTTTGCAATTAGTTTTGGAATTATTTCAGCAAATAAAACAATAATAGGTGTCATAACAATTGTCGAAATAATTGAAGCCAAACCTACTTTAGATGCACCAAATGCTTGAGTTAATAAATAAGCAAGTAATGTTGATGAAGCAATATTTACCAAATTATTAGCTATTAATATTGTTCCTAATGTTCGGTTAAAAAAGTTATGTTGTTTTTCAATAATCTTATGACCTTTAACTTTTTTCTCAATCATTGTTTCAATTTTTGCTTTTGATAGCGAAGTATAAGCTGTTTCGGTAGCAGAAAAAATACCTGAACTAACAAGCAATAATATTAAAGATATTATTAAAAGGGCATATTGTCAAGGGTAGAGGTGAATATCCATCTAAAAGTTCTCCATTTATAAAATAATTATTTTAGTAATGTATAAATATTAACAAAAAAAATCATTTTAATAAAATAATTCTTTTATAATGTTATATTATGTTTAAATTTGAAGATGTTAAATTAGTACAATTACCAGAAAAAATATTAAGAGAAAAATCACAAGATATAGAAATTCCTTTATCACAGGAAAACATTGATTTAATTGAAAAAATGATTTACCATGTTTCGGATAGTCAAAAACCTAACACAAAATTTAGACCTGCTGTTGGTGTGGCTGCTATTCAATATGGAATACCTAAAAGTATTTTTTATATATTAATAGTAGACGCAAATGATAAAGTGATTTTTAATGATGCTTTAATTAATCCTAAATTAGTTGGTCATTCAAATCATAAATTAGCTTTATCTGAAGGTGAAGGTTGCTTAAGTGTTAACGAATCCTGACCAAAACAAGAAGGTTATGTACCAAGATATTCAAGAGTAATTGTTGATGCTTATTCATATATGGAAAAGAAATTTAAACGTTATGAAGTTAGTGGTTATACTGCTATAGTTTTCCAACATGAATATGATCACTTACAAGGAAATTTATTTATTGATAAAATTAATCAAAAAAATCCTTGAGGTAAAGATAAAGAACTAGAAATATTATAAAAAATAGGCTTGTTTTAAGCCTATTTTTTGCTATTTGTTTTTATCAAATAATAAAGGAATCTCAAACTGTATTTCTTGATTTTCATATTTTGGCTCAATATAAATTCCATATTGAGTTTTTATTTTGTTGATTTTTTCTGTATTTGTTGATAAGGTAATTATTCTTCCCTTAAAAACAAGTTTTGAGGAATTTTTCCAATCTTCTTGATCAAAGCCCTTTAAAGTGATAGGTGAAGTAAAAATAATTGGTGAATAAAAATTATTTGTTTCTGTTACAAAGTTTGAAATTATTTTCATTTCTTCTAAATTATCATTTACTTTAAATGGTTCACTAAAAGATCATGAAATATCTAATAAAGATGAAAAGTTATCAATATTATTTGAAATTTTTTCATTAAATTTTTCAATATAAGATTTAAATGCTTCTTTATATTTATTAATTTTTTCATCAGAAAAATTATCTTTTATATTAATAGGTAAAAGCAATTTATATAAAATTTGTTTTTTTATTGATTCAATAAATTCATTTGTGAACTGATTCTTCTTTTCTTTAATTGCCTCTTCGTTATATTTTTTTGTATTTTCTGAAGTAACAATTGGGAAGTTTTTAATAATAAAATCAATTGGGGTATTTCCTTTTTGTTTAAACACTAAATCTATAAATAAAGTATTTTTTGAAATTGAATCAATAACAAAATTTTCATATTCAATACTTCAATTTTTTTCAGGTTTTAAATTTTCTGCTAATGCATAATCTTTGAATAATAATTTAAAATTGTCTTCGCTAGTATTATTAATTATCTTAGACATAACATTTTCTGGTGTACCTTCAATTTTCGCGTCTTTTTTAATTGTTATTCTAATATCCTCATTATTTAAATTATTTGAATTGAAAGAATACTTCTTAACATGATTATACCAATAAATTAGTGCCTTAGAAGGTTTAGATAAATTAATAGCAACTGTGGCAATAACAATTGATGAAAGTGCTGCTGCTGAAAAAGTTCAAAATAAAATTTTTCTCACTTTTTTAGCTTTGACCACACTTTGAGCGTGCTTCTTATGTTTGAGTTGATCTTCAGGACTAATATCTTTGTCGATTGAATCTTCTCAATCAAATTCTAGTTTTGGGTTTTTCTTCTTCATTATTCTCCAATTCCAAATTCAGTTGTTTTTTCGTTTGTATCAACCAAATTAAAATCTTCTAATATTTGTTTAGCATCATTATTAAATGAATCAATTTGAGGTATCTCTTCTATTTCAATTGTTTTTGTTTTTTCATCTGGATTATTTCTAATTTCTTCAGTCTCAAATTCAATATCATTTTCATCAAAAGAAATTTTTTCATCTGTATACAAGTTATTTGTTAAATCTGAATTAATTTCCTCAAAATCTATAGTTTCATTTTTATTTTCATTATTAAATGTAGCATTTTCAAAATTAAAGTTATTAATTTCAGTAGTTTGTTCAATTTCAATATCTTCGCTATTATTTTTTTTGATATTATCTCTTGAAAATTCTAAAGTATTTTCTTTTTCTAAAAAATCTTCTTCAATTATTTCTTTAGAAAGATGTTTCATTTCATTTTCATTATCAGATTCTTCTATTTCTTCAAAATTATTCAATTCTTTTTCATCAAAAGTAAAATCTATTTTATTTTGATCTTCACTATTTTCTAGTTCAATTTTTTCAGATGTAAAATTATTTGTTAAAGAATCGGTTTCTTCTACTTCTTCAATTTCTTCGTTAGCTAATTCTACAAAATTATTTTGGTCTTCAAACTCATCAATTTCATTTAATGATACATTGTTATTTGAATCTTCTTCAACATAAAAATCGTCAATTTCATCTGAATTACTTTCATCATCGCTCGAATTTTTTTCATCTGAAATTTGTTGATTAGTATCTTGAAAATTAATTTCTTGATTTAAATTTGAAGCTAAAATCGATTGTTCAAGATTTCCCGATATATCATCAACAATAACTTGATTTTCTTTATTTTTAATTATAAAGTTATTAGCATTTTTTTCTTGATTTATTAAGCCTTCTACATATGCAAAAATTTTGTTCTTAATTATTGGTCATTCAATTTCAGAAATAGTAATAATTGGATACTCTTTAGCTTCTAAAAAATGAATGTTATCTTTAAAAATCAAGTATTTACGGTAATCATTTTTATAATTAAAATTATCAAGAATAAAGCCCTGAACTAGTTTATTGTTTAGTTTATTAATTAAGACAATATCAATTGATTTTGTTCCAACTGAGTAATTTGTTTTCAAGGTTAAATTTTCATCATCAATTAACTGTCTTAATTCATCTAAAACATCAACTTTAAACTTAATATCTTCGGGAATTGAAATTAATTTAGTTGCTAAATAATCTTCAACTTTATCTAAATAATTTTTTTGTTCTTCAATCGATAAATCTAAAAACTTTAATCATTCTTTAAAAGTAATCATATCTACTGTTGAACGTTCAGTAATTTCAATATCTTCAGCATAAATTGATTTAACAACAAAAACTTTTTCTTTTGCTCTTGAAATAGCAACGTTTAAAGCGTTTTTACCACCTTTTCTTGCAACATAAGTATTATACAATGTTGTATTTTTATCATATACAACCGACATAATAACTAAATCTGCTTCATCGCCTTGAATATTTTCAATATTTTTAATAACAACCTTTTCGCTCATTAGTGCTTCTTCTAGTTCTGGTTCATTACCAAAAATTCTATTGATTAAATATTCTTGTTGTTTAACGTTAAATACTAAGATTATTATTTTATTAAATTTTGCTAAATTATCTTTAGCTAATTCAATAACTTTTCCGCCTTCTTCAACGTTCATACTATTATCTCAAGTACCATCAACTTGAAATACTTCAATTGCTTTTTCATCTGATAAAGATAATTCATAATTATCAATTACATCTAGTTTTGAATCATAAAAATGTTTTGAAGAAAAAGTCATTAATGTCGCTTTCTTAGAACGATAGTTTTTATCTAAAAGTAAAGAATAAACACCACGCGCTTTAGCATAATCTAATAATGACTCAATATTTCCAAAGTCATCTTCTTCATCAAAATTATATGTCGCTGAAAATCATCTTGTTGGTTGCATTTGTTGGCTATCACCGGCTAAAACTTTTCTTTTGGCTAAATATAATATTGGAATACCTTTTTCAATAAACATTTGTGAAGACTCATCTAAAATAGCAAAGTCAAACTCTTGTTTTTCTCACATCGATAAATCCAACTCTGGAGTAGTAATGATAATAGGGAATAACAATTTAATCATTTCTTTATGTTTGTGAAAAAACTTGTATGGTTTTAAATGTCCGGTTCTAATTGCCATTGCAAATGATGTGTATTGTGATTTTTGCTCATCAGTAAAATTTGTCATCTTTTCAAATGTTTTTTCTAAAAGCATTTTTACAATTGTTTTATCATCATTTAGTTTAACAGTTTTATTTGTTAATATCTTTTTATATTGATTACTAAAATTTGTAATTTCTTCAAAATTAACTAAATTAACATATTTTAAGGCTTCATTAATACCAATAGTCATTAAACTTTCATCAGCTAATAATATATCTGCCATGTTCTTGATTTTTTTAGGAACTATTGTAAAAATATGATGCTTTTTATTGTAATTAGCTTCATATAATTTTTTAATAATTTCTTTACGATCATTAAATTCACTATTGATTTTGTAATTCAAACTCTTATCTAAAAGTTTTAAACTTTCATAAGTGCCAACAGTAAAATTACCATTCATGATGGCACTGTAAAAATTAATAATATTGTCAAGATTTTTAGTTTGTTTAATTAAATTAACATTATCAACATAATTTTCATCTTCATCAGTAAAAACGCTAAAACCTTCCTCTTTTCTAGAACTTTGGTAGTTTTCTAATAAATGTATAAATTCACGTAATGGTTCATAAAAAGTTTCCTGTCTTAAATTTTTATCATTTAAAGCAAACAGACAAAAAATAGATAATTTTTTCATTCTATTTCTTAAAACATCTAAAGCAGCTTTCTTTTGACTAACAACTAATGCTGAATATCCTCTAGCAATAATATTTACAATTAAATTAGAAATTGTTTGAGATTTACCGGTTCCTGGAGGACCTCAAATAATTGTGTCTTGATATAGTGACGAAACAGTTGCAACATCTTGTGAAAAGTTTGTTTCTTGAATTTTAAATAATTTAAATTTATTATCAAAAATAACTCTATTAACCTTTTCACGATATAAGTTCTTATTAAAATTAGGATTTAAAATTTCATCAAATTCATCGTTATCAATAATTTTTTTCATTTGATTTCATAAATAACCAGAAGAAACATTATAAAAACCTAAAACTATTCCAGGATGAAATTCAATTGCGGTATTGTTAATTGTTTCAACAGTTAGATGTTCAACGCCCCTTCTTAAAGTTTCGGGCATCTTAAATAGCGGAGATCAAATTGTTTTAAATTTTTCAAAAACATCTTGAATTGATAAATTATTAAAATCAAAGGAATCAACATTCAATGAAAAACCTTCTTGATTTAAAAAGGTAACAAGTTTACTATTAACTCTTATATCTGAATTAGAATGTAAATAAATTAAAGAGTTTTTTACTTCAATCAAAATCTCTTTAAAGAAAAGTGGAGCATAAACTGTTTTATTTTCTGTTTTGATTGAAATATAAAAAAAACCAATATGTAAAGGTCATATATTAGTCTCAATATTTATATTTTGGGCTTTGTTTAAAATTTTCTTTCATTTAACAATTGATTTTTGAAATTCTGTTTCTTGGTTAGCAATAATAATATTTTTAGCTTTTTCAAAACTTGATCCTAACATTTTAAAAAGATTATCTTCAATTCTTTTATTGTACTCTTTAAAAATTGCTACGACTTCACTTTTAGTTTTAGCTTCTTTTACTTTTTCAGCTATAGTTCTATTAGCAACTTCTGATAAAACACAATCAATATTAAATTTTGTATAAATTTTATCAAATGTCGATTCACCAAAGTTTTTTAAAACATCAAAATATTTCTCATTATCTATTGTGCTAAATAAAGATGAATCATTAGTATCAATGTTAAGAAGATTAGCCATTAATGTTTGATATTTTGTATTATTTGAACTCATCTTACTTTACCTCATTAATTAAATCTTCAATATGTTTTGCTGTATTACCAACAACTAATGAAATACTTTTGCTTTGAAATGTCAAACCAGTAACTCCATCTAAGTTTTTAATTTTTAAAGCTTCAACTTTACTTTTTTCATAAAAATTTATTTTTACAACTTTTTGAGTTGAAGTTACAGATTCGATATTTTCTTTTCCACCTAAATAATCAACTAGTTCATAAAAATTAAAATTAAGTTTGGTTTCTTTGCTTAAATAATCTTTAGTTTTAGTTTGTTTATACTTATTTTTTCAGTAAACTAAAATAAGACCAAAAGTTAAAATAATTAAAATGACATATAAAAATTTATTTCTTGAATTCATTGTAATCCTTTATCTAAGTTAATAGTTTTATACTTTTAAATTATATTTTAATTTAAAATTAAAAACTAAAATTATTTAATTAATTGAATTTTTTTTAATATATGTTAAAAATTCCTTATACATTTTAAATGTTTTCAACTTATTTTAAGGTTAAAAATTAATTTATTGGCAATTATTGACTTTATTAAATAATTAATTATTTAATATAGTAAATTTTTTAAAAAAAGTAATAAAATTTATAAAGACTTTGTTATTTTTAAAACAAACATTATAACTTATGAAATTTAAACAAGGAGAAATAATGGCTAAAAAAAGAGTATTAAGTGGAATAACTGCAACCGGAAAATTAACTATCGCAAACTATATTGGTGCTATTAAAAATATGGTTAAATTACAAGATAAATACGATAGTTATATTTTCATAGCTGATCTTCATGCTTTAACATTACCAATTGACCCAAAAGTATTAGAAGAAAATCGCAGAAATATTTATGCTTTATTTATTTCTTGTGGAATTGATCCTGAAAAATCTACATTATTCTTTCAATCGGATGTAATGGAACACGGATTGATGAATTGATTGATTTTAACAAATACAACGATTGGCGAATTATCAAGAATGACGCAATTTAAGGATAAATCTTCTAAGGTAAAAAGCTCAAACGGAATGGAAACTATTCCTACTGGTTTACTAATGTATCCAACATTAATGGTAGGAGATATTTTACTTTATGATGCTGATTTAGTTCCTGTGGGAATTGATCAAAAACAACACGTTGAACTAACAAGAAATTTAGCTCAAAGATTAAATAATAAATTTAATATTGGCTTTAAAATTCCAGAACCATATATTCCAAAAGTTGGAGCTAAAATTATGTCATTGACTGAACCAACTAAAAAGATGTCTAAGTCAGATACTAATGAAAAATCTTCAATTTATTTACTAGATGACCCTGAAAAAGCGTACAAAAAGATACTAAAAGCAGTAACAGATTCAGAAGGAAAAATATATATTTCTGATGAAAAACCAGGAATAAAAAATTTATTAACAATTTATTCTTCATTAAAAGATATCGAATTAGAAGATGCAGAAAATTATTTTAAAGATAAAAACTATGGAGAATTAAAACAAGAAGTTGGATTATTAGTTAAAGAATTTTTAGAAAAAATTCAACTTAAGTATAAAGAAGTAATAAAATCAATTGATAACTTTGCAAAAAAAGGAGCACAAAAAGCTTCTAAAGTTGCAAATGAAAATCTTAAGAAATTAATGAAAGGATTAGGCTTAAATAATGAAAGCAAATAATAAACTTAACCACTCAACCAGCCATTTACTAGCAGCAGCAATTTTAAAATTATATCCAAATACAAAATTAGCTATTGGACCTGCAATTGAAGAGGGTTTTTACTATGATTTTGAATTTGAAAACCCGATTTTAGAATCAGATTTACCTCGAATTGAAAAACTAATGAAGAAAATGGCTGAACAAGGTTATGAAACTAAAAAAGTTGGAAAAGAATTTTTCTCATTCGAAAATCAACCTTACAAGAAAGAATTATTTGATGAGTTTTCTTCAGAAGGGAAAGAAATAACCTTTTTCCAATTTATTCACCCAAAAACAAATGAAATTTTATTTACGGATCTTTGTGCTGGTGGTCATGTTGAAAACACTAAAGAAATTAAACACTTTAAATTATTATCAACAGCAGGAGCTTACTGAAGGGGCGATTCTAATAACAAAATGTTAACTAGAATTTACGGTACTTCATGAGAAACAAAAGAAGAATTAGATAACTATCTTCAAATATTACAAGAAAGAAAAGAAAGAGACCATAGAAAAATTGGTAAAGACTTAAATTTATTTATGTTTAGCCAATTATCAGGACAAGGCTTTCCGATTTGATTAGAAGATGGAATGAAGATTCATAATGCAATTGAAAATTATGTTCTAAAACTTGACAAGAAATTTGGTTTTACCGAAGTTTTAACACCACATTTTGGTGAAAAGAAACTATATGAAATTAGTGGTCACTGAGCTCATTATCAAGATACAATGTTTAAACCTATATTAATGGATAATGAAACATTAGTGGCACGTCCTATGACTTGTCCTCATCATATCATTTTATTTAATTCAACAAGACGCTCATACCGTGACTTGCCTATTCGTTATTCAGAACAATCAAGACTTTACCGTTATGAAAAATCTGGAGCTCTATCGGGACTTGAAAGAGTTAGAGCTATGGATTTAACTGAAGGCCATGTTTTTGTAAGACCTGATCAAATTAAACAAGAATTTAAACATTTATATAAAATGATTTTAACTGCTTTAAAAGATTTTAATATTGAAATCGATCATATTTCACTTTCTTTAAGAGACCCTAATGATAATGAAAAATTCTTTAAAGACGATGAAATGTGAGATAAGGCTGAAAATGATTTAAGAGAAGTTTTAAAAGAGCTAAATATTGAATATAAAGAATTCATTGGGGAAGCTGCTTTCTATGGTCCTAAAGTTGACTTCCAAGTTAGAACAGTTTTAAATAGAATTATTACTATGTCGACATTACAATTAGATTTTTTACTTCCACAAAGATTTGATATGAAATTTGTAAATGATAACGAAGAGTTTGAAAGACCTGTTTTAATTCACCGTGGTTTAATTGGAACATATGAAAGATTTATTGCAACTTTATTAGAGCAAACTAAAGGTGTTTTACCATATTGATTAAGTCCAAGACAAGTAACAATAATGCCAATTACTAGCGAGTTAAATGATTATTGTCAAAAATTATATGAAGAATTATTAGATTTAGATATTAATGTTAATGTTGATTTAAGAAATGAGAGAATCAACAAAAAAATTCGTGAAGCACAAATTCAAAAAACTAAGTTTATTATTGTTATCGGAAAACAAGAAGTCGAAAATAATGTATTAGCTGTGCGTGAATATGGAAGTGATCAAACTACAACATATTCTAAAGAAGAATTTATACAAAAATTATTTACTTTAAAAAGAGAATTGAAATAAAAAATAAACGTTAAGTTATTAGCTTAGCGTTTATTTTTTAAAAATTAATTGCTTTGATCTAATTGTGATTTTGAAGCTTCAAATTCAGATAATTTATTTATTAAATTTTGATTTACTTCTTTTAAATGAGCAACATAATCAATTGTTGAATCAGCTAAATTTTGCTTATATTCTAAATAATATTTTAAATTTATATAATCATTTTTATTTTCATTATATGAGTTATTAGTTTCTTCAATAAAAGTATTAATTTGTTCTTTTAAATCATTATATTTATCGTCATTTAACGATTCTTTAAATGTTTTAATTTCTTCTAATTTTTGACTAAAGCTATTTTTTTCATCAATGAAACTTTTAATTAATTCAACTATTTCATCATCTGTTAACTTAATATTTTTATTTTCATATTTTGTCATAAATGTATCGTAATATTGGTTATAACTATAAGTTAATAAAGTTTCGTATTTTGCAAGATTTGAAATAAGATTTTCCTCGTCTGAAAAGATTTTAATTAATTCAGATGCTCATTTATTGTTTCTTTCTATCATTTCATTTGGAATTTCATTAATTCCAAAATGTTCATTTAATTTAGATTTATATTTATCTAATGTATTTTGTAAATTATATTTATAACCGCTTTCTGTGCCAGGATTTAATATTGCATAATCAACTTTGTCTAATCATTCTTCTCTATATTTTTTTAATTTAGGTAAGAAGTTATTTTTATATTCATTGTAATTTTCTTTAAATTGATCTATATTTCTATAATAAAAAGCTCTAGATATACCAGATAAATAATCTTTTTCAAATTGTATTGCTTCCTGTCATTTAGAATGATTTAAACCAAAAATGCTATATTTTGTTCTTACAAGTGTTTTTGCAACGTTAAGTGCTTTTTTAAAATCTAAATATTCTTTTTGATTACTAAAATCATTAAATTTTAAAATCTCTTCTTTAACATTATCAGCATATTTCATATACTCTTTAATTTTATTTATATTATTTTTATAAAATTCTTGTGTTTTTTCTTCTAAAGAAAAGTTTCTTGACATATCTTTATCAACTTCACTATTATTTCTTAAAAATCAGTCATAAATTGATTCTGCTGATGATGATAACTTATTTAAAGTAATATTTGTTGAAAAATTAAAATTAGCTAGGGAAATATTATTAAATTTTTCCGCTTCTATTCTCATTTTATTATATGCTTCATAATAATCGTCTTCTAACAATTTTGAAAATTTAGATTCCTTTAATTCTTTTTCTAGTTTTTGTTTTGCTGCTTTATAAACATCAAAATTTCTTTGGCTTTCAGGAATAGATTCAATTTCGTTAGTTATTTCTAAAATCTTATTTTCTAACTTATTTTTAATTTGTTTATATTTATTTTCTCCTAGAGAAGAACTAGCAAAATCTTCAACTGTGGTTTTATATGAATTAAATCAATTTGCGAAATCATTAAATGATTCTTTTTCTTCTTTAGCCTTATTTAACTCATAATTCAAATAATCAATTAAACTTTCAAAAAATAAATAATCTTTTTTATATTCTACATTATTATCTTTTATAGTTTTTAATATTTTTTCAACGTTTAATAATGAGTTGTTTAACTCTTTTTTAATTTCAGAATAATTTTCATCGTTCAATTGATTTAAAATGTATTCGGATACTTCCTGCTTTTTATTTTCAAAAACTTCTTTTACTTCATTAATATTTTCTATATGTTTTTTTGAAAGTTCAAATTCTTTTGAAATATATTCATATCTCTTTTTAAAATAATCCTCAGTCTTAACTGATTCATCATCTTCCTCATATTTTTCATAATCTTTATCATCAATTTGTGATAATCTATCATATTCTCTTCGCTCAGGTTGTAATGTAGAATAATAATTACTATTCTTATAATTGTTGATTTCTGTTTTTAATTCTATATATTTATTTCTTCAATATTGTAAACCTTCTGAAGAAGAACTATTATCCAATTCATTTTTAGCAGCTTTAGCTTTATCTAGAGCATCTTGAACTTTTTGCTTCTTATCTAAGTAAAATTCAGGGGTTTTTTGTTCTTCAGATGCACTATCGACTAGATTTTGAATTCTAGTTAGTTCAGAATCTAATTCATTTTTAATGCTTTCATACTTATCTTTGGCTAATTCATTTGTTGAATAATTTTGTGCTTCAGATTTTTTAGCTTCATATTGTTCTTTAGCATCACCAATATTTGTATTCGAACTATCTAGTGATAACTTAGCAGCTTTAGCTTTATCTAG
>NZ_CBDIHE010000004.1:0-85244 GCF_965278885.1 Mycoplasmopsis arginini | reverse complement strand
ATATGGCGCCAGATTACTTACGTATACTGGAACGCCATATTTTTAATTTTTAAAAATCAATAAAATAAGCGTTTTTTTACTATCGCTAATGTTTTAAAACTTAAAAAAGGATATAATTTATATATTAATATTTTTTTAAAATTTACACATTATAAAGGAGAAAAAATGAAAACAAAAATTGCAATAAACGGGTTTGGAAGAATTGGACGTTTAATTTTTAGACAAATATGAAATGATAATGAATTAGAAGTAGTTGGTATTAATGATTTAACCGATGCTAAAACATTAGCTCATTTACTAAAATATGATACAGCCCATGGAACTTTTAATCATGAAGTCAAAAGTACCGATAAATCAATCATTGTTGATGGAAAAGAATTTTTAATCTTTGGTGAAAAAGATCCTGCTCAATTACCTTGAAAAAATTTAAATGTAGACATCGTCATCGAAGGTACTGGAAGATTTTTAACAACTGAAGCAGCACAATTACATATTGATACAGGGGCTAAAAAAGTTTTAATTACTGCTCCTTCAAAAAGCTCAGAAGTTAAAACAATCGTATACTCAGTTAATGAAGACATTTTAACAAAAGATGACGTGATTGTTTCGGGTGCGTCATGTACAACCAACTGTTTAGCACCAGTTTTAAATGTTTTAGAAAATGAATTTGGTGTTGAAAAAGGATTCATGACAACTGTTCACTCATTTACAGCAGACCAAAGATTACAAGATGCTCCACATAGTGATTTAAGAAGAGCAAGAGCAGCTTCTTCAAATATGATTCCTACAACAACAGGTGCAGCTAAATCTATTGGTAAAGTTATTCCTACTTTAAGGGGGAAAATGAACGGGATTGCTTTAAGAGTTCCAACAATTACTGGTTCAATTGTTGATTTAACAGTAGAACTTAAAAAAGATACTAATGTAGAAGAAATTAATGCAGCTATGAAAAAAGCAGCATCAGAATCTTTATTCTACACAGAAGATCCTATTGTATCAAGTGATATTATTGGTTCAACCGCAGGTTCAATTTTTGATGCACAATTAACTCAAGTATTAGAAGTTGATGGCAAAAAACTATACAAAGTTTATGCTTGATATGATAACGAATCATCATTTGTAAATCAATATATTAGAACTTTAAAACACTTAGCAAAATTAGGATAATAAGGTCTTAATATGATTACAGCAATTTTAATTATTATGGGCTTTGTAGTTTTTATGTCATTGATACTTAATGCAAAATATTTTTCACATAAAGGAAAAGCGTTTTATTTATTTTCTAAATTTAATGCTATTGGACAATTTAAAAGATATAGGATTCACGCTAGTGACAAAGTAATGAATTACTTAAGAAATTTATTGAATAAAGAAGAAATGGGAAATGCTGGTTATATTGTGGCTTTTGCGTTTTTTATCCTTATTACACTTGTGTCATTAGTTCTTATTCTTGTTAATTTTAAGGATAATGCAGTGGGTATAACTCTAATATTTGTTGAATTCTTTACATTTGGACCTTT
Source organism: Mycoplasmopsis arginini (assembly GCF_965278885.1). GTDB lineage: Bacteria > Bacillota_I > Bacilli_A > Mycoplasmatales > Metamycoplasmataceae > Metamycoplasma > Metamycoplasma arginini_B. Next base: position 83,724 of record NZ_CBDIHE010000004.1, on the reverse strand, counting down.
ATTTTCTATGGGTAAAATTAGTGAAGCAAGAGATGCGGCTTACCAAAAATTTACCGATTTTGAAAAGAAAAATAAAGAATATACAAAGACTTGACTAAGAATAAATGATCAAGAAGATTATCAAAAATTTAAAAAGTTATTTTTTCAAGATAAAGCAAATTTTAAATTTGTATATTTTGCAAAAGAAAGAGATAAGTATTACGAATCTTTTAATTTTGAAGAAAACATAAGACCATTTGTTTCAAATAAAGTAATTGACAAAAAGAAAATTCTTGACTTTTTAATTTGCGACTATAGATTTTCTGAAATTAATAACCAAAGTTTTCCTTTTGCATATTATCTTGGCATTATGAAAGAACTTAATATTTAAAATTAAAAACACGCGACATTAAAGGGCGTGTTTTTTTAATTATTTTTTATTTGCTTTCCTTTATTTGAAAAATTTCATCATAAATTTCATCATAGTATTTAACAGGAATAAATTCAACTTCTTTCTTTACTTCTTCAGGAACATCAATTAAGTTTTTCTTATTATCATAAGAGATAAATATTTTCTTAATTCCAAATTGCGAAGCTGCTAATGATTTTTCCTTTAATCCGCCAATTGGTAAAACTTTTCCTCTTAAGGTTATTTCACCAGTCATTCCAATATTTGCTGGGACCGGTTTTTTAGATAATGCACTAATAATTGAAGTTGTGAATGTTACACCAGCTGATGGGCCATCTTTAGGTATAGCTCCAGCAGGTACGTGAATATGAATTGATTTATTTTCAAAATCAAAATCAATCCCAAATTTTTCAGCATTTGCTCTAACATATGCTAATGCAATTTGTGCCGATTCTTTCATAACGTCTTTTAAATGACCTGTTAATCTTAATCCTTCTTTACCAGGGAAAGTAGTTACTTCAATTGCTAAGGTAGAACCACCAAAACTTGTATAAGCTAAACCATTTACAACACCAACTTGATCTTTATTTTCATTTTCATCTTCGTCAAATCTTATTGGACCTAAAAAGTCAACAACAACTTCTTTTGTTACTACAAATTCATCTTTAACTTCTTTGTCTAAGATTTTAACAACAATTTTACGTGCAATGCTATCTAATAAACGTTTTAGTTCACGAACTCCGCTTTCTCGTGTGTATGAGCGAATTATAAATTCTAACACTTCATCTGAAATTTGAATTTGTGAAGCTAATAAAGCATTTTGAGATAACACTTTTGGAATTAAATGGCTTTTGGCAATTTCCATTTTTTCGATTGTTGTATAAGTTGACAATTCCAATAATTCCACACGGTCGATTAAGGCAGCAGGGATAGAATCATAGTAGTTAGCAGTAGCAATGAATAATACTTTTGATAAATCATATTCTAGATCTAAATAATGATCTTGGAAGTTAGCATTTTGTTCTGGGTCTAAAACTTCCAGCATAGCACTTGTCGGATCACCTCTAAAGTCAGAAGACATTTTATCAATTTCATCTAATAAAATAACTGGGTTAGAAACTCCGGCTTTCTTAATTGCTGAAATAATTTTTCCCGGCATAGCTCCAACATAGGTTTTTCTATGTCCTCTAATTTCACTTTCATCTTTAACCCCACCTAATGAAACTTTAATAAATTTTCTTTGTAAAGCTTCAGCAATAGATTTAGCTAGTGTGGTTTTACCAGTTCCTGGAGGTCCAATTAAAGTTAAAATAGGAATATTGTTAACTGGGTTGTTTAATGTGTCTCCTGTTTGATGAACAAATAGATTTGAATCAATAAAATGATCAGGATCATTTTTTATTGGAGTATATTCTTTTTCGCTCTTATTGCTTTTTGTATGTGTTAAAACTGATATAAATTCTAAAATTCTTTCCTTAGGTTTTTTTAGACCAAAATGATGTTTGTCAAGTACTTCTCTAACATGATTAATATCAATTAATTCTTTACTTACTTTTCTTCATGGTAAAGCTAAAATTAAATCGATATATGTTTTTGAAATATTTGCTTCCGGACTTGATGCCATCATTGATGCTAATCTTGCTTGTTCTGCTTTAAGTACATTTAAAACATAGGTTGGATATTTTTTACTTGCTTCAGGATCTTTTTCAATGTTTTCAGCATTATCGGTTGATCCCTCATTTAACATTTGTCTCAATTGCTTCATTTTTTCACGAAGCAAGAAATCTCTTTGTGAGTTTTCCATTTCCTCGTTCATTTTAGCAGTTAATTCCATTTCGACATTACTTGACTCTATTTTTCAAATAAATCTGTCTGTTAATGCTTTAATTAACGAGTCATTAGATAATGGTAATAAATTTAATAACTCATCTCTACTAAAACTTTTTTTAATAGAAGAAACACCATTTCAAATACTTTTATTTAATTTGTTTTCTTCTATATCTTTTTTATCTACAAATAGAATATTAATTCTACTAATAAAGTTTTTTAATGCTGTTTGATCTACAAAATCTTTATTAAATATTTTAGGAATTCGAGGTGAAACATCTAATTTAGAAGCAAAGGAATTTAAATAATCGATTGCTGGCGAAATCTTTTCGAATTTTACTTTTGAAGATTTTGCCTTTTTTTCTTCTTCAAATGAAGCAAAAACATAAGGGCTTTCTTGATTGTTTTCTTCTTGATTATAAATGTTTTCTATTTTTACTGCTTTGCCACATTCTAAAAGTAATTTATAAACTCCTGAATTTTCAATTATGTCTTTAATTGTAACAACAACACCATACTCTTCTAGCATCGAAGCGCTTGCGATACTTTCAGCTGCTACATATTGTTCTTTAATAAAAGCAATTAAAATTTTATTCTTATTTTCTACGCTATCTAGTGAAAGATTCATTGCTAAAATTGAATTAGCTTTTCCAACTCTAATTTCGTCATTATCGTAAGGTAAAAGAATTTGTTTTTTAACTGGTATAAATGGTAATTTCATTTTTTCCTCTTTTCTTTTGTTATTTTATTCTAGTTATTTTGTTTATTAATTAATTTGCGAAAAAATAGCGAATTATTTAGCAACAACAACTAATGCTGGTTTTATTGTACGATCATGTAATTTATAACCAATGTTCTTTACTTCTAAAATTGTGTCTTTTTCTAGATCTGAACTTGCTAATTCATATACTTGATGAATATTTGGATCAAATACTTCTCCCACCTTAGGAATAATTTTTGTTAATCCAAAATCTAATAAAACGTTTTCCACTTGTTTATATAGCATATTAAAACCGATAATAAAGTTCTTTAATACATCATTATCAATTTTTTCAGCTACAATAATTGCTTTTTCAAAATTATTTAAAGGCTGAATTAAATTTTCAATAAATGATTGAAGGGCATATTTTCTTGCTTCAGCAATTTGAATCTCTTGATGATCATTATTTTTTTGTTTATGTTCATTTATTGCATCTTGTGCTTTCTTTTGAATTGCAATTACTTCTTCCTTAAATTTATTAGTTTCAATAAGAGATTTGACTTTAAAATCTTCTAGTTCGTTTTGATATTTTTTTATCAATTCATTTTGTTCTTGATTTTTTAAGTTAGTTTTTTCTAATTCTGATTTTAAAAACTCATTTTTTTCAATTAACTCCTTTGTTTTATTATCTATTTTTTTAACAGATAAAAGTTTCAATGTGTAAAGAGTTTTTTTAACTTTCAAAGTCTTTTCATTATCATTCAGGTCTTTACCGTCTTTTAAAATTTCTAAAACTTTTTGATCCACTTCATCATAATCTCAAATGTAGTGATATTTAGTTTTCTTTACATCATGATTGTTTTTTTCAACAACCTCAAATGATACTTTGTCAAATTTATTAAAATCAATCATTATTTATCTCCTTTTTGAACAATTTTTTCAAGCATTTCTAAAGCTTCTAATGTTTCATCTATGTCAATATTTTTAGGGCCCATTATTGAAATTTCTTTAATATTTTTATCATTTTCAAAGTCTATTTTTTTACTAATAATATTTAAATTTTCACGTGAAAAATCCAATTTTATTTTATTATCTTCATCTAAATTGTTTTCAATTGTAGACCATACTGAATGTTTTTCAATTAAATCTAATAAGTCAACTAATTCTTCCCGAGAAATATTTTTAGAAAGAATCATAGCGTTTTTATTATATGTTTTGTTTTGAATTTTTTCTTCAAACACAAATACTGTTTTAATAAATTTTTCTAATACTTTTTCATAGTTTCCAATTTTTTCTTTAAAAAGTGGAAGCAAAGCAGAAGCCTTAGCTGATAATTCAATTAATGGTGTGTCAATTAGTCTTTCCTTAAATAATCTAACAGCTATTCTTAAATCGTTTAACAAAATTCCTTCATCAAAATCAAAAAGTTTGTTTTGTACATTACCACTACTTGTTACGATAACTATAACTGCTGAAGTTGAATCTAAAGGGGTTAGTTGAATACTCTTTAATTTTTCATCCTTATTATTAGAGGTTGCAACAACAGTAAAATGAGCCATTTTACTAATTAAGCTTGCTGCCTCATCTAATGTAGAATCAATGCTTAATCTTTTTTTAATTAAAATGTCATTTAAATTTTTATTAAAAAACTTCTTAGGATTATAAGCGATATTTTTTGTATAGTATTCAAGACCTGCTGTTGAGGGAATTCTTCCTCCAGAAACGTGAGGTTTTTCTAAATAACCAATTTTTTCCAAATCAGACATTATATTTCTTATTGTTGCTGAAGAAAATGATAAATGTTTAGCTTCGACTAATTTTTTTGATCCTACTGGTTCACCGGTGTCAAAGAAAATTTCAACTATCATCTTAAAAATTTCAATGTGACGGTTTTTTAATTCCATAAATAAAAAACATCTCCTTAATAAATTTAATAATATAATTTTAGCACTAATTTAGCACTTTGAGATGTTAATTGCTAATTTTATTATTTAATGTAGTTTTTAAAATTTATCTTTTTTTCTTCTTTGTTTGCTAATCTTACGTAATTTGGTATATGTTTTAATAAGATTAAAATAGAACCAAACACTAAAATATAACTATGTGATCATAAGGGAATATTTGCATTAATAAAAGATAAAATTCAAGTTGAATAATAAAGAGGTATAAATGATATAAAAGCAAAAATAATTGCTGTAATTACTGAAGATATAGAAATATATTTAATTGTTAAAACAAAGATTATATATAATAAGGCTAATAAAATAAATGTTGTAAAATCAAAAGCTAAAATAAGACCAAAGAATGAAGCAACCCCTTTTCCGCCTTTAAACTTAAAGAAACATGGAAAAATGTGACCAATTAAAGCCCCTAATACTGCAAATAAAGGTATTATAAATTGATTATTTAAAAATGATTTAATAATAAATGTTATTAATGTTGGGATGCAAGCCTTTAGTAAATCAAAGGTAAAAACCATTGCGGCAAATTTAAAACCGAAAACTCTAAGAGCGTTTGTAGCTCCCGCATTATTTGAACCTTGTGTTCTAATATCTTTGTTTCTTTTTTTAGAAATAATAATACTAATATTAATTGATCCAATTAAATAACCAATTAATAAGACAATTAAATTTATTCATACATATTCTCAGTTAAACATAATAGATAAATAATACATTATTTTTCTATTAATGTATTTTTTTAATAAAGTATTTAAAATCAAAACAAAAACATTGTGATTATTATTTTCACAATGTTTTTGTTTAAACATAAAAATTAATTTGTTTTGTTAAATTGTTGGTATGTTATTGTGTTTTCTGTTTTTGTGTACATTTTTTCTAAGAATCTTGTTAGTGTATTGAATACTGTTTCTAATTGTTTATAGAATCTTCTTCCAATGTTTTCATTGATTCATTGTAATGTATCTAAATCACTATGTCAGATATCTCCTAAAACAGCGAAGTCATCGGCTGTCATACCCTCTGGTCAGTCGTAAACAACTTGACCATTTTTCAATGTTCTTTTTAGTAAGGTTTTGCCTTGATCTGCTAAAGTTGTTTTACCATCTTTTAAAACTCATGCTTTAGGATTTGTTGTTTGAGCATATCCGTCGTAGATTTCGAATTTAGATTTAACACCAAAGTTTGTTGATTCTACATAAGCTACTGGTAAATTAGCAATTTGATAGAATGGAGCGTGATCAGATCAGTCCCCGGTTTCACCTGGTCTAAATTCATCTTCAACAAATTGTGGATGAATTTTTAGTTCTTGTGAATCATCTTTTAATTCATTAACTCTTTCTTTTGAAATTTTATTAATAAAATCTCTTAATAAAGGTGATGTGTTGTATGTTTCTTTAGCCTTACGTGTATCAGGTGAGTGGATGTACATGTAATCCCCACCAGCTACAGTATCCATATTAATCATACCTAAAGAGTTTTTTAGAAGTTCATTTGCTTCACCAGTTAAGAATTGTTTAACAAATGCAATAGAACCTAATTTTCCAACTTCTTCAGCATCAACAAAAATTAAATGTAATCTTACTCCTAGTTTTTCTCTATTTTTTGGATCTGAGAAATGTTTTAGTAATGATAGGTTAACGGTAACACCTGAACCATTATCTGTTCCACCTCATGAAGTACCATTTGGACCAACATTATTTGTTGAATCATAGTGAGAAACAATGTAGAAGTCTTTAACTTTGATTGCGCCATTATCTGTAACTGTATTACTTGGGTTAATTGTTACAACAATGTTATTTCCAATATTGTTTGCTGAGTTTTTTAATGAGTATAAAAATCCTTGTGTAAAGAAACCATCTTTTTCTAAATTTTCTTTCATTTTATCAACAATGTCTTTATCTGTTGTTTCATTATATACTTCAACAGTTCTAGGTTGTGGATCTTCTGAATATTTAGGATATGCAATTTCTCCGGCAGTATTATATGTATAACCCATATCTTGAATTTGTTTTTTTAAATATTGGTATGCATAATAACTTCCATAGATTGAGTGTTCAGGATTTACATGGTCACCAAATTTATTTATTAGGCTATTTTCAACAAGTGTAGTTGTTGCTTTTTTTGTGTCGCCAACATTTTTTAAACCATTTGAAATTTTTCCAGTTTCATCAAAGTTTAATGCTTCTTTCTTAAAATTATTTTGATCCCCTGCTTTTCTTCCGTGTGTAGAATTTAATAATTCTGAGAATGTTTTAGTTACATAAAATTCTGTTTCGGTTACTGGTTTCTCAGGTATTGGTTGAGGTTCGGGTTTTTCATCATTACATGCAATAGCTGTAATTGGTAATATTCCTGTACTTAAACCACCTAAAGTAAATAATATTTTGTTTAAACGTGTCATAAATAATTCCTTTTTTGTGTATATATCTTTTTTAATATATACCGCTAATATTATAATAAATTTTAGCCATTAAATAAATAACTTTCAATCAATAGCCCCTAATTTTAAGGTCTTTTTTATTCATTTAATTTTAAAAATAATTGTAAATTTATTGATTTTTTTAAATTTTATTGTTAACAATAATATAAAAATAATTATAATTTGTATATATAACAATGAAAAGAGGGGACAAATGAAAAACATCAACAAAAAAAGAAGAATTAATAAATTTTTGTTTTCATTAATGCCTTTAGCAGCTGGCAGTATTTTATTAAGTGCTAGTTGTCAACAACAAAAATCCACTAATGAAGAAACTAAAGCGGATGAGTTTATTGACCCATCAGTTAATCGTGACAATTCATTAATAGGCGAAGAATTAGCAAGAAGAGTTTCTGAAGTTCTTCAAAATGTTTCTTTTACATTTACAGATTTTGCAAAAAATGAATATAATCAAAAAGCTAATGATATTGAAAAAGATAACTATATTCGTGACTTATGAGAAAAAATGACTGAATGATTTAGTGAACACGAAGAAATAGATAACCGTTATAATTTCTTCCCAGAAGATTTAAAAAATGAAGAATTTAATAAATATCTTAATGTATATATTCCTAACTTGGAATATTTTGCTGGTAATCATGAAGTACATTGTTATTTTGCCTATGATAGCGAAACAAGAAATATTTATTACTACTTTAAGATTAAGTGTTTAGATGGTAAACAAACTGAAGGGTCTGGTACAGTTTATTTAGCTTTACCAAATAAATAATATGAAAAAAAATAAATTACTATTTTTAAGTATGGTTGGAAGTTTTGGTCTTCCAATTATTTCTATTTCTTGTCAAAATGAAAACACTTTAAAAATTGATGACTCTAAAATAAATACTAAATACTTATCTAAACTTAATTTGCAACAACTAGCTACCTTGCATAATTTTGAACCTATTTTTTTAAATCCAGAAAACAATAAAGATCAAAAGTATTTAGGTAAAATAACTAATATCTCAGTAGATAATGAATTAGTTTTTGAATCATCATTAAAATACAAAACTAATTTAAAGCTTCAACCTTTTTGAAAACAAGTTGAAACAAAATATGACAATTATAAAATTGAGAAAACTGAACACTCAAATAATAATGTGTTAAATAATTTGTTTAAAGAATATGACTTTGAAAATATAAAAAGCGCTGGCGGATATTCAAATCAATGGTTTTACTTTTTAGCTAAAAATAATAAAAAAACTGATTATTACCGTGTTTTAGATCCTTATTTCTTTGATTTTCAAACGATTATATTTCGTTTAGTGCATGACATTAAAACCAATAATGGTTTAATGAATGTTAATTCACTTTTGAATAAAAGTGGTCTTGCATATATAACAAGAAATATATTTAATAATAATTTTATTCAAGCTAGTTCTTGACTAAATAATGAAAGTAAAAAATTTAGAGAAAGTTTTTTAAATTTCTTAGTTTTATATCTAAATAAATTTGATTTAAAAATTAAAGATATTATTGTTGATTGAAGTAAGTCTAAAATCAAAGAAAATGATTTTTCAAACCAAAGTTTTATTAGTTTTAAAATAAAAGATATTATTGGTTTTGACAATAAGAGTATTATAAATGATGAAATAAGAGAAAAAACTTTTTACATAAATGGTTTTAGAAACTACGCAACTGAAGATAAGTTTGGTGTTGGCGAAAACGGTTTAGATGAAAAATTACCACTATTTAATGATTATGTTCAAAATCCTTACTTAAAAATTAAGAAAGATAAAAATTTAGATATTGGATTTGATATTAATTCATTCATTAAAGGATACAATAGCATCGACTATTGGAATTCACGCGGTCTAGTTTACTTATTTTCAAAATTTAAAAATAGATTAGAACTAGAAGTTCCACATTTTTATAAGGAAGTTGATGAAAATTATCAAATAATTGATGTTCAATTTACCAATTACTATCAAACTAGCCAAATTATTAAATTGATTATTAAAGTGTATAAAAAAAATGGCGAAACCAAAGATTATGTTTTATTAAGTTCAAACTTTGATGATCATGGACACTTTTTAAAAGCCTTAGCTACAAAACTAAAACCTGTTGAAAGTCTTGAAAGCATTGATTACGCAATTTATCGAAAAGATTCTCCATTAGACTTTGCAAAAATAAGTTTAAATGATTTTTCTAATACTGATTTATTTAGCTCATTAATTCAAAAGGCCATAGATAAAACCAAAAGTTATATTAAAAGCAACGAAATTAATGAGGAATATAAAGTTGCATTACTAGATATTTTAAGCGCTCACTTAAATAACTATCTTTTAGCGTATGCTTTAGAAACCAAAGAATCAAATTTAAATTCTGGTATTAAGAAAATTGAATTGAATAGTTACATTCCAAATGGTAATAGTGCTGAGTTTAATTTTGGTTTTTATAAATTTATTTCACCAAATGATTTTAACTTTATTAATGAAGAAGAAAAGCCTTATTTTGAATTAAAAATTAATATTGATAATTTATTCTCTGATCAAGAATCTACATTTCAAATATTATCAAAGGGGGTAAAAAATGAGTAAGTTAAAACTGCTTCCTTCAATTTTAGTTCCTATTATTCCCTTAACTATAATTTCTTGTCAAGATCATTCTAAAAATCAAAGTATAATTAAAGAAAAAGAAACAATTTTTAATAACAAAATAGTGAAAGAAGCTCTTAATCTTAAAAAAATGTTAAGAGAGTTCAATTACGCTTATTATATTTTTCATGAAAATTATAATTTTATTAGAATTGCAATTAAAGACCTTATTGAAGAACAAAGTCTACAAGAGAATAAGACTAATTTAACTAATTATTATCAAAGTTTTTGAAATAGTAAGACCTCACAAGATTTAAATAGTTTTGCTAAATTGATTTTAGAATTTAATAATTTGTTTAAAGCAACTATTGATGCTTTATCAAATTTAAACTTTTATTTAGAACAGTTTAAATTTGACGACAAAAACATCATTAATATGACAAATGAAGAATTTTCATTGAAATTAGATCAAGATTTTCAAACGTATATTTTTAAAGAAGATTTAACACTAGATTTAAATAAAATAAAAAGAACTCCAATTAAAAATTTAATGGTCGCATTAAAAACAAAACTAAGTGAAATATCTGAGAGTATTGATCAAAATACTCTTGTCCAATTTAAGAATGAATATCAAAAAGCCAAAGTTTTTATTTATGATAATATTAATCATATAAATTTAGATAAATATATTAATGAAATTATTGAAACATTAAAAAATAATAATAAAAAAGATTTCTTTAGTTTTTAGCTAGAGAAATCTTTTTTTTAATCAAGTTCAATTGGTATTCTTACATTAACTCTTTCATTAACGTTAAGATCAAAGCAAATAACATCATAAAATAAGACTACTTGTTTTGTAACATTATCACCTTTAAAACGAATATCTATTCGGTGAGATTTACTTACTTTAGTTATATCTGGTTTGTTTAGAAAGAAATACTTTTTAAACTCAGGGTCATTTGCTATTTTATCCCCATCATCATAATGGTTAGTATTATATTTTGAGTTTAACTTATCAATTAATTGAATAAAAAAGTTAAGAGATGATTCCCCTTCGTTAATAAATTTTTCTTTTCCTTGTTCTGATAATTGAAATACAAAGTCATTATGAATCGTTGATAATTGTGAATCATTTAGCAATTGTGGTTTAGGTTTTTGAGTTTCATCCTTATCGTTGCAAGAAACAAAAACAGGTGCTAATAACACTGGTGTTGAAATCAAACTATATAAGAAAGTTTTATTCAATAAACTTTTTTTGTTTTTTCTTTTCATAAACAATATTTTAATTTAAATAACCAATTTTTTTATTTTATTTTTTTAGAAAATAAAAAATCCCAAAGTTTTTTTGGGATTTAATCATTCTTAAATAATAATGTTGCTGTGTTTCTAACAATAATGTTTTTATTTTGTAATAAATCATATGTGAAAGAAATTTTATCTTTATTGATAATAACTTTTATTAAATATGTATCAAGTGAAATAAAATCAGTTTCTGATATTTTTAATTTATTTTCAATGAACTCATTTTTTTTCATATGCAAAAACTGGTTTGCATATGTTATTTTAACTTCATCATTGCAAATATCAATGATACAATTCATTACTTTTTCATCTGTAAATTCAATATGTGTAAATTTATCATTATTCGTTTCTAAAAAATCAATATATTCTGTTTCAACTACTTTGTCTTCTTGATTGTCTAAAGTTGTTGTTAAAACATATTTTAATTTCATTTTGTTAATCTTTCAAATACAATTTTTTCTCCAAATAAATAAATTGCTTTAGCTAGTTCTGGACCGTGCTCTTCATATGTTGTAGCAATTCTAATTGGCATAAATAAATCTTTACCTTTAACACCTAATTCCCTTTTAGTTAATTCAATAGCATTTTGAATATTTTCGATTGTAAAAGTGTTGTTTTTTAATGCTTTTTCAAATGTTTTAACTACTTCTAAATTAGAAATTGTTAAATCTGTGTGTTGTTTAGGGCTAGTATATATTTCCAGATTTTGTTTAATTTCGTTAATTGTAGCTGCTGATTGTTTATAAGTTTCAACAAATAAATTGTTTCATTCTTCTGAAAAAGGTGAGTTAATTTTCTGAATAATTACATTATTATCAACTTTTTTCATATATTGTTTTGAGAATCATTCCATTTTTACAATATCAAATTTTGATGGTGATTTTGATAATCTTTCGGGATCAAATTTCTCAATCAATTCTTCATGACTCATAATTTCTTGACTATCTTTTGATGTTCAACCTAATAAAGATAAAAAGTTAAAAATTGCGTGCGGATGATAGCCTTCATTTTTATAATCTTCAATAAATTGTTTTAAGGTTTTATCTCTTTTTGAAAGTTTTTTTCCTTCCATGTTGGTAATAATTGTTAAATGACCAAAGGCAGGTGGCGTTCAATTTAAAGCTTCGTATATTGCTAATTGCTTTGGAGTATTAGTAATATGTTCTTCGCCTCTTAAAACATGAGTAATTTCCATTTGGTGATCATCAACTACAACAGCGAAGTTATAAGTTGGATATCCATCACTTTTTACAATAACAAAATCTCCAATATCATCACTATTGACTTCAATTCTTCCTCTAACTAAATCTTCTCAACCATAAATTGTATTTTTCTTTAGTTTTAATCTGATTGAATATTCTTTATTTTGATCTCTTCTTTGTTTTTCTTCATCACTAATTTTCAATCAATTTGGATCATATCTAAATGATACTACTTTTGCTTCTTCTTGTTCTTTATGTTGTAATTCTAACTCTTCCGAATTATCATAAGCCTTATAAGCAAAACCTTTGCTAATTAATTTATCTGCTATTTCTTGGTAAATCTTTAATTTTTCTGATTGACGGTAATTACCATACTTTTTATTCGGTTTAAGCGGACTTTCATCAGGAATAATTCCTAATCAAGCTAAATTATTTAGTTGACTTTCTTCACCACCAACAACATTTCTAGCAACGTCGGTATCTTCAAGTCTAAAGATAAAAGTTCCATTGAAATGTTTAGCAAATAAATAATTAAATAAAGCCGTTCTAGCTCCCCCAATATGTAAATAACCAGTTGGGCTTGGGGCATATCTTGTTCTTATTGTTTTCATAATTATTCCTTATCAAAAATTAAAACTAGTGGTTCGATAACATCTTGTCAAAAACCTTTTAAACTATTTGAAATATTTCTCACAAATGGTCATGGTGCCTCTTCAATTGAAGGTCCTGCATAAGGAAATCTTGATCTTGAAGGAGAAATAATATCATTTTCAAAGTTAGGGGCTGCCTCTGCTGTTTTTTTAATTCAATAAAGCATTACAAAAACTGCTTTTGGATTATATTGGTATTGTGAATATTTAGCTCTCTTTGCTACACCTGGTAGGTTTGTAACTAACTCATCATATCTAAAAGAAAATAAACGATAATCGTGGGGGCCAGTTAAGTTTTTAAATACTAAAAAGTCAAAGTTAGGTTTGATTTTATATACATGTTCAGGATCGTGGGCGTTATTTAATTTTCCGTCTGGTGTATAAAGTTTGTATTTAGAATCATGAATACTAATTGGATTAAAAACATTTTGAGAATTTAGTTTATAAAAAGCTTTTGCGCTTCCTTTGATAATTCTTTCACCATCTTCATTGACATAAGTTAATTTTGGATCTTCTGAAATTGAAAGTTCTGGTAGTTCATGAGAACATGAAGCAGCAACCAACATTGGCGCCACTATTCCAGTCATTGCTCCAATCGAAGATAAAAATAATATTGATTTTTTACTTTTTTTGTTTTTCATAATTATTAATTTTACTAAAAATTAAATTTTAAAACTCTATTTTATGTTTATAAAGTTTTCGCTATTTTTTCCTTATTTTAAAAAATTAATTTCAAAAACTTCAAAAATATAATTATGCAAATAAAAATACAAGACGACATTAAAGATTGCGGACTATACGTTTTGCAATCATTACATAAATTATTTTGAAAAAAATGAATAGATATAAACCAATTAAAGTATCGGGCAATTTATTCAAAAAATGGAATTAGTATTTCTAACTTAACTTTGTTAGCAAAAGATATAAATTTAGAACTTGAAGCCTATAAAATAGATTGAGAAGAGTTTTTAAATCTAAAAAGTAAAGCTCCTGTAATTTCAATAATAAAGATTGATACTTTTTTTCACTATATCATAATTAAGAAAATAAAAAATGGTTTAGTGGAAATATTGGATTCTGTAAATGGAAAAAGAAAAATAGAACTTCAAAACTTTCAAAAACTTTTTACCGGTTTTATTTTAATTGTTAATAAATCTGCAACTCAAAATAAGATAGAAATGTATTCTAAGAATTCTTTTTTTAGAACAGAAATTAGTTTTAAACTTTTATTTGCAACTGTCTATTTAAGTGTCCTCCTTGTTTTATTTAATTATTTTCTTTCTTTTGTGAGTAAATATATTTTTTCTTATATTCAACAACAAGACAAAGACTTTGCACTCAAAAATATTTTGCTTTTTGCTTGAGTTTCTTTTCTTTCAATACTTGTTTCATTTTTAATAACTTTAATTCAAAATTTAATCAAAAACAAAATATCAAAAGTAATTAAACTAAATTATGTAGACAAAGTAAAAAGAGCTAATTATAATCAAATAAATAAAATTAGTAAAATGAAATTATTCTAAGGTACCTTGCAATAGATTCAATCGCTTATTACTATTCATCTATAACAACTTTTTTACCGACAATAATCATGTCTTTGTTTTTGTTTTTTCCTTTATTAATATTTGTACAAGTAAAATTTTTAATTTTAATTATATTTTTGAATATATTAAAAATATTTGTTGGCTTTTTAATTAATACTAAAATCTACAATTTGTCAAAACAAAACACAATAAAAACAGTAGAAGAAATTAACGAAATTAGTTTTCTAATTAATCGAGATAATTCATATTACAACCTAATCTGAAATAATGTTGAGAAATTTAATTATTTAGATAATATGCAAATAATTCAAATTAATGATAATAGGCTTAATAAATTAAATAATTTAAAAAATTTAATTTTTGGCTTTTTAAATTTAATTTCTAATTTAATAATTTACATTGTCTTTGTTCTAAATAGTTCAAATAATGTTTCCAATCTTTTATTTATACTACAAATACAAACAATAATTAATAACCCAGCTAATGATTTTCAAAACTTTTTAATTGCAAATAAGATATTTAAACTTAACTACCATAGAATCGCTTTTATTTTAGATATACCTGCCTTCTCAAATATCTCTTTATTTAAAGTTGAAAATCCTATTAGGTCAATCTACTTAAACAATTTATCTTTTAAATATGATAAAAAACTTATCTTTAATAATTTAAATTTAACTATAAATAAAGGTCTTATCATAACTGGACAAAATGGCAGTGGAAAATCAACCTTAATAAAAATTATCTCTGGATTGATAAAAGAATATCAAGGGAGTGTTGTTTTCAATAACACAGATATCTCTGAATTTAGTCAAAACTGGTTTGATGATCATGTATTTTTTTCCGATAAAGAAAAAGATTTGCCTAATTTAGATTTATACACATATATATTTTGAAATATAAACGAAAATGAAAGAGACAAAATATTAAATAATAAGGATTTTCAGTTTGTTTTAAAAATATTAAATTTAGATATTTTTTCAAATATTTTAATTAATAAAAATAAGTTATCCCTAGGACAGTTACAATTAATAAAGTTATTGCCATTATTAATAAAAAAATATCAAATTATTTTACTGGATGAGTGCTTTGATTATCTTTCTAAAAAAACATTTAAAATAGTTAAAAAAATTATCAAAGAAAAACAAGAGAATTCGTTGATCATTGAAACCTCACATAACAACAGGTTTTTAAATGAAAAAACGCAGTTTTTGAATATAAAAAAATAATAATAAATTTTTGCATTTTTTTACAGTTAATTTATAATTATTTTTATGAATAAATTAACCATTAAAAATAAGAGCCTTTTTTGCTTTAAATTTGAACAAGATTTTTTAAATATTTTAAAAGAAGCAAAAGAAGAATTTGGAAGCAAAAAAAACTTATCAGTTGACCTTCTTTTTGTTAACAAATTTAAAATGAAAAAACTAAATAATTTGTATAGAAATAAAAACTACACTACAGATATTTTAAGTTTTCCTTTAGAGGCAGCTAATGAATTAGATTTTTTAGATTTTTTAGAACTTGGACAAATTATTATTTCTCCTTGAAAAATTAAAAAACAAGCTAGAGAATTTAATCACAGTTTAAGAAGGGAATTTTGTTATATTTTTGCTCATGGTGTTGCACACCTTTTTGGTTTTGATCATCAATCTGAGGAAGAAGCAAAAATTATGAATGGCCATGTTGATAATATTATGGCAAAACTAGGAATTAACAGATATTAATACTTATTTTTGAGAGGTTTATGAATGAAAAAAATTTGCTATGTAGGTTTAATTGGTAGACCAAACGTTGGAAAAAGCACATTAATTAATAATATTTTAGATTTTGATTTAGCAATAGTGTCTAACTTAGCGCAAACTACTCGAGATAATATCAAAGGAATTTATAATGATAAAGAAAGTCAAATAATTTTTATTGACACTCCCGGCATTCATAAGGCTGAATTTTTATTGTCAGAAAAATTAAATGAAAAAAGTTATGAAACAATACAAAGCATTGATGTTGTTTTATTTATAACTCCAGCAAACGAAAAATTAGGAACAGGAGATAAATTTATAATAAACAAAATAAAAGAAACAACCGATGCTGACTTAATTGCTGTAATTACTAAAGTTGACTTAGTTGAAGATAAAAATTCTTTAGATAATAAAGCTCAAGAATTAAAATCGTTAGGATTTAAAACGGTTTTAGGCGTTGGAAAAGGATTTAAAAACACTTATAATGATTTAATTGACGAAATTAAAAAATACTCATATGAATCAGAAGTTCCATATGAAGAAGATCAATTAAGCGATGTCTCTTTAAGATTTATAGCCAAAGAAATCATTAGAGAATCCGCAATAAATAATTTATATCAAGAGGTTCCTCACTCAATAGCAGTTCAAATAGACGAATTTAAAGAAAGCGAAGATGAAACCTTACATTATACTATTTTTGCTACAATATTTGTTAAAAGCGAATCACAAAAAGGAATAGTTATTGGTCAAGGCGGAAACAAAATTAAGAGCATTTCAATGTCAGCAAGAACAAAAATGTCAAAAGTTTTTGAACACCCAGTAAATTTATTTTTAAAAGTAAAAGTAGATAATAATTGGGTAGACAAGGAAGACAGAATCAAAAAGGCGGGCTACTAATGAAAATTCGTAGAATGACTCATAGGCTCAAGCTTATTTTGCTATCTATATTCACAAGTTTATTATTTTTATTTTTTGTAATTATTCTATTTTTAAAGTTATCAAATCCTTACAAAGTAAGTATTTATAACTATGAATCTTATTTAAATAAAGATATTATAAACAAAGTAAAAAAAGATTATTCATATCATGTTTTTACTAACCTTGATGAATTTACAAGAGCAATTAAAAATAAAAAAGCCGTTGCTGGGGTTAGTTCTGATTATCAAATAGCACAATTAATTTTAGAAAACAAATTGAAGAAAATAAATTTTCAAAAAGCTTTTAACGCTACATATAATGAAAATAATAAAAAAGAAATTATTATGAATTTATACACAAAAGACGTTAAAAAACAGTTTGATTTTTACAATAATTGAATAATTGAAAAGATAAAAAAAATAAATCCTGAAAACATAATTTATAAAAATAAATTTAAACCTTATATTTATTATAATGACAAAAACGAAATATTAGGCTTTGAAGTAGATGGAGAGAAAGGGATTGATAGTTTTTATGAGTTCTTAATACCATATTTCACACTTGATAAAATGGTAGTTTACAATACTGAAAACTTTGAGATTTTCAAGAACAAAAGAAATAATGTTGTTTCAAGTGCTAATTTTGATGAAATTAAGAATGGAATGGAATGATATGACATTATGAAATCACTTGTTCAAAAATATAAAAATCCAAGAATTTATTGAACTAATTGATTTTTAGACAACGCAATGATTGGCCAGTTTTATAAATACTATTTAAATGACAACACCCAAAGAGATTTAAAAGGAAATTGAAAACTTTTAGATAAAACAAATTATGAAGATATATTTGATCATTTTAATAAATTTGTTTTAGATACAACAGGTGCTTCAATAAAGGACATAAACAGAAATAAATTAGTTACTGATGGTCAAGAATTAGTTTCAAGTATTATTGAACCAATTAGTGGAAAAGCAGATATCGCAATTATGTATAATGGAGATGCATTAGATGCTTATTATGGCCAAGATAATTTTGCTTCACTTGAAGAAAGTAATAACATTTCGTTTGTAAGACCTAAATATAGTTACACAAATATTGATGCATGAATAATTTCTAAAGATATTAATGATTTTAAGTCTGATAAATTACTTTCCCGGTTAAATGAATATATTTTCTCTGATGTTATAAAAAGTGGAAATGACTTAACTAGAGAATATATTCAAAATGTTTACCAAGAAATAAAAGAAAATTCAGACCTTAATCAAAATACTATTAAACACAATTTGTTTAGAAACGAGAATGAAGCTAAAAGTTTAAACGAAATTGATGCTAATTTTTATAAAGAAAATTATGACTTTTTCAAAAATGCTTTTGCTTACGAAAATTTACCTAACATTAATAACTTTGACGTAATTAATTACACCCCAAGTTATAAAAATATTAAAAACTTTTTAAAAGATTGATACTTTTTAGATAAAAATAAAAACCCTGACTTAAAAGCAATATCAATCTTTGACTTAGAAACGGTGTCTAATGTAGAATTTAGACCCTATCAACCACTTGATTTAGAATTAAAAACTAAAATGATTGATTATTACTACCAAAAGACTAAATCGTAATAAAGAAAGGAAATATATGGAAAAAAAGAAAATTAAAAAAGAATCTTCTTCAATTATTGAACTTGTTGATGTTGTTAAAGAGTTTGAAGATAAAACTGTTCTAGATAACGTTAACCTTAATATTGAAAAAGGTGAATTTATTACCCTTTTAGGACCCTCTGGTTCTGGTAAGACTACCATTTTAAGAATTATTGGTGGCTTTGAATGAGTTACTCGTGGTGAAGTTAAACTTCATGGTAAAGATATTAAAGATTTATCGCCTCACAAAAGAGATGTTTCTACAATTTTTCAAGACTATGCTTTATTTCCACATTTAAATGTTGAAAACAATATTAAATATGGTTTAAGACTAAAACGTATTTGAAAGGAAAATGTTCCTAAATCATTCGAAAGCAAATTAACAGTTCAAAAAAGAAAATGAAAAAAATACGCTGAGCAAAAAATGAAAAGCTTAGATAAAGAATTTGAACTTTACGAAAAAGAATTAAACACAAACAACTCTCTTTCACAAAGAAAAAGAAATAAATATCAACAATGAATCGATGATATGGATTTCAAATATTCATATTGAGAAAATTATGTTGATTTAAAAACCGAAGCATACGAAAAAAGATACTTGACAAGAAAAATTACTAACGAAGAAATGGATAAAGAAGTTAAACAGATGATGGAACTTGTTGGTTTAACGGGAAATGAGAAAAAGAACGTTAACTTCTTATCTGGTGGTATGAAACAGAGAGTGGCTTTAGCTAGATCTCTAGTTATTGAACCAGAAATTCTTTTATTAGATGAACCCCTAAGTGCTCTTGATGCTAAAATTCGTGAAAAAATGCAAAGTTTATTGAGAGATATTCAACAAAAATTGAAATTAACATTTATTTTTGTTACTCACGATCGTAATGAGGCATTACAATTAAGCGATAGAATTGCCGTAATTCGTGATGGCAAGGTAGAACAATTTACAACACCTAAAGAACTATATGACTACCCTGTAAATAAATGAGTAGCAAACTTTATTGGTGATTCAAACTTTTTTGATGCAACATTTGTAAAAGCAAATAAAGTCAAATTTATGTCGAAAACTTTTGACACAATTCATGAAGAATTTGAACCTGGTGAAAAATTAGATGCCTTAATTAGACCAGAAGATATATTAATTACTAGAGTAAAATCTAAGGCAAAACTTATTGGTGAAATTGTAAAATCAACATACGGTGGAAGCTACTACAATTATGACATTGATTGCAAGGGCAAAATTGTTCATGTTGAAACATCTTCAAAACATGCTGTTGGAAAAGAAGTATTTTTAGACTGGGACGTTGATTCAATTCATTTAATGAAAAAAGACAAAAAGCTTGAAGCATTAGAAAAAGAATTGGAACAAACAAATGAAATTTAAAGATTTAAAAAAGAAAAAAACAAAACACTTTTCTTCGCCAATGTCTAAACTACAATTCTCCTTTTTAATCCCTTATATTATTTTTGCTATTTTATTCATTATTTTACCTATGGTTTTTGTATGCATTTATGCATTCAAACCTTTAGAAGGACAAACAAAATTAGAAAACTGAGAAATTGCCATAAAACCTTCTACATGAATAATTATTGGAAGATCTTTACTAACTGGTATTTTAGCTGCTTTTGTAGCCTTAATTATAGGCTTCCCTTATGCTTATATTGTTTCAAGATCAAAATATAAAATAATTAAAATTTTAGGTTTAACTTTAATCTTAAGTCCTTTAGCTATATTTACAATTTCAAAGGCTTTAGCTGTTAGAGGTTTATTTTCAGCAATTTTTGATGAAAATCAACTTAACAATAACTTCTTTATTATTTTTGGAATGGTTTATTTATATTTACCATTTATGGTTTTACCTTTATACCAAGTTTTAAAAGATATGCCAAACAATATCTTAGAAGCTTCTGAAGATTTGGGATACTCAAAATTTCAAACCGTATTTAAGGTCATTATTCCTTACTCAACTAAGGCAATACTAAGTGGTTTTGGTATTGTCTTAATGATGTCAGCAACATCAATTATTATTTCGGACAAATTATTACCAAATGGTAGTCAAAAGCAGTTAATTGGTAACTTAATTAATCAATTTGCAAATACAGCTAATCCATTTGACTTAGCAAACGCTTCCACTTTGGTTATTATTACCTTATCTGTATTGTTATCTATCTACGCAATTATTTATGGAATTCCATACTTAATTAGAAAAAGAAGACAAGGAGGAAACTATGAGTAAGATTAAAAACTTTTTAAAATATTCTTATGTTTTTATTATTTTAGGTTTTTTATATGTTCCTATTATTTTTGGAACCATTTATAGTTTTAACTCCCCATCAGACAAAGGTATATTTTCTGTAACAACATGAAATAGAACATCTTTTGAAGCGTACAGTGAACTATTTTCAAAATCACATACTCTAGCCTTTGTTAACTCATTTCTTTTAGGTATTGCAACTTCAGTTTTAGTTATAACAATTTCTTTACTAACTGTTTTTGCACTTTGAAGAAACAAAAATAAAGGTGCAAGATCATATGTACAAACAACATCTAACGTCCCAATGATTAACCCTGATGTTATTACGGGTTTAACTTTAGCTATTGTTTTAAACTTTTTATTTTTTGGAACACTAAAAGCAACTAGCGAAGGTTTTTTTAGATCAATCATTGGCCACACAGTTATGTGTTTACCATATGGAATCTTAATAATGCTTCCTAAAAGTGATAAGTTTTCAAAGAATATTTTTGAAGCAAGCCAAGATTTGGGATATTCTAAATTTAAAACATGATTTAAAACATATTTTGTTTACATGTTAGGTTCAATTGGCTTTACTTTTGTGATGACAATGACGCTTTCATTTGATGACTTTATTATTACAAGAATAGTTTCTAATACCGAAACTCTTGGCACACAATTATATGAAGGTCAATTCCAAGCATGATCCTTAGCAATTGGGGCAATATCATTATTAGTGGTTATTTTTGGAAATACCTTATATATAGTATTCAAAGGTACTCAAAACTCAAAAGCAAAAAAAGCGATTTTATTATCAAAAAAACAAGCACAAAAAGACTTCTATAAGGAGGCTTTATAAATTGCAAAAAAAGATTTTTAAGGTTATACTTTTTTATTTATCGCTTTTTATAATATTTAGTTTATTTTTAGGCGGACTAATATTTAAATTAACTAACCATTATCGCCCAAGCGTTTATAATTACGAATCATATTTACATCCTCAGATTGTAAATAATCTTAAAAAGAATTACAATTACAAAGAATTTAAAGAAATTAATGAATTTACCCAAGCATTAACACAAGATAAAGCTATCGCTGGTGTTGGAAGCGATTTTCAAACAGCACAACTTATATTAGACAAAAAAATCAAAAAAATCAATTTTGAAAGAATTTTTGGATCGGAAACTAACAAGTGAAATATCCGAAAAAACTTTTTTACAGAAAATGTTCAAAATCATTTAGAAAACTTTGACAAGCTTATTTATAATAAACTAAGTTTAATGAACCAAGATGAATTAAATAAAATAGGTTTTGAGATTGATACAATCAATCAAAAATGAAGATCTTTTGAAACTAAGAACGAAGGCTTAGACAATTGAGATCATTTTTCAGATTTTATTATTCCTTATTACATTCAAGACAAAGGTGTTGCTTACAATATAAATGAAAATTCAAGACCCAATCTCGAAATAGAAAAGGCATTAAATGTCCTAGAAAACATTGAAAACCCTATCAATTGAAACGAAATTTTTTCGATTTTAAAAGATAGTAAATATCAAAGAGTTGCATGAACTAATGCTTTCATTGATAATCTAATGATAGGAGCACTTAATTACAAAGGTAAAAATCCTGATGAATGAAAAACTCTTTTTACTCATAATGGAGAGGGAAAACTATTTAACTTTAATGATTCTAATTACAAAATTGCAATAGATTCGTTTATTAAGTTTGTTGAAGATTCGTCTGGTTTTTCAATTAAAAACACAGGATATAACTATTTAAGTGGTGATGGACTTGAATTGTTAAACCATTTAATTGAACCTAAAGAAGGAAGATCTGATTCAGCAGTTATTTATAATGGCGATGCTTTAGATGCCTATTATTCACAAGATAACTTTGCAAGTGTTGAAGATGGATTAATTCGTTTTATAAGACCAAAATATAATTATTTATTAATGGATGGATGAATTATTTCACACAAGCTTAGTGAAGAAGATACTAATAACTTTTTGGATATTTTAAAAGAGAATATTTATCACAATAATTTTCTTTTAAAAGACAATATAAAAAATAGTTCTGATTCAAATCTTTTAGATAGTCTTCTTTTGGAAAAAGTTAAGGATTTAATAGATGATGAAATGAAAGAAAACGCTTCTAAAATTTTAAAACAAATTTTTGATGAAGAAAAAGATGCTGTAAAAGAGGCTTTATTAGCAAGTAAAGAATTTAGCAGTATTGAATCATCACATTGAGATGACTTTACTAACTGAGAAAAAGAATTAAATAGTTTTGTAGATAATAATGAAGGCCAATATTGAAACTGATTGTTAATCGTTAGAAATAATTCTGACAATGGTTATAGTTTATTTGAAGATGCATTTACTGAAGCGTTCGGTGATGAAGAATTATCAGAAATAGCTAATTTTGATTATATTTCATACACCCCCGCTGATAAATTAAGCTATGAATTTATTGAAAAATGATATTTTGGAAATGATGAAATTGCAAAAGATATTTTCGCACAACCAAGTTCAAATGAAAATTATTTCCTATTTACATACCCAATTATTGACAACAGTTTAAGAACAAAAATTGCTTCTTATTATTTCGAAACAACAAAATCGTAGAAATAGGCTTTGCCTATTTTTCTTTTTATTTTAAGTTTTATTTTCAAAATTTTCTCATTAATATAATTTAAAATAAACATTCAAAAATAATTTAAGTATAATTTTAATTATAATTAAATTACACTTTATAACTAGGAGTCAATTATGACATTAAAAAAATTATTACAAAAAGTTGAAAACATCAAAGAAAACCAAGAGTTTGAAATTAAAGGTTGGTTAGTTTCAAATAGAGGAAATGAAAAAATAAGATTCTTAACAATTAACGATGGAAGTACTGTATCTAATTTACAAGTTGTTGCTAAAGGTGAGATCATTCAAAACGAAAACTTATCACAACTTTCATTAGGAACATCAGTAATCGCTAAAGGTTTAATTCACTTAACACCTCAAGCACAACAACCACTCGAATTAGCCTTGGATTCAATAACAATTTTAAATGGTGTAGATGAAGACTTCCCAATTCAAAAGAAAGAAACTTCTTTAGAATTTTTAAGAGAAATTCCGCACTTAAGAAACAGAACAAATCTATTCAAAAGTGTTATGTTAATTAGAAATTCACTAGCTTATGAAATTCATAAATATTTCCAAGAACATGACTTTTTATATATGGCTTCACCAATTATTACTTCTAATGACGGAGAAGGAGCAGGAGAAACATTGTTGGTAGATGATGAATCAAAAGATTTCTTTTTTAAACAAAAAGCTTTTTTAGGTGTTACCGGACAATTACATGCCGAATCATACGCTGCCGGATTTAAACAAGTCTACACATTTGGGCCAACATTTAGAGCAGAAAATTCTCACACATCAAGACACCTTGCTGAGTTTTGAATGGTAGAACCAGAAGTTGCTTTTTATGAATTAAAAGATATTATTTTATTAGCAGATGATCTACTAAAAACTGTTATCAAAAATACTATTAAAAATTATCCAGATGAAATGGTTTATTTAAATTCAATCAATCCTAATTTAATTGAAACTTTAAATAAGTTTTTAGATAATAAATTGACAGTTATTGAATATAGAGATGTTGTTAAACAATTAGCTAACTATAAAGATTCCTTTGAAGAACAAAATATCTTCTTTGGAATGGATTTAGCTTCTGAACATGAAAAATTCCTGTCAGAGAAAATTGTTCAAGGGCCTGTTGCTGTAATTAATTACCCTAAGGATATTAAAGCGTTTTATATGCACCAAAACGATGATAAAGAAACAGTTGGGGCGTTTGATTTATTGGTTCCTGGCATTGGTGAATTAATCGGTGGAAGCCAAAGGGAAGCAAGATACGAAAAATTACTTGAAAGAATGAATGATTTAAAAATATCAACCGAACCTTTACGGTGATACTTAGATTTAAGACGTTTTGGCTACGCTCCATCTAGTGGTTTTGGAATTGGTTTTGAAAGACTAGTTATGTATGTAACTGGTGTTGCTAATATTAGAGATGTTATTCCTTTCCCTCGTGTAGCAGGACAAATTAAAATGTAGGTATTTATGAGTAGCAAAAATTTAACTATTATTGTTCCAATATATAACCCCGCTATTTCTATTGAAGACATTTTTAATAACCTATACAAACAAAAAAGCCAAAATTTTGACGTTATAGTTACAATTGATCGACCAAAAGAAGAACACTTTATTGCTATTGATGAATTACACAATAAGTTAAAAGATCGTTTGAAGGTTGTTTTCAATACAACACACCAACATATTGATATTGTTATTAATGATGCTTTAAAAAACGTGGAAACACCTTATGTATTTATTCTTTATTCATACTGTAAATTAAAAAATGAGTTTATTAAAAGAATTGATAAATTTTTAGAAGGCTTTCAAGATAAACCTGATTTTGTGGAAATGCCTGGATTTAGCAAATCTATTTCACATTCTCTAATTAAATCGGAATTGCTCCCTGGTTTAGGTTTAGTGGACTTAGAAAAAAATGTGTTGCCTTTTGCCTTAGTTACTCCTTTTGTTTTTAATACTTTTGTAAAAACAGAAATAGCTAAGAAGGTTATGGACACACCTAAAACTAGAGACTTAAATTTGGAATATTCACCCAACTTAGTTTTCCGTGCGCTTTTAAATTCTAAAACTTTTGCTTACTTTCCTGATACATGAATTGAAAATTGAAATTATAGTTTTTTAATGTTCAACCCAAAATCATTAACACGTAGTTGAAATAATATTTTTAAGGAAGTTTCTTTAGACAACGATTCTGTAAGAAAAGCTTTATCGTTTGCAAAATGTATTAACTATTGTTATTATGTTGCTGGTATTTTAGGTACATTTAAAACAAGAAAAAATAGTTTAGAATCTAAATCACTAGATAATATTAAAAAAGCTTTAATTCAAGAAATAGAAAATTTAAAACCTGCTTGATTAGAAGAAATGAAGAATAATAATTTTTTCTTAACTTTTGATGTAAAAAAATTATTTGAACTTACTGACGGTTTTGTGAAAAAGTGAGATTTAATTTTTAAAAAATTTATATGATAAAAAAACAGAACATAAAAGCAAATTTTTGAATAAGGTTGCTTAGTACATTCATTGATTTATTTATTTTTGTAATTTTTTCTGTTGGTACTTCTTTCTTAATATTCAATTACAAAAAAGCTGATTTTCTCTTAAATAATATTGTATATAAAGAAGTTGTTTATAGAATATGATTATTAGGTTTAATTGTTTTTAATATTTTTGAATTTATTGTGATTCCAATAATTACAGGCGGGCAAACGGTTGGAATGCTTATCTGTAAGATTAAAATTATAGCTAATGATAATGGTAGAAAATTATCAAGATTTATTTTTGATAGACAAAGATTATTTTCGTTTTTATGAGTTTTTGTCTTTTTAAGTTTTATGTTAATGTCAACAGATGCTTTTTTAAAGGCAGCAAGAGGACAAAAAATGAATACTGTGGAAAAACTTGTTGTAAGTTTACCAACAGTTTTAGCAACAATAGCAATTAATTTACAAATTTTTATGATTTTAACAGGCGTTGTAGCTACAAGATTAAATTGAAATGATAAATTTTCTCGAACAAAGACTGTTTGAAAAAATAAATTTGAAGAAATGTTTGAAGATGAGGATTATAAATTAAAAATTTATCCAAAGAAAAGAGAATTACCAAAAATAGAAATCTTAAATTAATAAAACAAAAAGACAGGTTTTTTTATTCTCCTGTCTTTTTGTTATAACTAAATATTTTATCTCTGTTTTGATAAATGTAAGAATAATCTTCAATCTTGAAAATTGTGTTATCTATAGCCACGTCTTCATAATTGAATATTAAAAAATAATAAAATTCCTCATCTCGTTTAGTTTCATTATATTTATAAAAATAGTTTTTTCAATTTTGATTTTTAATTTTGTATTGTTTACTAAAAAAAGGCCACACGTTAGTAATGTAAGTCATATTTAAATCATTTGAGAACTTAAATATGCTGAAAATCTCTTTTGATTCTATAGTTTCAATTTCTTCAAATAAAACTCCATTTAATTTATTGTTTTTAATTTCTCAATTTTTAAACTTTCTCTTTATTATGCATATCTGAATTATTAATGTTAAAGAAAAAATGAAAATAAAAAGTAATAATGCCGTAGTAAAAAATGGAAACAATACAACTGTATTAATTTGTGATTTTCATTTAGATAAATTAATCAACACATCTAGTCATGGATAAAAAATAGATAAACTCATTAGTATTGATATCGCCAAAAATATGCTTAAAAAAATAAAACTAATTTTTATTTTTTGATTGATTGTTTTAAAAAAAATCTCATTTATTTTTATTTTTTTAGATAAAAAAATTTTTTTAGCACCCCTTTTTAACAATATTCTTTTTAGTATAGGAAGAAAAAACAACAATAATAAGGTAAAAAAAGATGAAAATAGTATTAAAGAAAAAACAAAAAGAATTATTAAAAGTGTTTTAAATGTTATTATATTCATTTTCTAAGATTTCCTTTATAAAATATAAATAATTTTCTTTGGTATAAGAAATCTTATTAATTTGAGCAGAAGTATAATCAAATAATATAAAGTATAATAATTCATTATTATCTATTACGCCATCATTAATAAATTTTTTTCTTTTGTTTAATATTTTCATTCCATAAAAATGCGACTCTGAATTTTTGAATATTGGAATTCTAATTTCTAAGTCTTCGTTTAAAATAATATTCCTAAAATCGTCATAATTTACTGGCTTTTCAATATTTAAATGACTTTTTTCTATTTTTTCATTTTCTATTATTCAATCTCTTATATTTTTTTTAGTTTTGTTTATCTTAATAAGACCTTTTATTAAAAAATATAAAGGTTCGAGTATAACACCAAAAATAATGACTAATAAAATAGAATCATAAAAATCAATTTTTTTTGAAACTGTAAAATAGAACACTAAATATGTAATTAGCGTAAAAACAAAAATAAATATTAATATAAATAACCACGAGATATAAAAAGTTTTAGATTTTTTAAAAAACTCAAAAAATTTATCAAATGTTGATTGGGGTAATTTTATTGATTCTGCTAAAATTTGTTTTTTTGCTCCTGTTTTAAAGTCGCAAGTAAAAATTGTTTTTTTGTTATATTTTCAAATAAAATAAAACCCAACAACAAAATAAATCATAACCAATGGCGAAAGTATCGCACAATAAATAATTAATAGTGTCATTGTCTTATCCTAAATTATCTCATTTTACTTTATTTGGAAATGTTCTTAAGTATTCTCCTTTATTTGGGTCTTTAACCCTTAAAAAGCCGTTTATACTTAATTCAAAATTATTTAACTTTAAAAGTTCTTCTAATGTCTTTATCTCTCCGGTCTTAAGATTTTTAAAATGTGTGTTAGTACCACCAACACCGCCTTGTGTATATGGCTTATTAATTATTGTTTCGTTTATAACAGTTCATTTAATTGTTTCTAATCTAGAAATTGTTTTTAATAGTTCTAAGGAACTTTCTTTTATTTCATTATTAAATTTTTTAAATTCGTCTAATTCATTTATATCCTCTAATAAATTTTTTGTAGAGATTAATGGAGCAATGAATGTACTAACTTTTGACAAAGAGTTTGGATTAATTAAAGAATCAAATTTCACAATATTGTATTTTAATTTAAAAAGGGAAAGAGAAAAAGAAGTTGTTTTTAATGCCATTTCAGTTACAGTCATAAAAGAATACTTAGATAAGGTATCTTCAATTTCTTTAAATGACTCAATTGTTTTTAAAACATCATAATAAGCCATTTTTAGTGCAGAAGCAATAGATCCCAAAATTCCAGTTGCAAGACTAAGGGCTGCAGCCGGAACAGATGTGGCACCAAAAGTAAACGGTATAAGTGTATATAAAGATGCAGCCAGTAGACCTGTTCCGATCGAAATTCCGGTTATTACAGTAGACCCAGTAAGCAATCTATTAGCTAAATTTGTTTTTTGCAATATAGAGTTTTGAATTTTATCCAACAATTCTTTTAAATTTAAAATCTTGTTTTCAACATTTTTAGATGATTCAACTCCATCATCATTAATTTCAAACATTTTTTTAATATCGGTTTTAATTCTTTTATAATAACTTTTTGCATTATTGTTTATTTCTTTCTTTTCTAATTTTATTTGTTTTAAAGATTCAACTAAAATAGAATGAAATTTTTTATTCAATTTTGATTTTACTTCATCATTTAATTCTAAAAGATTTTGTTCTTCAGAATTTATAATTCCGTTTTTTTTCATTTTAATAAAAAACTTTTTTAGAATTTCATCTTTCTTATTACCAAACATTCTTTCAATATTTTTTTTCGCTGAAAATTTTATATCAAATTGTTTTGCTATACTTTCTAATTCCTTACTATCTTCGGTTAAAAATTCTTCAACAAAAGTTAGAATTCTTTTCTCTTCTTCTGATATGTTAATATCAGAGGAAACAATAGCAACATTGTTTGCTAGGGGCAGAACAGAAGCCGAAAAAGAATTTATTAACTTTAAAATTTGCATATTTTTCCTCTTTTTTTATCATTATTTTGTTTTTAAATACATTATATAACTTATTAAATATGTGTTAAATATTTTGAGTGAATTAGTATCAAAATTAATCTTTGTTTTAATTTTATAGTTACAAAACACTTTCTTTTCTTTATTACTCATTATTTATAATGTGTAATAAGGTATAATTTTAAAAGAACAATCTAAATTTAAGAGGTAAAAACATGGTAGACTTACATAAATTAAATAAACAACAAAGAGAAGCAGTAGAACACAACGAAGGTCCTCTTCGGATAATTGCTGGTGCTGGCTCAGGAAAAACAAGGGTTTTAACTTATAAGATTTCTTACCTAGTAGATGAATTAGGAATTAATCCTTCACATATATTAGCTTTGACTTTTTCTAATAAAGCAGCTAATGAAATGAAACAGAGAGTCGTAACCATGATTGACAACCCAAATAAATTACCAATAATAAGTACGTTTCATGCTATTTGTGCAAAGATATTGAGAAAAGAAATTCATCTTTTAGGTTATGACAATGATTTTCAAATTCTCGACGAGATATATCAAAGGGCAATTTTAAAATCTGTTTATGCTGAATTAGAAATTACCAATACTCAATTTAGCTACAACTCTATTATTTCATACATTCAAAATAAAAAAAATTCTTTATTTGATTTTTTAAATATTGAAAACGAACAAGAAGATAGCTCAATGTCTCCAGAAGAAAGAAAAGCAATAGAAACTAAAGAATTAATTTACAAACACTATCAAGAAAGACTCCAAAGATCTAAGGCTTTGGATTTTGATGATTTATTAGTGTTTGTATATACGTTATTTTATGATCCAAAATATGAAAATATTGCTAATAAGTGAGCAAAAAGATTCGATTATTTATTAATTGACGAATTTCAAGACACAAGTGTTATCCAATACAAGATTTTACAAAAATTATGTTCAACTAATAATTTGACAATTGTTGGTGATCCGGATCAAACAATTTATAGCTGAAGAAATGCAGATATTAATATCATTATAAATTTCCATAAAGATTATCCTGATGCACTTACAGTAAAACTTGAAGAAAATTATCGTTCAACCAAAAAAATTCTATATCACGCTAATAAACTAATTCAAAAAAACAAACTTAGATTAGAAAAAAATTTATTTACTGAAAATGAAGAAGGTGAAGACGTTGAATTTTATTGTGGTCATAGTGAAGAAGCTGAAGCAATTTGAATAGCTCAAAAAATTTCTGAACTAAAAAGATCTCGTGTTCAATTAAAAAATATTGCGATTTTGTTTAGAACTAACAGCTACTCAAGAGCAATTGAAGAAGCTTTAATTAGAGAAAATACAATTTATAAGTTATTTGGTTCTATCAAGTTTTATCAAAGAGAAGAAATTAAAGACGCTTTAGCTTATTTAAGGGTAATTCACGATGGTAGTGAAATTACTTTATTAAGAATTATTAATAAACCATCACGTAAAATTGGAGAAGTTACAATTGATAAACTCTTAGAATTTGCAAGAAGTAAAAACTTAGATTTATATTCTGCTATCGAAAAGCATTTTGATGAATTACAAGAAACATTGAGTATTTCTACATCAACCTTACAAAGATTGGCTTATTTAATTAACGATATACGTTGAGCAAGAGCAGCTTTAAAATCAAATAATATTAGTAGCACTTTAAAAGAATTTATGTTTAAAAAGATTAACTACTTTGAAACTTTTAAAGGTTCAGAAGAGGAATATGAAGCTAAACAAGAAAACTTTTTAAGTTTAATTGCAGCAATTGAACAATGAGAAAAAATTAACACTCACGGTACTATTGATGAATACTTGCAAGAAATTACTCTAATTACAGACCGTGATGTCGAAGATGATGCAACAAGTTTTGTATCATTAATGACAGTACATAACGCAAAGGGTCTTGAGTTTGATTATGTATTTATTTGTGGTTTAGCTGAAGGTATTTTTCCTCTCAAGAGAGCAATAACAATTGCCCCTAATAAAGATTTTACTTTCTTAAGTAGTTCTAATACAAGTGAAGAAAATATTGAAGGATTAGAGGAAGAAAGAAGACTTGCTTATGTAGCAATTACTCGTGCAAAGAGAAAACTATTTTTATCTTTTGCAATTAATAGATCAGGCTTTGCTAAAAGAAGTAGATTTATAACCGAAGCAGGTATTTACGAACAGAATGGAAGCGTTAGTTTAGCAAATGATTTTTCAATAGCTGAAGAAAACCATTTAAACAATAGTGACTTAGTTGTTGGAGATTACATTATGCATAAATTTTTTGGTCGCGGTGAAATAATTGATATGGTAGGCTCAATTATTACTGTTAAATTTGCTAATCAAAAAACAACAAAACAATTTGAAAAATCACATCACTCAATTAAGAAATGAGATGGTAGTCTAGATGATTAAAAAAATTGATTCGCTACTCTTTATTTGAGTATTGATTTTTGCTATTTTACTTTCAGCAATTTCTTTATGATTCATTTTTTGATTAGAGAGAAAAGAAAAACTTGTTAAAAATCAAAACGGTTTTATTTGTCTTGAATTAGACTTACAACAAGAAAGAATTAAATATTTAAATGGAATTTCTAATATTTATAATGAGCCTTTTTTTCTTAAAAAGATTAATTTTTTAAATAATAGATGAAAAAAATTACAAGACTTTCAATCTTTACTTGATAAGAAATCTAATTTTGTTTTCTCTAATGCCATTAAGAATAAGGAAAACGTTTTAATTAGTTTTGAAAAACAATTAACTAAGTTTTCATGACATAAAACAAAGGTTAATCTTGAAATGAATTTTGTTGATGAAAATAACGCTGTGGTTACTATCAATTGAAATGAAATTAATTCTCGCGAAGAAGCTGTTTTTGAGGCTATTAATACAAACGTATCTTACTTGCTTGATACAAATAGTAAATATTTAGCCTGCGGGTTTGTTTTAAACATAAAAAACATTAACAACATTAATAACTTTGTTAAATTATTTAAGGAAGTTTTTTACAAAAACAAACTAAAAAACATTAAAGTTTTTTTAGATTGAAACAAAATATTTTTTGTTTTTCCTCTTTCTAAATTCAAAACAAAACAAGCTAATAAGGGAATCAAAATAATTGAAAACAATTCACACTTATATAAAAATTTATTTAGTAGTTTTTTTGCTTTTGAAAGTAATTTATTGGTTGGAAAAGATTTTTACAATTATGAAGTAATTTTTGATTATTTAAAAGTGATACCTTTTTTAGAAGATTTTTGATTACCTAATGATTTTAGTGAAATAGAATATTTTAAAAAATTTAAAGAAAATTATGATTACGTTTTAAATGAAATTAATGAAACTAACAAAATTGATTTTAAAACAATTTCATTTAATAATTTTGGTGATGAGAATAGTAAACTAAACTTTTTATTAACAGAGAAAAAATTTGAGGCATTGAATATTTCTGATCCAAAAATTCTTTCATCATTAGATATTTATAAAAACTTTTTTATTAAAATTTACGAAAATATTAATGCTATTGAGCCCCATGGTAAGGTTTTAAATGTTAATGATTTTATTTTTAACCTAATTGATAATAAGAATATTGAAAACGCTATTTTTAAAGATCATTCTTTTGTTCAATTAATTTCTTTAAACTCAAAGAAAAGTATGTTAAAGGCAAAGAAAAAGGTTGAACAAATTCAAGAAATTAAACCAAAGGCTTCGATAGCAATAAAGTTAGACGATATAAATGATGATATTATTTCTGCAATAGATAAATGAGTAAAAATTATTTGATTTGATAAAAACATTACATCAAGATTAAATAACCCAAAAATAATGTTATATGTTGGTCTTTTACTTAACAAAGCTGAACAGTTAAACATATCTGTTGTTTTTGAGAAATTAGATTACAAAAATTACAAAAAAATACTATACAATAATAATTTAAATATGTTTTATACTTTAAATAAAAAAACATTAAAGGAAAAATAAAAGGAGAAATATGAATAAAAAATTAATAAAAGAAAACTTTTTTGAAGCTGTTAATGGTGAATGATTAGCAAAACACAAAATCCCCGACAACAAATCAACTATTGGTTCATTTGAAAGACTAGATGAAGGTTTAACAAAATTAAAAACAAGTTTATTATCAAAATGATCTGTAGATACTAGAGAAATTGAAGACAATAAAGAATTATTAGAAATGGTAAAACTTTATCAATTAGCAAACAATTGAAATGACAGAAAGAAAAATGGTATTAAACCTGTTTTATCAATTTTAAAAGAAATTGAAGAATTAAATTCATGGGCAGATGTTGAAAAAAATTACAAAAACTTAGCTCTTAGAGGTTTTGAAGTTCCAATTCCTTTTATGATTGAAACTGATTTTAAAAACTATGAAAGACAAACATTATTTGTTTCTTGTCCTTCTGTTATTCTTCCAGAAAAAAGTTATTATGCGAATGAAGAAAGAAAGAACGACTTTTATAAAATTTGAATCGCAATGGCTAAAAAACTTTTATCAAAAGTAAATAAAGACGAAAAATGAGTAGAAAACTTAATTAACAAGGCATTAATTTGAGACACAGAAGCTGCTAAATATATTTTATCTGCTGAAGAATGAGCTATTATCACTAATATTTATAACCCTAAAAAAGTTAGCGAATTTGATAATAAAATTAAAGAATTAAAACTTTCTAAGATTTTAAATTCAATTT
Source organism: Mycoplasmopsis arginini (assembly GCF_965278885.1). Taxonomy (GTDB): domain Bacteria; phylum Bacillota_I; class Bacilli_A; order Mycoplasmatales; family Metamycoplasmataceae; genus Metamycoplasma; species Metamycoplasma arginini_B. The sequence goes on along the minus strand of NZ_CBDIHE010000004.1, from coordinate 49,262 downwards.
TTAACGAAAAAATTGAAGAGGTTGTTTGTGTATCAAATGATTTAATTGATAATTTTGCAAAATTAATAAATAAAGAAAATTTCGAAAATTATAAAGCATTTTTATATGTAAACACTTTATTAGATTTAGCAAAATATTTAGATTACAACAGTTTAGTCATTTCCGGTGAGTTTAAGCGTAATCTAAGCGGACAAATTAAACCTTTAGATAAAAAGAAAACTGCAGTTAAGTTAGTTGTTGATGGAATTTACTCAATGGTTTTTGGTAAATACTACGGTGAAGAATACTTTGGAAGAATCAATAAAGAAAATGTTGAAAAAATGATCTACAAAATGATTAAAATCTATGAAAATAGATTAAGTCAAAATGATTGATTATCACAAAAAACTAAAGAAAAAGCGATTTTAAAACTTTCTAAAATTGGTGTTTATGTTGGTTATCCAGAAATAATTGAAGATTATTATTCAGAATTGGTTGTAAAACAATACAATGGTTTTGATGATTTCTTAATGAATATTTTAGACTTTATTACAATTGAACGTAAAGCAAATTTTGCAGAATACAACAAAAAGAAAAATAAAGATTTATGATCAATGACTCCAGCAATGGTAAATGCATATTACAACCCGACAAACAATAAAATTGTTTTCCCGGCGGGTATTTTACAAGCACCTTTTTATAGTTCAAAACAGTCATCTTCTTCAAATTATGGTGGTATTGGTGCTGTTATTGCTCATGAAATTTCCCATGCTTTTGACAATAATGGTGCAAATTTTGATGAAGTTGGTAACATGGTTAACTGATGAACAGAAGAAGACAAAATTGAATTCGATAAAAGAGCAGAAAAAATGATTAAGTTATTTGACGGTAGAAAAACCGAAGCTGGTAAATGTAATGGTAAATTAACTGTATCTGAAAATATTGCTGATGCCGGTGGTGTTTCTTGTGCTTTAGAAGCTGCTAAAAGTGAAAAAGATTTCAATGCAAAGCATTTTTATATAAATTACACAATAAACTGAAGATCAAAATATAGAAAAGAATTACAAAAATTATTACTTAACACTGATGTTCACGCTCCCACAATTTTAAGAGCTAATGTTCAAGTGCAAAACTCGGATGATTTTTATACTGCTTTTGATATTAAAAAAGGTGATCCAATGTTTTTAGACCCTAAAAAACGGGTAAAAATTTGATAATTTATTTTTAAAAAGTTAGATTTATATAGTCTAACTTTTTTTATAATGCATTTTTTGTTTTTTGCTAAAAAATATAATGTAGAAAAGTACTTATTTAATATTAGAATAATTTACATTTTAATAAAATTATTTTGAACTTAATTTAAGCAGTAAAATTAAGTTATTAACTTTTTGACACACGTTATTATATTTATTAATTTAACAAATTTAAAAACTTAACTTTTTTAACTTATTTTTTAATTTTTTAATTATAATTAAAATTTATATGAATAACTATTATAATGATACTATTGTTGCTATTTCTTCAGGAAATATCAATCAAGCTATTTCTATTATTAGAATCTCTGGTCCAGAAGCTATTAAAATAATTAAAAAAATATATACAGGAAAAATTGGTAAAGACAAAACAATAACATATGGTTATATAAAAGATCCTAATAATTCTAAAATAATTGATGAAGTGTTAGTAAATTTCTTTATTGGTAATAAAAATTATGTAGGTGAAGATACAATAGAAATTAATGCACACGGTGGAATTATAGTAACTAATAAAATTTTAAATTTAATAATTGCAAATGGTGCGAGATTAGCTTCTAGAGGTGAATTTTCCCGAAGAGCTTTTTTAAATGGGAAAATCACTTTAGAAAAAGCTGAAGCTATAAATTCATTAATTCATGCAAAAACTAATATTCAAGCAGAAATTGCTATTAAACAATTTGATAATAAAGATAATGAAATAATTGAACAATTAGAACAACAATTATTAACAATTATCTCAATTATTGAAATTAATATTGATTATTCAGATTATAATGATATTGAGCAAATGGATAAAACCAAATTAATTAAATTAGTTTTGAATTTAAAAAACAATATTGATTTGATAATCAAAAAATCTGAAAATGCTAGTGATGTTTATAATGGGATTAAAGTTGCATTAGTTGGTCAACCCAATACAGGAAAATCATCAATTTTAAACTTACTTCTAAACAAAGAAAAAGCAATAGTTACAGATATAGCAGGAACAACAAGAGATATTGTTGAAGGCGAGTACGAAATTAACGGAATACCTTTTAAAATAATAGATACAGCAGGGATTAGAAAAACAGAAGATAAAGTTGAGTCAATTGGTATCGATCGTTCTATTAATGCTATCAAAGAAGCAAAAATAGTTGTTCATTTATTTAATCCTAATCAAATTCAAACTGAGGAAGATAATTTAATAAAAGAGTTATCCAAGGATAAAATATATATTCCTGTTTTAAATAAATCCGATTTAATAAAAGATAAAAAAAATATAAACTATGTTTTAACATCCGCAAAAGAAAAAAATGTTTGAGAATTAAAAAATATTTTAATTAAGAATTATTTAAATTTAGATTATGAAGACCCTGAATTAATTTATAACACAAGACGTTTAGGCCTTTTAAAACAATGTAATAATGAATTAAATACTGCTTTAGAGAGTTTGAATAATGGTTTTGGACCAGAAGTTGTAATATTGGATATAAACAAAGCTTGAACCATTTTAAGAGAAATTTTAAATAAAGAACATGATAATGAAGCTTTATTAGATAATATGTTTAATAAATTTTGTTTAGGAAAATAGGTGATGTAAAATGGCTGTTAATAAAAAGAAATTAGAATTAAAAGAAGGTTTAATTATAAAACGCGTCAAAAATGAAGCATCTGTGTTTTATTTAGGTTTATCATACGAAGGTTTATGTGTTTTAAGAGATTTTAATATCCCTGTTTTTGTTTATAATTTACTACCTAATGAAGAAGCAGATATTCAAATAACATATTACTCAAAGAAATGCTGTTTTGCAAAAGTAATAAAGTATCGTAATTTTTCTCCGCTAAGAGAATATTTAGATAATAACAAAAAATTATTATATGAAACAGGTTCTGCACCTCTTATGAGTTTGAGTTACGATAACCAACTAAAATTTAAACAATTTATTATTAACAGTTTGTTTGAAAGAAATTTATCTTATTCAAATGTTTTACCAATTATTAAATCAGTTTGTCAATGAGGATATCGTAACAAAATTACATTGCAAGTTAAATATGAAAACGAAAAACCCATTTTAGGCTTTTTTAAAAAATATAGCCATGATTTGGTGGAACAAGAAGAATTATTTTTTGGAGCTGTTTCAATTCGTAATTTTTATAAATCATTTTTATTAAATCCGGAAAGTGATTTTGAGAAAAAAATAAATGAAGCAATTTTTAAATTCAGACCACATAAAATAACATTAAGATCGCCAAAAAGTACATTTTGTAATATCGAAATTATTTTACAAATCGAAAACGATCCAAGAGAAGAGTTTGTAAAGGAATTGGAAAAATTAAATCTTCAAGAAACAAAGTATAAGTTTTCTATTTTTAATAAAAATAGTAAAACGTGAACAAATCTTTTAAATCATAAAGGTAATAAACATGAAATAGGTAAATTAACTTTTAATGTTAAAAATGATACTTTTTATCAAATTAATGAAAACGTTATGAATTTAATTTATAAACAAATATATGATTGAATTCCAACTTGTAAATTAATTAATATTTTGGATTCTTTTGGTGGTGTTGGGACCATAGGATTATTTGTTGCTTCCAAAGCAAATACGGTTTATACAATTGAAATAAATGAAATTTCAACACAAATGGCTAAACAAAATATCAAAGAAAACAAAATTGATAATGTTATAGCTATTAATGCTGATGCAAACAAATGATTAGTAGATAATTACAAAATTGTTGATATGGTAATTTTTGATCCACCACGTGAAGGTTTGGGTAAAGAAACAATTTCTTCAATTATAAAATCAAAAATAAAAAGAGTTATTTATTTAAGTTGTGAACCAAAAACCTTAGTACGCGACTTAAAAGAATTAATAAATAACGGTTATGAAATTAAAGAAGTTCAACCCTACGATATGTTTCCACAAACACACCATATCGAAACACTAGTCTTACTTCAAAAGAATGAAATTTAATATTTAAACTTAGCAACACAAAAAATAATTGCTAAGTTTTTTTATTTAAAAAACAATAAAGGAAACAAAAAAATATAAAATTCAACTAAAAAAAAGGTTTTTTTGACAATTTTATTCAATATATATATATATATATATAATTAAATTACTAAAAAGAAAAAAAAGAATGAAAATAAACGACAATTTCTTTGTTAATTAGAAGTAAATTTTGATTAGTAAAATTAAAAAACACAACTCTGTTGAACTTTCGATATTATGTTTATAAAGAAATTGTTAAAAAACAAATTAAATATATTACAAAATAAATACCTATTTATGTTTGTTTTACACTTTTTAAAATTAGTCAAATTGTTTTTGTTTTTTAAAAATAACATTACTTTATAAGCTTTAAAGCAAACTCTAAAAATATTAAATACATTTATAGAAAGGAACTCTTAAATAATGTCGGTATTAAAGAAAAATTTTACATTTGTTGATTTATTTGCTGGTATAGGTGGTTTTAGAATAGCTATGGAGCAGTTTTCTCCAGAAAGTATATGTTTATATGCTTCAGAAATTGATAAATCCGCAATTGAAACATACACTAAAAATTTTAAACATGACCCAGACAAAGATATTGAAATAAAAGATATACAAGAAATAGACCCTATTAAGCAAAACTTAAGATCACCAGATGTTGTTTGTGGTGGATTTCCTTGCCAAACATTTTCTAAAAGTGGAAAACAAGCAGGATTAAAAGATGAACGCGGTGTGCTTTTTAGAGAAATAACAAGAATAATTAATTCTTACAAAACGAATGCTAAACCTAAAATTTTAATCTTAGAAAATGTTCAAAACTTAGTTTCTCACAATGAACAAAAAACTTGAAAAATAATAAGGAAAGAACTATCTGAAAGCGGTTACAATGTTATTAAAAAACCATTAATTCTTTCGCCAAAGGACGTCGGGGTTCCTCAAACAAGAAAAAGAGCAATAATTCTTGCCGTAAGACAAGATATATGTAATGAGGAAATAATCATAAAAAAAGAGGATATAACAAAAGAGAACAAAAATTCAATAAAAGATATATTGATTAAAGAGTTATCTAAAGATGATGTTGAAAGAACTAAAATAGATGAGGATAAAATTTTTATCCTTAATTGTTGAAATGAGTTGATTAAAGATCTTCTATTAAAAAACGAAAAGTTGGGGTTTCCGATTTGAATAGAAGAATTTGGCCAAACCTACGACCTATCTAATATGCCGATATGAAAACAAAAGATAGTTAATAAGAATAGAGTTTTTTATTTTAAAAATAAAACTTTAATTGATAATTGGATGAAAAAATGACATATAAGAGAGAATAAAATTTTTACTAAAACATTAAAGAAATTTGAATGACAGGCCGGAAATGAATTTAGTGATATTTTCGAGTGTTTGATTCAGTTTCGCCCTAGTGGGATTCGAGTTAAAAGATTGAGTGAATCACCGACTCTTGTTGCTATAAATCATAGATTAATATACGGGCCGGAAAAAAGATATATAACAGTAAGAGAAGCAGCAAGGTTACAGAGTTTTCCTGATACTTATAAATTTTATGGAACCGAAAATAAAACATTAAAACATCTTGGGAATGCAGTTAATGTAGAAGTTATAAAAACAGCATTTAAAGCATTTATTGAATTTATTGATTTGAAAACAGGAGATAAACATGACAAAAGAAATTAAGAAATATGATATTAGTATTGGTACTGGTATTTATTTTACACTTAGAAACACAAATAGAAAAAATGAAAGACTTATAGCAGAATTTATTGATAATTCATTACAAAGTTTTTTAGATCATGAAGACGAATTAACAAATCGTCCAAATAGTGATAAATGTAAAGTTCAAATTACATGAGATAACAATGAAATAGTTATTTTAGATAATAGTTATGGCATGAATGACGAAGAGTTTGGTAGAGCATTAAAATTAAATGCAAAAAATCCCAGAGAAAATGAAGAAAATAGATTATCAAAATATGGAATGGGTTTAAAAGAAGCATGGATTCACCTTGGTGATATTTGTGAAATTGAATCAAATGCCTTAAATGAAACAACCCTCCGTTCAGTAAAAATAGATATAAATTGATTAAGAGAGATGAATCCGGATAAAATATCTGTCAATATAGATGATGATCCAGAAAATTTAAATAAACACTATACAAAAATAGTTATTAAAAAATTGTTAAATAAACTAACTGCACATAAAGCTGATTTACTTAAATACAAATTAGCGAAAATATATCAAAGATATATCGATAATGATAAACTTGAAATAATTTTTAATGGAGAAAAATTAAAATACATAAAACCTGATTTATTAAAAATAGAAACAGGTGGATCATATCGTTGAGAAATTAGTGATGAGTTTTCTATAGGGGATAAAAGAGTAAAGTTTAATGGATGGCTAGGTGTACTAGAAACCGGTAAGCAAGAAATAACAGGTTTATCAATATTTCAAGCCGAAAGAGTTGTTGCAATAAATTTTAAACCTACTGAATTATTCGGTCAAGGAAATACATTTCTAAGTTCTAGAGGTATTGGCGAAATTAATTTTAGTGACAAGGAGATCCCTCTATCATATAATAAAGAAAATTTTTCTGTGGATTTTAATTCGGAAGATTGTAACTTTTTTACAGTATTTATTAATAACCCAGCATTCAAAGAATGAAAAAAAATAGCAGAAAGTTATAGATCTAGAGATGATATAAATAAAAAACAAGATAAGCATAATAAAAAAGTAGAAAAAACTCTTATGAATAGTGGATGAATTTCTTCTGTTAAGAGTGAGTTAAAAGAAGTAAAAGTTTATAAAGATAATGAAAGAAATTATCAACCAGAAATTCAATATAAACCTCTTGAGATAATAAAAGAAAATAAAGTAGATAATAATATATCTTGAGAAGTAAAAAATGAAAACGGAGAAAAGATTGCTGATTTAGTTTTAGAAAATACGAGTTCTAAAACAGATCCTTGAATTAATTTAGAAAAAATTAGTGATAATGAATACAAATTAACAAACGGAAGAATTTCACCTAAACCTCTACAAAGTAAAGTGAATGAAAATCACTTTAATCTTATAACAGATTATATCGCTGCTGCATTAGCTGATAGCGCAATTAAAGTTCAAGAAATGGGCGTTAATCTAAGTGAAATGAAAGAATTTTTTAAAATTTTAAACAAAGCTTTTGAAAAAAAAGATAAGGACTAATTATTATGCAAAAAGAGTTTTATGAAGAAGAAATAATCAATAATTCTAATGAAATTAATTCAATTAATATCCAAGGCCCCAATTTTACAAACATTATCGAAAGGATGCACAAAAATTTTTTAGAAAAAGAAAACGAAACAGAAAGCGAAGTTGTGAATAAAATAAACAAAATTTCAGAAAACGCTTATAAAGCAGTGCTAAATTTTAAAAATCCATTTATAGACACCGGGGAAAATCAATTTAATACAATTTTATGTTTAGGCAAGGTTCAAAGCGGAAAAACAACTTTTTTTATTACAACAATAGCTTTAGCGTTTGATAACGGGTATAACATAGCCTATGTGGTATCTGGCACTAAAAAGAAATTATTAGAACAAACATTTAAAAGAATGAAATTATCTTTTATAGATAACGAAAAAATTAAAGTTTTAAAATTAAGTAAAGAGGAAGTTGACTTAGCAAAAGAATACATAAGAAGAGGTTATAAAGTTGTCTTTGTTGTTTTAAAAAATACAGGAACAAAAAATCTTGAATTACTTAGAAAAGTTACTCTAAATCTTTTTAATAATCAACCCTCAATAATAATAGACGATGAAGGTGATGAGGCTACTCCTGGCGCTGAGAAAACCAAAAAAACAACCCTAAAGCAGGCAAAACACACGATAAAATAGTTGAAATAATTAAGAATATTAGAATATGTTCTTTTCTATCTGTTACAGCCACACCTCAAGCTAACTTATTAATTTCTACAATTGATACTATTTCTCCTGATAAATTAGTTTTAGTAAAACCGGGCGAAGGGTATATTGGTGGGAAAGAATTTTTTGATACAGAAGATAACCCGAATATTAATATTATTTCTGACGTAGACGATTTTACTAGTTCTATACCTAATTCATTTAAGAAAGCAATGTATTATTTTTTAACAATATGTGCAATTAAACAAGCAGAAGGCGATATGAGTCATTATTCAATGCTTGTGCACCCGTCGTCTTTAAATAGTGTTCAAGAGGGTATCGCGGAAAGAATACAACGTTTTTTTGATGTCAAAATTTTTCAAATTAAAAACTATAAAAATTTAGATGAAATAGAACGCGATGATTTTGAGAAGGATTTAAATGGGGCATTAATTGAGTATAAAAAAACAACAGATTGCAGTATTGATTTGGAGGAAATAAAGAAAAACATTATTAAGGTTATAGATAATATTGATATAAAAACAATAAACGCAAGAACTAATATTAATAATGAAGACGATTTAGTAGATGAAAAACTATATACTATAAATATTGGTGGAAACATTCTAGGAAGAGGATTGACAATAAAAAAATTAGTTGTTTCATACATATATAGAGATTCAAAAGAATCACAAATAGATACAATGTATCAAAGATGCAGATGATTTGGTTATAAGAAAGAATACTTTAACATGTGTAGAGTTTATTTAACTAATGAATTACAAGAGAAGTTTATTGCAATTGTTCAACATGAAGAAGAAATGTGAAACGATTTAACAACTTTTTTAAATAGCATGAATGGAAACAACTTAAAAAAATATAAAAGACTTTTCCAAATTAGTCACCCCAATTTAAATCTAACAAGAAAAACTATTTCAAACACAATAAATTTAAAAGTTTTTACAACACATTCTTTTGACAGAAATATTGATTTAACCAGTGAAAAAAAAGCACAGAATAGGGAAATATATTTCGAATATTTAAAAAAATACGAAAGTGTTGCTCGTGCAATTGATTTTGATAACTCTAAAAATCATAAACAAAGACATTTATTAATCAAAACGACACTTGAAGAATTTTACGAAGAATTTTTATCTAGAATAAATTATGGTTATGGTTCGCAAAAGGACAAACTATACTATCAAAAGATAATTGAAGAAATTAAAAAACATAATTTAGATTCTTTTATTACTGTAATGCTTATGCGTTATGAATGAGGAGAATATCGTTCGCCTAGAAAAGATAAATATAATCAAATTAAAGCACTTTTACAAGGGCGTAACGATAATACTAATTTTAGTGGCGACGCTTATCCAAAGGATATATATGGTAAAGAATATTCAAACGAAAAATTTTTTCAAATTCATATGGTAGATACGAAAAATAACCCAGCAGATTTAAATAAATGCGTACCTATGCTTTCTCATAATTTCCCAATTACTGAGCACGATGTAAGAATTGTTACAGGAGATAATAAATATGAGTAATTATATAAAGTATATAGGTGAAATATCAAATGAGGAATTAGAAAATCAAAATGTATTTTATGTACAAAACGAGACAGGTGAACACTGCATTTTTATTAAAAACTCGGAATCTATAGTTGGTCTTGATAAATTAACTTATGGCGGGACGATAAAATACAAAACAAACGTAAAATTAAATTTTGAAGATAATAAAAAAAGTATTTTTTGCCACATAATTATTTGTTCGGATAAAACAAATGACACAACAGAAAAGTTTAAAGTAATGTATGAATACCTTTTTAAAAAGATAACTAAACCCTTAAATGATTTTGAAATACAAAAGTTAATGATTTCGTTAAGTGAATTGTTTGAAAAACCATATTTAGGCTCAATAGATTCTACTAGAAAAGGAATTTATGGTGAATTGTTATTTATATTGAAATCATTGGAATATAATTCTAATTTAATATCTAAATATCATTCAAATTTTTATTCAAAACACGATCTAGAAATTGATTATAAAAACCGAATAGAAATAAAAACATCAATTTCACAAAATAGAATTCACACATTTTCTCATGATCAAATTTTTAGAAAAGACGTAAAAGTGTTTGTGGTGTCAATACTGTTGGAAGAGTCTTCCGAGGGCGTCTCATTATATGATCTATTTAACATTATTAAAGAAAAAAATATCGATTATGAAGCACAATTTAAATTACAAAAAATATTAAATATCACATCTGTTTCTAAAGAAGATAAAGGACCAAAATTTTCTTTGGAAAAAGCACTGGACGAAATCAAAATTTTTGAATCTAATGACCTTCCAAAATTAGATATTATTAAAACTAACGGGGTTACAAATATTAGATATGATGTTAATTATTCGTTTGCAAAAGAAATTAAATTCGATGATTTTATAAAAATTTTAAAAAGTAAAAAATTATAAAAAAGTTGGTAAGCCCAACTTTTTTAACATTTTATAATTTCTTAGCAAATTTAACTCATTCATTTGAATTTCAACGCAATAAATAAAGAGTAGTTCTAAATAAAGGATCAATAAGAGCGATTCCGCTTAAACTAATTAAAAATAGTTCTTGGCTTAAATTTTCACCTCTAAATAAAATTAAAATGTAGACAAAACTTGTTTGTAAACCAATCATAGTAAATAGTGAAATAAGGTTAGGCATTCAAACATCATTTGCTCCTCATAACGATCTTAAAGTAGTCAAAGGGCCAACATCAGTTAACGTCTTAACCATAAATATTGCCATTAAAATATAACAATATTTATTAATTAAATCCGTTTCTATTGAATAAATTTTGAACATTGGGTAGGTTAAAACAACACCTAAAATTCCAAATAATAATTGTATTGTCAAACCAGTTTTAAAAGATAAATTTCCTATTTTTTTTGCTTTTGAAAACTCGTTTTTTCCAATCTCGGTAGCAACTACTGAAGATGTTACGTAACTAAGTGCAAAAAGAAAAGCAGCAAACAAATCATAAACATTATTAGCGGCTCTTCATAAGCCAATAAATTTATCATTCAATTTACCATCTGGTATTGCCTTAGATAATAAATATTGAGCTACAAATCAAATTCCTGTTTCTAAAGAGATTGGGAACCCAATTTTAATTACCTCTCTAATATATTTATTATTTCAAGTTTCTTTAAATTTAATTTTGTAATTTTTTATTACATACTTTTTAACGAGTATCAATGAAATTATTGCATTAATCAATGCTCCTAAAAGAATTTCAAATGTTGCCAGAAAAGCATGATTCAAAGCAAATAGGATAACAAAAATTCATATAGTTCTAACAATTGTTCCGGTTATAACACCAATAATAGCCAATTTATTTCTTTTAATCGATTGAAGTGCTGAATTTAATATAAAAGCAATAGAAGTTATAAAAATATCAATTGCACCAATTCTTAAAAATTTTATAGTGAATTGATGTTCATTTTGAATCTCAACAAAAGGATTTGTTTGAATAAAACTTTGCCCACCATAAAATCCACCAGCAAAAACATAATGATCTAATTTTAAATTATATACTTGCTGAAGACTTAATCCAGATTTTTCTAAATTGGATTTAAAAGCAATGTAATCTGATTCTGTTTTTCAACTTAAAATAAAGGAATTTTTAGCACCTGATAAAGCAAGAAGTTTTGGTGCACTAAAAAATACAATTAAATATGCACAGGAATTTAAAATTAAAGAAAGATAAAATGCTGATCAAAGCAATTTAGTTATTTCTTCTTGTTTATTTTGTCCATAAAGGTTAGAAGCAACAACCAAAACACCCAACTGGTACATTAATGGAAGAAATGTTATTATCTTATAAACAACAAAAACTTTTGCAAAAGTATAAAAATAATAACCATTAAAAGAACCATCAATATGATAAACACGATTGTAAAAACTGGTTGCTAGTGAACCAACAATAGTAACAATAGCAAAAAATAAAGTCTGAACAAATATAGGGAAACAAAGCTTAAGTAAATATTTAAGCTCTTTTTTTGTATTAAAATCAATGTTGTCATTAATAATTGCTGTGTTCATAATTTATTCAATAAATTTTACTAAAAAAATTTTATTATTATTTTTATATTAAAATATATAAATAAAATGTTAGAGCTATATTAGGAGTTAAAATGGGTTTTTGATCTAAATTAAAAGAAAAATTGTTTGGTTCAGAAGAAGAAAGAATTGAAAAAAAACAAGCCAAGATTGAAGCAAAAGAAAAGAAAATAATCGAAAAAGAATTAAAAAAGAAAAACAAATTGGACAACTACATTGCTGGATTATCTAAATCTAATTCTTCATTTGTTGAAAGTATAAAACAATTACAAAATAGACACAATAAAATAGATGAAGAATTTTTTGAAGAACTTGAAGAATTGTTAATTATGTCAGATATTTCAATGAAATTAGTTCAGGTAATCATTGAAGAATGTAAAAAAGAAGTAAAAAACGAAAATATAGAAGATCCAAAATTAATAAATGAGATTATTGCTGATAAATTATTTACAATATATGCATCAAATTCAATTATTGACACAAACTTAAATATTGAAGATAATAGAATAAATGTTATTTTAGTTGTTGGGGTTAATGGTTCTGGTAAAACAACATCAATTTCTAAAATTGCTCACAAATTAATAACAGAAGGCAAAAAAGTATTAATTGCGGCTGCTGATACATTTAGAGCAGCAGCGGTAGAACAATTAGAAATATGAGCCAATAAAGTTGGTGCCGATATTGTTAAGCCTTTACAAAATGAAACAGACCCGGCCGCTGTTGTTTATCGTGCTATTGATAAAGTTAAAGAAGAAAATTACGATGTTTTAATTATTGATACTGCCGGAAGATTACAAAACAAAATTAATTTAATGAATGAACTAGCAAAAATAAACAAGGTATTAGAATCTAAAATACCAGGAGCACCGCATGAAAGTTTATTGGTTCTTGATGCAACAACTGGTCAAAATGGAATTTCACAAGCAAAGGCATTTGGAGAAGCCACACAATTAACTGGTATAGTTTTAACTAAAATGGACGGTACTTCAAAAGGCGGGATTGTTTTAACTATAAAAGATGAAATTAATTTGGCTGTTAAATTTATTGGTCTTGGTGAAAAAATAGAAGATCTTGCAGAGTTTGATCTTGATTCATATATTTATGGTTTGATGAAAGGTATTAACGAATAATGGAAGATATTGAAGAAAGAGAAAGAATTATTGAACTATATGAAAAATATGGTCAATTACTTGCTCAATCACAAAAACAAGCACTGCATTTACATTTAATTGAAGATTTATCATTTGCTGAAATAGGCTCTGAACTAGCGATGTCTAGGGCAGGCGCTTTTGACGCAGTAAAAAAAGCAAAACAGAAACTTATTTTGCTAGATAAAAAACTTAATCAAGGGAATTAAGAATGATTTGTCTCTAAAATTGAGATATAAAAGTAAAAATTGTTATAATTTTTTAAAAATTAAAAAGAAACTTTGAGGAGTTATTTAATGGCTTATAAATATAAAAGAGTTTTAATCAAACTCTCTGGTGAAGGTTTGGCAAATAAAGACAAACATTTAGCAATTGATTACGAATTAGTTGATAAATTTGCTAAACAATTACAAATTATTATTTCTAACAATGTGGAAGTTGCAATTGTTGTGGGTGGCGGAAACTTTTGAAGAGGAACTAGTGCTGCTAAAAATGGTATTCAAAGAGTAAGAGCTGATTACATCGGTATGCTAGCAACAACAATGAATGCTTTAGCCTTACAATCTGGCTTTGAACACAACGGGTTACAATCAAGAGTTTTATCTTCATTAACAATGGATCCAAAAGTTTGTGAAGTTTATATTAATGAAAAAGCAAAAAAATATTTAAAAGACGGTGAAGTTGTGATTTTTGCTGGTGGTACTGGAAGACCTTTCTTTACTACTGACACAGCATCGACACTATATGCTTCTGAAATTGAAGCTGATGCAATTTTAATGGGAAAAAATAATATCGATGGTGTGTACGATAGCGACCCTAAATTTAATGATAAAGCAGTTAAATTTGATAAATTAACATATGATGAGTTATTAGAAAGAGACTTAAAAGTAATTGATCAAACAGCTGCATCAATGGCAAAAGATAATGACATTGATATAATTATTTTTGATATAAATGAAAATGATGCTTTACTAAGAGCTATTGAGAATAAAATACCAAATACAGTAATTACAAAAATAAAATAGGAGAGTTATGGAATTAAGTTTTTACATAGATGATTTAAAAGAAAGTATTGAGAAAGCAATTAATAATTTTGAAAATCAAGCTTTAAAAGTAGCTGTAGGAAAAGCAAATCCGGCTTTAATTAATAAAATAAAAATTAATTATTATGAATCTTGAATGAATCTAGATGAATTAGCATCAATTAGTTCAAATGGTCCATTAGAATTACTAGTAAAACCATATGATATGGCAATTTTAAAAACAGTAGAAAAAACTTTAATGGATCAAAAATTAAATATTACAATTGTTAATATGGGCCACCAATTAAGACTTATTTACCCTCAAATGACAACTGAAAAACGTGTTGAAATGACAAAACTTTTGAATCAAATAGCAGAACAAGCTAAAGTCGGAATTAGACAAGTTCGTCAAGATATAAATAAGCACATTAAAGCAGACAAAGAATTATCAGAAGACTTACAAAAAAATTATTTAGATCAAATTCAAAAAGAAATTGATAAGGCTATTAAAAAAGTAAGTAGTTTAGCAAAAGTAAAAGAAAAAGAATTAATGACAATATAGCATAAATAATAATGGCGAAAAAGCCATTATTATTTATTTATTAGAAATAAATAAAACAAAAAGATAAAAGTTATAATTATTAAATATGAAAAATATGAAACTAAGAATTAAATCAGCCTTAATTTTATTGGAAATATTATTACCATTTTTATTAATAACTTATTTCGGAAAATTATCAGGAAAAATAATTGGATTTTCCTTTTTTGCTGTAATTTCTTCGTGAGCTACATATGAAGTTTTATCACATAGTATCTTAAAAAGATGAGAAAACATTTTTATTGCAATTCTTGTTGTGCTTATTTGAGTTTTACCACTCGACTGATTTAATGCAACTTCAAGCGATGCTGGAGCCTTTATTCATTTAACTTCTAAAACAGGTTTGAATATAACAGAACTAACTGATCAAGTCAAGAAGGCAGTATTTTTCGGATATGATTCTTTAACTACATTTAGATTTTTACAAACTATCTTAATTGTGTTATTTATTTCAATAATATATTTAGTTAATTTATTTTTCCAAAAACAAAATTACAAACAATTTTTCATATCGTATTTAGTTGCTTTATTTGCAACATGATTTATTCCCCTATCTCTTAAGGCTTTATTTATTTATAATGCTTCAAGTTTATATTTTGTATTTGCTATTATTTCAATTCCTGTTATTACAGATACTACTGCTTATATTGGTGGATCATTGTTTGGAAGAAAAATCATTAAAAGAGGCATGGCCCCTAAAATTAGTCCTAAAAAATCATGAGAAGGCGGTTTTATCGGATTTATATTTGGGGCTTTATTCGTTTTTATTA
Organism: Mycoplasmopsis arginini; assembly: GCF_965278885.1. GTDB lineage: Bacteria > Bacillota_I > Bacilli_A > Mycoplasmatales > Metamycoplasmataceae > Metamycoplasma > Metamycoplasma arginini_B. Next base: position 33,509 of record NZ_CBDIHE010000004.1, on the reverse strand, counting down.
CAATGTATTTGGGAAAATTAACAAATAACGTAACTTTTACAATCTTTACTAATTGAAAACAACTTGTAGCTGGCATTTTCCTATTACCTTTTATTTCAATTATTGGAGATTTAGCTTTTTCATTAATTAAACGATTATATAACATTAAAGATTTTTCAAACTTAATACCAGGGCACGGAGGATATATGGATAGATTTGATTCTACATCCTTTGTTGTTGTTGCTACTTCAGCAATTCTATTTATTTAATTCATAATCAAGAAAGGAAAAAATATGGCGGACGAACATTTTAACCAGTTATGTAAAGAGATAAATTTTAAACCATCAACAGAATTTGACGGCGCAAAATTACTATTAGTTCAACCGCCCTTACAAGAAGGTTTCGAAAACTGAATTTTTGATATTCAATTAGATCAACATATTGATATTAAAGAATACAAAAAGTTTTTTAAAAGTGTTGAAGCAAGATTTCCTAAGTGTACAATAAATCTTATCATTCAAAACATAGTTTTAGATAAAAAGATAGTTGCTGATTATTTAAAATATTTAATTGATAATTCGTTTAAAAATTTAAAATCCATTTCAGGCTTTGTAACAATAGAAAACATTGAATTAAATGATAACGAAATTATTTTTTTAATACCAGTTAAAAGTGCTTATGATAAATTAAAGAATAACCAAGAAACAATAAAAGAAGCCTTAAGTAAAATAGGTTTTGAATTTTTAAACCCAGTTGTGAAATTAATTGATAATTCTAAAAATACTAAAAAAGATACAATTGCAAATTTGGTTAATTCTTATATCCAACAACAAGAAGAAGAAGCTAAACTAAAAAAAGAAGTTAAAAATACAAATTCTAAATATAGTTTTCATAACAAAAATAGAGAAAAACCAATCGAAATGGACATTGCCACTGCTTTAACTACTTTTGAAGAGTTAAAAGTAATGCTAAAAGGTGAAATTTATTTTTTAGAATGAAAACCTTTAAAAAATAATAAGAGAATTTTAACACTAAGAATTTCAGACTATAATGAAGCTATTACAGTTAAATATATCCAAGATGAAAATGAGGAAAAACCTCAAATTAAAGAAGGTGATACAATTTACGTAATTGGAACATTAAGTGATGATAAGTTCACACAAGGGAAATATATAATGGCTTACGGCAAACAATGTTTTACTGTGACATTACCAATTGTAAATTTACCCGAAGATAATGAAGAAGAAAAAAGAATTGACTTGGCGATAAGAACAAATATGAGTGCTCAAGACGGTATTTCTGCTCCTGAAGATTATATAAAAGCAGCAAAAAAATACGGCCACAAAGCAATAGCTATTACTGATCTTGACAATGTTCAAAGTTTTCCAACATTTTATAACATCTTAAAAAAAGATAAGACTATCAAACCTATTTATGGTGCAACAATTTCTACTATTTCTAAAAAAAATACCATGTTCATCGGATTTAAAGAATTTAATTTAAAAGATGCTGAATATGTTGTATTTGACTTAGAAACGACTGGTTTATCAAACAGATTTGATGACATTATTGAGTTTGGTGGATCTATAATTAAGAACGGAATTCAAGTCGAAAAAATTCAGTTTTTTATAAAGACTGACAAAAAAATTAGTGACAAGATTAAAAACCTAACACATATTGATGAAGAACTTTTAGAGAACGGATTATCGCAAGAAGAAGGGATAAGAAAAATTCATTCAATCTTAAACGGTAGAATTGCAGTTGCGCACAACGCTTCATTTGATATGGGAATGTGTTTTCAAAAATGTAAAAAATTAGGTTTAGACACAAGTAATTTTGTTTGCATCGACTCACTAAGGGTATCGCATTTTCTTGACACTAATGAATCAAAACATAGAATGGAACATGTAGCAAAAAGACACAACGTTGTTTATGTTTCATCTGATGCCCATAGAGCTGATTATGATGCTAATGTTTTAGCACAAGTTTGACTTAAAATGATATCTAGGTTAACACTTGAGAAAGAAATTACAACTTCAATCGAACTACTTAACACAGACACGTATTCTTGGGCAAAAAGAAGAATGGCTAATGAAATAAGAGTTATTGCCAAAAATCAAAAAGGTTTAAAAGAGCTTTTTGAGATTCTTTCTAACTCTTTAACTGATGATTATAATAATGGACCAAAGTTTTTTATTGAAGATAAATCAAAATATAATAATTTATTTTTTGGATCTGGATCAAACCAATCACGTTTGTGAGATAAAGTAATTTTTGGCACAGATGAAGATATTCTAGAAGAAATGCAAAAGTTTGATTATATTGAGTTTCCACCAATTTCATCTTTTGTTTATCTTGTGGAATTAGATGAAAAAATTACTTGAGGTGATTTACAGTTTGCTTATAAAGATTTATTAGAAAAATGCAAAAAGTTAAATAAACTATTCGTTGCTACCTCTGATGCAAGATATGTTTATGATTACCAAAAATTAATACATGCTATTTATATTAATGCACCTTCGCTAGGCGGTGGTCTTCACTGACTTAAAAATAAATCACAGCCTTTATTTCAATATTTAACTACAAGGCAAATGTTAGATGAGTTTACTTTTATTGGTGATGAAAAAACCATCAAAGAACTAGTTATTTATAATCCTAAAAAAATTGCTGACGAAATCGATGATATTCAAGTTATAAAAGATCAATTATATGTTCCTACTTTTGATGATTCTCCTGTTAAATTAAGAAATTTAGTTTATGAAAATTTATATAAAAGATATGGTAACAACCCTGACCCGATTATTATAGAAAGAATTGAAAAAGAATTAAATCCAATCATTAAATATGGTTATTCAGTAATTTATTGAATTAGTCATAAACTTGTTAAGCGCTCAAACGAAGACGGTTATCAAGTAGGAAGCCGGGGATCTGTTGGTTCATCAATTGTAGCTAATTTATCAGAAATTTCCGAAGTAAATCCATTGCCACCACATTATTTATGTGATAAATGTAAGTATTTTGAATGAAATAAGGACACAAATATTTTTTCTGGATGAGATTTACCAGATAAAAAATGTCCTGAATGTGGAAATATTTTAAGTAAAGATGGACATAACATACCATTCGAAACTTTTTTAGGTTTTGAAGCTAATAAAGTTCCTGATATTGATCTTAACTTTAGTGGTGATTATCAACCTACAATTCATAATTTAGTGAAGGAACTTTTTGGTGAAGACCACTCCTTTAGAGCTGGTACTATTTCTAAAATAGCTCTAAAAACAGCATATGGTTTTTGTAAAAAATACATGGAAGAAGTTAGAACAAATGAAACTCCTTGATCTAAAACATTTTTAGATTTTTTAGCCACTAAATCAGCAGGTGTAAAAAGAACAACCGGGCAACACCCTGGCGGAATTATAATTATTCCAAAACAGTTTGATGTTGAAGATTTTACTCCAGTTAATTATCCAGCTAATGATACAACCAGTTCTTGAAAAACTACTCATTTTAACTTTGAGTCAATCCATGATAATGTTTTAAAACTTGACTTACTAGGGCATGATGATCCAACCACCATTAAAATGCTCGAAGATTTAACAAAAACAAAGGTTAAAGATATACCAAAGTTTGATGCTGAAGTTATGAAATTATTCTATACAACTGAATCTTTAAAAATAGACCCAGAAAAAATTGATGGTGAAACTACGGGGGCTTATGGCCTACCTGAATTTGGTACAAACTTTGTTAGAAACATGTTAAAGGAAGCACAGCCACGAACATTTAATGATTTAATATTATTAAGTGGATTGAGCCATGGTACAAATGTTTGGGCAGGTAATGCTGAAGAACTTGTAAAAAAAGGTTTTAAATTAAAGGATTGCGTCTGCTGTCGTGATGACATTATGCAAGAGTTAATAAAGAAAAATATTGAACCTTTAAAAGCTTTTGAAATTATGGAAAAAGTTCGTAAAGGTAAAGGTTTATCTGCTGAACAAGAAGAATTATTAGTAAAAAATGATATACCTGATTGATATATTAATTCACTTAAAAAAATAGAATATATGTTCCCCAAAGCTCACGCTACAGCTTACGTTATTATGGCTTGAAGAATAGCCTGATATAAACTATATTATCCATTGCAATTTTATGCTTCTTATTTTTCAATTAGACCTGATGCTATTGATATAGAAAGTATGTCTTCTGGTTATGATATGATAAGTAAAAAACTTGCTGAGTATAAATGAAGAAAGAACGACACATTAAATCCATTATCTACAAAAGAAAGTGCATTAATTACAACCTTTGAAATAACAAAAGAAATGTATGCACGTGGATACAAGATTCAAAATGTTTCACTTAAAAAATCGCAATCAAAGGATTGAATTATTGACGAAAAAAGTAAATCATTGATACCACCATTTATAGTTGTAGATGGCTTAGGTGATACTGTTGCTGAAGCAATTGTAAAAGCAAGAAGTGAACAAGACTTCTTATCAATTGAAGACTTAGTTGAAAGAGGAAAAGTTAATAGTAAAATCTGTGGTGAACTTAGAAAACTAAAAGTACTTGACGGACTAAGCGAAACAAACCAAGTAGAATTATTTTAAAAAAATTCACACACTTAACCGTGCGTGAATTTTAATTTGCTATTTTATTTAAAACAAGTTGACCAATTACCAACCATAAAGGAATAAATAAGAAACTTGTCATTGTTGATAAACTACTTGCTTGTGAAGTGTAATTTTCGTTATTTTTGAAATGTTGTGAATAAATAACAATAGTAGTTCCTGGAGGTACTGAACCAACCATAACTAAAACAGCACCAACGTTAACTGAAATAAGTTTTTCATAAACAAAGAAACTTACTAATAATAAAATAACAGTTGGCATTAAACCTGATTTGTAAAATAAAAATAATCAGTTTTGTTTATTTTTAAACATTTCTTTAATATTTGTTTTTGCTAAACTTGTTCCAATAACGATTCAAATTAATGGACTAATTAAACTAGCGAGAATTGAAATAGGTTTTGCTAAATATGGCATAGTTACATTTCAATCAAATCAACCGGTGGGACTACCATTATATAAAACCCAAACATTCTTAATTTTATTAAATTCATATCAATGAACTATGTTTGGATTTGTTTTACTGGTTATTCCATATAAACTACTAAAGTTAGGTCCGAATGTTGCCACCTTGTCAAAGGTTTGTAATCCATTATCATTTGTCAATAATTGTGTATTTGTTTCTTTAATTGTTGCCCCTCACTTAGGAATGTATTGTGTTGCTCATAAAGAAATAGCAATTAAAACAACAATAAAAGCAGGATTTAAAACAGCTTTTTTAAGCGTATATTTAAATTCTTTTTTAGTAAATTTAACCCCAGAAATTAATGAAAATGAAAGACCAAAGCCCCCAATGTAATATAAGATATTTCAAATATTTAGTGAACCAAGTTCAACGCCTTGACCATAAACACCTAAAACAATTGGAGTAGCAAATAAAATATTAGATCCATAAATGCACATTAATCATGTCACTAAATGCTTCTTTTGCAATTTTTCTAAATATAGATCTTTATTTCATATTTGTTTTATTTCAAACTCAACATTGTTTTCATATTCTTTGTATTCTTTTTCTGCTCTTCTTAAAACAGACTTAGGTACTAATTTAGGTAAGAATTTAATTCATAAAATAGCAATTGTAGTTAAAACAATATAGTAAATTGCACTAAGACCAAAAACAATTGCGTATGTTTTAATGTCATAGTTATCAGCGTTTTTCATAAAAGAAAAAAATGAAAGAAAAGGAATAATAATATTAATAATTAATTTTTGAATTGCTCCGGAAGCACCATCATTTAATACTTTTGTTTTATATAAAATAAAACCTAATAATGTTATTACTAAAGTAGAAATGATAGCCCCTCATAAGCCAGTATTTGTAATAATACTAATAAATAAATCTTTTGAAGAAGTCATATTATTTTTGTAGCCTTGATAAAGCATCAATAGCTGCGTTAGTTTCGGCTTCCTTTTTTGATTTTCCTATTCCTTCGCCGTACTTCTCACCTTCAAAGAATACTACTGACCCAAAATTATTGCTTGGTAGTAACTTTTCAGTAATATACTCTAATTTACTATTACTTGATTGTTGGAAATATTCTTGCAAGACATTTTTGGGATGTGAATGCGTGTTTTGACTTTGTGTTCTAAATGATGTTAATAAGGTTTGGTTAGCAAATTCAAAAGCCCCATTTATTCCAAAAACCAAATAAGCAGCACCTAAAAACGCCTCATATAAATTAGAAATTGTTTTTTCATTAATTCCATTATTAAATGCAGTTTTTGAATAACGCAAATGTTCAAAAAGTTTGATTTTTTTAGCAATGTTAGCTAAATTCTTTTTATCAACAACACTACTTCTTAATTTAGTGGCTGATCCTCGCCTCCCATTGAGAATGATTTTCTAAAATTCAATCGGTAACTATAAATTGTAAAACACCATCACCAATAAATTCTAAATAATCATTATGAGGGCAGTTATTGTTTTCATTAGAAAAAGATTTATGTGTAAACGCTGTTACAAAAACAAATTTATCTTCATCTTGCAATTTCCTTAAATCAAAAAACTGACTTAAAAAACTTGATAATTGATTTCAAAACAATAAATCTTTCTTATTTAATTTCATTATTTAGATCCTCCAAGTTTTTAGATATGTTTTCAATAAAGTTTTCTTTTTCTAATAAAAATTTAATTTGATTTAAAGCGTTTTCAAAGGCTATCTCATCTGAGCCCCCATGAGCTTTTACTACTATTTTTTCTAAACCAATAATGTATGCTCCACCAACATTTCGATAATCAAATTTGTCTTTAAATTTCTTTAATTCTTTCTTTAGTAATAAACCACCAATTTTGGTTTTCAGGCTTTTATGAATAATGTTTTTCAATAATTTACCAAAGCCTAAAAATGATGATTCTAAAGTTTTTAAGAAAATATTTCCACTTTGGCCTTCAGCTAAAACAATATCAACTTTACCGGCAATAGCATCCTTTGGTTCAATAAAGCCATAAAAATTAATAAATTTATTTTCTTTCAGTAAATTAAATGCTTCTCTAATATTAGGACTTCCCTTATATTCTTCAACCCCAACATTCAATAAACCAACAGAAGGATTTTCTTTGTTAAAAATTAATTTGTAATATTGACTTGCAACTATTGATCAGTTGTTTAAATATTCAAACGGAGTGTCAATATTAGCGCCAGCATCTAATAGTAAGGCGTGGTGATTATCTAATAAAGTCGGCAAGACAGGCATAAATGCTGAGCGTGAAACATTAGGTAGCCGTTTAACTTTGAATGTGGCTAAAGATATTAAAGAACCACTATCCCCGCTACTTAAAATTGCATCATAATTTTCACTATTTAAAAAATTAAAAGCATCTAACATAGAAGAAGGATTTTTTAAAACTTCTCGAGGAGAGTTTTCAATATGAGCTAATTCATTTGAATCTACTATTACAAAATCATTTTTTGTCAGGTTAAATGAATTGTTATTTAATTCATTTTCAATTAAATCTTTATTTCCTACTAATGCTATTTGATAATCTTTATTTTTTGATTTAAAAGCAAGAGCACCTAAAATGGCTAGTTTGGCACCATTATCATTATTTAAAACATCAAATACAATTTTTTTCATTTAATAATTCTCCTATTCAGCAGAAATTAGATAGGGATAAATATTTTGTCCACCATTGTAAATTTCAACGGAAACATTAAAGTTAATTTCAATATAATTTTGAAGCTCATTAACATCGGCCTCAGTCACATCTTGACCGTAAAAAATAGTAACAATTTGAGTTTCACTATTAATAAGGTTGTGAAGTAATTTGATTGCGGCCCCATTAAATGTTGAATCTGTATCTTTTAATTTACCTTCTTGAATAGCCATAAAATCACCGGCTTTAACTTTAATTCCATCTAATTTAGTTGTCTTGATTGAAGGAGATACTTCTCCATAATGAATATTTAGTAAAGCATCATTCATTAATTGTTGGTTATCTGTAACAGTATTTTCTTCACTATAGTTATATAAGACACTTAATGTTTGTGCTTGTGACTTGGTAGGAACTACAATAATCTTTTTGTCTTGAACGATAGTTGAAGCTTGTTGTGCTGATAAAATAATATTTTTATTATTTGGAAAAATAAATATTGTTTCAGCTTTAACGGAATTAATTGCAGATACAATATCATTAATTGAAGGATTATTTGTTTGTCCACCTTCAACAATGTAAGCAACGCCATTTTCTTTTAACAAGTCAATAATTCCTGAACCTGAATTACATGAAATAATTGCTGATTTTTTCATTGGTGTACATTCTGAATTATTATCGCAACATTCTTCTTCTTTTTTGTGATTATCGCTATTTTTCTTACTGTCATTTGCTTGAAGAGTCATGTTTTCAATTTTTACTTTAATAAATTGTCCTAAATTATTTACAGTATTTAAAACATCGCCAGGTCTAACAGCATGAATATGAACTTTTAAGAAAGATTCATCTTGTACAACTACCATTGAACTACCATGTCTTTCGAGTTTAGCAATTAAAGTTTCTTTATTAAATTTCTTTTTATTTTTTAATTCAACAATAAACTCTGTGCAATATCCAAATTCGCCATCAAAAACCTCGGTATCAGATATAAATTTATTAACTTCAACTTGTTTGTCTAATAAAGTAACAGGTTGTCCTTCGAAATAAGCAAGAATTCCTTCTAATACTGCATAAAGCCCTTCACCACCTGAATCTGTTACTTCAACTTCTTTTAAAACAGGTAATAAGTTAGGTGTATTATCGCAACTTCTTCTTGCTAGTTCAACAGCAACTTTAGCAACTTCAGTAATATCACTATCAATTAAAATGTTTTCTTTTAAACCTTCAGCAGTTTGTCTAATAACTGTTAGTATTGTTCCTTCAATTGGTTTTAAAACAGCCTTGTATGCAAATTTTGCAGCTTCTTCAAAACCTTTAACTAAATCATAAGAATTGATTTCATTCTTATTTTGAAAAGCAACAGAAAAACCTTTAAAAATTTGACTTAAAATAACTCCTGAATTTCCACGAGCTGAAAATAATAAACCTTGTGCTATTTTGCTTGAAACATTAGCAATACTATAATCATTATTTAGTTCTACTTTTTCAGCCGATAAAATGGTAGAGGCCATATTTGAGCCTGTATCTCCATCTGGAACCGGGAAAACGTTTAAAGCATTAATAAGATTTTGTTTGTTACTCAAATTATAAGCACCGGATAGCACAGCCTCCAGTCATTGTTTACCATTTACTTTTCTCATTATTTAATTCCTTTAATATAAATACATAGTTTTGATAATTTTAGGTTTTCTTTTTTTAATTGATAATTGACAATTTGATATATTTCTTCGACAATAATTTTTGCATTTAGGTTAACGATAATAATTAAACCAATAGTTAAATTAACACCGTTTTTATGTTTTTCATTTTTTTCAACAATAAGACCTGAATTAGGAAAATTAATTCCATTTTTCGAATCTAGTTCCTTAAAATCCACAACTCCAGCAATTGTTGCAATTCAGTTTTTAATTTTTGTTTCTAATGTTTCAATTGACATAACACCTCCAATTATTTTTTTATGTAATTTCTCTTAATTGGAAACATACTTGTTAATTTAGATACTTCTTTTTTAATGATTATTTTTAATGAATCATTATAAGGGTCTCTTAATAACTTATCAATTAAATTAGCTAAGATAATAAATTCATCTTCACCAAAACCACGAGAAGTCATCGCTGCTGATCCAAGACGAATCCCACTTGACACTAATGGGCTTTCTGTGTCATTAGGTATTGAGTTTTTATTTACAGTAATGTTGCATTCTTGTAAAATAGCCGAAGCTTCTTTTCCTGTTAAACCATAAGTAGTCTTAACATCAATCATGAATAAATGATTTGCAGTTAGTCCTGATATAACTTTTGCACCTTTGTTAATAAAAGTTTGACAAAAAACTTTTGAATTTATTAATAGTTGTTTTTGATAATCAATAAATTCAGGTTGTAAGGCTTCGAAAAATGAAACCGCTTTTCCGGCAATTTGGTGGAATAAAGCCCCTCCTTGGCAACCAGGGAAAACAGCTTTATCTATTTTTTTAGCTAACTCTTCATTGTTAGTTAAAATAATAGCTCCTCTTGTTCCTCTTAATGTTTTATGAGTTGTAGTCATAATAACATCAGCATAACCAACAGGTGAAGGATGTAAACCAGCAATAATCAAACCTGAGATATGTGAAATATCAGCAAATAAATAAGCCCCAACTTTATCTGCGATTTCTTTAAACTTATCAAAATGAACAATTTGTGAATAAGCAGAGTAGCCACAAATTAACATTTTAGGTTTTACTTTTTTAGCAATTTTTAATAATTCATCAAAATCAATAACTCCGTCTTTATTAACCGAATAAGAATATGAATCATAAAAAATACCGCTAAAAGAAATTTTATAACCGTGTGTTAAGTGACCGCCAGAATCTAATGAAAGGCCAAGAACTCTATCACCAGGTTTTAAAAGTGCCATATATACTGCAGCATTAGCAACTGAACCAGAATAAGGTTGAACATTTGCAAAATTAACTTTAAAAAGTTTTTTTGCTCTTTCTTGTGCTAAAAGTTCGACTTGGTCAATAAATTCACAACCACCGTAATATCTTTTTCCAGGATATCCTTCACCATATTTATTTGTTAAACATGAACCAACAGCGTTAATTACGTCTTCTGATACATAATTTTCTGAAGCAATTAATTCAATATGATCACTTTGTCTTTTTGCTTCATTATTAATCATTTCACTTATTTCTTTGTCTACTAAAGATATTTTTTTATACATATACTTTCTCCTATTCCCCATTTTTTTACGTTATATATAAAAATTTATAGATAATAAAAAAACTAAACTAAATTAGTCTAGTAATGATTTTTTTGTTCTTTCTTCTTCTTCAAAAAGTTTTCTTTGTTTTTCTTTTCTCTTTTTATCAATATGTTTAACTAATAATAGTAATGGCAATGCTAAAAAGGCAAGACCAACAGCAGGCATAACTCTATATGGTCAATCCTCGATACCTGATGATACTAAAAATGAAGCCATAGCTATTGCAAAAGGAACTAAAAAGATGAATGAGTTAGGTCCAAAAACTTTAAATTTAAATACTAATAGTGATACTACTGCTGTTTGTAAAACTACGATTAAAAATGCTATTGGTAATAAAGTATCTCATCTTCCTAAATTTTTTGTGTTGCTAAATGCTCAGCCATCTCTGCCAAGTAAAATGAATAATACAAAAGAAGGAATGGCAATTAGAAATAAACCCGTAAGAGCAACTCTTCATGAATTAGAAAGTGTTTTTCTCTCTTTTTTAATTTCTAAAGTTTGGTAATTATTAATGTTGATTTTCTTATTTTTTCACTTTTTATTATTTGACATTTTAATACCTCTTAAAATAAGTTTATTTTTAAATTTTACCAAAATTAAAATTTTATTTTAAACTAAAAAAGGTTATTTAAAACCCGTTCTAAAAAAATAAACAAATAAAAATTTTAAATTTACTTTTTAAATTTATCATTATAATGTTAATAACACTTTATTTAAGGTTAAAAAAAGAAAGGACAATAATGAAATTAATTCAAGTCGAAGCACATGGTTTTAAATCATTTGCTGATAAGGTGACTTTAAAGTTTGATGGTGGTGTTGTTGCTATTATCGGACCTAATGGGTCTGGAAAGTCTAACATAAATGATGCTATTCGTTGAGTTTTAGGTGAAACTAGTTCAAAAGTATTACGTGGAGATAACATGGAAGATGTTATTTTTGCCGGTTCTAAAACCGAAAAGGAAATGAATAGAGCAGAAGTTATTTTAACATTTGATAACCGTGACAGAGCAGCAAATATACCTCATGATTTTTTTACAATTTCACGTGTTTTAAATCGTGGTAAGGGCTCAAACGAATATTACATTAATGGTGAAATAGCAAGACAAAAAGATATTAAAGAAATTGCTATGCAAAGCGGTATTTCAAAATCATCACTAGCTATTATTGGTCAAGGAACTATTTCAGATATTGCTGAAGCAACACCTGAAAGACGTAGAGAAATTTTTGAAGAAGCTTCGGGAACTTCAATGTATCGTTCAAAAAAACAAGAAGCAATGCGAAAATTAGAAAGAACCCAAGAAGCCCTAGAACAAATTGCTATTGTGGTTTCTGAATTAGAAAAACAAATTAAACCATTACAAAAACAAGCAGAAAAAGCAAAAGCTTACAAATTAATGAGCGAACAACTAAAGGAAGTAGAAGTTTCTTTATTAGTTCATGACTTTATGGCTTATTCTGAAAGATTAGAAGTGTTAAATTCTGACTCTTTAATTTATAAGCAAAAGAAAGAAGACCTAGAAATTAAGATTAAATTATATTCTGAAATTGTTAAACAAAAGAATGATTTAATGTTTAATTTGGATAATACAATAAGTACTTTATCAACACGTATTGATGAAATAACAAAAGAAATTTCTGACTTAGAAATTAGATCAGCAAGAGAATCTAAACAAAGAGAAATGTTGATAAATGGAACTTTAGAATCTAATAGTAAACAAAAACAAGAAGCTTTAAAAGAGGAATTAAATAATTTAAATACTAAAATTCTTTTAGCTAAAAACTTTGTTAAAGAACAAAAAGAAAAAATTAGTGAAATTAATCAAAAAATGACTGATTTATCTGCTTTAAAAAATGATTACAAAAGAAATCTTGATTCAGAAAAAGAAAAACTACAAAAAATCAACTCAAAATTAGACTATATTGAAGAAATTAAATACAGTAAAAATAACCTACAAAAAGGAACTAAAAACATTGTAGAAAATGCTGGCTTATTTAAGGGTTATAAAGCACTAGTTTCGGAAATTATTAGTGTAGAAGAAAAATATGGTTTAGCAATTGAAACAGTTCTTTCAAACGCTTTACAACATATTGTAGTAGATAATTCAGATACAGCTGTTAAAGCCATTGAATTTTTAAAAAGTAATAGAGGCGGGAGAGCAACATTTATTCCTCTTGCATCAATCAACCCTAAATATGTTCTAGAACAACATATCGTTGTTGCTCAAACTCAAAAAGGTTTTTTAGGAGTTGCTTCGGAATTAGTTTCAACAGCTCGTGAGTTTGATATTTTAAAAAGATTTTTATTAGGAAATATTTTGGTTACTGACACGATTGAAAATGCAAACAGATTATCTTTATTATTGGAAAAAAGATATATGGTTGTTACCCTAGAAGGAGACATAATTAGAGTTGGTGGAGTGTTAAGTGGTGGTCAAAAAAATGATCATACTTCAACATTTGGTCTTGATGAACAAATTAAACAGTTAGAATCAATAAAACCAGCAATCCTAAGCAGTATTTCTGACAAACAAAACAAAGTTAATGAATTAGATCAAGAAATTCAAAAACTAGGTAGTCTATTTTCAAACCTAAGTTTAGACTTAACAAAACAAGAATTATCTTTAGGTGAAAATTTAACTAAATTTGATGAATTAAGAATCCAATATGAGAATATTTCAAAAGAAAAATTAGATTCATTAGAAACAATTGACATAGCTTATGAAATTCAAAAACTAGTGTTAGAAAGAAGTGAACTTTTAACAAATAGAACTTCACAAAATGAGTTATTACAAGTTGCTAAAAAAGAATTTGCTGATGCTAATTCTAAACAAAGTAGTGCAAACAACGAGTTAAATATTTTAATTACTGAAAATTCAAAACAAATAGCCGACAAAGCAAAAGCAGAAGCAGCTATTAGTTATGCAAAACAAAGATTGTCAGAACAATATAATATGCTTTTTGAAACAGCAAAAGAACTTTACAATCCTGAAATTAATTTTGATGTTGCAAGAAAACTAGTAAATGATTTAAAAAGTGATATTAAAGAATTAGGTCATGTTAACCTTGACTCAATTAATCAATTAAAAGAAACTGAAGATAGATATAACGAAGTTAAAAAACAAGAGAAAGATATTATCGATGCAAAAGTAACAATTGAAGAAGTTATTAGTGAAATGGATAAAATCATTATTGAAAGAATTACCAATACCGTAACCTTAGCTAACCAAGAATTCAAATTTGTCTTTTCAAAAATGTTTGGTGGTGGTATGGCAGAAATAAGATATACCGAGCCAGATAATTTATTAGAAAGTGGTATTGATGTTATGGCCCAACCTCCTGGAAAATCAATTAAGAACCTCAAACTATTTTCAGGTGGTGAAAAAGCTTTAATTGCTATTTCATTGTTATTTTCTCTATTAAAAGCAAAACCATTACCATTATGTATTTTAGACGAAGTGGAAGCCGCTTTAGATGAAGCAAATGTTATTCGTTTTGCTGAGTTTCTACAAAGTCTTAAAGAAAATACTCAATTTATCGTCATCACCCACCGTCAAGGAACAATGGAAAGAGTTGATAAACTTTATGGTGCAACAATGCAAAAACGTGGTGTAACAACATTCTTTAGTGTTAACTTAACTGAAGCTAAAAAATTAATTGATTAAAATAAAAAAATTATTGAGGCAAAACTCAATAATTTTTTAATACTTACTTTTTCTTAGAATCTTTGTATTCTTGAACAAGTTTATTTAAATCTTTTGCTTTAATTGTTCCAGTTTTTTCAAAATCTTTAGTAATTTTTTCTCTTAAAGCAACGCCAGCTTTTTTAGTTTTTGTTGTTTTTGTAGTTTTTTCAGCCATATAAATCCTTTGATTTTTTGTAGTATATAGTTATTATTTTAAATTAAAATAATTTAAAATGATCAATTTAGTTTAATTCGCTAAGAAGGTCTTATTTTATGGCTAAAGGTCTTTAAATATAATTATGGTATAATATAAAAAGCAAATTAATTATATAAAAGGAGAATGATATGTATGGTTTAGTTTTTTATCTAAAAAAAGAAATCTTAATCAGAGAATATGGCAAAGGCGAAGCAAATTACAAGCAAGCCTATGAAGATGTTAGAGACATCTTAAGACATTATGGATTTCATTGATTATCAAACAGTTTTTACTTTTCGCGTTCAATTAATAATTTATTACAAATTACAAAAGCACTTCAACATATCAAAACAATTCCTTGATTTAAAAAATCTTTAGTATCACTTCACGTTTTTAAAATGGAAGATTTATCAAATTTTACAGAGTACATTATTGATGAAAAATAAGCAAACAACCAGTGCTTATTTTTTTTAAAATAAAAAACCAACAAAAGTTGGTTAATCATTAATTGTATAATATAACTTTTCGTTTTTTGTTAAGGCTTCTTTTAGTAATGTTTTTAATTCTGCGTTTTGAACAGTTAAAGCAACTACATTAACTCCTTCAATTTCTCCAACAAATCAAAATAGTCTTTCTGACACTCTCGATAAATCTTGGTGTAATCGTAATGAAGCAAATTTATTTAATGCTAAAGCTGATTGATCAATAGTATTAATATTTACTAGGTTAATATTTGTTAATTGATTTTTAGCTAATACACCGCTGCTTAATCTCTTTAGATTTGTTGCCACTTCAAGGTTTATTGAAGTAATTTGGTTGTTATAAAAAGCCCTTTCTTTTATTTCAGTTACTGAACTAGGTAAAACAATTGTTTTTAATTTATTATCTTTAAATGCATCTTCTTCAATTTTAGTTAAATTACTTGAAGAAATATCAAATTCAATTTCTTTTAGACCCAAACCTTCAAAAGCACCGTTTTCAATTACTTTCAATGTTCCGGGAAGAATAATTTTATCAATGTTAATTTTGTTTTCTTTTACATTAAAAATACCAGGAGCATAAGCAAATTCGGGAGCAACATTTGCTTGCTCACTTGTGTTTAAAAATAAACCATGTAGGGCTTGTGCTGAAAAAGCACCTGCTGGAATAATTTCTAGATTTGTTTTACTTAAATCAAGTGTTTTTGTATCTTTATTATAGTTATCACGACCTGCAGCACCTAAAACGAAATCCTTAGCAAATTCATTTAAAGTTTCCTTTGAACCGCAAGAAACTACTAATGATGCTGAAATAACTGGTAAAGCAAAACCTGTTAATGTTAATAATAATTTTTTAGTTGTTTTCATAATTGCCTAATATTTTACCATAAAAACATGTTTTTATGTTTTTAAACCCAATGGTATATAATTAAATAATGAAGAATTTTAAGTTAGTTTCAAAGTATAAACCTTCAGGCGACCAGCCTAAAGCGATACAGGAATTAGTTGAAGGATTAAAGGAAAATAAACAGCATCAAGTTCTTTTAGGTGTTACTGGTTCTGGTAAAACATTCACTTTAGCTAATGTTATAAATGAAACAAATAGACCTGCTTTAGTTATCAGTCATAATAAAACATTAGCAGCACAAATCTATCAAGAATTAAAAGAATTATTCCCTGAAAATAAGGTGGAATATTTTATTTCATACTTTGATTATTATCGTCCTGAATCATATATTCCTAGACAAGATTTATATATAGAAAAATCGTCGACTACTAATGATGAAATAGAAGCTATGCGTATTTCAACTCTCAACTCTTTATTGAATCACCATGACACAATTGTTGTTGCTTCTGTTGCGGCAATATATGGAGCTTTTAACCCTAATGAATACAAAAAACATTTCTTAGAAATTTTTAAAGGCCAAAAAATTGATTTGAAAACCATTAAAACAAGTTTAGTCCAAATGTTATATTTAAATAAAGGGATTCAACCTGATATTAATTTTGGTGAATTTCAAAGTTTTGGAAGTGTAGTTACAATTTGCCCTGGTTATAAATTTAATGGTTTAATAAGAATTGAATTATTTGATGATCAAATTGAGTCAATCAAAATTATTGATAGAGTTACAAAGGATATTATTGAAACAATCGAGGAAATGACAATATATCCAAGTACAACTTTTATAATGGACAAAAATTTTGCTAGTTCAATTTGTAATGAAATTGAAGAGGATTTAAATAATCAACTTAAATTTTTTAAAGAGCAAGATAAACTATTGGAATATGAAAGATTAAAACAAAGAATTTTTAATGACATTGATTCAATAAAAGAATTTGGCTATACAAAAGGTATGGAAAATTATGCGCGTTATCTAGACCGGAGACAACCTGGAGAAAAACCATATACAATGCTTGACTATTTACCAAAAGACACAGTAATTTATATTGACGAAAGTCACTTAATGTTACCACAATTAGAAGCAATGTATAAAGGTGATTACTCAAGAAAGAAAACATTGGTAGATTACGGCTTTAGATTACCTTCTGCGTTAGATAATCGACCACTAAAATATGAGGAATTTTTTAATTATAATTTTCCTAAAATTTATTTATCAGCTACTCCAAATGAGGAAAGAGAAATAGAGTATGCTAATGGTGAAGTTATTACTCAAATTATTCGTCCAACTGGATTACTTGACCCAATAATTGAAATCTTGCCAAAACAAAATCAATCTGCAAGAATCTTCGATATGCTTCAAGAACAAATTAAAAAACAAGAAAGAACTCTTATTTTAACTACAACAAAGAATAGTGCTGAAGAATTTTCTAATTTTTTAAAAGAGAAAAAAATTAAATCAGCCTATATTCATCATGAACTAGAAGTTTTTGAGCGAAATGCAATTTTAACAGGATTAAGGGCAGGCAAATTTGATGTTGTTATTGGAATTAACTTATTAAAAGAAGGGATTGACCTTCCCGAAGTTAGTTTGATTATTATTTTAGATGCTGATCTAGGTGGAATGAATCGTGATAAAACATCATTAATTCAAATAGTCGGCCGAGGGGCAAGAAATGACCATAGCAAAGTAGTTTTCTTTGCAGATAGTTATTCAGAAGCTATGAAGCAAACTATAGAAGATAATTTAACAAAAAGAAAAATTCAAATTAAATATAATCAAGATAATAATATTATTCCGCAAACTATTATTAAGCCTATTCCAAAAATAGACTTGGATTTGATATTAAATTCTAAAATTACTAAAGACAATAAATTTAAAACAGATAAAAGTTACATTAATAAATTAATTAAAAAAATGGATGAAGCCGCTAAAAATTGAAGGTTTGAAGAGGCTGCTGAAATAAAAAATTTACTATTTGAGCTTGGTCATAAGTTTTAATTATAAAAATTTATAATTTAGTAATTTTCCCTTTTCTTCTTAAATTAAAAACAAATAAAAATGGGGTTATTTTTGGTGAAAAAATAGCCAAATTTTTTATTTTTTTGGTGTAAGATATAGAGTATGAACAAAGCAAAAAAAATTATACTTATATTATCGGGAATAGGCCTTTCTACCTTACCGCTTATATCATCAAGCTGTAAATCAGAAAAGGCTCAACCTTCTGAATACAAAGTTAAATATGAAAATAGAATGTTGGAAATTTATAATAATTTACATAAGTTTGAAAATAATTCAAATTCCATAATTAATGCTGAAGTTCAAAAATTTCAAAATACTATGAATTCTACGTCACAAGACTTAGAAAATTTATTAAGAACTCATTCAGAAAATGAATCATATAAACTTTTATTAGATAAATTAAATATAGAATACGATAACTTTATTAAAACAATAGAAAAAATTAAAAACCAAAATGAACAACCTGAAAATCCAGGTAACGGAACTGAAACTCCGAATCCAGAACAACCCGAAAATCCAGGATCTGAAAATAAAAACCCTGGTAATGGATCCGGAAATGAAAACTCTGGTAATGGAACTGAAACTCCAAATCCAGAACAACCTGAAAATCCAGGATCCGGAAATGAAAATCCAGGTAACGGATCCGGAAATGAAAACCCTGGTAGCGGAACTGAAACTCCGAATCCAGAACAACCTGAAAATCCAGGCAATAGTCCTGAACAACCAAATCCTCAACCAAATGAAGATACAAAAATTAAATGAGGACATTGAAATATATTAAACTTTACTGGAGACCGTAGCAAACAAGAAAAGAAAACAAAGAGAATTGCTTTATTAGCAAATGAAGAAAAATTTGATGTTTTAGGTTTAACTGAAGTAAATAATGAAGAAGGCATTAAGACGCTTGTTGATGAGTTGAATCAATTGAATAACTCTAACTTTTATTCTTATGTAATTTCAAAGAAATTAAAAGGCGAACAATTTGGTAAATCAGCTGCAGAACATGTTGCTGTAATTTACAATAATCAAAAAATGGAAGCCGAAGCTTTTGATAATAATAATATCGGTTATAGTTACACTGAAAAATTTACTGACGAATTTGGTGATATTAACGCACAATACTCAAGACCTCCATATGGTGTTAAATTTAAGTATAAGTTAAAACCTGAAACAAAACTAACTTTTGTGTTTGCTCATTTTGATGGACCAGGTGTATCAAAAAGTAATAAAGCAATAGGTGAAAAATCTTATAATGGTTTAGGGTCATTTGAATATCGTGAAGCTAAACAACTAGCCACTGTTTTAGATTATTTTGATTCAATTGATGGTGAACAAAGCAACATATTTTTTGGTGGTGACACAAACATAATTTTAAATAAACAAAATTTAGCATTTAGTACATTGGAAAATAAATATAAATCTGTTTTTTCAGATATTGAAGAGCACAAAACATCACTTGGCAGAAAAGATAATTATTCAGAACCATATGACAAAATGTTTTATAAAACTAATTATCAACTTGTATCATTTGAAAAATTTGATTTATATAAAGTAAGAACTGATGAAAAAGTAAAAGCATTACTTGAAAAACATAATGTTGGGTTAGAAGATTCAGAAAAAATTCATACCACACTTTCGCTAAGTGACCATACTTATATAAGTGCAGAATTTTTAATCAAATAAAGCGGTTTAACTGCTTTATTTTTTTAATTTCTTTTAGAAATAAAAAAAGTTGTTAAAATATTTTTAATTAAAATCTTAAATTTTCAAAAATAATAAAATCGGAGGAACAATGAATAAAGTAAACTTTTTTGCATTAGGTGGTTTGGATGAGAATGGAAAAAACGCTTATGTTTTAGAAATTAATGAAAAACTTTATGTAATTAACTCAGGAACCAAGGTGCCAATTAATTCTCATAACGGGATTGATACTTTAATTTGCAATTATGATTTTTTACAAAGAAGAGCAAAAGATATTGTTGGTGTTTTCGTTACAGATGTTAAAAACAAATCTTTTTCAGCCATACCATGATTATTAATGATGATTCCAGGTCTTAAAATTTATACAAGTCCATTCAATCGTATCGTTTTATTAGATAGAATTTCAAAGTATAATATTGACAACAAAAACTATGAAGTTAAAACTTTAAGAATGCCAATAACACTAAATGGAGTTACAGTTACACCATTTGATTTAGCAGGAGGTCTTCCTGGACAAATTGGTCTTAATTTTGAATATCAAGAAGGTAATATTCTTTTTATGACAAACTTTGTTGATGGAGATTTAGGTCCTTATGGAAAAACTGACGTAAATCAAATTAAACAAATTATTAATAACAATAAACCCTTACAACTTTTATTATTAGATTCAGGTCGTTCTAATTATCCTGGAAGAAGTATTGACAAGTTATGAATTTCTAAAAAAATTGAATATAAATTTAAAGAAACACCAAATAATAAAAGAATTATTGTTGGTCTTTATGATGAAGATATGATTACTGCACATGAAGTATTAGTTTTAGCAAAAAGATACAACCGTCCAGTAGTAACATATGGAAGAAACTATTCACAATTAATTAATTTGGTAGCTAAAATTAGTCCTGATTTACAATTGCCTGAATTTATAGATTACCGGATTGCTAATGAAACAACAAATGCTGTAATTTTAGTTACAGGAGCTATAGAAAGGCTTTATCTAAGATTTATAAGAATTGCCTCAAATAATGATGTTTACTTGAAGTTAAGACCAGATGACGCCGTTATAGTTATCGCTCCACCAGTTAACGGTCTTGAAGTAAATTATGCTTTAACATTGGATGAAATAGCAAGAAATACAGCAAATCTTATTGAATTAGGTTCAGATCAATATTATTCATGTAATCCATCTAAAGAAGATATTTTTAATATTATAAAAACTTTAAAACCAAAATATTTTATTCCAATTCAGGGACTATATAGATATTTAGTTGTTGCTTCATATATTGCTCGTGATGCTGGTATGAATTTTAATAAATGTATTGTTTTACAAAATGGAAAGGTTGCAGAGTTTGTTAATAATGAATTAGTTTCTCAAAAACACTCAATTAAAAATGTGGGGGATACAATTATTGATGGTTTTGGAATTGGTGATATTTCTCAAGAAGTTATTAATGAAAGAGAAAATTTATCAAGAGATGGTGTTATTGCTTTAAGTACACTAATTGATTTTAAAACTAAAAAACCAATAGGCCAGCTTCATATTTCATCATACGGAATTATTACAAAAGATAATAAAGAAATAATTACCAATATTGCTAATGATTTATTTGCTAAAGAATTTAATCAAAAAGAAGCAAAAGATATTGATTTAAAAGATATTCAAGAAAGACTAAGAAAAAGCATCAAGAGAAAAATTTACAAAATATTAAGTAAAGAACCAATGATTGTTATCACTTTATACGAAGTTTAAGAAGGTAAAAAAATGGCTGAGGCAATAGAAAAAACAAAAGAGGAAATAATAAACACACCTAAAAAAACAAAAAACAAAAAAGCATATTTTTTTTGAAAGGATAAACCTTTTATTTGAACTATAATAAGTTTTATAGTTGTTTTTTTCTTTGTAATCTCTTTTTTAAATATCAAAGGATTAACCACTCTTTATTCTTACTCATTTGGTTTATTTTTTGGAATGTTTTCAATAGCCATATTTGTTTTTATCTTGTTAATAGGCATCAAACAAATTTTTAAATTAAAAAGTTCTTATTCAATTGGAGTATTTCATTTCAGTTTTTGGAGGCTCGCGCTACTTCTGGTTGCTCTTTCTCTACTTGGTACAGCAATTTATTATGCTAAATTTAAACCTGAAGAATATAGTTATAAAAATGCATTTCAGGCTATTTTTGGTAAGTGATATTTAGATTATAAAAACGAGTCAACATTATGATTGCCAAATAAATGAACGCCCGGAATTATTTTTTCTTTCATTTATGTTCTTAATGCTTTTCCCGGTGGTAAGTTTGGTGTTATTTTATCTTTTATTATTTCTATTGTTTTTATTGTTATTATTTTATGTTTATTCTTTATTAGCGATAATAAATTTAAATCAATATTTAATAGAAAAAATAAGAATAAAAAAGAAATAAAAAACGAGAATTTAAATGCTAATTTAGATAAGAAAGATTTCTTTGCACAAGAAAATGCAACAAAAGAAACAATAACTATTGATGACTCTAAAATAGTTGAAACTCAAGAAAACTATATTATTGATTTAAGTAAAACAAATGAAACACCACAGAAAGAAGAAGTTATTAAAACATCGATCAATATCATTCCTGATGAGCCAGATTTTAGTACACAAGAAATAGAACTAAATTCGATAGATTCAAAAGAAGAAATGATAATTAAAAAAGAAATTTTAAATGATGTGGATTTTGCTGAAATAGAAACACAAGAAATTAAAAATATTTCTAATTCTGATGTTAAGAATGAAGAAATACTTACAAATAATGATAATAATGTTTTCTTAGAACAAAGTGATTTAATAACAAATAATCAAAAACAAAATCAAACCATTTTTGACAAAGAAATTTCTAATAAAAACTTAAGTGAAAATAAAATTGCCAAAGAAGATTCGAAAGAAAAAACAAAATTTACTTTAGTTAAGGATAAAGAAGACTTATTTTAGGAGATTAAAATGAGTGAAACACAAAACCAAGATAAAAGAAGAGAATTTAAACAAATTAATTGAAATAGAATTTTTACAAATCAAACCCAAAATATTTATGAACCATTAGTGAACAATATTCAACCAGCTGTTGATAATATTTTTAAAAAATATATTTATTCTGGAAATGAAGATTCATTAAAATCTATCGATAAAAATATAGAAGAAATAAAAACAATAGAAACAGAAATTGAAGAACGCAAAAAAACAGACAAAATTATAGGAAGAAAATTTGCAAACGGATTAATTTTCTTTTTATTCTTTTTGATTATTGGGTTGTTCTTTTTATCGTTCTTTTTAAAGAATAAAAAAGTAATTAAATCATTTCTAATATTTGAATCAGAAAAAAGACAAATAATTAAAGAAAAAATTGCAGAAAATAACGTTACCTTAATAACACTATTTAATCAATATTCATTAATTGATTGAAAAAACAAAGTTTTAAACAAAATGAATATTAAGAATGTTTATGGAATTGACCCGAAAGATTTTGATTTTTTTTATGAAGCCCCTGGCTTTTATGGATTTAATTCAATAGAGAAATACAATATTAGAAACTCATTTTATTATGATGTAATTTATACAAAAGAATATTGAAAAGATATTGTTACCCAAGGAACAGGATATATTACCGTTAAAACAAAAGATGGTTGAACTACAGAACCAGTTTATGCATATCATACCGAACCTACACCATTTATGGATGTCAAGCATGCGATTAATGTTCCCACAAATTATCGTCCAGATTTAATTTTAAATGAAACAGCTGATTACTTAACTTTAAAACAATATAATAAAATAATTAAGAAAGGTGAATTCCTACTTGAAAACCCTGAGTTTTATCAACACTATAATTTTAGTTATAATGACAAAATAGGATTTATTGATTATTTTAAACTAAAAACGCAAGAAAATTTCGTTGAATATTCCAAGTACTTTTCGGGTAAAAAATATATTTTCGGTAAATATGAAAATAATATTTATGTATCTAGAAATTTTAAAGAAAACTTTATGGCTTATTCAATTTCACATAACTGAATAAATTCAGCCTTTGATTTATCTAAAATTGTAACAATAGATGATGTTTACTCATATATGGTACAAACAATTTTTAGTGTATTACAACCCACTTTTAAAGCTTTGACTCAAATATATCTAAATACTAATATTGCTTCAGAAAATTATCAAAAAAGAGATAGATATTTATCTGATTATGTTTTTGATGAACACAAATCAATGGAACAAGCAAATAAAAAATATGAATTTAACGTATATGAAATAATGAATAAGGCAAGTTCTTCATTTAAATTTAGTATGAAAACGCAAAAGCCTGCTAAAAATATTGGTATTACATATTCAGAGTTAGTAAAGGACGTTAACGATGATTCAGGCCCAATAGCTATTAAATCTAAAATGTTTTCATATTGAAAAGAAAATTTGATAGACCATGTTTATACAAGGGGTATAGTAGTTGACGTTCCTTTTGAAAGATTTTATCCTTTCTCAGAAGATAAGTGAATTATTTTTATACCTGGTTGAGCAACACAAGAAGATCGAAACTTTTTATCTTATAAAGATAATGAGTCTGAATCTTCAATACACTATAAATTAAAATTTATAGAAGAAGCAGGAGATGGTTTATACGACTATAATATTAATTTCTTAAAGAATAATAGAAATGATTTACTATACTTAATACATTTAATTAAAGCCTCTAAAAATACATTTTTAAAATCGGTAGATCATAAAATATTAATCGATAAAGATGGACTTTTTGTTTTTGTTAATGATAATATAGACAAGAACAAAATTCAACAAATTTTCAACATTTTCAGAAAAAATTAAACTTTATTTATTAATTAAACTAAAATATAAGTATATTTTATTTTTTAAAAATACAAAAAAATATACAAGGAGAACAAAATGTTATTTGATTCAAGAACACCTCAACAATCAGAAGGTTTTAAACCAAATGTTGATAACACAATTAAACACCCTGAACCAACAGGTGGAGAAAAATTTTTATATATTCTATTTTTTATATTAACATTAGGAATTTTTTGATTTGTAACTATTTCTAGAAAAAATTACTTATTAGCTAAAATGAACAGAATTCAAGAAGCTTCTTCTTTAATTCAAGCAGCTGAAAAGAAAAGAGGGTCAACTCTTTTAAAACAATTAGATGTTGTTAAAGGATATGCTAACTTTGAAAATAAGACTCAAACTGAGATTGCAAAATTGCGTTCACAACTAGTTGATTTAGATAAAGAAACTGATACTAAAAAACTTAACGAAAAACTTAACACAATTCAAGCAGGTTTAAATTTCCAATTTGAACAATATCCAAACCTAAAAGCTGATAGAACATTCTTACAATTCCAAACTGAAATTGCTATTCAAGAAGATGAAATTTATGCAACAATTAGAAACTACAATGCAATTGTTAGAAACTTTAATTCAGAAATTTACCAATTCTGAACAAATATTGTAGCTAAGAAAATAAATGCATATAACCAACCCTTATTCCAAGCTTCAGAATCAGAAAGAAAAGATATTGATACATCAAGTCTAGCAAATATGTTTTAAATCTAAAAAGCACTTGAATTAGTGCTTTTTATTTTTTATACTTAAAATAAAAAGAAAAACTTAAATTAGGTACAATAAAAGTTCCCTTTTTAAATATCAAAAAGTTTGATTTAAAAATAAAAATTTGTATTGGCTTATTTATAAGCCAATTTTAATGCTTTTTTTGATATAATTGTTAATTATAATTGCTATGCAATTATATTACTAGTTAAGGAGAAAATAATGTCAGAAGAAAAGAAATATGTTGCTAGTGATATTCAAGTTTTGGAAGGATTAGACCCAGTTCGTGTTAGACCAGGGATGTATATTGGTTCAACGGGATATAAAGGAATTCACCATTTAATTTGAGAAATTCTTGATAACTCAGTCGATGAAGCCATGGCTGGTTATGCTACCGAAATTAGTGTCACCTTATACCCAGATAACTTTATTGAAATAGAGGACAATGGTAGAGGAATGCCTGTTGATATTCACCCATCAACTCAAAAGTCTGCTGTTGAAACCATTCTAACTGTTTTACATGCTGGTGGTAAATTTGATTCAAGTAATTATAAGGTGAGTGGTGGTCTTCACGGTGTCGGAGCATCCGTTGTTAATGCGTTAAGTGACTCTTTTGAAGTTTGAGTTAAAAGAAATGGAAAATTACATTATCAAAAATATGAAAACGGTGGTAAGCCGCAAGAACCTTTAAAAGTTATTAGTGAAGTTCCTGAAAATGAAACTGGTACAAGAATTAAATTTCACCCAGATTATACTGTTATGGACAAAATTGCATTTGATTTTGGAACTATTAGTGATCATATAAAACAAGTAGCCTACTTAAATAAAGGTTTAAAATTTAACATAACTGATTTAACAAAAAACACTAAAAAAACATATTGTTTTGATGGTGGAATTATTGATTATGTTAAAGAACTAAATAAAGGTAAAAAGACTATTAATGCTGATGTTATTTATGCATTAGGTTCTTTTACAGATTTTGATAAACCAAATGAAGATGATATAAATAACAAACCAGCCAAAAGAGTAGATATTTTAGTAGAAGTAGCATTTCAATATAATGAAGCTTATCAATCAACAGTTATTTCTTATGCAAATAATATTCAAACAACAGAGGGTGGAACCCATGAGAGTGGTTTTTATGATTCGATTGTTAGAATTTTTAACAAATATGCAGAAGAAAACAAATTATTAAAAGGTAATGAAAAAATTAGTAAAGAAGACTCTAAAGAAGGTTTAATTGCAGTTATATCAATTAAACATAGCGATCCTGTTTTTGATGGTCAAACTAAATCTAAATTTGGTTCTGTTAATGCTCGTTATGCAACAAATAAAGTCGTTTCAGAAGTATTGGAAAGATATTTAGCGGAAAATCCCAATATAGCAAAAAATATCATAAATAAATGTTTACAATCACAAAGAGCAAGATTAGCTGCTAATGCTGCTAAAGAAGCATCAAGAAAAAAAGATGGAATGGAGTTTAGTGGACTTCCTGGAAAATTGGCAGATTGTTCTTCAAAAAACGCCGAGCTACGTGAATTATTTATTGTCGAAGGTAATTCTGCTGGCGGTTCAGCAAAAGGTGGTAGAAATAGATCAATTCAAGCAATTTTACCATTAAGAGGTAAAGTTATTAATGCTGAAAAAAATGATAGAGTTAAGTTTTTATCAAACCAAGAAATTCAAACAATTATTCATGCCTTAGGAACTGGAATTGGTGAAGACTTCAATATTAATAAATTAAAATATCACAAAATTATTATTATGACGGATGCCGATGTCGATGGTGCACATATTTCAACGTTATTATTAACATTCTTTTACCGTTACTTAAAACCTTTAATTGAATATGGTTTTGTATATATTGCTATGCCCCCTTTATATAAAATAGTTTCTGGAAAAGTAACTGAATATGCTTATAATGATTTACAAAAAGAAGAAATTTTAGCTAAGTTAGAAGATAAAAAAAATATTTCAATCCAACGTTACAAAGGGCTTGGAGAAATGGATGCTGAACAACTATGAGAAACAACAATGAACCCAGAAACAAGAAAAATGTTACAAGTTCAAATTAATGACATGGCAGTTTGTGATCGTGTGTTTACTACATTAATGGGTGAAGAAGTTGATCCAAGACATGACTTTATTGAAGAAAACGCTAAGTATGTTTCAAACATTGATTTTTAGTTAAGGATTTATAATGGAATTAGTAAAAAATCAAGGTTTTACAAATAAAACATACTATGATCCTCAAAGTAAACAGTTTATTAAAATAAAAAATCATGATTCATTTAATCATAAAACACCAAATGAAATTTTAAATTGTTTTATTTTTGTTCCTAAAACTATTTATGAGGACGAAGAAAAAGTTGTTAATGAATGAATTGATGGAGATATTTTAAGCCCAGAAACATTAACCAACGATCAATTAAGAGAAATTGGAAAAAAATTAATTGCTTTACATAATTCAAAATTAAAGTTTTATAAAGAAAACCAAGTAGCTAGAAGATTTAAAGTTTACCGTGAAAAAATTTCAAAACTAGGCCGTAAAATCCCGGTTTTAGATAAACATTATAAAAAGATAAATTTATTTTTGAAAAATATTGATAACTCAGCCCCAGTACACAATGATCTTTGATTATTTAATTTTATAAATAATCAGAAAGAAATCTTTATTACTGATTGAGAATATGCAACAATGGGTGATGTTCATTTTGATTTAGCTTATTTTATTGAATCATCTAATTTAAATAAAGAACAAGAAAGAATATTTTTAGAAGCTTATGGAGATGATTTTGAACCTAAATATTTATTAGCACATAAAGTTATAGTAAATGCTTTAATTGCTTTATGAATTAATAAACATGAAGTAATTCCTTTTGACGATTCTTTATATTTAAAAAGAGTTGATAAACTTATTTCTGAATATGATAAAGAATATAAAATTTAACAATTAGAGAATATGCTATGTATTTAAAAGAAAACAAAATTTATAATAATGATCAAAATAGTGAACAAATTGAGTTAATGTATCAAATGATTACATCTACTTTTGGTAAAGAATTAGCTAATAAAATAACTCACGCCCGTTTTGATTTTAAAGAGTTTAATAATGTTTATTTTATTGCTAAATATGAAGAAACATGGGTACAAATTAGAATTCCTAAAAGCAAGTTTGTTTGAGAATTTGAAAACGAATATATTGTAATAAAAAATTTTAAGGATTATTTATTTGTTAAAGATGGAATATTTATTAAAAAATGATTTCCTGGAGTAGATTTATTTCAATTAAAGTTAACAAATGAAATTATTTATTCAATTTTAAATTGTGTGAAAAATTTTCAATTTTTTAATATTGACATTAAAAAATTCAACTGAAATAAGTTTAAAATATCTGATAAAAAATATCATGAATTATTACACAAGTATAAAGATGAAGAACTTGTTTTAAGTCATAACAACATTCAAAAACATAACATTATAGTGAATAAATATGGTTTTGTTAAATTAGTTGATTTTGACAACGTTAGTTTAAATTCCCCTTATTTTGATTTAGTCTTATTACATATTAATATTGGAATTAGCAAAAAAATAATTATTGATTTTTTTAATTTAAGTGAAGAGAAGTTTGATGACTATATGTATTTAGTTAATACTTTTAGAGAAGCTGAATACAAAAAGGATTATCGTAACTTAACTATTAATAAAGATAAAGCACACGAATTACTAAATGTGTACAAAACTAAAACATCAACAAAACATAATAAATTTATTGTTCACAAACAACACAACCAGTTTGATAACCGCTTAAAAATTAATAAAATTGAACATTTTTATTTTGTACCAACTTTTATTTATGAAGATGAAAATAAAATTATTTGAAGATGATTAACAAGGAAAGATAATTTTGAATTAAATACAAGAACCATTAAGATTCTTGCAAAAATAATGCGAACGTATCACGATTCCGATGTAGCATTTCCTGATTATATTCTAGATGAAAAAGTTTTTTGGTATTTAAATAATATTAATAAAAAAGATTTATTCCTTGAAATTGGAGATAATGATTTTATTGAACAAATTCTTGAGTGAATTAAAAATATAAAAATTGATGCCAATTGCCATAATAACCTAAATTTGGATAGCATTTTATGAGGGGATAACCAAAACATTTATTTAATTGATTGATCTGTTGCTTATAGAAGTTCGAGATTTTTAGATATAGCATTAATGTTTGAAAACTTTCACGTTGCAAATTTTACTGAAGATTTATTTTGGAAAACATATGGTATGAATAAGCCACAGGATTTTTATAAATATAAGTTAATAGCGTTATTTGCAGACTATTTATATAACAAGGTTTTAAATAATGATAATGATCGAGCTAAAAAATTAGCTAAGAGAATGAAACAAATATTAGTTGAACAATATAATAGTAAAAAATAAGTAAAAGAGTATTTATGAAAAAAGACAAAAAAAGAAAAGAAGAATTATTAAATGAAGGCGAAGAAATAAGACATAAAAAGAATCGTAAGCGAATTTTTACATCAATATTGATGTATTCAGGTCTTATTGCTTCAATTGCTACAATTTCGGGAATATCAATTTTTTATTCAACTAATCAAACCAGAAATATTAAATATATTTACGATGACAAAAAAAATATTAATATCACAAAACAAACTACAACAGATAATAAAACTAAAACTATTTTTACTTTAGAAAAAGAAATATTAGCAAAAGACTTTTTTGATTTAGAAAAGCAAGTAAAAATAAAAAAACAAGAAAGTAATTTTGGAATTCATTTGCTAGCGAATTATTCTTTTTATAAAACAGGTTATAATCTAGATAATTTTTTCAATAAAAATAATTCTTATGCAATGGATTTAGATTTAAATAGTACAGATAAGGAAATTGTACAACTTCAACTTTATAATAGTATTGATAAGTTTAATGAGCAAACAAAACATGGTATTACTTTTAAATATTTTATTCAGCAATTAACTAGTTTAAAAATAGCTCTTTCTTATTTCTTCACTAAAGAAGATCAAACTTATTTTATTGAATCTAAAAAAGATGTTACCGGATTTGAAATTAAAGAATTTTTCTTTCAAGTTCATAAGTATTTTAAAGACGAAGTACAAAATCAAGAAATTGTTGGACAAAATTTCATTTTCAAGGCTTTTGCGACAACGAAAGATGGAATAATTGAAAAAATAAAATTTGTATTAGATCTATCATTTGAAATGTAATATAAAAAAACAAGACAATTTAAGCGATTGCCTTGTTTTTATTTAATTCTTCAGTTATGTTTCTTTGTCAATTAACTTTTGCAGCAACAATTTCAAAAATTCCTCATCTAATAAAATCTATTGAAAAGAATAAAAAGTAAGCTAATTCTAAACTTATTGATGATTGACCATCTTGTCTTGAAGGGATAATAATTGCAAAAGTTAATATATTTAATCATATAAAAGATAATGAATGAGCAGCTAGCATAGTAATAGATCCAACTAAATTTCTTCCTCCAGCACCCGGTAATGCCGCAGCAGTATAGAATCAACACCATATTGGATTTATCATTAAAAATGTTAAGCAAGAAAGTAAAAATGTTCTTGTAAATGTTGCTCCAACTTGTGTCTTCATTGCATTTAATCAAATTTGAACATCTTTGTTTTCAAAAAACATTTTGATTTGATGTGAACTAAAGTTTGAATTTCCACCATTTATTGAATTAAATACATTTCTTGCATTATTAATTATTTCCTGGTTAATTACTTTGCTTTTACTTTGTATCATAAATACAGAATTTATTAATTCGGAATTTTCTGAATATAAATAAAATTCAATATTATTTTTAACTGCTTCTTGTGTTCCTTTTGAAGTAGCGGGAGAATACGCTATTCCGAAAATAACACCTACCATTAATAACGACATTCCAAAACCTGCAATTGCATGGAATCCCCTTAAAGCGTAACCATGTTTTTTAGCTTCATCAAAATTGTTCTTACCTAAATTTCCGGCTACAAAATATGAAACGTTAGATGAACAAGCAGAAGTAATTGCAGAAGTAATTGAAGCTAAACTTTCAACTAATCCTAATATTGTTACAGCATTAATTCCCATTCATTTTTCATCGATTCCTGATCCATTTATTAAATCATCTGGGAAGGCTCTAGCTCAAATAATCATTCTAATTGGTAATGTTATCATTGCTGCTATTGTAATAAGCATTGCTGGGAATCTTCTAACAATTTGAATTGCTATTGGTCTTGTAATATAATAAATCTTAAAAATATTAATGAAAATAGGGCGATCCTTATAATATGTTAATAATGAGTCTGATGCTAAACAAACTAAAGCACTTACTATTGACCCAAAAGCAGCATAATATGCATTTCCTCTAAAACCATAAAGTAAAATAGCATTAATTGTTGCATTGCTTAATAATGTTAAACAAGCTGAAACAAAAGCTAAATTTGAATGCCCGGTTTCGTTTAATTGCATATTTGTATTAAAGTTAAATGAGGTTATAATTCATGAAACACAAATTAACATCAAATACATTCTTGCTTCATTAATTGCTGATCCATTTATTTTTGCTCCACCTATTAATCTAATCATAGCATCGGGTTGACTTCCACAGACTATAGAAAATAGAATTGTTATAGCTAAATACATTCAAATTCTAAAGTTCATAATTTGTTTTACTTTGTAAAAATCTTTTTTACCATAATATTGCCCAACAAACATTCCAGCCACGCCTTGAATTGCGAAGAAAATAGTATATATAATACCAGTATATGTATTTGCATATGTTAAAGCATCAATTCCTGAAGGAATATGGCTAACCATAAAATTATCAAGAAAACCATTTAGGCAAAATAAAATTTCACCAATAATAATTGGCCAAGTTTTAGAAAAATATAATTTTCAATCAAATTTAGATTGTGGAAGCAGACGTTTAAAGTAATGTTTTTTTTCTTTTTGTGAAATACTTACTGACATACTTGTCTCCTTTCATTAATTAAAAAATAATTAAAGTGTTCATATTTTCTCTTTAATTTCTTTAATAGTTAAATTTTCATCAAAATCGATATTTTTAATTAATTTTAATAAATCTTTTTTGTAAAGATATTTTTTAATTAAAGCATTTGTTTGATCGGGATCAGATGCTAAAAAAAGCATTTTGTTAACATCGTCACCAGAATATCTGCGCAATTCTTTAATTACTAAATTTTTATTAAGTTTTAAAATAAATTTTTTTCTTTTATCATTAGCTCTTAAACGTGGTATTGCATTAACATATAATCAAAAACCAGTAAAGGCTGCAATAGAACCATTACGTCCATCTGTTCATTTTTTTAATGTTGTAACATTTGATTTTTCAATAGCTTTCTTAATATTTGGAAAGTATTCTTCAGTAAATTTAGGGCCTGTTAATTTTGATAAAGATAAAACAGGACAAGATGGATCAAGTAAAGATTGAACAGCATTTTTAGGGAATAATTTAATTAAAATTTGTTTTTCTAAAGTGGGATTATGACCAATAAAAACTACTTCTTCTATATTAAGTTTGGAATTGATTTCGTATATATGTTTTATTATTTTTTGTTTTAATGTTGACCATATAGACTTAATTGAATTAGTTTTTAGAAAGTCAATAATAAAAGTTCTAGTTTCGAATTTATTATTCTGATTGAGAGCGCCTACCGTATATGCAAAAGGAGTATTAACAGGAATAGCTAATACTCTTGCAAACGGGTCAGATATTGCTTCAAAATCAATATATACGTAATTTTTATTCATAATTAAAAATTATAGCACTTTTGTATTTAAAGACTTTAAGGAGATAATAAACTGATAAAAACAATGTTTTTTATTTAAAATAAGGTATTTTTTCTACAAAAATTTTAATCATTGTTATTTTTTAAAGTTTTAAACGTTTTAAAAATTAAAAATATGGCGTTCCAGTATACGTAAGTAATCTGGCGCCATAT
>NZ_CBDIHE010000003.1:0-110543 GCF_965278885.1 Mycoplasmopsis arginini | reverse complement strand
AATATATATTTTTACAAAAACAGAAATAACTGGAACGCCAATGTTTTAAATTTTATCAAAATATAAAATACTTTTTTTATAAAAAATTAAAAAATTATATATAATTATAAAGCATTAAAAGCACAAGCCGTTTTAGCTCAGTTGGCAGAGCAACTGACTTGTAATCAGTAGGTCGTAGGTTCAAGTCCTATAAACGGCACCATATGCGCGAGTGGTGAAATTGGCAGACACGTTAGTTTTAGGCACTAATGCTTTACGGCGTGAGGGTTCAAGTCCCTCCTCGCGTACCATATCATTCATTTGTGGAGAAGACATTTAGTCTTCTTTTTTTATATAAAAAATTAATATTTTTTAAAAATCAAATATTCCGTTAAACTAATATATTATGAAAAAAATTAGATTATTTGAAATGTTTTCGGGAATTGGAAGTCAATATAAAGCCTTAAAAAATTTAGAAAAAAAATTAAAATTTAAAACCATTAGTTTGGGAGCTTGTGATTTTTATATAGATGCAATTATTTCATATATGATAATTCATTATGGAATTTTAGAAAAGGAAGTTAAGATTCCAGATGAGGAACAAATAGAAATATTGTCTAAAAATTCTTTTAGTTCTAATAGTAAGATACAAGTAAGCAGAAAATATTTTTCAAGAATAAGTAAGGAAAAATTAAATGCAATTTTCCCATATTTAAATGCTTTTATAAATAATAATTATTTTAGAAATGTTTATAACTTTTCTAATGATTCTTGAGAGAGAGAGAGAGAGAGACTTATTTAAGATTTTCTAATACTGACATAAAAACATTTAAAAAATTACCTAAAAATATTGATATTTTAACCTATTCTTTTCCTTGCCAAGATTTATCTCAACAAGGAAAACAAAAGGGAATAAGTAAAGAAACTAGAAGTGGGCTTTTATATGAAATTGAAAGAATCCTACAAAATAATAAAGATAGATTACCAAAAGTTTTATTACTTGAAAATGTAAAAGCTTTAACTACAAAAAAATTTATTAAGGATTTTAAAAATTGAATAAAAATTTTGGATGAACTTGGTTATGTAACAAAATGAAAAGTTCTAAATTCATCGGATTATAATAGTTTTCAAAATAGAGAGCGAGTTTTTGCAATTTCTTATTTAAATAAAAATTCTAACTTTGAATTTCCTAACAAAGTAACAAATAATAAGGATTTGTCAGAATTAATAAATATTAATAATGAAGGTAAAGATTTATCTAATTTGCTTTCTTATAAGAAGACGAATTTTTACAAAACTAATAAAGGTATTTTTAAAAGTAAATTTATTAATTATTCTAAATTTAATTCAGAAGCTTATTTATATTTACCTAAAGGCCTTGGACCAACGCTAACCGCATCAGGTGCTAATAGTCGATTAAAGTTTTATTTTGAATCAAAACAAATTATAAAAACTATGGATGAGCTTGAGGCTTATCAATATATGGGATTTAGTTTGGATGATGCCGTTGCTGTACAAAGTACAAAATTATTATCACGTGAAAAAATGATTTTTACTTGTGGTAATTCAATTTCTGTTGAAGTTTTAGAAGCATTATTTGAGGAGATTATCAAAAAATGTCTATAAACTGATTAAATATATGGGAAAGATGCAAAAAATATTCTTTTGATTTTATATCAAAAAACTATTATAATAATAATTCAAAAAGTTCTAAGTTCAAGGGTAAAATAGATTTATTATTTTCAGAGGATGAGAATTTTATTCTTTACTGGGAAATAAAATTTACAGAATTAGCAATAGATTTGTATACAACAAAATCATGATTTAAAGAAAAAAATAAAAACTTTAGATATAGAGAAAATTTGCTAGAATATATAAATAAAATGTGTAATAAGAATTACAGCCAAGAAGAAAGGCCTAAAAAAATATCTAATAAGACTATATTTCTTGGTAGTGATGAATTACGATTTGTAAATCAATGATTTAATTCTAAAGAATACCAGAGCACATTAAAAAATATAATTGCAATAATTAAAGGAAATAACCCCTGTGGTTCAGCAAAGAATCCTAATAATTCTGAAATGATATGAGACATAAGCGAAGAAAAGACTCGTTTTTCAAAATATAAAAATAACTTAATTATGTTGTTAGATGACATTTTTTATTTTGATAGAAGATATTCAGAAATTGATAAAGACGATTTGAAACAATTTAGAGAATTTGAAATTTCTCAAGATTTGCATAATTGATTAGATAAAATTTTAAACGAAAATAATCAGGGATCAATTAAAGAAGAAATTAGAAATTATATTAAATTTATAAATTCTGAAATTGAAAATAAAAAAAACACAATTGAAAATTTTAGTAAAAGAATTAAACAAGAAATAAATGAAACTAAAGTATTATTTAATGAAGCTAAAAAACAAATAAAAGCTGAAAGATCAAGAGTTTCAACAATAACAGTTAATGTTTTTGGAGATTCAGATGCTTCAGAAAATGCACATATTTATCAAATAAAAGATATTAATTATGACATTGAAAAAGAATTAGAAAAAATGCTTAATAATTTTAAGAAAAATAGTATATCTAAACATTCAAATAATAATATTTTTAAATGTTATAAAGATAAAATATCATTAGAATTTGATAGAATTATGAAAAAATTTAAATTATACGTTACTGATAAAGATAATCTGTTAAATTTAACAGCAACTGTACATAGGTTATATGATAAAGATTATTTTTATTATGATGAATCAGGAAAAATAATATTATTAAAGAAAATAAAGGAAAATGATCGTATTTTAATTGAGCTTTATAAACAAATTCCTAAAAATTGCTTATCTAAAAAAAGAAAAGAATATATAAGACTTAGAAATAACAATTTGTAATAATAAAAATCTCAAGATATTTATTAAACTTGAGATTTTTTGTTTTTTTAAAAAAAGTAATAAAAAAAATGCCTTATGGCATTCAAGGTGCATTTACAAATGGTGGAGAATGAGGGGCTCGAACCCACGACCCTCGCCTTGTAAGGGCGATGCTCTCCCAACTGAGCTAATTCTCCAAATGGTGACCCTAGCGGGACTCGAACCCACGCATGTATGGATGAAAACCATATGTGTTAACCACTTCACCATAGGGCCATAATGGCGCCGACTATTGGGATTGAACCAACGACCAACTGGTTAACAGCCAGCTGCTCTACCGCTGAGCTAAGTCGGCACTCATTTAACTAAATGCTTAATTATTATAACTTAAAAAAATAAATTGTTACAAAAAAAATATTTTTTTTAATAATTAATGGTTTAATCACCAACATAACTCAATTTATCAGCAATTATGGTGCTGGCTAGAGGGATCGAACCCCCGACCCACTGATTACGAATCAGTTGCTCTACCGACTGAGCTAAACCAGCATGTAAAGTATTTTAGCAAATTTTAAAATAAATTTAATAATTAAAATAGCAAATTTAAAACCAAAAATAGCAATTCTTTATTTTTTTTATAAAAAATATATTTTTTTTGTAATAACAAACTAAAAAAGTGTAAAATATGGTTGATAGTGGGAGGAAGTGGAAATGTATGGTAAATACGAACGAAGTTTAGATGACAAAAATCGTGTTGTTATTCCGCCAAAAATTCTAAGTGAATTAGGTGATGAGTTTTTTATCACCATCGGATTTGACAAACAGTTAATTCTTAGAGATAAAAAAGAATTTGAAAAACTAAAATCTAGACTTGATGAAAATAATTCCCTAAATAAAGATTTAAGAGAATTAAGCAGATTTATTTTTGCTAACACCGAATTAGTTAGCCCAGATAAATTAAATCGTATTATTATTCCTAAACATTTAACCTTAAAAACTGCTATCAAAAAAGATGTTGTATTCATTGGTTCAGGTAACATTTGCGAATTATTTGCAAAAGAAATTTATGATGCAAAAGAAAGTTATTTTGAAGAAGAATCAAACATCGATGATCTAGCTCAAAAATTATTTGAACAAGGAGTTAAGTTATAGAATCACATATCCCCGTTTTGCTTAATGAAGTAGTTAACTCATTAGAAATTAAAAAAGACGGGATTTATCTAGATTTAACTTTAGGTCGAGCAGGTCATAGTGTTGAAATTCTTAAAAAAATAAAAGAAAACGGCTCAGGTTATTTAATTTGTTTTGATAAAGATATTGAAGCAATTAATGAATCTGATCCAAAACTTAAGCAAATTAGTAATTCTTATAAATTAATAAAAAGTGATTTTAGATTTCTTAAAGAAGAACTAAAAAAAATAAATATTGAAAAAGTTGATGGAATTTTAGCGGATTTAGGCGTTTCAAGTCCTCAGCTTGATAAAATCGAGCGTGGTTTTTCATATTCACAAAATACAAAATTGGATATGAGAATGGACTTGGAATCAAAATTGGATGCCAATATAATAATTAATGAATGAGAAGAAGAAAAAATAGCTCAGATTTTATATGAATATGGTGATGTAAAATTGGCTAGAACAGTTGCGAAATCAATCGTAAAAAATCGCCCTATTTCTACTTCATTTGAATTAAATGAAATTATTAGAAACGCATTACCAGCTAAAATAGTTCGCCAGAAAAATCCATCAAAAGCAATTTTTCAAGCATTAAGAATTGCGGTTAATGATGAACTAAATGCACTAGATGATTTATTAAATCAAATTAATGATTTATTAAATGTAAATGGAAAATTAGCAATTATTACTTTTCATAGTAAAGAAGATGCAAAAGTAAAAAAATTTTTCCAAAATCTTAACTACACCGATCCGAAATTAAAAAAACTTCCGATTCAAACAGAAGTGAAGTGAAAACAAAAAATCATTTTTCCTTCTGAAAAAGAATTGGAAATAAATAAAAGATCTCATAGTGCGAAGTTGAGAGTTATAACAAAATTAGGTTAAATTATGAAAAAGAGTGTTATTGTTGCTTATAAATTTAAAGTAAATATATTTTCCGTAGAAGTTATCGAAAAAAGCTTATATGGAAATATTTTGGTTTATAAAAAAGAAACAAATAACACCTCATTTAACCTTTTTAATTTAGATAGTTTTATTAAATCAACAAAAAAAGAAATTGAAAAAACAATTGCTTCAAAAATAAATGATGTAGTTGTTATTGTTCAAAATTCCTCAGATTTATCAATTCATAAAAAAATTATTTTAAATAAATCTAATACTTCTAATTTAACTGAATTAGATATAGCTAAAAAACTTTATCAATTAGAAAAAGCTAACAAACTATACTTATTTGATTATTCATACATTGAACAAAAACAAAATGAAAACTTTATTAATTTAAGTATGCTTGATTGAAACAAAGCAAAAAATATCTTTAATTTATTTATAAAAAATGATTTAAATGTTTTAAGAATATATGATTATGATTTCCTAAATAATATTTCTTTAGATTATAAAAAAGAAAAAGGAGTAGCTACCTTAGTTTCTTTTGAAGATCTTAGCTTGAAAATTGAAATATTAAAAAATAATATTTGTATATTTAAAAAAGAATTAAAAATGGGAATTAATTTTTTAATTAAATTAATTGCAGACCATTTAAAAATAAGTGAAAATCGAGCAAAAATAGAATTTAATTTATGAACTTTAAACTTGCATGCAGGGGATAGTAAAGAAATTGAATTTTTAGTAAAAAAATACTTATTTTTAGTTGAAAAAGAATGTTTAAACTTTAATATGAAATTATTAGAAAATCAAAATGTTAAATTTATTTGCCCAAATTCTAAAATTGCAAGTATTTTTAACAAATTTGAGAATCAAATAACTAAGTTAATTAGCTTTAATAAGGAAAATATTTATTTAAATGAAATTATTAGTAATGAAATGCAAGGTATTATTAGCTTAATTGATAATAATGCACAAAACACTATTAAAGAAATGACTATTACATCTGAATTATTTGTATTAGATACATATAATTTAGAAAATAAAAATTATTCATTTAATTACAACAAATAAAAAATAATTACTTATATAATTTAATTTATTTGAGTTTAGTTTTATTTTTAAGGAGGCTAACCATGGCAGATTTAGAAAATTTTAATTCTGTTGCAAAAATTAAAGTTATCGGCGTCGGTGGTGGCGGTAATAATAGTATTCAAAGCATTTTAGATACTAAAATTGATGGATTAGAGTTTATTGTAGCTAATACGGATAAACAAATTTTGGATAAATTTGATAAGTCTCTTACTTTACAATTAGGAGATAAAAGAGGAATAGGCGCTGGAGCTAACCCTGAAGTGGGTAAAGCCGCTGCTGAACATTCTGCGCAAGAAATTAAAGAAAAAATTAAAAATGCTAATTTAGTTGTTATTACAGCGGGAATGGGTGGTGGAACCGGAACTGGTGCTGCACCTGTGATTGCGAAATTAGCAAAAGAGCAAAATTCTTTAGTAATTGCGATTGTTACAACTCCTTTTTCTTTTGAAGGAACAAAAAGAAATCAAATTGCTTTAAAAGGAATAGAAGAGTTAAAAAAATACGTTGATTCTTATATTATTATTTCAAATGACAAATTAAAAGACAAATTTGGAGAAATTTCTTTTAAAGATGCTTTTAAGGTTGCAGATAATATTGTTAAACAATTTATTAGAACTGTTGTAGATATTATAGCTGTACCTGGTTTAATTAATTTAGACTTAGCAGATTTAGAAACTTTAATTAAAAACTGTGGCGAAACTATTGTTGGTATTGGAAATGCCAACGGTGAAAATGCCGCAAAACAAGCAATGCATCGCGCTATAAATAGCCCAATTATTGATAGCAATATTAAGGGTGTTACAAAAGCAATTGTTTACTTTTCATCATCTAAAAATAGTACAATCAATGACTTTCAAGAAGCAATAAATGAGCTAAAAAGCATTGCAGGTGAAAATGTTGATGTTATCTTTGGTGTTGGATCACCAGCTAGTGAAGAAGCAGAAAAACTAGGTGAAATTTATGTATCTGTAATAGCTACAGGAATTAAGAAAGCCGAAAATGAAAACGATTTTAAGTTAACAGAAGAACAAGTTACTCAAAAACGTTATAACGAGGATGATACACAAGAATACTTAACACTTTCTAATTACTCATCTTCAAAAAATAAATCATACTTAAGTGAAAATGATATTAGCAATATTGAAAATGATGAACTACTTTATAAATAATTTATTAGTAAAATGATGTAAGAAATTTTATTAGCATAAATAAATTATTAATAATGTATTAATCAAAAAAGAGGCACCCGCCTCTTTTTATATTATAATTTTTGAATTATGTATAAATTTTTTGCTTATCAAAAAGAAAAAGAGTATTTTATATTAGACGAAGATGTTTTAAAACATTTAAAAGTAATAAGAATTAAAGATCAAGATTTTTTAATTAATTATCAAGATGAGTTTTATTTATGTAATTTTATTTTTCCTAATAAGGCTTTAATTAAAGAAAAAATTTCAACTAATAATGAGTTGGATTTTGATGTTGTGGTCGCTATACCATTAATTAAACAAAACCATTTTGAAATTGCATTACAAAAATCCGTTGAACTAGGTGCAACTAAGATAATTCCGTTTATTTCTGAATATACAGATAAAACTAATATTCAAATTGATAATAAATTACCGCGTTTTAGAAAAATAATTTTGGAAGCCGCTCAACAGTCTTTTCGTAACAAAATTCCAGTTTTAGAAAAAGTTTTAAAATTTGAAGATCTCATGAATTTAGATATTACAAATAAAATTCTTGCTTATGAAAATGAAAAAGCAACTAAAATTGAAAAAGTAAATAAAAATACTTTATTAATAGTAGGACCTGAGGGTGGTTTTTCTAAAAAAGAAATAGATTTAGCAACTCAAAATAATGTCAAAATTGTTGCACTAACAAAAACTATTTTAAGAGCAGAAACAGCAATTATTTATATGCTGGTAAAAATAAATTAAATAAAAATTTTTTTGTTATAATAGATAAGCATAAATTTAAATTGCAATTTAATTAAATCAAAAATATATTTACATTTAGAAAGAGAAAGTATGCGTCAAACAACAATTATTAGAAAAGAATTAGTTGACAAAAAGTGATACATCATCGATGCAGCCAACGTACCTTTAGGTAGACTTTCAACTCTTGTAGCTTCAATCCTTCGTGGAAAAAATAAACCAACATTTACACCAAATGTTGATATGGGCGACAATGTAGTTGTTATTAATGCAAAAGATGTTCTTTTAACAGCTAAAAAAGATGAAAAGAAAATTTACTACCACCACACTGGATATCCTGGTGGATTAAAACAAATTACTGCTGCTGATTTAAGAGCTAAAAAACCAGAAGCTTTAGTAGAAAAAGCAGTTAGAGGTATGTTACCTCATACAAAACTAGGCCGTAAACAATTTAAAAATCTATATGTTTATGCAAACGCAGAACATAAACAAGTATCACAACAACCAACATTAATCGAGGTTAAATAATGGCAGATAAAATTAGATACTATGGTCTAGGTCGTCGTAAATCATCTGTTGCCAGAGTTTACTTAATTCCTGGAAAAGGTAGTTTTGTAATTAATGGTAAAGAAGCAAGACAATATTTAAATTCAGATATTTTATTAAAAGATGCTTTAAGTCCATTTACCGTAACTGAAACAACAAATCAATTTGATGTTTTTGCAAATGTTAACGGTGGTGGTCTAACAGGTCAAGCTGGTGCTATCAGATTAGGTATTGCCAGAGGACTTTTAGAAGCTTCAAATAATGAATATCGTAACAAATTAAAAGATGCCGGTTTCTTAACAAGAGATGCTCGTGTTAAAGAACGTAAAAAATTCGGTTTGAGAAAAGCAAGAAGAGCAAGACAATTTTCAAAACGTTAATTTTTTTTGTGGTATACTTATATGGGTTTTATCCCATTGTAATGCGAGCGTAGCTCAGCTGGTTAGAGCACACGACTGATAATCGTGAGGTC
Organism: Mycoplasmopsis arginini; assembly: GCF_965278885.1. Lineage (GTDB taxonomy): Bacteria > Bacillota_I > Bacilli_A > Mycoplasmatales > Metamycoplasmataceae > Metamycoplasma > Metamycoplasma arginini_B. Next base: position 101,587 of record NZ_CBDIHE010000003.1, on the reverse strand, counting down.
GATGGTTCAAGTCCATTCGTTCGCACCATTTCAAGAAATTGATCATTAAACACGCATAAGCGTGTTTTTATTTTATTTATTAATAATTGTTTTATAATTAATTAAAATGTTTTGACTTAAGGTGGAAATATGTGATGAATGTTATTATTAATTCTTCCAGTTATTATTATTTTTATAATTATCATTATTTCTATTGTTAGATTCAAGAAGAAACTTAATTCTGATAAAGAAATACAAAAAAATAATCAAGATACCGTAGAAAAAAATGTTATTGAGGACAAAGAAGTTACTGTTGATGAAATAATTTCATCTGTTTTTTATGATAATGTTTTGCCAAAGGAAGAATATAGTAAAGTTGAAGATTTTTTTAGCCCGAAAGAATTTCTAGAAAGAGAGAAGAAAAATATTTGGGTTAAAAGATATTATCAAGTAATTGAAATTATGGAAAAAAAGGGAGCTATCATCGGACCTTATAATGAAATTAGAATATCTGATTATTATACTAATTTTAAAAATGAAATAGGCCAATGAAATTATTGCCGTCATCATATAGACGAAATAAGAATAAGTGCCCAAGAATTTAGCTCTAAAGAATCTGGTATGTATGAATACTATAAGATATCAGAAAGTATATTAATTAATTTTGATCAACATTTATTTTTGCATTACTTAATAATCATGGCCAAAACGACTTCTCCTAATGATAATATGTTATACCAGCTTAATAGAACTTTTGATGATGATAAGAAAAGTTTTGAATACTGGGATAATATTATTCAAAAATATTGTCAAGAATATGCTATTCCTTATCGAAAAACTTGACGTAATAATTTAAAAAAACAGAGTATAGAAAATTAATATTTAATTATAGCCGCTTAATGAAAAATGAAGATATTTATTAAAAAGTGTTATACTTATATCGATTAAAAATTATTCCTTGGTAATAATTAAGATTATTGCTAGGTTATGAAAGGATCAAAACATGGTTTCAAAACAAAGAAAAAGCGAATTAGTTAAACAATTTGGTAGAAATGACAAAGATACAGGTTATCTTCCTGTACAAATTGCAATTCTTACTGAAGATATTGAATCATTAAAAAAACACTTCGCTGTAAATAAAAAAGACTTACATTCAATGCGTGGATTTATGGCTAAGGTTAACCACCGTAAAGCTCTATTAAGCCACTTAAAGGATGAAGATTACACTTTATACCAAACAACCATTAAAGCTCTAAATATTAGAAAATAATTTTAATATTTTAAGCTTAAAACTCAACACGAAACGTTGAGTTTTATTTTTTTATCTAAAATTGATTTAAAAAAAATAATTTAATTGCTATGATTTTAAATTCCAATTGTTAATCAACTTTATTTTTTACTATTTATAGTAAAATTTTTACTATGATTAACATTATTTTATATCAACCAGAAATAAGCCCTAATACCGCAAACATAATTAGAACATGCTTTGCCGGAAAGGCTAAACTTCATATCATCAAGCCTATTGCTTTTGATTTGCACCCGCATTGATTAAAAAGAAAAGCAGCTGGTCATTTTTTAAGTGAAATACAACATGAAATTCATGAAAGTTATGATAAATTTATAGAAAAATATCCAGATAAAAACGTTTTTTATATTACGCGTTACGGACTTCACAATTATGCTGAAATTAACTATAATAAAGTTTTGAAGAAAGAAAAAGAAATTTGAGTAATGTTTGGAACTGAAAGTACAGGAATTCCCAAAAGAATTATGCAAGGCAAAATTGCAAACTGTTTAAGAATTCCAATGAATGCGCAATGCCGAAGCTTAAATTTAGCTAATTCTGTTGCTATTGTATTATATGAAATTTTACGTCAAAATAACTTTGAAGATCTATCAGTTTATGAGGTTCAAAAAGGTAAAGATTTTATTCTAAAAAAAGATTAAAAAAGGATTAACATGATTCATTGATTTCCTGGTCATATGGCCAAACAATTTAGACTTTTACAAGAAAAGCAAAAGCTTTTTGATTTATTTATCGTTGTAATGGATGCAAGACTTCCTAAAAGCTCTTTTAATGAAGAGATTTTTAAACTTATTAATAATAAGCCAATTTTATTTGTTTTTAATAAGGCGGATAAAACTAATTTAGCTAAATTGAATCCTTTTTTAGAAAAGTACCAAAAACGTGGACAAGTTGTTATAACTAATTTAAAAAACAAAGACGGATATGCCAAAATTAATAATGCATTAAATAAAGAATTTTTAAAATTTAAGACTAAAAATGATCTAAAAGGAAAATTAACACCTGCTTTAAAGTGTGTTGTTTTAGGCGTGCCTAATGTTGGTAAATCTACTTTAATTAATACTATGTCTAAATCTAAATCAACTAAAGTAGGAGCGATAGCAGGTATAACTAGATCAGAACAATGAATTAATTGCAAACACTATATGTTATTAGATACACCCGGCTTATTAATGCCTAAAATTGAAAGTGATGAAACTGGTGCAAAACTTGCTATTGTTGGATCAATTAGACAAGAAGCGATTGATATTAATGAGTTAATAGTTGCTTTATATCGATTAATGTCAAAATATTATCCTGAGAAACTAACAGAAATTAAATTAGAACCTACTTTTAACGAGGAAGAAATTTTTGATAACCTTGCAAAGTACGCCCAAATTAATAATTTACTTCTTAAAAATGGTGTTTATGACATTAAAAAGGGAATAAATATGTTAATTAATTATTTCAAAAATTTAAATAATGTAATTTTTGATGTATATGAGGAAGGTAAATAAAAATGACTGACAAAAATACTTCGAAAATTAGAATTAATTATATCGCATTAGGTGATGCTTTTGCTTCGGGATTTAATTCAAAAGTTGGATTTCCTACTAACGGATTTTTAAATCAAGACGGAAAAATTTTAGGTTTATGCTATCCTTCAACACTTGCTAATTTAATTAAGAATAATGACAATTTAGAACTAACTAGTTTTTACAACTTTTCTGTTATTAATGGATCAATAGATTTTTTAAAGGCTTTCTACACAAATGATAAAAAAACATTAAAAAAAATGTCTAATAAAATCGACTTAATTCAATCAATAGATTGATTTTCAGCTAATATATTTGAAAACTATTTTTCAAAATTTTTAAAGGACTGAAATATAGATAAAAATGATTTTAGTTTTTTTTCAAAAAAAATAAAAGAAGCAAATTTAATAAGTATAACAACAGGTTTTTATGATTTCTTTTCTAATTTACCTTTAAAAGAAATTTTTTCTTTGCATAAGTTAAATTCAAAAGAAAGAGATGATCAAATAAAGCAAATTCAACAACTTGTTTCAAATGTGAGAATAGATGTTGAACAAAAATTAATAAATTTTATAGCAACGATAAAATCAGTTAATAATAAAGCAAAAATAATTACGACAAATTATTCACCTTTATTACTTAATTTAAAAGATACGATTTTGTCATTTACTAACATAACTCTAAAAGAACGTTTTGATATTTATTCTTATTTACAAAATACATTAAGCGAATCTATCAAAAACGCCGCGATAAAAAATTCAATAGATTTTATTGATATTAATGATAAAAAATATTGAGAAGAAAATAAGAGTTATTTATTTGAAAATATTTTTTCAATTTATCCAACTGAAAAAGGTTATAAGAAAGTTGGAATGGACATTTATACGAAATTATTTTTTAATAAAAAGCATTTTTTATTGGATTTAAATAATTTGACATTTAAAGATAAATATATTTCTGATCAAAATTATTGAATGGATGATGTGAAATATTATATGTCTATTTCTAATAGTTCTAATAATTATGATTTATTCAATAGTGTTTACGGTAGAAATAAAAATGAGAATGTTTTTGTTCCAAATAGTTCAGAGACATACTTTAATAGTAATCTTGATAAGAAAAACCGCGTCACTGATTTTTGATCTTTATTTATAAGATATAGTAAATTTCCAATTAAAGATATTTCAAAAAAATTTATTATTGAAAAATTTTTAAAAGCACCTGAAGAGTATGAAAGTGTTAATAAAATTTTAGAATTTTTAAATAATGAACAAAGATCAAAAGAAGCTATTTTGATTTTGCTAAAGGATCAAAAAGTCGATAATATTCTTTATATTATCGAACAATCTTTGATTGCAAAAAAACATAATGAAGCCTTTTATATAGATTATGAATTAATTAAAAAAGAAATTAATTCAATTTTCAAACAAGAACAAAATTTAGTTTATGATGTTTTTAAAAACTTTTTTAGCTCAGGTTTAATTAATGATTCAAAAGCTGAAATTAAAGAAATTACAAAAGCGATTTTTAGTGATGCTTTAAATACTAGTCTATTAAGTTATTTATTTAATATAAAAAATGATAAACGGTTTAATAAAATAAAAAAATATCTTTCAAGCTTAAATACATTTAAGGAATTTATCGATTTCTTTATCGAATCACTAATTAATTATTCAGATATTTATGTTAAGTTAAAAAACTTTGATGAACTTTGAAAACATTTTATTATTAAAAATAAATATAATTTATTATTTCTTTTTGACAAAATGTTAGTTGAATTAACTAACGATGATAATATTAATAATACCGTTGATTTCTTTATATCAACAATTAAGAATTCGATTCGTTTAGAATTAGATTCAAAAGACTATAAGGCATTAAAAAATGCTATTAATAATGTTTTAAATATTTGTAAGAATCACCCTAAATATTTAAATAATATTTTCTTAAAATTTCTTGATAACGCTAAAAAGATTTCAATATATGACTTAATTTTTCAACTTAAAACAAGGAAAGAAAAACTATTTAAGAAATCAAACCTTATCTCAATAAATATCTTTTTTATTACTGGTGTAAAATTATTGAAAAATCTTTTTATCATTAAAAAGATAATTAAGAAAAATAAACTATAAAAATAAAACCCCTGAGATTTTTTCTCGGGAGTTTTATTTTTCTATCCTAAAATTCCGTTTTTAATTTGTGGATTTGAACCCATTTCTTTCATTTGTTTTGACATTCTTTCAAAATCATTTATTAGCATATTGTATTCTCTTGCGCTTCTTCCTGATCCTTTGATAATTCTGTCTTTTCTAGTTGGATTTTTTAAAAGTTTAGGGTTCTTTTTTTCTAAGTCAGTCATTGAATTAATTAAATAAGTATAAACCTTAAATTTATTTTCGGCCTCATCTATTTTTTCGTCACTAACTTTATCAGCCATACCAGGAATTAATTTAAGTATAGCTTTCATTTTACCTAATTTTTTAATTTGAGATAAAGAGTTCATTAAATCGTTAAGATCGAATTTACCGCTAATCATTTTATAGCCAATTTTTTTCATCATTTTTTCATCAACTTCTTCCGAAGCTTTTTCGATTAATGATAAAACATCACCCATTCCTAAGATTCTGTCAGCCATTCTGTCAGGATAAAATAGTTCTAATCCAGTAATTTTTTCACTTACCCCGATAAATGCAATCGGAACTTGTAGTAAATGAGTAATAGATAACGCAGCACCACCTCTAGCATCAGAATCTAGTTTGGTTATAATTGTTCCACTTAGATTTAGTTCTTCATGAAACTTTTTAGCTGTATTAATAACATCTTGACCACTCATTGAATCAACAATTAAGAAAATATAATCAGGTTTAATTTTACTTTTTATATTCTTTAATTCATCCATTAGTTGTTCATCAATTGCTAAACGGCCGGCGGTATCAATAATAACTAAATCGTTTTTATGCTCTTCAGCAGCTTCAATTGCTTGTGTTGCTATTAATAAGGCATCATTTTCACTCTTTGTGTAAAAGTCTGTTTGCGTTTGTTTTGCAAGTTGTTCTAATTGATCTCTAGCTGCTGGACGATAAATATCATCTCCGACTAATAAAGGTTTTTTAAAAATGCCTTTCTTTCTAAAGTAAACTGCTAATTTTGCTGAAGTTGTAGTTTTACCAGAACCTTGTAATCCAACCATCATTATTTTTGTTGGATAAGACTTGGGCTTAATTTCAATTGTTTTATTCCCTAGTATTGTTGTTAATTCGTCTTTAAATATTTTTAAAACTGTTTGTTGTTGGTTTAATTTACCAATAATTTGACTATTTAAAGCCTTTTCCTTTACTTGTTTAATAAAAGATTTAACAACTTCTAAATTAACGTCGGCCTCCAACAACGCCAATTTAACTTCGCGTAAAATTTCTAAAATATCTTCCTCATTAATTGATAATTTTTTGTTAATTTTATCAATTGATTTTTGAATTCTTTTTTGTATAAAATCTAGCATGTATTTATTATAATATAATAAATTAAAATAAAAACGCCATTAAGGCATTTTTTACTTATATCATTTGTTTTTAACAAAAATTTGGCATTGTTAATATTATATAGCCATAAACCATTCCAATAATTATTCCAATTAATGCTAATAAGCCAAATATGACACCAATTGTTATTAAAATATTTTTCTTTTTATTTGACATATATTAAGCTCTTTTCATTTCTAATTTGAATTCAATTTCAATATTTTTCTTAGTAACTAAATTTTTAATTTCTAGAGAAGATTTCTTATTTAAATAATCAACACTTAAATTAAAAATAAATTTTGGTTTCTTATCTTTTATAAAAATATGTTTGCAATTTAATTTTTTATTTATAGCATCATAATCTTGTTTTTGATTAGAGTTAAAAGCGAACTTATCGACATAGTGTCATAAAACATTTTTCTCATTTCTTAGAATATAAGTGTAATTTTTTTGAGCATCAATATCATTTAATTCTTTAAAAACATCATCAAAAAGATTTTGATTTACTTTTAGCATTACTGAAAAATAATCATCTTGATTTGTGTTTCTAACTTGGCACTTTCTATGTACTCAATTAAAAACAAAATAATATTCATTATTAGATTTTACAATTTTTGAAATTTGTTTTGATTTTAAGGTGTTTTCATTGATTGAAAAATACTTTTCTGCTTCTTTGTTTAAACTTATTATTTTTGAGTCAAATGCATATTCTTCTTTCTCATATTCTTTAGGTAAATAAGGTTTTGTATATGTGTTGTAATTATGAATTGCTATTCCACCAAAGTAAAATCCTAAAATAGTACTAGGAATTAATACACCAGCTAATGTTCCAAACAAAATTTTTTTACTCTTATTAGTCATTTATTATTCCTTTCTTATTTTTATAAAATAAAAATCAAGATACTATTAATATCATAGTTCTTTTTCTTTATTTTTTTTTTTTAAAAAAACCCCCCAAACTTTTTACAAAAAATGCAAATTTTTATTTAAATTATAAAAAATATCAAGATATTGCCAAATTTAGTCATTAGATTTTTAGCGTTTGTGATACAATTTATATATTGTTTTAACAATCTATAAAAAAATAGGAGTATTGCATGTCAAATAATAATCAAAAAAATATTCAAGATGTAATTGCGCACTTAAAAAATCAAGGTTTTGTTTATCAAAATTCTGAAATATATGGTGGTGTTGTTAACACATGAGATTATGGGCCTTTAGCAACAACAATGATGACTCAAATTAAAAATATTTGAATTAATGAATTTATTAGAAAAGAAAAAAATTATCAAATTGATTCAAAGATTATAATGAATAAGAACGTTTGAAAAGCCAGTGGACATATTGATAATTTTTCAGATTTTTTAATAGAAAATAAAGTTAATAACAAAAGATATAGAGCTGATCATATTGTTAAAGATTTATTTCCTGAAATTAATGTTGAAAAATGCACATTTGAAGATTTGGAAAAAATAATTAAAGAAAATGTTAATAAATATGATGGTGTTGCAACTGATTGGGGAGTGATTAGACCATTTAATTTGATGTTCAAAACTCAAATGGGAGCTATTGATAATTCTTCATCAGAAACATTTTTAAGATCAGAAACTGCACAAGGTATTTTTGTTAATTTTAAAAATTTGACAAGAACCTCAAGAGCTAAGCTACCATTTGGAATTGGACAAATTGGTAAAAGTTTTCGTAATGAAATAACTCCGCGTGATTTTATTTTTAGAACAAGAGAATTCGAACAAATGGAACTTGAATTCTTTTGTGAAGAAAAAGATAGTGATAAATTCTATGAATACTGAATTAATAAATGTAAAAACTTAGTTACTTTTTTAGGTTTAAAAGAAGACAATATTCGTATAAGACTTCATGAAAAAGAAGAATTAAGTCATTATTCAAAAGGAACTAGCGATATTGAATATTTATTCCCTTTTGGATGAGGAGAATTATTAGGAATTGCAAACCGTGGTAATTATGATTTATCTCAACATATGAAATTTTCGGGTGAATCATTAGAATACCTTAAAGAAGATGGAACAAAAATTATTCCTTTTGTTATTGAACCTTCAATTGGGCTAGATAGATTATTATTTGCATTAATAATTGATGCATTTGACATAGAAAAATTAGATAATCAAGAAGAAAGAGTTGTGCTACACTTAGACCAAAAAATCTCGCCATATCAAATTGCTATTTTACCATTAATGAAAAAGCAATCTGAAGAAGCAAAGAAAATTTTTGAAGATTTAATTGAAAACACAAATTTAAGAGTAACTTATGATGAAAGTGGTTCAATAGGAAAAAGATACCGTCGTCAAGATGCTATTGGGACACCATTCTGTGTAACAATTGATTTTGATACCGTTGAACACAACACTGTCACAATAAGAAATCGTGACACAATGAAACAAGACACAATTTTAGTAAGTGATATAGCTAAGTATTTAGAAGATCAAAAAAAATAAAATAATGAAATTAGGGATAAATGATAAAAGAAAATATATGAGAATTTGTTATTTCTAAAAGCGACATTGTAAATATAGTTGGTCAATATGTTTCTTTGACAAAACAAGGAAAAAACTATAAAGCTTGTTGTCCTTTTCATGGAGAAAAAACCCCTTCATTTATTGTTAGTCCAGAAAAAAATATATTTAAATGTTTTGGATGCGGAAAAAGTGGAAACGCTATTAAATTTATTGAGTTTAAAGAAAATTTATCTAGCATTGATGCATTAAAATTGTTAGCTAAAAAACAAAATTTAGATATATCTCAATTTGGTGATTTTTCTAATAAAGGAAATTTTTCAAATGAACATTTTAAGATTTTAGAAGTTAATAAAAGTGCTTCAAATTTTTTTAGATATCAAATTACGTTTGAAAAATCTGAATTTTTAAAAGATTATCTTAAAAAGAGAGATTTAAGTGAAGAAATAATAAAGGAATTTCAAATTGGTTTTGCTTCGAAAGATAAATCGATTTATGACACTTTAAAAGAGCACCAATTTGATTCTTTTGAAATTTTTAATTCCTCTTTAGTTTCAAACTATGATAATAAAAACTTTTTTAATGACCGTTTAATGTTTCCGATTCATGATGAAATTGGAAACATTGTTGCTTTTTCTGGTCGCGATATAACGGGATTACAAAATCAAAAATATTTAAATAGTGCAGAAACAATAGTTTTTAAGAAAAATGAAGTTATGTTTAATTATTTTCATGCTAAGGAGGAAATATTTAAGCAAAAAGAAGTTTATTTAGTTGAAGGGCAATTTGACTGCATTGCTTTGCATAAAACCAATATTAAAAACGTTGTAGCTATAATGGGTACCTCACTTTCGATTAATCATCTTAAAGAGTTATCAAATAAAACTATAACTTTATTTTTTGATAATGATTCTGCAGGCAAAACAGCAACACTAAAGAATCTTAAAATTATTTTATTTTATGCTTCTAAGTATCAAATTAATGTTAAATTTGTTATTAATAATTTAAATAAAGACCCAGATGAAATTTATAAATTAGATCAAGGAAAAACTTTAAATAAATTATGTGAGAACAAAATAGATATTGTTGAATACTTATTTAACTTGTGTAAGGAAAATATTCAAGATAATAATCAATCATTTGAAAAAAATAAAAAATTTGAAGAGATTTTTGAATATGTATACTATGTTGATAAGTCGTTAGTTTTAATGTTAAAAGAAAAACTGATTGCAAATAATATTTTAAACAAAGAATTATTCGAATATTATTTTTCAAATTCAAAACCTTATTTTCCTTCTGACCCATTTTTTAAAAATAAATTAACTGATTCAAAAATAAGAAATAATTTTAATGAAATTAGAAGCCAAAATATTCAATCAAAAAATTTTGATGTTAATTTTGATAAATTATTTTTAAATAAAGACAATTTTCAAGAATCAAATAACATAAAGCAAAATTTAAAGACTAATAAACAATTAAATAATCTTAATTATAAAAAAACAAAACTTAGGGAAGGTTTAAGTTCACATTATACTTTATTGAAAGATATTTTATTAATGTCATTAAACCAAGAAGTATTCATTAAACAATGAAGAAACGATAAATTTCACCAGTTAGACCTAAAAGATGAATCACAAAAATCTTTAAGAAAATTAATTACATATATTATTAGAAAATCAAGACAAGGTTACAAAATCAATCAGAATAATTTAATTTCTTTTATCGAAAATGATATTAAAGAAATAAGTAAAACAAACCGCAACGATTTAGTTAAGGAATACAAATCATATCTAGAAGAAGCGATTCGAATTTCGCAAATTATTTTAGATAATAATTTAAATAATCAAGATATTGATTTAATGCTTAATAAAGTTGATGAATTTGTTGAACGAAGAACAAAAACTGGTAAACAAATTTTGATTTTCAACAAAGGAGAAAAAAATGCCAAATAAAGATTTAGAAAAATCAATAGACTATATAGTTTCTGTTATTGAGCAAGAAATAGAAAAAAAACAAAAGAAAGATAAAACTAAGAAAACTTTTTCACAAGAAGAAGTGTTTAATATTATTGATAAGAAAAAACTTTTTGTTGATGAAGAAGAAGCAGATTTATTGTTAACAAAATTATTTGAAAAAAACTTAATTTCTAATAATGTAGATGATGGTGATAATGATGATGTTGATGGTTTTGGAGATGATGCTCAATTCAATGAGAATGCTTTAAAAGATATTGATTCTGAAGAACCAGATAATGAAGAAATTGATTATGATTCAGAATATGACGATAGTACTAGAGTTATAAATGATGATTCTAGTTCAAGTGATGAAGAAGAAAATTATAGCGAAGATGATGAATATATTTCTACAAGAATTGGTGGAGAATACGAAGATGATGATGAATATAATTATGATTTAAGCGAATATGATGATTATGGCGATAGCGGCTGAAAAAGTAGTCGTAGATCTTCAGAAGATTTTGAAGCTTCAAAACTATTAAAGAATTACGATAGTGAAGAAATTAAAATTGGTACTTTAAGAAAAAATTCAGAAAATAGTAATTTATCAAACCGTTTAACAGAAACAAATGATATTGTTAAATGATACATGAGATGAATTGGTAAATATGGTAAACTTTTAACTCCTAAAGAAGAACTTGAAACCGCTGAAAAAATGGCAAATGCTCGTGAAAAAGGCGATTATTATACATATAAAAGGGCTCGTGATTTATTAATCAAAAGAAATTTAAGACTTGTTATTAATAATGCTAAGAAATATAAAAATCGTGGTTTAAGTTTTATTGATTTAATTTCTGAAGGTAATTCAGGAATTATGAAGGCGGCTGATAAGTATTTACATACTAAAGGTTATAAATTTTCAACATATGCAACTTGATGAATTAGACAAGCAATTACTCGTGCTGTAGCAGATCAAGCAAGAACAGTTAGAGTTCCTGTTCACATGGTTGAAACAATTAATAAGGTCTTAAAAATCGAAAGAGAATTACAACAAGAAAATGGATATCCACCAACAGATGAAGAAATTGCTAAGAAATATGGTGAACCAGAATTTACTGCTGATAAAGTTAGATATATTAGAAAAATTAACATTGATCCTATTTCCTTAGATAAAAACATTGGAAAAGAAGAAAATTCTAGTTTTTCTGATTTTGTTAAGGACGAAAGTGTTATGAGTCCTACCGACTTTTCTAGCCAAGAAGAATTAAAAGTAATTATAAACGAAATGATTAACTCTTTACCAGACGAATCAGATCAACTTTTAATTCGTAAAAGATACGGAATTTCTGATCCTAATGGTGAATCATATCGTCCACATTTATTAGATGAGATTGCAAAAGAATTAGGAATTACCAAAGAAAAAGTTCGTCAAATGGAAACAAAAGTTTTACGTAAATTAAAACATCCACAAAAACGTAAAAGATTAAAAGAATTTTTTGCTAATGAAGGTTATAATTCCGATTAATTATAGGAGATTTTAATATGATTAAATTAGGTAGTCATATTTCATTTGCAAAACCTGATTATTTATTAGGTTCAGCAAGGGAATCAATTGAAAATAAAGCAAATTGTATGATGATTTATTTAGGCCCTAATCAATCTACTTATCGTGTTGATAAGCAATATTATCAACTTGATGAATATCTTAAATTATATTCTTCTAAAGTAAAACCAGAAGATATTGTAATTCATGCTCCATATATTGTTAATCCATCAAATCCTGAAAAATCAAAGTTTGCAATTAACTTTTTAGTTTCAGATATAAAAAGAATGAATTATATTGGTGCTAAATATTTGGTTCTTCACCCTGGATCTCATACAATTTATTCACAAGAACAAGCTAAAGCAAGCTTAGTTTCTTCTTTAAAACAAATTCTTGCGCAAACTAAAGATGTAGTTATTACTTTAGAAACAATGGCAGGAAATGGAACTAATTATTGCAATAGTTTTGAAGTTTTAAGAGATGTAATTGAAGAGGTTAAATCTGAACGTGTTGCTATCTGCCTAGACACATGCCACATTTGAGATGCCGGTTACAATATTAAGGATTATGATAATTTTAAAAAATATTTAAAAGATAATGATTTTTTAAAATATATTAAAGTTTTACATTTAAACGATTCTTTAAATCCGTTAGGTGCTAAAAAAGATCGTCATGCTAATATTGATAAAGGTTACATTGGGCTAGAAACATTGCAAAAATTTGTATTTGATAAAGACTTTGATAATATACCAATTATTTTAGAAACGCCATATATAAATAATAAACCTCCTTATAAAGAAGAAATAGCTTTATTATTAAACGAAAGCGAACCAACATTATTTTAAAAAAGAGCAAAAAAGTTAAGCAAAAAGTTTAAACTTTTGCTTTTTTTTATTTTTTTGTCAATAAATAAATTGAATTTTAATCTTTTTTTTATAAAGAACTATAATAAAAACACTATAAAAGGATAAATAATTATGAATAAAAAGGATTTTTATATCAATTATCAATTTCGTCAGTGCTTGATGATTAATTATTGCTTTTTAATAAGTAAATAATCATTAAGTTTGTTTTTAAATAAATTTTTAGATAAAAAGTTTAAAAGAAGGTTTTTAATAATGAATAAAATTAGTAAAAAGAAAAAAATTATTATTGCAATAGTTGTTATAGCAACAGTGCTTTCTATAATCGGAATCATTTTAGGATTCTTTGGAGCTTTATCGAAAGGATATCATCATTTTTATGGATAAATCAATTTGTCTTGAAAAAAATATTTCCAAATCAAAATGAGTTTTAGGGCTAACAATCTATTCGATAATATTAGCAATATTTTTTATAGTTACTTTATTGTATACTCAAGATTTCCTAAACACTCAAGCAAGATCTGCAGCAAATAAATTCGAAAACTACGAAGAAGGTGTTGAAATTTTTTGATTCAAAGGATTTAGAATTTCAATATTAGTCATCTTATCTGTCTTAACCATTTTCTTTATTGTATTATTTGTAAAATTCTGAACTAAAATTAAAACAAATAATAAACAAGATAAAATAATATCAATAATTTTATTTTCAATTAACTCATTTTTATTATTCTTATCTTTTATTTATGTTGGTATTTTAATTCATTCGATTGATGTTGTTTTGTGAACATTAAAATATGGATGATGAGAAGGTGGGATAGTTAAAAAAGATAATTTAAGAATTGCAATAATCTATTACAACTATATAATTTGAATTGAAGCGGTGCTTTTTGTTTCAAGTAGTTTATTTACGCTTATTTCAATATTTCAAATTTATCACTATGGTAAAATAGTTCATAAGAAACTTTACTTATAATTTAAAAAAGTAAATAATAAAAAGTTGCTTAAACAAAGCAACTTTTTATTATTATTTATTTATAATCTTCTGGTCTGCTTAATACTTTAGCACCTGTTTTAGTAACAAGAATAGTGTCTTCTACACGAGCTCCACCAAGATCTTTAACATAAATTCCTGGTTCAACGGTAATAACCATCCCTTCTTCTAAAACAACATTACCTGATCTTCTTCCTACACCTGGTAGTTCATGAACATCAATACCAACACCATGTCCGGTAGAGTGAGTAAAGAATTTACCATAACCTTTTGATTCAATATAATCTCTACAAATTTTATCGATTTCAGATGTTTCAATACCTGGTCTAACTGCTTCTCTTCCTAATCTTTGTGCTTCGGTTACAATATCTAAAATTGTAACTAATTCTGGGGATTTAGGTTTTCCAAAGAAAAATGTTCTGGTAATATCACTTGCTCAACCTTTGTATTGAGCTCCAAAGTCAACCTTAACAATATCGCCATCCACTAATTTACGGTTTGTTGGGTGGTGATGTGGTTCAGCAGCATTTGAGCCAAACGCAATAATTGATTCAAAACATTCTTTTTCTGCACCAAATAAACGCATTAAATATCCTAATTTATTTGAAGCTTCTAATTCAGTCATACCTTCAACTAAGATTTTCTTAAATTCCTCAAAAGCTTGTAATGAAATTAAACAAGCTTCTTCTATTTGTTCATATTCTTCTTGGTCTTTTTTAATTCTAAATTGTTTACCTTTTAAATTATGGAATTTAGCTTTAGGCAACATTTGTTTAAAATATTCTAATGTTTGAACTTGTAAATAATCTGCTTCGATACCAACATTTGCATATTTCTTTTTTTCTAAGAAATTAGCTAATGTATTTCCATTTGATTCTAATAAAATAACTTCAACATTCTTTGCAAACTTACTTGCATATTCAATGTATCTGCCGTCAACAAATAAATAAGCTTTATCCTTTTCAATTACGATAAAACCATCACTTGTTTGAACGCCAGCATATCATAATGTAGTTTGTGGTGCTTCTGAAATAATTGCATCTAATTTTAAATCATCAAAAATTTTGGTTATTTCTTGTTTTAGCATTTTTTACTCCTAATACTTATTTCTTTTCTTTGTGACCTGTGTGTGCATTACATTTTGGACAGTATTTTGTTACTTCCATTTTTTCAGGGTGTAACTTTTTGTTTTTCTTTGTAATGTAGTTTTCCATTTTACATGATTCACATCTTAATGTTAAACCTTCTCTTGGCATAATTTTCCTCCTGATTAATTTTATGTGAATATATTTAATAATAAATATATTAAAAATAATAATAAATTATATTATAAAAACGTTTTAATTTAGTGTTTTTGTACAATTAAACTTACTTGATTATTAAAGAATTTATAAAAAAATAGTTAGTTGAATTGCAACTAACTATTAAAGAAAGGTTCGTCATATGAAATTTGATCAGAATTATTTTTATCTTTACTCTTTGAATTCTCTGAACCTAATTTCATTTCTTCGTTCTCTTCATTTTTAACTTCCGCAGATTCAATAACTATATCTTCTTTAGAAATTTCTTCTTTCTCTTTTACATTATTTTTCTGTGCTTCAATATCTAATATATATTGCTTAGTAATTCCCTTTAGATATTTACGTAAGTATATTATTCCACTGATTCAAGCTAAAACAAGTCCTAAAATTAAAGGAATGTTAACATACAATAAATATAAATTATTAGTTACATGTTTTCCAGTGTCAGAATCAATTTTGGTAAATCAAGGAGCCGAGACAGCGATTGCAATAATTGCTAATGAAACAACAATTGTTTTGATTTTTCCTCATCAATTTGCTGCTACTTTAATATCCTTTTTAACAGCATATACTCTTGCTCCGTCCACAAATATATCTCTAATAATGAATAGAATCACTATTGGTAAATATGAATAGTTCATTAATGAAATAAATAAAAGCATTAATGTTGTAGCTATCTTATCAGCAATTGGATCAAATATTTTCCCGAAGTTAGAAACAGTCTTTGTTTTTCTTGCTACATATCCATCAATAAAATCAGTAATCATTGCAGTAATAAAAATTAAAACATTAATTCAATAAATTGCAGACAATGCTATTGAATATTTTTGTTCACCAACAATTTTTATTCCGTCATATCAAAATGTTCCATTAAATTTTGTTACTAACAAGAATGCTGTAGACATTAAGATAATAAATGGAATCATTAAAATAATTCTTAATACTGTTAATCAGTTTGCAACACCAAACCTTGTTTTATTTTGTTTTCTAGTTTTTTCTAGTTGTTTTTTATTTTTCTTCATAGAATTGTCTTTCAATAGATTCTAAAGTAATTTTTTCTAAGTTATTATTTCTTTTTTCTTCAGGAATGCTATTGTATTGATTTTCGAAAAACTCTAGTACATTATTAATTTTTTTCTCTCATAAATTAGGTTGAGTGATTGTTAATAATTCAGCATTTTCTACAAAAAGACTATATTTTTCATCATCTTTAAAAAAGAAAGCAAAATCATCTCTGTTAATTAATTTTAATAAAAGTCTTCTTGCACCTTCTTTAATTTGACCCATTTTATATAATGTTTCTTTTTCAACAAATTTATTTAATTCTTGCTTTGTAAAATCAATAACATGTTTGTATGTAATTATAAAATCATAATATAAAGCTAAAGTTTCAGCGTTTTTCTTATTTTCTAATTTTTCTGCTTTTCTCTTAGCACGTTTATTTTTAGTAGCTTTTCAAACAATGTAAGCAATTATTAATAATAAAACTACCGAAAGCAATGTATAAACTATAACTTGTCCATTTCCTTGCATAGTATCTCCTTAATTAGTTTTAAAAATTATATATTTTTATATTAAATTTATTATAAATAAATTCAAATTAATTTTTTTGTTTGTATAAAATTAAGCTTTCAAACGGCCCTAATTCTTTGGGTATTTCTGAATAAAATTTATTAGCATAAGAACTTGCTAATATTGAAAAATTGTTATAAGGAATTATCTTTCGATGATTATTTGTTAGGTTTATAAGAAAAATAATTTTTTGTTGGTTAATAGTATGCTTAATTTTAAATATTCCATTATTATGTTCTAAAATCACATTCTTATTTTTGAAAAATAAAGAAAAATCAGAATTAAAAACTAATTTATTTAAAAAATAAACAAAGTTAATGGTGCTATCCTTATTTTTTGTTTGACTTTCAACATTATTATGTTCAAAATTTATTGGAAGAAAAATGTTTTTATTATTTTGGTTAAATATTTTATTACTATTTCAAGGCATTTGAATATATGAAGATCATTTATTAAAATAACAGTTATATGTAAAATATTTTTCTAAGCTAACATTTTTTGATTGATAAAAACGTTTTTCTTCATTGTAATTTTCATTATTAAAGTCGAATTTTCAATTAAATTTAGCTCTTAAACAACCAATTTCATCGCCATAATATATACCAATTGAATTATTTCCTGAATATAATAGCATCATAAAACTTTTGACTGACTCGGTAAAATATGCTTTTTCGTTTCCTCATTTTGAAATTATTCGTCCTGATAAGTCAGAACCAAAAGAAATAATAACATTAGAATCATCCTTGAAAGCTGATAAAAACTTAAAAACTAAATTAAAATTTAAGCAACTTTTCTTGTTTTTCTTTAAAAAATCATTATTTCCAATTGTTGAAATTCATGTTAAGTATAAATAATCTAAACATTTATTTTCTAATGAAAGCATTTTTTTATATAAACCCAAATTATTATTATGTGATTTTAAAATTACATTCATTTCTGGTTTTTTTCTTTTTATAATTTTATATAAATCAGTAATAAATTTAAGTTTATCTTCATCTTTTAAACTATCAAAAGCAAGAAATTCAAAGTTATCTAAAATAATTGTTGAAGTATTTAATTTTAAATAGAAATCCAATACATTTTCAAAATATTTGATAAAGTCTGTTAATTCATACAAAGTTGTGTTTGTGATACTTTTATTAATTAAATAAGGATCTAGCTTTGTTAAATATTTATTTGTTTGCTTTTCATTTAAATCATACAAACTCATCATATTATTTCAGTTAATAAAAGACTGTTTAATATTTTTTAAATCTATTATTGGTGCGATTTCTATTTCATTTTCTTTAAATTTTTTCACTATTCTAGCGAAATCTTTAATTGAACCAAATTTGTTCTTTATTGAATCTAAATCAAATTCATTTTGATATTGGTTTAAAATATCATCAAAAGCAACAACATTTATTCCTAATTGTTTAAAATAGTCTAGTTTTAATTCAACACCTTTAAAATCTCCAAATCCACTTTTATTAGTATCTAAAAAGTTTTCTAGTTTTAGTTCGTATAAAATTATTTTTTTATTTGATAAATTCATTTCTATCCTTTTTTATTTTAATAAGAAAATATTGATTAAACCAATAAAAGTATCACTTGAAATTTCGCCTAATTTATAATTCACATCAATTTGTGAAATATTAGCTATCATTTCATTTAATTTTTTTTCACCTATTTTTAAAAAGAAATCTCAATGAAGTTTAACTCTATATGGATGAATATTTATGATTTTCGAAGTTTCTTCATTACTAATATTTTGTTTTTTTAAAATACTTATACTTTTTGTGTTTAATAAAATCGTTGAAATTTGAGAAAGAATTAAACTTATATCAATTCCATATTCTAATTGTTGATTTAGGCTTTTAATAATTGATTCGGGACTATTTCACTTCAATATAGCATCACTTAATGCAAATTCAATATTATTAGCAACAGAAAAATTATTTTGATTAACAATATCATTTGTTATTTCTTTATTAATTAAAAGCAATTTATCTACTTCATTTTCTATTAAGCTTAAATTATTTGGCATTGAACTTAAAAAGTTAAAAAGTGTAGATTCGTTAATTTTTCCACCTTTTTCTTTGATCATTGTGTTAACGAAAGAAAATAATCTGCTTTCATTTATTTTTTCAACCTGAATTATTTTACTATTCTTATTAATAAAATTAAAAGCCAAAGAAGGACTAAAATTTTTGTCGTATTTATAAATTTCTTGAGTAAAAATAAATACTATATTAGGATCACTAATCGAACCCTTAATTAAATTAATAAATTCTTCAATTAAATTTTTCGCAAATTTGCTTTTAGTATTAAAAATAAAAGGATTTTTAATAATAATTATTTTTTTATTAAAAAATAAACCAGTATTATTTAATACATCTGCCAGCTCTTCTAATGCGAAAAAATCATAGAACTTAATCAGTTCTAAATCTTCTGAATTACCGTTTTTTTCATTATCAATTATTTCATTTATTTTTTTTCTAATAAAATAATCTTCGTCGCCCTTAATTAAATACATATACGCTATTTATTATATTATGAAAGTATAAAATTTTGGTATAATAAACAAATATCGTTAATATTAACTAAAAAAGATTGGAGTACGCATATGTCAGGACATTCAAAATGAGCAACAACAAAACATCATAAAGCAGCAATGGATTCAAAAAGAGCACAAATGTTTCAAAAATTTTCTAAGGAAATAATTGTAGCTGCAACAATCGGCGGACCAGACCCTGATTCAAACCCAGCATTAAAATTAGCAATTGCAAAAGCTAAAGCAAAATCTATGCCTAAAGCAAATATTGAAAAAGCAATTTCAAAAGTTTCAGGTGGATCAAAAGAAGGGGCTAATTTTCAAAGTTATTTATATTCTGGAACAGCATTTGGAGGAATTAATTTCGTTGTTAGTTGTTTAACAGATAATTTTAACCGTTTAGCTTCAAATATAAAACATTACTTTAATAAATATAATGGACAATTAGGAAAACAAGGAACAGTACCATATGTTTTTGATCAAAAAGGTTTAATTGAATTTTCTAAAGAACTTGCTTCTGAAGAAGAAGTAATGATGACTGTATTAGATGCTGGCGCTGAAGATTTTCAAGTAGAAGAAGATTTATACGTTATTACTACTCAACCATCTGATTTCCAAAAAGTAAAGCAAGCCTTAGATGAAACATTTAAAATTGAAAATTATTCAACTGCTGAAGTTACATATATTTCAAACTCTGATGTTGAAGTAGATGAAGAAAAAATGGAACAACTTGAAAAGTTTGTTGATTTATTAGAAGATGATGAAGATATTCAAGAAGTTTGACACAACGCTGATTTAGTTTAATAAAACAATAATAATTTAAAGCCAATTGATATCGGCTTTTTTATTTTCTCTTTTTTTTCGCTTTTTTGCGAGATTTAAGAAAATAACAGGGATTATTAAATTATGAAATTAAAACTTAATAAAAAGAAAATTTTTTTAACACTTGGAATGTTTATATTTTCATCTTCTATTCTTGTTGGTGCAATAGTTGTAAAAAATGAAATTATAAAAAGGAATAGTCTTGTGGAATTAGCGGATAACGAATATTTAACTGTTTATATTGATGGGGCTGTTAAATATCCTGGTGAATATACTTTTAAAGACGGGGCAATCTATCTTGATTTAATTAAAGAAGCGGTCTTGGAATCTGGCGCTAATCTTAAGGAATTTAATAAAAAACAAAAATTAAAAAATGGAGAGAAGATTACTATTCCTTATTCGAAAAATACAAAAATAACAGTTAAAGATATTAATGGTTACGAAACATTGGTTAATCTTGGAATAAAAAGAAATATAGCTATTAAAGTTTTTGATTATATATCCAACAATGAAATAAAAAAATGAGATGAAATCTTAAAAATACCTGGTATTGGTGAAAAAACCTACTTGATATTAGTAGAAAACGTCGATATATAGATTGCATCTTGCCTTCTTTAATAGCTGCATTAATAACATTTGTTTTGATTTTAAAAATAAATACAGTTTTAGTTTCTGTTAGTTTATTTCTTATTTGTTTATTTAATCTTTTTAAAACTAAATTCTGATTTTTATATTTTGTATTTTTCTTAATGATATTCTTAGCATATACTATTTACTACACTTTGATTTATCAGTTTGATAATTATGAGATAAATGAAAAATTTAAAGTTTACAAAATTTTTAAATCATTTTTAATATTTAAATATAAAAACTTTCTATTTAGAATACCTAAAAAAATTATTAAGTTTAATCTAGATTTAAAAAATAATTTTGAGTATTTTTTTAAAATAAAGGGAACACTTAAGAAAATCAACAATTTAACACTTTTTAATTTAAGCAATGAAATATTTTTTGATATTAAAATTGTAAAAATTAATTTTGATTATCAAATTCAAAAGCTAAGTCTTTTTTCTTCAAAAAATGAAACTGTTTTAGAGTATTTGAATATCATAGTTTTAAACAATTATCTTTCTAATGGTAATGTCGTAAACAAACTAAGTAATTTAAATATTATTCATTTTTTTACAATAAGTGGATTTCATTTTAATTTAATTTATTTAACTGTAATTAAACTATTTTCGAAAATTAAAAGAAAAATATTTGTCGAAGACTTTATTGGTGTTGGGTTGTTAATTATCTATTTAGTAGCAATAAACTTTCATCTTAGCGCAAGTCGTTCGTTAATTTTTTTAATCTTAATATTTTTAAATAAAAACGTTTTTAATAAAAAATTAAATAATATATCTTTATTATCTATAACAGCTTTAATATTAACTGTTTATAAACCTTTTTCAATATTTTCTTATTCTTTTATTCTTTCTTTCTTAATAACGTTGTCAATATTTATAACGGTTGATTTTTTAAAAGGAAAAAACTATTATTTAAGAAGCACTTTTGTGTTAATTGTTATTCATATTTACTCTACCTTTTTAATACATACTTTTAGTGAAGGCTACAATATTTTTTCATTCTTTATTCAAATTTTTTTAATTCCAATTGTTTCTTTCAATTATATTTTTACATTACTTTTTTTCAAAATAAATTTTGTAATAGAAACAAGTTTATTAATTTTTGATGCTATTCTAAATTTATTAAGTGACGCTAGTTATATTATAAAGTTTAGAATTGATTGAGTTTATTGTTTTATTTTTACTTCATTATTATTGTTTTTAAATAAAATAAAACTCCAGCCTATCTTAGGCTAAGAGTTATTGTTGTTTGAAAGTATAATATTAAATTGTTCTTCATTAATTATTTGAACATTATGTTTTTTTGCTTTTGATAGTTTGCTTCCTGCATCCTCACCCACTAATAAATAATTTATGTTTGAAGATATTGAAGAAAGAACTTGCCCGCCATTTTCTAAAATTATTTTTTCAAAATGGCTTCTTGGCTTTGATAATTTTCCTGTAATTACAAATGAAAAACCTTTTAAAATTTCGCTCTTAGTGTTTTCTTTGTATATTGGGTTAACACCTAAGTTGATTAAGTCAAGAATTAATTGCTTGTTTTCTAAAGAACCAAACCATTCAATTAATTGTGTGGTAATTTTTGGTCCAATATCATGATAGTTTTCAAATATTGTAAAGTCAAAATCTAAGACATTTTCAAATTTTAAAATTTTTGATGCTAAAAAACGTGCGGTTTTCTGACCGATTAAAGGAATTGAAAGAGCAAAAAACAACTTTTCCAAAGACTTATTTTTTGATTCTTCAATTGAATTCAAAATTTTATTTATTGAAGTTTCTCCAAATCCGTCTTTTTGAATCAATTCATCTTTAAATAAATAAAGTTTAAAAATATCTAAAAGATTTTTAATATAACCCAGTTTATTAAAAAATATAATATTTTTTTCACCTAGTGAGTTAATATCCAGACCTTCTTTTGAAGCGAAATGAATAAGTTTTCTAATTTTTATTTCAGGACATTGAGTATTTAAACAATATTGTTCTAATTTTGTTTCATTAAAAGTCAAATCTTTATTGCAATATGGACAGGTTTCAATTGGAACAAATTCTTCAAAATTATTTTTATTTGCTAAACCAATTATGCAAGGAATTATTTCCCCTGCTTTTTTTACATAAACCTCGTCGTTAACGTTTATATTTAGTTTTTTAATAAAATCGTAATTGTTTAAGGTAGCAAAATTAACTTTTGTCCCTGATAATTCAACTTCATTAAGAGAAGCATTATAAGTAACCAAGCCAGTTCTTCCTACTGTTACAAAAATATCTTTTAAAATAGTTGAGGCTATATCTGGCTCATATTTAAAAGCAATTGCGAAATGTGGAAACTTTGCTGTATAGCCTAACTTATCATAAAATTCCAGTTCATTAAGTTTTATAACTATCCCATCAGTTTCATAATTTAATTTTTGTTTTTCATTCTTAAATTTTTTTATAAATTCTTTAATTTCACTAATTGAATTAATTTTTTTTGATTGATTAGAAACATTGAATCCTAATTTTTTTAAAAAATTAAATGATTCTTCCATTGTTTTTAATTCATGATTTTCAGGCGATACAACATAGTATAAAAACGATGATAATTTTCTTTCAGCTACTATTCTAGGATTTAATTGTCTCAATGTTCCGGCAGCAGCATTTCTAGGATTAGCCATTGCGTTCTTATTTTCCTTAATAAGTTTGGTATTTAATTCATCAAATTTATCTATAGGAAGATATATTTCACCCCTTACTTCTAATTCTTTTTGGTAATTAATCTTTTTAGGAACATTTTCTATTTGATAGATATTATTTGTAACATCTTCCCCTATAATTCCATTGCCTCTTGTAAGTGCTTGTTTTAGAATACCATTTTCATATTTTAGTGAAATAGAAAGACCATCAATTTTAGGTTCAATAAAAAAAGAAAATTTACTTGTAACTTTTTCAATATTATCTATAAATTTTTCTATTTCTTCAATTGTGTAAGCCTTATTTAAGGAAAGCATTGGTTTATCATGACTAACTTTAGTAAATATTTTTAAAGCATTAGCATTGATTTTATTTGTCGGTGATTTTTCGAGTTCTTCCTTAGAAAAAAGAAAACTAAAATCACTTTCAAGTTTTTTTAATTTATTAAATTCTGTATCATAAATTTCATCTGAAACAAGCGGATTATCATAATCATAATAATACTTATCTCATTCGCTAATCTTGTTTTGAAGATCTATAATTTGTTTCTTTATTATTTTATTTTGTTCATTCATATTAAACCTTTTGGAAAGTAGCTAGTCATCATGATGGAAGATTTATTTGTTCTATAGCACATACTACAACTAAACTAGTTAAGCCCATTAAAATTAATGTTGCTAATAAATCTTTTCAGTTTGGAGCTAATTGTCTATAATATGTTCTTTTTGAATAAGGTTCATAACCTCTAGATGTCATAGCATCAGCTAAGTCATTTGCTTTATTAAATGAAGAAACAAAAAGAGGAATCATTAAAACAATAAATGATTTAATTTTATCCTTAATATTACCATTTTTAAAGTCGACACCACGGCTAGATTGTGCTTTCATAATTCTGCTTGATTCTTCAAGGAGAGTTGGAATAAATCTTAATGCTATTGAAATAATCATTGTAATAATTTCAGTAGGTATTCTAAAAAGTTTTAAAGGATATAGTAAGTTATTTATTGCTCTTGTTAAAAGTACTGGCTTTGTTGTTACTGTTAAGATTGTGGTAATTAAAATAACTCCATAAATTCTTAACATGATGGTAATTGTTCGATGAATTGAAAATAACGTCAGTTGAAAAATATTATTTATATCATTATTAGGAGCAAAATATGTTACATTAACAATTATTTTTCCACGATAAATTAAATAAGCGTCAGCATTTACTTCAGAAGATAATGGTACATACTTATCTAGATCATAATACATTACAGCTCCCTTAACCGTAAGCATATTAACCAAGAGTAAAAATATGGCAATGTAAATTGGTAACTTAATTTTTTGAAATAATGATTTTATAGATTTTGTAGAAATTGCATATAAGACCATACTAAAAACAACTAAAATTGATAAAGTTATGTAGTGTTCTGAAACAAAAAATAAAATTATAAATAATATATTTGCTAAGAATTTAAGTCTGGGATCTAATTTATGAATAGGAGTATCGATATTCAGATATTTACCAATAATTGTTTTATTCATCTTATATCCCCTTCTTTTTATTATTTTTTAAATTTTCGTTAATCTTTTCAGCTAATTGCTCAATATTAGTTACTTTCCCGATATTAAAACCCAATTGATTTAATTTTTCAACAAAAGAAAGCAACTTTGTAGGAATTAAATTATTTTCAATTAACAGTTTATTATCGCTCAAAATTTCATAGGTATCGCCATCTTTAATAATTTGACCTTCTTTTACAAACAATGTTCTTTTGGTTCATCTTAAAGCATTATCTAAATCATGGGTTACTATAATAATTGTTATTCCTTTTTCATATAGATTGTAAAATAATTGAAGCATTTCTTCAACACCTTGTGGATCTAAACCTGCTGTAGGCTCATCTAAAACTAAAAACTTTGGTTCCATAGCTAAAATTCCAGCTAATGCCACTCTACGCTTTTGACCACCTGATAAATTAAATGGACTTCTTTTTAAATAGTCAAGTGGTAATCCAACCATTTCAATATATTTTTCAGCAAGTTCTTTTGCTTTATCTTTTTTTACACCCATTGAAATTGGTCCGAAAATAATATCTTTTTCAATTGTTGATTCAAATAATTGATATTCAGCAAATTGAAAAACAACCCCAACTTGTTTTCTTAAAGCCTTAACATTTTTAATTTTTTTCTTACTTTTTCTAATATCTACATCTGTATAAACTATTTCTATTCTATTTTTTTTATCTAATTTTTTAAATTGTTCTAGTTTTAATTTATACTCATTTAGCTTATTTTCATATACTTCTTTAGTGTCTTCTTTTGTTTGTTTAGGAATTTTAGGCTTACTCATTTTTTTATATAATGGAATATCGCTAAAGTGTATTGACCCCTCGTCAGGAATAATTAAAGCGTTAAGGTGTTCGATTAATGTAGTTTTTCCTGAACCTGTTGGACCTATTATAGAAATAGCTTCACCTTCTTTTATAGTCACAGAAACATTATTTAATACTTTTATATATGTTGGTAACTTTTTATTGTATTCTTTACTTATATTTTCTACTTTAATCTGCATAAAGTCTCCAATAATTCTTTTTCTTCATATGTGGGTTTTATACCTTTAATCATTTCACTTAATTTGTAAATAAAAGGTGAATCTATTTTAGCTATTTCAATAATTTCCTTATCATTTAATATTTCGATAGGTTTTCCTTGAGCTATAACTTTTCCACCTGAAAAAACAATAAGTTTATCAGCCAGTAGTGCCTCGTCCATATCATGTGTAATTGAAATTAATGTTTTATTAGTTCTTTCATGCAAATTATGAATTATCTTATAAATATCATTTCTTCCTTTAGGATCTAGCATAGAAGTTATTTCATCAAAAATAATAATATTAGGATCTAATGCTAAAGTAGAGGCAATAGCTACTCTTTGCTTTTGCCCCCCCGATAAATTTTGTGGTTCACGATCTAAAAAATCGCCCATCCCAACTTCATTAGCATATTTTTTAATAATTTCTTCCATTTCATCAACGGTCATTTTCTTGTTTTCAAGACCAAAAGCAATATCATCTTCAACTGTAGCCCCAATAAATTGGTTATCAGGATTTTGATAAACGATACCTATTTTTTTACGTATTTCTCTTAGGTTTTCAGAATTAATTTCCATTCCATCAATAATTATTTTTCCATATGTAGCTTTGTAAATTGCGGCTAACAATTTAGAAAATGTACTTTTACCTGACCCATTATGACCTAAAATTGCAACGTATTGACCATCTTCTATTGTGAAATTTATATTATCTAATGTTAATTTTTTACTTCCTGGATATTTATAACTAAGTTTTTTGATTTCAATCATAAAAATAATTATATACATTTATTAATTTAAGATTGCAAAAACTAGAAATCGTTTTAAATTAATATTCATTAATATAAATATTAATGCATTTAATGTGCAAATACTAATTTAGTAAAGAAAAAAACTTTTATTTTTTAAAACATGTGTATAATTAAACAACTATTAAGAAAAGGGGACTTATTATGAAAAAAAATAAAAAACTTTTAGTTGTTTTGAGTGGATTGGCAAGTACATTAATTCCAGTTTCAATTTTATCTGCCAGATGTTCAAATGATACTAATTCAGGAAGCGAAAATGGTGGAGAAAATAGTGGTGGAAATAGTGGTCAAAATGATAATTCAAACCAAAATGATAATGGTAACTCAAACGAACAAACTGAAGAAGAACGCATTAGAGAAAAAACAAGAGAAATTAATGAAGCAGCACAAAAATTAGTTATCGAGTTTGATAAAACAAAAAACACAATTGAAGAAGCTTTAAAGATCGAAAATTATCACTTTAATTTAGATGCAAAATATAAATTTGAAAAAATTAGTTTAACAAGAATTCAAAATAATGAAGTTTCTTTGGTTTTTAGATTAAAGGATGAAGAAAATAATATTTTTTCAGAAAGTGTTGTAAGATTTTTCGACTTTAATTTTTACTCAAGTTCACAATGAACTGAAAAACCTTCTGTTGTAAATGGAATCACAGCTGATAAATATGGTAATTTAGTTCACTTATACGAATTAGACAGTCAAATGGAAGTAAGCAAAGCTATTGAAAAATTAGTGTCAGAAAAACAGAAAGATAACGTTACTGTTTCAAACTTAGCGGTAGAATCTTATGATGAATCAACAGGAACTATTTCAATTAAATTTGATTATCAAATTGGCGAGCAAACCTTCGCAAATAAACATGCTTCTTTATCAGGATTTAAAAAAGTTGAAATAATTAATCAAAATTTATTAACAATTTCATTAAATAAAAATAAATTAATAGAGGAAAAAAAAGATATTAATCAACTAAATAATGCAAACTTAATGGATTATTTAACAATAAACTTCTTAAATTCTAATGGTGAAAGTGTCGATTTAATAAAACTAACAAAGGATAATCCTGGATTATACTCATTTGAAAATGGTGTTAGCTTTTCAAATGAACAAAACAAGGAAAATGTTAATTTTGTTCTAAATATAAATTATAAAAAGAAGGAATTAAATCAAGAAGAGAGACAAGTAACTGCTAGAGTTGAAGTTTTAAGAAAACAAATTAAAGATAAAGAAATAACAAAAAAAGAAATTTTAGATTATATCATTGATAATAAATTAAATGAGAAAGCAGTTGATAATAATGGTAAGTTTGCATCCTCTTTATTATATTTATTTAGAAATACAAAAAAAATTGCTCATAATTATGTTGATAATTCTGAGGAAAACTATTTTAGTGCTTCAGAAAAAATTGAATTAGCAAATCAAAATTTAACAATTGACGATTATGCTGGAACTGCAGAAATAAGTTTTAATTTAAAATATAATGATAATGGTAGAGAAATTAATTCAAAAGGTAAAACAATTAGTGTCAAGGGTTTTAAAAAGTTAACAAATGAATATCTAAATAATTTTGTTTTAATATTCCATCAACCATGAGAAAATTCAAGTAAATCTTTTATTAATAAAGTTAGACAGGAATATTTAAACAATCCTTCTCAAAATTTTACTCTAGATTCTAATTGAATTAGAAATAATTGAAGTATAGGTGATTCTTTTGTATTTTTAAGAATGATACAAAATCAAAACAATAACACAGAAACACTAGAATATAGAAAAAATTCGATACTTCAATTAAATGCAAACGGTAGAAGTATAGAAGACTGTATAAACGAAGGTACAAGAATAGATATGTTTAATAATGGTGATTATTTTGAAATTAATAATCTAAATGTAACTTTTGAATCTATTTCAATCGAAAGTGTTAACGAAAATAGAGTGACATTTTTAATAAATATCAATTTAGAGGTATCAATTCATTCTTCTCAACAACAGGTAATTACAATTCCTAAAACAATTTCATGATTCTTTTATACAGATCGTGAAAGTTCACAATAAAAAAATAGCTTTTCAAAAGCTATTTTTTTATTGTTCCTATATATGGTAATTGGCGAAGTTTTTCCTCTCAGTCAAATCCAAAACCAACTACAAAGTCTTCTTTTTGAATTAAAAAACCAAAGTTATCAGGTTCAAAATCTACAACTCTTCCGCTAGGTTTATTTAATAAAGTAAGTACTTTTAAACTTTTTGGATTTCTTGATTTCAATATAGATACAACTTTAGTCATTGTTCTAGCTGTATCAACTACGTCTTCAACAATTAAAACGTCGCAGCCTTCAATATTATTAACAAGGTCTAAAATAATTTTAACATTTCCAGAAGACTTATCTTTTCCGCCATATGAGCTTGTAATCATAAAGTCTGAAATAAAATCAATATTAATAGTTTTTATTAATTGTGCATAAAAAGGTAAGCAACCCTTTAAAAGACCTACAATAATTAAATTATTAGAATCCTTATATGTTTCATTAACTCAGTGGCTTAATTCAACGATTTTGTCTTCTAATTGTTCCTGTGTAAAAAGTATTTTATCTATTCTTGGATCAATTGTCTCATTTGACATTGTTTTTCCTCCTCATCAATAATTTTAATTACTTGATCATAAACTTCTTTTTCAGTTAAGTTATTTGTATCAATTGTTCTGAAATTAAGTTGAAAATTATCGGCTAACTCTTTAAATGTTTTGTAATAATTCTCATGTAAATTTTTGAAATATGCATAATTTAAATCTCAATTATCTACTTCAGATTTTCTACCCCTTTCAAAAATTCTCTTTTTAAAAGTATCAAAATTTATATCTAAAAATATTACTAAATCAGGCAATTCTGATTTTGTAATTAGTTTATTGAATAACGCATCATAGGCTTCTAAATATTTTGGTTCTTTTTCTTTTAATATTAATTTAGCAAAAATATAATGTTCAATTGAAAATCTGTCTAAAAATAAATGACGATCAACATTTGGCTTATTTTTCAATTCATCAAAAATTTCAGCAAATTTAGAAGAATGGTTTTCAATAATATAGCTTTGAAATCCTATGGTTAAATTAGGTCTTTTTTCATACAATCATTTTAAAAATGTATTAAATACCTCATCATTTTCTTCGAATTCATGTAAAAGTAATGAATTAGGATAATGTTCAACTAATTTTTTAGAAAGGGAACTTTTACCTGCGGCAATCATACCGCTAACACCAATTATCATAAACACCTCTTTATTAAAATTTATTTAATTTATTTTACTAAAAAGTTTTAATATAAAATGCAAAAAAATAAAAAAAATTACTAATAATCAAATGCCCAATTTTTAGATAAAATGAGGGATAAAATTATAGTAAATATTTCTTTATTTTTTTAAAATTCATTAGTTATTTTTGAAAAAATATTTGTGCCATTTTGAATATCAAAAGCTTTAATTAAATTAAGAATTAATCCCACGATAGTCATAGGACCAACACCACCTGGAACCGGTGTTAAATAAGATACGCTTTCCTTAATTTTATCAACTTCAATATCGCCAACTATTTTATTTTCAAGACGATGAATGCCTACATCAACTAAAATAACGTTATCTTTTAATTTAACGTCATTTAAGCAACCTCTGCATCCAGTTGCAACCACTAATAAATCGTTTTTATATATATCATCTTTACTTGTGTTTATATCATATCTTTTTACTCTAGCATTACTTTGCTCAAAAAAGTCTGATAAAGGTTTTCCTACTATTTTGCTTTGACCAACAACACCAATATTCATACTTGCAAAATCTATATTATATTTCTTTAATAATATAATAATCCCTAAAGCAGTTGCTGGTAAAAATGATTTTTTATTTAAAACAAAGTTTGATTTTTGATTAATCTCATTTAAGCCATCAATATCTTTTTCTATTTTAATTTCATTTAATAAATCATTTATATTTTTAACATTATTTGTTTGTATTGGAAGTTGGATAATAAATCCAGTTGTTTCATCATTTAACTTTTTAATAGCTTCTTTTATTGTTTCTTCTGTTGCATTTTCTTCTAATTTAATAAAATTTGTTTTTAATCCTAAAGAATGAGCGATATTTAATTTATGTTTTATATAAATATTTGACTCTTCAAGATTTCCGACCTGTAAAATACCTAAAATTGGCAACTGACTATCTGCCAATGTTTCCAATTCCTTCTTTATTTTTTCTTGAATTCCCTCTTTAGTTTTTCTACCATCTAATAATTTGTACATTACTATACTTTTCTAAATGCACCAGTTTTGCTTTGTACGTTAATTGATGTTGTATCTTTTAATGATCTTGCATAATCCATTGCTTCTTTTTGGGTTTTAAAGACTCTTAAAGCACGTTGTCCCTTTGGGTTTTTTACTGCTCAACCGTCAGGATGATTCACCACTAATCTAACAGCCATTTTGCCTCCAATTAATATTTATTTTTCGTTTTGAATATTTTTATATATATTATAAAGTTATTAGCGTTTTTTAATTAAAAAATAGTTATTTTTTTAAATAAAAACCAAAAATTATTATTAAAAAAAGCAACATAAATATATTGCTTTTTGGTGTTTTACTATACATTTGGTGGAGATGCGGGGAATCGAACCCCGGTCCACACATTTTTTTGGTATTGGTTCTACAGTTTAGTTTATTTTTAAATAAATTATTTAAGTTAAAACAAACAAAAAAATTAAATAATTTCAGATGATAATGTCACTTAGCTATTTACTGATTTTTACTAAGTCTAGCCCTTAACAACAAAATCCTACAAATGGGCCATTTATAAGAATTTGACCAGATTTAATTAAGCAAAAACTGGGTTTAATTGATTGTTCATAACATTTGTCATGAAAAATTCTTTTTCTTTTTTGTTTTCTAAGTTTGCATTTAAAAAGCCTAGAAAGTATTTTAGGTTTACAAGACCACTGCAACAATAACAATTAAATGCATGTCGAAGCCATTACACCCCCGTGCATTAATAAATATTCTTAATATTTCTTTTTAATTCTTCCTGTTTAATTTTTTCGCGCTTATCGTATTTTTTTAATCTTTTTGCCAAAGCAATTTCTAATTTAATATGGTTATTTACTCAATAAATTGAAATTGGGATTATGATTAAACCAAGTCTATCGGCTGTGTTTTTTATTCTTAAAATTTCTTTGCTATGCATCAACAATTTACGAGAACGATCTAATTCACCTTTTACTAACATGTATTGTGATATATGCATATTGTTAACCCAAATTTCATTTTTGTTGCTAATAGAACAGAAAGCATTATCAAGTTTTACATTTTGCGCTCTTAAACTTTTAACTTCTCATCCTAGTAATGAAATACCAGCTTCATATGTGCTGTGTATTTCATAATCTGATTTAGCAAATTTATTTTTTGAAATTAATTTTGGCATAAATAAAATTATAAATGATAAAAAAGGAAACATTAACACAATTTTGCATTAATATTTCCTTTTTCTCTTTCTATACTTTCGATCTTTATACAGTAATCTTTTCCAATTTTAAAATTATATTTATTTCCTTTTGCTTCAAAATTAGATATCTTAACAACTTCATCATTTAAGTTTTCAAATCTAATTAATACACTTGTTTGAAATTCGTTGATATTTAAAAATAGACCAAATTTTTCTATCGAAACTAATGTTGCTAAGAATTCTTTATTTATTAAGGTTTCAAAAAACTCAGCTTTTCTAATATCTACAATATTTCTTTCTACTGTCATTGCTGTTTTTTCGCTTAATGAATTGAGATTTGCAATATTTTCAATTTGATTTGAAATTTCTTCAAATTCTTGATCAGAAAAAGTTTTATTTTCAAATAAGTATTTTTTAATTAAACGATGTAATAATAAATCAGGATATCTTCTAATTGGGGAAGTGAAATGAGAATAAAACTTTGAAGCTAAACCAAAATGACCAATATTATTAGAAGAATAAATAGCTTTCTGCATTGTTCTTAAAAATGCATTTTTAAAGTATTCACTTAGCCCTTTTTCTTTAATCTTATTTACCATTTTCGCAAAACTTAGTGGTTCGCCATCAAATGGTACTTGAACATCCTTATAATTTGCAAATTTCATTAATTCTTGTAATTCAAATAATTTTTCATCTGAAGGTTTATCGTGAATACGGTAAATCGATGGAATATTTTTTTTGCTCATGATTGAAGCGATTGTTTCATTAGCTCTAACCATAAAGTCCTCAATCATATTTTCACTTTCGCCTTCTTCTCTTATCTTAATTCCTATAACCTTATTATCTTTGATAATAATCTTAGGTTCCTTAATTTCAAAATTAACGTACCCATCTTGCAATTTGCAATTTCGAATAATTTTAGAAATATTTCTTGAATCATTAAGAAGTTTTTCTAATTCAATTGGTAATTTTATTTTATTTTCAAAATAATCATTTACCTCATTGTAAGTTAAACGGTAGTTTGAATTAATAATGCTTTCATAAATTTTTTCCTCAACGTTATTTCCGCTCTTATCGATCTCAAGTTCTAAAGTTATTGTACATCTATCTACGTTTGGATTTAGTGAACAAATTCCATTAGATAGCTCAAATGGAAGCATTGGAATTACTTTATCTGGTAAGTATATCGAAGTTCCTCTTAATAATGCCTCTTTATCAATAGCACCATTTTCTTTAACATAATAAGATACGTCAGCTATATGAATAAAAAGTTTAGTGTTTCCATTTGGTAAGATATAACATGATATAGCGTCGTCAAAATCCTTTGTATCTAATCCATCAATTGTAACAGTTAGTAAGTTTCTTAAATCTTTTCTTTTAGAAATTTCATCACTATTAACTTCTGTAGGTAAAGATTTAGACTCTAAGATAACATTTTCATTAAAATCTAAATTAATCTCATTTTCTGAAAATATTTTTTTAAATGGATAATCAAAGTCTTTTGTGTTACTTAAAATTTTATTAAAAGCCACAGCAATATTCTTGTTGTTAGGATTTAAAACTGAAACCTCAACGATATCATCTTCTTTGATACTTTTAGGAATTTGACTTTTATTTAAAATTTCAATATTTCCTTTATCTTTATCATTTAGCGGTTCAAAAACATAAAAGTTTTTTTGATTTTTAATCAATTTACCTACAAGAATTTTTTTCTTATGATCTAATAATTTCTCAATTTTAGCTTTATGCAAAACTTCTTTGTTTTCATTGTAATAATAAAATATTTTAGCTTCAATTAAATCTCCATCTAAAAGATTTCTAATTTCGAAAGGAAATAAAATTGCAGACTTATTAATTTCGCCATCTTCAAATTCAATGAACCCTAATCTTTTATTGGTTATTGCAACATTATTTTGCACAGTTTTTAAATAAAAAATAGGAGCATAATCATTATTTTTTTTAACTTCTATTTTATTTTCAGAAACAAGATTTTTTAAAATTGTGGAAAGTTTAGTGTTTAATGTTGGATGTATTTTTTTCTTTTTTACTATTTCTAAAAAACTTAGACCCAAAGGATTATTTTGAATAAATTCCAAAATTTCATTTGAATCTAAAGTTTTAAAGTTTGTATTTTCTTTTTTCATTATATATTATTAACCTTGTTGTCAAACAACACGTAAAACAATCGCAAAAATGAACATTAGAACGCCTAAAGTAATCATTGATCATTTAAGAACTTTCTTTATCCCGCGTTCTTTTGAAATTTTAAATAAATCTAAGTCATTACTTCCAACTAAAGCACCACTAAAACTATTAGAATCTGGAGCCATCATAAATGATATTCCAATTATACCTAATGAAATTATTGATAATATTACAACTAAAATTCATACTAATGTACTACTCATATAATCTCTCCTTAATTTTATTTTTTAATTTCTAAACCATATTCTAAAAGTTGTTCTTTTGTAACTTCAGAAGGTGCGCTTGTAAGTAAATCTACTCCTTTTGCATTTTTAGGAAATGCAATAACATCTCTAATTGATGTTGACTTTGTTAGAATCATTAAAATTCTTTCAATACCAAAAGCAATACCGCAGTGAGGAGGAAGTCCGTATTCAAATGACTTTAAGAAAAATCCAAATCTTGATTTTTGTTCTTTCTCAGATATATTTAATATATTAAACATCATTTTTTGTGTTTCTAAATCATATATTCTAATAGAACCAGATCCTAATTCAAAACCATTTAAAACAAGGTCATATGATTTTGCTTTAACTTTAGGAAATTCCTTATTTTCTAAATATTTTATTGTTTCTTCTTCGAATTGTGTGAATGGATGATGGGCAGGCACATATCTTTCTGATTCCTTGTCGTATTCAAACATTGGCCAATTTATAATTCATAAAAAATTTAGTTTATTAGGATCAGCTAATTGATAAATATCGTTTAAAAGTGTTCTAATAGCTCCTAATGATTTTAATACATTATCTTCTTCATCACCAGCTGAAATTAAAGCATATGAATTATTATGTTTTTTTGATTCATCAATACTTGATAGGTATTTACCAACTTCACATGTTGCACAAGATAAATCTAATATTTCAAAAAAGTCACCACCATTTTTCTTAAAAGTTTCATTAATTAATTTAATATGTTCATTTACATTACGATCAAAAATAATAGCTTTTACAAATTTTCTGTTAAATTTGTGTGAAAAAAGTTTTGAATAGTCTTGAATTAAATATTCATATCTTGTATCTGGTTTATCATTTCCATAATGTTGCATTGAATAATCAAAGTCCATTTTTGGGAAATTTAAATTAATATCAAATCCTAGTTTTCCTAGAACATCAACTCACATTTCTTCGCAAATATTAAAAATTTCTTCTTTTGTTGCGAAAGACATTTCTATATCTAATTGAGTAAATTCTGGTTGACGATCTTTTCTTAAATCTTCATCTCTAAAAACTCTTGCTAATTGAAAGTATTTTTCTACTCCTCCAGCCATTAATAATTGTTTAAATAATTGAGGAGATTGTGGCAATGCGAAAAACTTTCCTTTTCTTCTTGTAGGAACAAGATAGTCTCTAGCCCCTTCAGGTGTTGATTTTGCTAAAATAGGTGTTTCTACTTCTATGAATCCTTTTTTATCAAAAAAGTTTCTTATATATAAAGATAGTTTATGTCTTAATTTAAGATTTTCTAAAACCCTTTCATTTCTGATATCTAGAAATCTATATTCTAATCTTAAATCTTCATTTGCAGAATTCATCTTATCATCATTAATATCAAAAGGAATTTGTTTAGAAGAATTTAGAATTTCATATTCATTAACTAAAACTTCAATTTGCCCTGATTTTAGTTGTTCGTTTGCTTCAAGGCGTTTTTGAACTGTTCCTTTAACCTTCAAACAGCTTTCTTTAGTTAAAAGAGGATCAGAGACATTTGTGAAAATTAATTGTACAATTCCGCTTGAATCACGAAAATCTACAAACATTTGATTTTTGAATTTTCTTTTGTTTGCAATTCAGCCGTATAATTCTACCTCTTGATCAACATTATTTAAATTAAGGTTTGAACAATATACTTTTTTCATTACTTCACTTCCTTTAACTTATTTTTAAAATCTTCAATATTTCTATATTCAAAAACGAATTCTTTTTCATTTATTTTCATTTTTATTTCATTTTCTTTTGAATTTAGTTCTTTAAAAATTAAAATATTAGGTTTTAATTGATAGTTTTGTTTAAATAGTTGTTTAATTGTTATTTTTTTATTTATTAATTCAACGTTGAATTCTTTACGAAGATCATAAGCAATATTAATGATTTCTTGTTTTTCTTCTTCATTTAGATAAGCTATTAAAATATCTAATTTATTTTTTAAATTATCATATTTTTCAATGTTGAAAGAAATGATTTCTGCTATTCTGTCTAGTCCAAAAGCAAATCCTATTGATCCAATTTTTGGTCCACCAAAAGATTCAATCATTCCGTCGTATCTTCCGCCTCCTAAGATAGTCGATTGTGACCCTAAGGCTTCAGAGGTAGAAACAAATTCAAAAACAATATCAGTGTAATAATCTAGCCCTCTAACTAAATAAGGATTTATTTCATATGATATTCCAAAATTGTTTAATAAATTAATTAATTCATCAAAATCTTTCTTTTCTTCATCTGATAAAAACTCAATAAGTTTAGGTGCATTTTTAACAAATTCTTTTTGGTTTTCTTCTTTATCATCAAGAATTCTTAAAACATTTTTTTCTAAACGAAGTTGTGATATTTCACTAAGTTGGTCTTTATATTTTTGAAAGTATTCTTTTAAATAATTAATGTATTTATTTCTGCTTTCAAAGCTTCCTAAATTATTAATTTGCAATACAAAATCGTTTAATTTTAATTCTTTTAGAAAATCATTTGCAAATTTTATTATTTCAAAATTAGATAAAACAGATTTATCTTCAATAAGTTCCACACCACCTTGAATAAATTGTCTATATCTTCCTTTTTGAGGTCTTTCATATCTAAACATTGGGCCAAAATAATACAATTTGGTTTTTTCTAAATTATTTATTTTATTTTCAACATAAGCTCTAATTGTTGAAGCTGTACACTCTGGTCTTAAGCTTATTGTTCTTTGACTTTTATCTTGAAAAACATACATTTCTTTGGTAACTATATCACTTGTTTCACCTGTAGCTCGAACAAAAAGAGCATAATCTTCAATAATAGGAGTTTCAATAAAACTAAAATTATATCTATTACTTACTTTTTCAAAAGTTTGACGAATAAAATTTAATATTCTAGCTTCTTTTCCAAAAATATCTTTAGTTCCTTTTAATCTATTAAACATTTTGACCTCTTAAATACTTTTATATTTTTTAAAATTACATTGAAAAATCATTGATTCCAATAAATGTTTGTTCTTGAATTTTTTCTGTTTTTCAGAAATCTTTTTCTATTCTTCTTTGTTTATTCTTGAATTTAATATTAATTAGTTGTTCTCAAATTTTTGGCATGATAAATAGGTTTAAATATCATATAAATAATAATGATAGTTGGAAAGTTAAAATTAAATTAAATGAAACATTAACTAATAAAAATGGTGCTGAAGATAATAAAATAAATCCTAAAAATAAATTAAAATGTTGTACTGCAATTACGTCTGATAATAATATTTTAATAATACTGTTAACTTGTTCTGGTTTGTAAATAAAGTTCTTTGTATTTATATCTTTTTTAATTTCAGCTTTAATTCTAGAAGCATTTATTATTGAATCTAAAATATTTATGAATGATATAAATAATAATCCATCAAATACAAAATTGTCAATTTTGGTTCTAAAAATAATTAATGAAGAAATTACTAAACTGATTAATAATAATTGTTTAATTAAATAAACTAGTGCTGATTGGAATGAATATCTAAATGTGATATAAACAATAACAGTTATATTAATCAAAATAATTAATAAAGCCGTTCATCCAATTGAAGTGCCAACGTATGAATTATTTAAATTATTTCCAGATTTAACTAGTTCGACATTTAAATAATTTTTTGAGTTAAAGAAGTTAACTAATTCTGTATTGATAAAATCATTTATATTTACGTTTGAATAAACAAATAATGAATTTAGACCTTGTTCATTAACCTTAACTTTTTCAATAATTACATTTGCCTTACTACTATTTGTTATAAATTCAGATAAATCATTAAAAATTGCCGATTGTGCTGAAATGCTTTCGCTATTTTTAAAGTCTATACCGATGTTATAAATAAATTTATGACTTAATTCATTAGTTATATTAAAACCAGATAACGCAGATTGAGATTTAATAGCAAATGATCCATAAATAATAATTGCAACACTAATTAAAATTATTAATGGAATAATAAAATACTTAGTTTTAAATAAAATATTAATTTTTTCAATAAATTTACATTTAGTTAATTTTGTTTTAGTTATTAAGTGTTTCTTACTATCAAAAGATTCTGTTTGAATAAATGATTTGAATAATAATGTATTTAATCCTATCACTATTGCTGCTATTAGTAAAGCCCCAATTCCAATTAAAGCCCCAATTGTTGAAGAATGATTTATATTTAAATAAAACGCTAAAATTGAACCTATTCCTAAAATTGCAATAACATCAAGTCCGGAAATAAAAGTTCTTTTAGTTGCTTTATTTATTGCTTTATTTGTATTAGCACCTTCTCTAAGTTCTTTTGAAAAAATTTGAAGTTTTTTAGCCAATAAACTAAATGCCACAAAAATAATAAATATTGTAATTAATGCAATTAAAGAATTAATTACTACACCAAATGCACTTATTATTGATAAGAAAACAAATAATAGAAATGCCATCGTGACACTAGCTATAGCACCTAGTAATCTATGTTTTACAACTAAAAATATAGACATAGCAATTAAAATAATAACAATAGCTAAAATATAAGAATCAAACTGTTTTACTGATTTAGTTTCAAAATAAATTGCTTGTTTTTCT
Organism: Mycoplasmopsis arginini; assembly: GCF_965278885.1. GTDB lineage: Bacteria > Bacillota_I > Bacilli_A > Mycoplasmatales > Metamycoplasmataceae > Metamycoplasma > Metamycoplasma arginini_B. Next base: position 62,034 of record NZ_CBDIHE010000003.1, on the reverse strand, counting down.
AAAATAAACGGTGTATAAGAAAAATTAATTAATGAAGTTAATTGTTTATTTGAATAACCATTTGGACTATTGTTTATTAAATAAAATATTGAATCACGTTTTTGTGATGAAATTAATGAAACAGGAGAAGTGGCTGAAATTAAATATTTTTGAGCATTAATTGAATATTTTAGGTTTGGTTTTAATGAACTTAAAATATTACCTTCTTTATCCTTTGTAACTTCTTCACCTGGGTTGTGATTTACATAAACATAATTAACGGGATTATTTTTTGCTTTATCTCAGTTTTCTTTATCATATTTAATTGCATTATGAATAAATTCATCTAAATTCAATCAGAAATAAACTTTGTTTTTAGGAGCTTCCAGATTTTGATCTTGTTCTTGAAAACCACGAATTCAATAATCGTAAGCTAAATGTGTGAATTGATCTCAAGCATAATTATTTAATTTAATTTGAATTCTATCAGCATATCCTTGTGGAATTTTATCACTTGCAGGATTTGCGTCTAAATCCATATTAAAATTTTGAGAACCCTCATCGATAAGTTCTTGTAATCCGTGAAAAGTACTTTCTCCCCCTTGATATCTTCCTTTATAAAACAATGGATTACCATTATGATCAGTAATTGTTAAATAAGGTTTCTTTACCAATGAATCTAATAACTGTTTCTGTTTTATATCATCAGTAGCTAGTAAACTTTTAATTTCAATTAAATCATTAGATAATAACTTAACATCAAAATTAGATGTCAATTTATCATCCTTCTCTTGTAAATAATCTTTTACTATATCTGCAATTTTATTAGGTGTTATGTCTGTTTTTGAACTTGATTGATATTTATCTTTAGCAATTTTTAAAACTGCCTTCGTACCTACTATGTCGTTATTTGTTGGATTGTTGTTTTTTAAGGTAGGATTTAAATAAAATATTGTTCCAAAAACTAATGCTATAATCATAGCAATTAACACAAAAATACTAAATACCCATTTTATTGCAGGACTTATTCTATTTTTTTTATTCATAGGTACAATTATATAATAATTGTTATTTTTTAGAACATATTAGTTGAATTATTGAAACTAAGTTATAAAAAGCTTAGTTATGTTTAAATTATTTATTAATTTTTTTTAAATATTCTAAACCGTCTTCCGTTATCCTTCTTCCCCTAACAGTTTTTTCTATATATTTTTGTAATAGTAAAGCGGGTTCAAGATCATTTATTATTGTGAACTTATCATCTTTTATTATTGAGCTAATTGTATCTAGTGAAGCACTTTTGTTTTTAAAAATATTTTTTAAAATTAACAAATATTCTACTTGAAAAATGTTTAATCCACCAGGATAAACATCTAGATAATTAAATGCTTCTTTCACTAAATTTAAATCAATTTCTTTTTGATTTTTAAAAATTGCAAAATCATGAACTCGATTTAATAAATTATTAGCTATTCTAGGTGTAAAACGACAGTTTCTTGAAATTTCTTCAACTGCTTTTAAGTTGATTTTTATATTATTTCTTGTGGCGGAATTAGAAATAATTGTTTGAATTTCATTAACTGTATATGGCAATAATTTACCAATATATCCAAATCTATCTTTAAGGGGATTCGAAATTAAATTAAATTTAGTTGTAGCTCCAATTAAAGAAAATTTATTCAAATTAAGACGCATTATTTTCATATCGCCTTCAACCCCTATTGGTAAATCAATTACATATTCTTCAATTGCTGAATATAGTAATTCTTCAACATTTTTGTTTATTCCATGAATTTCATCAATAAACAAAATATCATTTTCCTTCAATGATGAAAATAATGTTAAAATATCACTTTTCTTTTGAATTAAAGGTCCTTGGACATAAACGATATTTGCTTTTGTTTCATTTGCAATAATTTGTGCTAAAGTGGTTTTTCCTAAGCCAGGAGCTCCATAAAAAAGGATATGATCTATTGGTTTCTTTTGTTTTTTAGCAGAATTAATCATAACCTTTAAAGTTGATGTAATTTTATTTTGTCCTATAAAATTTTCAAAACTATTAACCCTGAATTCTTGCTTCATTTTGTTTTTGGCTTATTATTTTTATTGCATTTTCAACAGATTCTTCAATATTATTTGTTAATTCCATATTATCTAATGCTAGCTTTATTTGATTTGGTTTAAAACCCAACATCTTCATAGTTTCTTCAAATTCTTTTAATGATGAATTAGTTTGAGTAGCTTTATTGAATTTTTGAAGTTCATCTTCGGCCATTTTAGAAATAAATTTTTCATACTTATCTTTTAATGTTAAAAGTATAGAGTTAGCAATTTTATTAGAAACATAAGGTATTTTAGTTAATTTTTCCTTATCTGAATTTGCAATGTAATTAATAATATTTTCTCAACCGCTGTTTAAAATTGAAATTGCTGTTTTTGGGCCCAACCCTTGTAAAGAAATTAAATCCTCAAACACTACCATTTCTTTAAAAGTATCAAAACCATATGTTACTTTATTATATTCATTAATAATTTCCGAAATGAAAATTTTTCTTATTTCGCCAACTTTAAATCTGCTAATCTGAGGTGCATAAATTAGTTCTCCTCTTCCATTATGATCTAAAATTAAATAATTTGCATTAGTATGCACGATTTTACCGTATAAATAAATTGTCATTTTTTGTTTCCTCCGCCATTAAATATAAGAAAAGTTTTGTTTATCGGATTGTGAAAGCGAAAAAAAGAAGAAATTTTTGAGAAAAGATAAAAATTGGTAAAATTTTAACTATGAAAAATATATTAGTAAACATAGAAATTCCTAAAAATTCTAATATTAAATATGAATACGATAGAAAAACTGGAAAAATTAAAGTTGATAGAATTTTAAGAGAAGGTTTTAAATATCCAGCAAATTATGGTTATATTTCTGAAGCTTTAGATTGAGATGGCGATGAATTAGATGTTTTAGTATATTCTCCCGAAGAATTTATGCCAGGCGTAGTTGTAGAAGCAAGAATTATTGGGGCAATGAAAATGATTGACTCAGGTGAAACGGACACAAAATTAATCGCTGTGCATGCTGATGATTATCGTTTAGACCATATTACAAAATTAGAAGATTTAGATAAAATGTGACTTCATTCAGTAGAATTATTCTTTAAAAATTATAAATTCTTTAAAGGTGCTAATGTTACAAATGTAACTGGTTTCGAAAACATTGAGTGAGCTGAAAAAGAATATAATGAATGTGTTGAATTAATGGAAAAATACGGCACATTAGACAAAGAAGAATTTATCAAAAGAATGAAAGAATTACATCCAGAAAAATATTTATAAAAATATAGTGTACAAAAAACGCTATATTTTTATAAAACTTAAAATTTTTTTTATATTTTTTTTGAAAAATATAAAAGAATTTTTGAGTCTCAATTATTAAATAAAAAATAAAATAAAGGATTAAAATAAGGTGGAAAGCGAGGAATATGGAAAAAAATTTAAAAAGTTATTAGCGATGAAACCGATATTGTCAACCTTACTATCAGATTTAAATTTAGATAATAAAAATGGTAGTAAAAAATATCATTATGATATAGAAGAATTTGAACTAAAATTAGCAAAAAAATTAGCTAACTTTGCAAGAATTAGAGAAAAAAGATTACAAAACAAATTAAACTTCATTGACTTTATTTATGATTTAATTAAAAGTCTTTCAGCTCTTGATCGTTCAATATTATTAACAATAATCTTTAGAAATGACTATGACAATATCACTTGAAAAACATTCAATATTTCAAAATCTACCTTTTATCGCAGAATTAGATTCTTAGAAAGAATAATATATTGATGTTTATTTGGTGAATAGTAAAATTAGTATAAAAAGTAATTTTTTAATATTTATTTGCTTAAGTTGCAAATAAATATTTATTTTTAATTTTATTCAGGGTTGAGACTAATTTAAAATTTATGTAATAAAAATTTTTCTGTCTCATTATTAATTTTTTAGCTCAAAAAAATGGTGTACTTATTATGCCTAAAAGGCACTGGAGAATTAATGATATATAATTATCAAGATGTAAATCAGCAAAAAATTACATATGAATATAAAGAAGAGATTAAAACTTCAATTGAAAAATGTAAAATTAACAACAAAAATGTAGATTTAGGATTAAATCACAATGAAAAGTGTGAAATTGAAATTCTTAGAAATTTAAATGAAAATTCTTGAGTTTTAGAGTTTATTGTGCCAAAAAGAGTTTATGATTCATCGAGAATAAAAATTCTTGAACTTAATGATAAAAAATTACTTATTCAAGATTTAGAAGAATTGGAAAACAATAGAGTTAGATTTAAAACTATGTTTTTTCAAGATAAAACAATAATTAAATTTGATGATCTTTCAAAATTAAAATTTAGTTTTCACTCAAAATGAAGAAAAGATTTTTTAATAAACTATCTTTTATAATTAATTTTAATATCAATAAAACTAATAATGATTTTACAAATATAAATGTGAGAGATAAAAATTTAAAATTTAACTTTATTGAATCGATAAAGTTTGATATTGAGAATAATGTTTTACCGCAACTTAATCCTTTTCAGAATAACATAGCTTATTATAATAATTTAATTTTTAATTTTAATTTTTTCAACTTAAAACAAAATGAATTCTTATATAAAGTATTGGAACAAAAAATCGAAATTAAGACACCAAATAGATACTATACACCGGCTCGTAATTACAATATAAATTTTTTAAATAAGATTTTAATTAAAGAAAATAATAAAGATTATAGCTTTGATTTAATACCAAAAATTAATACGGTAAATAAATTTAAAACAAATATTGAATATTTTATTGATAAAAATAATAGGTGAGATAACAATCAAAAAGAATTTTTTGAATCTAAAAACGGAATTTTAAAAGGATATCATTTGCCATTAAAATATAGCGGCGATATTACACTAAAGTTTAATTTAAATCAAAAACTCGTTAATAATCTTAAAGAAATAAAATATTTAGCAAACTTTTCACATCCCCTTTTTAACGAGAATAATGGTTTAATAAAATTGAATTGCCAAGTTATAAATACCACAGAAGAATTTCAAAATTTGAATTATTCAGATTGAACGTTAAAAAATTTATAAATTAAAAAACATCACGCGATGTTTTTTAATTAATTTTAGGTCCCTTTGGAATTAATTTTCTTTTGTGATCAGTTTTTTTGTTTAGAAATTTTATTTTTTTAGCGGTGCTATCCTTTGTTTTGCTTTTATCTAAAATATATTCTTCAAATTGCTCATAAGTAAAACCCAATTCATCTTCGTCATATTGGTTATTTAATAAATTTGCACTCGGTCTTTTTTTAATAATTTCAATCGGAACTCCAATAACTTTAGCCATTTCATAAACATCGCTTTTTAAGATATTAGCAAAAGGTAATAAATCACAGGCTCCATCTCCTCACTTTGTAAAATAACCCAAATAATATTCATTAAAGTTATCAGTTCCTAAAACTAGTGAATTATTTTGTTGCGCTTTTGTATATAGAACATTCATAAAAAATCTTGATTTAGCATTTGCCTTTATTCAATTTTCTTCTAGGCTAAATTTATTTGCAAACATATTAAACTCATCTGTTAAATCAATTGTTTCAATAGTATTATTTAAAGTGAAATTTAATTTTTTAATATCTCTTTCATTTTCAATATCACTTTTAGTTTTTAAATAATAAAAGTGTGTTTTTAAACCTAATGTTTTATAACAAATTAAAGCTAAAGTAGCGCTATCTATTCCACCAGAAATTCCTAAAACTATTCCTATTGAATTTGCTTTTTTTACTTTACCTAAAATTCATTTTTGAATTTTTTTAATCACCGATAAATATTTTTCTGATTTATTCATTTGAGTGTTATTTGTTTGCTTCTTATCCATAATTAATAATTTTATTATCATTTCAACAAATTATTATTTTATTTTTGTTTTTCGTATTTAATAATTTATAATTTTTTATATTTATAATAAAAAACAAACAAAAATTTAAATAAATAAAAATTAAAAATAAGAAATAAATTTAGGAGAAAAATATGATTAACGTTAATGATTTAAAACCAGGAGTAACATTTAAATTAGATGGAAATATTTATGTTGTTTTAGAAGCGCAACATTCAAAACAAGGACGAGGGCAAGCCAATGTTAAGGCTAAAGCTAAAGATTTAAGAACAGGTTCTACAACTATCAAGTCATTTACTGGCGGTGAAAAAGTTGAGAAAGCCATGATTGATAAAGTTTCAATGGATTATTTATATAATGCAGGAGACACAGTTGTTTTAATGGATCAAGAGACATTTGAACAAATTGAAATTCCTGTTTCTTCATTAGAATGAGAATTAAACTTTTTAAAAGAAGGAATGAAAGTTATTGTTAGAAAATACGAATCAGAAGTATTAGATATTGAATTACCAGCTAATGTTGCTTTAAAAGTAACAGAATCACCTGATGCAGTGAAAGGAAATACTGCTCAAGCCGCACAAAAGAAAGTTACATTAGAAACAGGTTTTGTAGTAGAAACTCCATTATTTATAAAAGAAGGAGAAGTTATTTCAATTTCTACCGAAACAGGTAAATATGTTGGAAGAGCATAAGATGAAAGATTTTGTTTCAGTTAATACAAAGATGAACTTTGATTTCAAAGTAGAAAGTGAAACTATTTATCAAGCAATTAATCATTTTTTTGAAAATCAAGATGAAATTATCTTAACAAAAGCACCATCAATTAATATCAAAGATAATAACGGAATTGAAATTTTTATTAGTTATAAATTAAAAAAAGGTTCAATCTTGTCTTTTGAAACTAAGAAAATGATTTTTATGTTAGAACAAAGAATATATTCTTTATTAAATGTAAAACCTAATAATATAAATGTAATTTTTGAAGGTATAAAAAATGTTTAAAAGTAAAAGAATTAATAATCTAGCAATAGATAATATAAAAATTAATTCCTTAGCACAAATTGCTAATGCAAAAAGCACAAATATAGCAATAAATATTACGGCAGCTAAAATTTTTCATGCACTTTTTGCTTTTCATTATAAATTTGATATAAAAAATCCTAATTGAATTTCAAGAGATAGATTTATTTTATCTATTTCTGAAGCAAATCCAACTTATTATTCAATGTTATACTTATTGGGATTGATTAGTAAAGAAGAAATAAAAAATATTAATAAACCAATTTGTGAATTTCGTAACTACTTAAAAAAGAATAATAAATTAGGTATCGAAATCTCTTCTGGAAAAATAGGAAATGGTGTTGCTGAAGCAGTTGGAATCGCGATAGCGGAAGCTTATTTATCAGCAAATTTTAGGGAGATCAATCATTATACTTATGTTTATGTTTCTAATAGAGATTTAGAAACCGGTGTTGCAAATGAAGCATTGCAATATGCTGGGTCAGTAAAATTAAATAAGTTAATTGTTTTATATGATGCAAATACATTACTAAGCAGTTTTAATATAAATAAAAAAGCATTGGATATAAAGAAAACTTATCAATCTTATGGCTTTAAATATATAAAAATTGATAATGCTGATTATAAAAGCATATCTAAAGCAATTTCTAAGGCTAAAAATAGCAATAAACCAACATTTATTGAAATCAAGCCTCCTTTAGGAGAATTATCTAGCCATAATTTAGAGAACTATTATACAAAGTCATCAACAATAGATTTTGATCAAATTGATGAATTTAAAGAACAAACCAACTTTAAAAAGGGTGACTTTTTTGACACTTATTCAGAAATAGTAGAAGAATATAAGAAAGTTCTTGAAAAGAATAATAAATTATTTAATAAATGAACTGCTTCAGATAAATTAATAAGTTTTTTAAACGAAGAATTAAAAGAAAATGTTAATGATAACTTTTTATCAGCTTCTAATGAAATTGATTCCAATTTATTTACAATAATTAACAACCTTTTTTATAAATATAATAATACTTTTGCCCTTTCTTCATTTTTATGAACATTAACAAAAATAAAAACCGCTAATGGTGTCTTTGATTTTAATAACAAAGAAGGGCGTTCGTTGCTTCTTGGAATGAAAAAAGAAGCAATGGGGTTAGTAGCAAACGGAATTTATACCCATTCCAATTTCAAACCATTTGTTTTTAACTCATTATCATATGCAGAAAAAATTATTCCAAGTATTAGAAAATCATTGGCAGATAATTCTAAAATTTTATATATTTTTAATAACGACTTAAATTCTGTTGAAAATTCAACTATTTTTTATCAAGAAGAAGAACAAATTGGAATTCTTTCACAAATTGAAGGATTAAAAATATTATACCCTGCAGATCAAAAGGAATTAATGGGATCGATAGAATATTATTTAAATAAAGCGGAAGGACCAGTTGCAATAATTGCTAACTTTTCTAGCAGCTGAATTTGCGATACAACTTCAAAATATAATTTTTTATCAGGATCATATTACATTTTAAAAAATGATTCAGAATATTCATTATTAGCAAAAGGTAATGATTTACAAATTGCTTATAAATTAGCAAAAAAACATAATTTGAATTTAATCTCAATTTCAAATGATGGTAATTTATCTAAATTGAATTATAATAAAAAAATGGCCATCACATTTACAAAAGATATTAGTGACGGATGAATGAAGTATGCTAAATATAACTTAAATGTGAATAACTCAAATAATAAATTGAAATCTGATTTTAATTCAATAGAAAAAAATCTTAAAATAATTTTAAATAAAAAAACTAACAGCATTTAATTTGCGTTAGTTTTTTTTATGATGTTTTTTTGAAATCAATTTATTTCTATAGAAGTTAGTTTTCTAAACTCACCGATTTTTAAATTTTCATCGTTAATACATCCATATCTTTTACGATGTAATTTTTTTACAAAATTATTTACTAATAAAAAAAGATTTTTTACGTGGTGATTTCTGCCCTCATTTAAAATTACACTATACACATTATCATTAATTTGTTTAACTTTTTGTTTTGAAAAAACTCCATTTAGTTTAACAAAACTAGAGTTTAAGAAAGATAATTCTTTTTCACTTAATGGTTTTTCTAGGTGAACGATGTATTCTCTTTCTATTTTTGAAGAAGGATGAGCTAATAAATTAGCAAAATTCCCGTCATTTGTTATTACAATTACGCCTGTAGTATTAAAATCTAGTCGTCCTATTGAATAACAGTACTTATTAACCCCTATTCATTCATAAATAGTTTTTCTTCCCTGCGGATCTTTTAATGTGCAAATTGTATTCTTAGGTTTATTAAGTAATAAGTAAAATTTTTCATCTTTATTTTTTAACAATTTATTGTCAATTTTAATAATATCATTAACTGAGACTCTTAAACCGATTGTTGCAATTTTATCATTAACTAAAACCCGATTTGCTTCTATTAATTTTTCCGCTTCACGGCGCGAACAAAATCCAGAGTCAGAAATCATTTTTTGCAATTTAATTTTTTCTTCCATAATTAAGACCTTTCCTAAAATAGCACTTTGAAAAAATAATATTTATATTATAAATATTTTTATCTTAAGTTTCAATTTTATCTTATTTATTTGTTTTTGGTATTAAATTGGGGTAGGAGAAAAAAATGCTAGAAAACAAAATTGATAATTTAAAAAACATGAGTTTGCAAAAGAAAAGAGCTTTTATCATAGATTTTTGTTTGAACCAAAAATTAAGAAAGAATACCACAAAGGATAAGAGTATTAAGAATGTTAATCTGTTAGAATTTTTTCTTAATTCCTTAAGCGAAGAATATCGAATGATTTTTATAAAAGACTTTATTAATAATGAAAATGATTCTTCTTGATATTTAGAAAATTGATCTAAAAATGCTTATTATAAAAAATTGAATTATTTAGTAGATTTATTTATCGAATATGTTTATTGTTCATAATCAAAACGTTCAAAAGTATGAATTAGTAAATAAGCAAGATCGATGAACTGAAGAATTTATTATTAATGCAAAACAGACAAGGTACTTAGATAATTGAACCAGTGTTAATGAGCTAACAAAAGTTAAAATCAAAAGAATTATTCAAAGCGATAATTTTATTATTACCTTTGAGCATTACAATCCACTAAGAGAAATAAAAGACATAAGGGTCACTCCTTTAATCAATAATAAACTAGTTGATTTTAAACCAAGATATAATCTAAATACTGGAAATATTACATTAACTTTTAATAGTGATTTAGATTCTAAAAACAAATTAGATTTTAATGATATAGCTAATTTAAATTTTGAAATTGAATACAATATCGGCGGTTATTGATATCAATGTAAATCTTTTAGTTATTGAATTAAAAAAAATTTAAGATCTAAAAATATACCAATTAACAAGGATATAAATGTTGAAATTCTTAGCGAAATAGAAATAAGTTCAATACCAGATAGGATTGACAAATTTTCAATAAATCATAATTTTAAAACTAAATATCTAAATTTTCGTTTTAGACCAAATACTCTAAAATTAGGAACTTATAATCAAAATTTATTCTCTTTAGAAATAACGAAAAAAGATAATAAAACACAAGAAGAGTTTTTTATTGATAATACAGATATTTATGATTTAAGTTTTTCAACTGCAAATTTATTTAGTAACTCAAAAAATAAATACGATACAAAAATAAATTACACTTCTTTTAATCAGGCTAATATTTCAATAGATTCATATTCTTACTATGATAAATTGTCCGAAAGTGTTATTGTTAATGAACCAAATCCTAAAGCAAAATTAGGTTTATTAATTCCTTTAAAATTTGAAGGAATTTTTGGATATGAAATTATTTTTAATTTAGGTAAGAATTTAAAGAATTTTAAACTCAGTTATTCTCAAGAATTAAAAAAACCATTCTTTAGTATTAATAATGGAATAATAAAATTAAAAGTTTCATCAGTTAAAGGTTGGTTAACTGATGAAAAATGGCATTTAATTAAATATAAAAACTTTATCGAAATAATTAATAATGCAAATTCTTTAGAATCAATAAACAAAATAGGAGAAAAATAATGAAAGAAAGAAATAAAAAAATATTATTATGAACATCTCTAGGGCTAATAATCGGCACCTCTGCTGCATTAGCCACAACTTTTGTTGTTTTACAAAACAAGAAAAATCAAAATTCAGATTTAGAAAAAAATGAGAATCATGAAGAAAAAAGTAATAACAATAATACTAACAATAGCGAAACCAATGACTTAGATCAAAATACTGATAGTAATGATAATTTAATTGATAATCAAACAAAAAAAGAATTAAATTGAAAGGAAATTTTTCCTGAAATAAAAAGCACAGATTATTATAATAAATTAAACTATAAAGATGGGCAAGCTTGAATTGATGAAGACATGATTGTATATATTATTAAAGATATTTTAAATAGAATGCTAGTTACCAATGGTGAAGTCAGATACGCATATAAAAAAGTAGATGATCAAAATTTAATAATTACTTTTAAGTGAAATAATGAAAAAGAAAAAAGTGTTGTAACTTATAAGATAAGTACAAATAAGTTATAATATTATTATGAATTTTCAAGATATAGTATTTAAAGAATTAAAAAAGCTTACAAAAAAACCTTTTGATTTAGAAACATTAATCAAAGACTTAAACATTGATAGTTTAGATCTTGTTCTTTTAGTATCAGATTTAGAAAGTAAATTTAAAATCGAAATCAAGGACGAAGAATTAATGAACCTAAAAACTATTAATGATATTATCGATATAATCAATCAAAAATATACAAAATAAAAAAAATAATGTAAAATATTTATCGTATCGTTTGTACGGGTATAGTTCAATGGTAGAACAACGGGCTTCAACCCCGTGTGTTGTGAGTTCGAGTCTTGCTACCCGTGCCATATCATTAATTTAATGAATTCAAAAAGCAACTTCAATGTTGCTTTTTTTATTTAAATTTAAAAAATAAATAACAAAAAAATCCAACGTTAGTTAGATTTTTTGTTAGTAAATTAATATATGGTGCCGTCAACTGGAATTGAACCAGCGACCCCTTCCTTACCATGGAAGTGCTCTGCCCCTGAGCTATGACGGCGTTTTTAAATATGACTGATTATTATTATATAAAAAAACAACTATTATTTTTAATAAATTTAAATAAATTTAAATATACTTATACATATGGAAAAAACAATGTACGAATCTTTATGTTCTATTAAAAAACAATATTTAGAATTAGAACAAAAATTAAATGAACCAGAAGTTTACAATAATATAAAACAATATACAAAAATTTCAAAAGAAAAAGCTGATATTGAAGATATATATTTAAACTTTAAAAAATACCAAGAAATAGAAGATCTTTACTTGTTAAGTAAGGATATTTTGACTAATGAGAAAGATGAAGAACTAATTGAATTAGCAAGAAATGATATTGATAATCAAATAGAACAATTAAAAGAACTAGAGGAAAAAATAAAAGAACTTTTATTACCTGTAGATGAGAATGACAAACGAGATGTTATTGTCGAAATTAGAGGAGCAGCAGGTGGCGATGAAGCTAATATTTTTTCTGGTGATTTATTTAAAATGTATCAAAAATACGCTGAAGAAATGGGATTTAAAATAAAAATTATTGATTATACATATGGTTCAGCTGGTGGGTATAGCCAAATTGTTTTTAGTGTAAAAGGAGAAAAAGTTTTTTCTAAAATGAAATTTGAGAGAGGTGTTCATAGGGTTCAAAGAGTTCCTGCAACCGAAACTCAAGGGCGTGTACACACTTCTACAGCAACTGTAACTGTTTTACCTGAAATTGATGACGACGTTAATATTGTTATTAAACCAGATGATATTGAAGTAGATGTTTTTAGATCATCGGGAGCTGGCGGGCAATCTGTTAATACAACTGATTCAGCTGTTAGAATTACACATAAACCAACTGGTATTGTTGTTACTTCTCAAGACGAAAGAAGTCAAATCCAAAATAGAGAAACTGCTTTAAAAGTTTTAAAAAGTAGATTATACGAAATTGAAATTCAAAAAAGAGAAGAAGAAGAAAGTGGATTAAGAAAATTAGCAGGAACAGGCGATAGAAGTGAAAAAATTAGAACATATAATTACCCACAAGATAGAATTACTGATCATAGAATTGGATTTTCAACTTCTTTAAAAGTTGTTATGGAAGGTGAATTAGAAAAAATAATCGAAGCTTTAATTGCTGATGAGAAAGCAAGAAAGATTAAAGAAGCAGGTTTATAATGATAGATAAAGAGGTTTTGCTAAGAGAAAAAAGAAGATACGAGCAACCTCTTTTTATTTCAAAAAAGGAAGAAAAACTATTAAAAAAAGATTATCCAGTTCAAAAAATAATTGGATATCAAACTATGCAAAATGTTCATATTGACATTAGATATGATGTTTTAATTCCTCGGTATGAAACAGAAGAGGTTATTATCGAAACATATAAATATATAAATAAAGATTCAAAAGTCTTGGATTTATGTTGTGGATCAGGTTTTATTGGTTTGGCGATAAATAAGAATATTAAATGTAATGTTACATTATCTGATATTTCTAATCAAGCAATTAAACAAACAAGATTAAACATTAAAATAAATAAACTAAAGAATTGTAAAGTTATAAAGAGCAATTTATTTAAAAAAATAAAAGAAAAATTTGATTTGATTGTATCTAATCCGCCATATTTAAATAAAAATCATAAATTTGCAAATTCATTAAAATGGGAACCAAAGAAAGCCTTGTTTGCAAAAGAGAACGGTTTATTTTTTTATAAAAAAATTACCAATGATTCAATTTACTATCTAAAACCTAACGGTCATTTAATTTTAGAAATAGACGAGTTTTCTAAAAAATGACTTGAGGAAAATTATCCTAACACTATTTTTATAAAAGATATAAATAAAAAAAATCGAATTGCGATATTAAAATATAATGATTTAAAAAAATAGCACTCTAATTAAAATTGTGCTAAAATTCTTTATTATGTCAAACAAGAGAGATTATTATGAAATATTGGGCATAAATAAAAATGCTACAGAAAAAGAAATTAAAAGTGCTTATCGTAAATTAGCTATGCAATATCATCCTGATAAAAATAGTGCCCCTGATGCTGAAGAGAAATTTAAGGAAGTATCAGAAGCATACGAAATATTATCAGATCCAGCAAAAAGAGAAAAATATGACAAGTTTGGTCATAATGCATTTGATCCAAATGCTTACCACTTTGGAAATTCAGAAGATATTTTCAGTAGCTTTTTTGAAAGTTTTGGTTCAGGTTTTTCCGGGGCTGATATTTTCGGAGATATTTTTAGTTCTTTTAATAATTATGAAAATCAAGATACTAAGAAAGGACAAGATTTACAATTAGTAGTTAACATTAATTTTGAAGATGCAATTTTTGGCAAAACAATTGAACTTAACTTAGATAAATATGAAGTTTGCGATTATTGTCATGGAACAGGCGCTGAGAGTAACGCTGATATAGTAACATGTAGTACTTGCAACGGAGTTGGTAGAATCCAACAAAGAGTAGCAATTTTTTCAACAGTAAAAACGTGCCCTACATGTAAGGGTTTAGGTAAGAAAATTAATAAATTTTGCCATGAATGTAATGGACAAAAAACTAAAAAAGTTAAGGTTACACAACGTGTAGAAATACCTACTGGTGTTGAAGATGGTGATACCATTAGAATAAAAGGTTTAGGGAAACCTTCTTCTTATGGTAATAATCCTGGAGATTTATATTTAGTATTTTCTGTTACTCCAAGTAAAAAATACAAGAAAATAAATAACGATTTATATATTGAAATGCCACTTTCTATTAAAAGTTATTTATTAGAAGATGAGATTGAAATACCTACACCATATGGTAATAAGAAAATTAAAATAGATCATAGTTTAAAAATCAATGATCCGTTTAAAGTAAAAAATTGCGGATATCCTTATAAGAATTCGAATTATAAAGGTGATTTATATATTAAATTTGACTTATATATGCCAAAATTAAGTAGGGAAGAAACCAAAAATCTTAAAGGAATTTTTGAAGATAAAAACGACACAAAACGAGAAGAATGATTAAAAAAATTCTAGTCGTTTTTTTAATTTAATTTTTTAACAAAAAATTTTATGTTATTATTATTCTTTATAAGTTAACAAAAAGCAAGGGGAAAGGAACTATCATATGTCAGAAAAAATAATGATTGTTGAGTCACCAAATAAGGTTCACACTATTCAAAAAATAGTAGGAGATGAAATAAAAGTATTGGCCAGCGTTGGTCACATTTTAAAACTATCAACTGGTGGATTAAATAATTTAGGAATTGATTTTGAAAATTGAGAACCAAAAATGATTCCTGATCCTTTGAAAAAAACAATAATTTCAGAACTAAAAAAGGCTGTAAAAAATGCTGATGAAGTTTTAATAGCAACTGACCCTGATCGTGAAGGTGAAGCAATTGCTAATAATTTAATTACAACTTTAAAATTAGAAAATAAATATAAAAGAATTAAATACAATGAAATTACTGATGAGGCTATAAAATTTGCAATAGAAAATCCTTTAGAAATTGACCAAAATTTAGTTAAAGCTCAAAAATCTAGACGTATGTTAGATCGAATAATTGGTTTTCGTTTATCGCAGTTAATGATGCAAAAAGTAAAAAACGCGCCTACAAATCCTTCTGCAGGACGAGTTCAATCTATCGCTCTAAAATTAGTTTGTGATAAAGAGAAAGAAATTGAAAGCTTTAACCCAATTTTATATTCTAAAATTAATGCTAATCTAATTAATGGTTTAAGTGTCCCATTATATTTAAAAGAAAATAAAGAATTTGAAGATAATACATGACTAAATCGTGAACAAGCAGATATTACTTATAATGAACTTTTAAATAGTAATTATGAATTAGTTGTTGATGATATTTCGGTATCAAAAAGAAAAGAAAGTGCTTATACACCTTTTAAACAATCAGTACTATATAAAGAAGCGAAATATAGTTCAAAAACAGTGCAAAGTTCAGCACAAAAATTATTCGAAGCAGGGTTAATTTCTTACCCAAGAACCGATTCAACAAGATTAAGTGAATCATTTATTAATAAAGCACAAAAATATATTACAAATCGTTTTGGTGAAAATTATGTGGCCAAAGAAATCAAAGGATTTGCTGGATCACAAGATGCTCACGAAGCAATAAGACCAACATACATTGAATTAACGCCTGAAGAAGCTAAGACAAAACATGATTTAAATGAAATTGATTTTTATATTTATAAAATAATTTATGATAAAACAATAATGTCTTTAATGACATGCCCAGAAAAAGAAAATTATAGATTTAATTTAGTAAATGGAAATAATAACTTTAGAATGTCATTTAGCAAAGTAATTTTTGATGGTTATTATGCATATTCAGGTAAAGAAGAAATAATAAACATTCCAAAATTACAAATTGGAGATATTTTAAAAGTTGACGAGTTTATCAAAGAAGATAAGAAAACCTTACCTCCGGCTCGTTATAACGAAGGTTCTTTAATTAAAAAATTAGATGATATTAAAGTAGGGAGACCATCAACATTTGCATCAACAATTTCAGTCATTAAACAAAGACTATTTGTTGAACTAACAGATGGTCATTTAATTCCAACAGAGTTTGGAAAAGTAGTTTTGGAAAAATTATTAACAAGTTTTCCAAAAACAATTAATGAGGAATACACAGCTAAAATAGAAGCCAAATTAGACTTAATTTCTGAAGGAAAAGAAGATTATAAGGAATTAATGCAAAAATTCTGAGACAGTTTTAATGAAAGATATGATGATATTAAAGATCAAATAAATATTACTGTATTAGAAGCTAATAAATTAGATGAAAATTGTCCTTTATGCAATTCTCAACTGGTCTATCGTTATACAAAAATTAAAAAGCAAAAATTTATTGGATGTTCAGCTTTTCCTAATTGTCATTATATAAGAAATATTGAAACGCAGAATAAAAGTTTCTTTAGAAGACGTAAAGCTAAAAAATAAATAAAATACATTAGAAAATATGTAAAAAAAAACCAAAAAATCACTTAAGGGTTCTTTTTACTAAAATACTTATGTATTTTATTTTTTTAGTTTTATTTACAAATATTAAATTTACATAGTAAAATTGTTATCATGAAAAAAGAAATAAAGAAAACAAAGAAACATTCAACAAAATGAACTTTATTTTTAGTTCCAGCATTAACTCTTTCTGCTGTTGCAGGAGCAATTTATTATGTTGTTAAAAATAGTAGAACTATCCAAAAAGAATTTTGATCTGTCGAAAAATTTAATGAGGAAGTTAAAAAAATTGAAATTAAAAAACAAATAGTGGGTTCTTTACAAGCGAAAAACCTTTTATCTGATTTTAAAAGTAGAAAAAATTTAGCACAAAAAAGAATTGATGAGTTTAATGAAAAATATAAAGAAATAATTGAAAAAAAACCTGGCAGTCTAACTATTGAAGAAAAAAATATTATTAAAAATAAACCAGAGCCTTTTAATCCTGATTTGTTCTTAAAAAATAAAATCGAAACACTTTTAGATTTTGAAAAAATTAAGTTTTTAGATTTTAAATTTTTAGATGTTGAAGAGATTCCTAATGATTCATTTAATTTAAGAATTCATTTTGAAGTATTTTTAAATTATGAATATGCTAAAGGTGTTTTTGAATTAAACAAAGTAAAATCAACGCCAAATTCTAAGTATTACTTTAAATCGAGTCAAGTTGTTAGATTTTTATCTAATAATTTAAAAACTTATCAAGGAACTGAGTTTTCTAAGATGTGACCCGAAAACAAAAAAGAAGCTGAAGCAATAGTTAGAAAATATGATGCCAAAAGCAAAGAATTAGAAAATCAGGTTTTATCTTTTGAAGAAAGACAAAAAACAATCGAAGCAAAAGAAGCAAAAACCCAAGAAGAATTAAATGAATTACAAGAAATAAAAAGAAATATTGTTTCATTAAAAGAACAAATTAAGGCTGTTTTTAAAAGCGAAAATTTTCAGCAAGAAATTTTTACTTGATTTGAAAAAATATTAATAGCAACAGATGCTTTTCAAGATATTTATTCAAAAGAAAAATTTAACATAAAACCTTTTATCGAAAATTCAAATAACCAATATGTTTCATGAAACCCTAAAAAAGGTTTAAATGAACTAACAATTAAATATTTATTTATAAACAAAGAAAATGAAGAAATTAAAAGTGAAGGTGAAATTAAAATTTTTACTTTAGATGTTTAATTATGAAAAAAGAAACTAATAAATTAAAAAAAATAATTACAGAAGATACCAAACAAATCAAAGACTTAATTAAATTAATAAAAAAATATAATTTAAATGTTGATTTGGATATAGAAAGTTATATTCAAGAATTAGAAAACAAGAATATAGAAGAGATTGAATTAAATAAAATAATTAAAGATATAAATATAAATAAAAACTATAAAAATTACGAAGATTTAAAGATTGAAGAAAATCAAGAATTATTAGAATTAATTACAAAAGATTAGAAAAGGAGCTCTAAAATGAAAAATAAAATAAATATTGCGATAGATGGTCCAAGCGGCGTAGGAAAAACGGTTATGGCTAAAATGTTAGCAAAGGAACTAAATTATAAATTCATTAGTAGCGGTAATCTTTATCGTGCTATTGCTTATAATTCATTAATCAAAAATATTGATTTATATAATGAACAAGAAATTAATAATTCTTGAAATTTTAACGATTTATTCATTACTGAAGATGAAAAAATATTTTTAAATAATGAAGATATAACTTTAAAAATTAGAGAAGATAGAGTTTCATTAGTAGCTTCATTAATTGCAAAATTTCAATCTGTAAGAATCAAAGTAAATGAATTTATACAGAATTTTGGTAATAAAAATAAAGGTATTATTGTCGATGGTCGTGATGCAACATATCGAATTTTACCTGATGCAGAAGCAAAGTTTTTCTTGTGAGCGACCCCAGAAATAAGAGCAAAAAGAAGACAAAATCAAAATCTTTTATTAGGAATAGAATCTAATTATGATGAAATATTAGAATCTATAAAATTAAGAGATTATAATGATATGAATCGTGATATTGATCCTTTAATTGTTAGTGAAGGAAGTGTGAAAATTGATTCAACAAATATGAGCGTTGAAGAAAACTTTCAAGTTATGCTTGAGGAAGTTAAAAAGAGGTTAAAATAATGAAAAATACAGTAGCATTAATAGGAAAACCGAATGTTGGTAAATCAACATTATTTAATAAAATTATTAATAAAAGAAAATCAATAGTTTATGATACACCTGGAGTAACTAGGGATAGAATTTATCATTCAGCAAAATGGTCAGGTTATGAATTTAATATTATTGATACTGGTGGGATTACTCAAGAAGAAGGGAACTTTAAAGAAGAAATTCAAAAACAAGCTCAAATTGCTATTAACGAAGCTGAAGTTATTGTTTTTATTATTGATGGAAGAGAAGCAATTACTACTGAGGACTTTTTTGTTGCAAGTTTATTAAGAAAATCAAACAAGAAAGTTATTGTAGCATTGAATAAATTAGAATCAAATATTAATAATTCTTTTGATAGTCAAATTTATAAGATAGGATTTTCAGATATTTTTCCAATTAGTGCTATTCATGGCGATGGTGTAGGAAATTTACTTGATGAAATAATTAACAATTTAAACTTTGATGACAAAGACAAAAATGATAATTTTAAGTTAACAATTCTAGGACCAGCAAATGCTGGAAAATCAACTTTATTAAATACTTTAACTAATGAAGAAAGATCAATAGTTTCTAACATAGCAGGAACTACAAGAGATTCTATTTCGTCTTTTATTAAAATCAATAATGAGGAATTTGAAATAATTGATACAGCTGGGATTAAAAGAAAAAGTAAATTGACCGATAGTATTGAACATTATGCATTAATGCGTGCTACTGATTCTATTCAAGAAGCTGATTTATGCTTATTAATGTTAGATGCAACTGAAGAAGTTAGTCATTTTAGTCAAAATATTATTGGAATAGCATATGAATTAAAAAAACCTCTTATTGTCATTGTTAATAAATGAGATTTAATAGAAAAAGACACAAATACAATGGCAAATTATAAAAAGAATTTATCAAAAAAATTAAAGTTTGTTGATTGAGCTCCTGTTGTATTCATTTCAGCTAAAAATAAACAAAGAATAAATAAATTAAAAGATGAAATTATTCGTGTTAAGAATAACATATCAAGAAAAATTAATACTAACCAATTAAATTCGATAATGATGACTGCTCAAATGATT
Source organism: Mycoplasmopsis arginini (assembly GCF_965278885.1). Taxonomy (GTDB): domain Bacteria; phylum Bacillota_I; class Bacilli_A; order Mycoplasmatales; family Metamycoplasmataceae; genus Metamycoplasma; species Metamycoplasma arginini_B. The sequence goes on along the minus strand of NZ_CBDIHE010000003.1, from coordinate 41,703 downwards.
AAACCAGCTTCACCAATTAAAGGCAAAAGATTATCAATCACTTTTTCTAAACAAATAGAAGGGCCAATTCCGACATTTTTACTTTTTGTTAATGATACAAATTGTGCTCACTTTACTTATTTAAGATATATTGAAAATCAAATTAGACAAAACTATGATTTTTCAGGAACACCAATAAATTTAATTTTAAAAAATAAAAATAAAAAAGAGGAAAGATAATTATGAAAAATAAAATTGCAATTCTAGGTAGTGGCGCAATGGGAACAGCTTGTGCTAATGTTCTTGCTGAAAATAATAACGATGTAATTATTTATGGAATTGATAATAATGAGTTAAATGATCTTAGTAAGGGTTTTAACAAAAAATATTTTGAAAATAAGCTAGAAAAAAACTTTAAAACAACAACTAATCTAGAAGAAGCAATTGACCATGCGAATTTCGTAATTATTGCTATACCTACCAAATTTATTCCTGATGTTTTTAATAAATTAATAGAATTAATAAAATTTAAAACAGTTATTATAAATGTTTCAAAAGGTTTTTGACCAGAAACTAATTATTTTGTTCATAATAAAATGGAATCATTGTCTTTTGAAAACAATAACATAAAGGGTGTTGTATCAATAATAGGCCCTTCTTTTGCTGTTGATATAATAAACAAGCAAATAACAATTGTAAATGCTGTTTCCAAGGACTTAAAAATAGCTAAAAAAGTAAAACAGTTGTTTTCAAATCGATGATTTGGAGTTTCTATTAATGATGATGTAATTGGAGCTGAAATAGGATCAACATATAAAAATATATTAGCAATAGCTTCGGGCATGGCTATTGGTTTAGGATATTCTACAAATACTCAAGCAGCATTACTAACAATGGGGTTGAAAGAAATGGCTAAATATGCTAAATTTTTAGGTGCAAAGGTTGAAACAATTTATGACCTTTGCGGTTTAGGTGATCTTATGTTAACTGGTTTATCAGAAAAATCACGTAATTATCAATATGGAATGAATTTTTTCAAAAATAAATTAGATGACAACAAAACAACTGTTGAAGGTTTATATGCACTTAAATACATTTATGAACAAAATATATCTAAAAATAAATTAAATTTGCCATTAATAGAAGGAATTTATAAAATAGTATATAATAAGGAAAACCCAAATAAAATAATAAATAATTTGATGAAAAAAATTTAATTTTGGATTTGCTAAAATAAATAAGGAGTTAAAATGACAAAAAAAGAATTAATCAAAAAAACTTCAGAAGAAACTGGCTTTCAACAAGCTATGGTAGAATCTATTTTTGACCAAATGATTGATATTCTAATAGAAGAAATGGCTAACTCTAGACAAGTAACCATATCTGGATTTGGGGTTTTTTCTTCAAAATATATTCCTTCAAAAACTCAACAACACAATATTACAAAAGAAGAAATTGAAGTTCCTGCAAAAATGGATCCTAGATTTAAATTTTCTGATGTTTTAAAATCAAAAGTAGACGAAATTCATCAAAATTCTAAAAAGTAATATTTTCGATTATATTTAATATTCCAGGAAAAGATAAATTTAATTTTTTACCAATATCTAAAGCGTCTTCAAAGTGAAGTGCTTTTTTATTTTTAATTTTTTTTATTAATTGATCATGCATAATTAAAAAAAATGCATTTTCAAATTTAAAGTATATTATTCAAAAAGCTATTCCGCCATTTTTTTGAATTAAATTTAAATATTCTATTTGATGATTTTTAATATTTTTTAAAGGTAAAATGCTTAGTTCTGTACTTTTTGCTTCAAAAGCAATAAATTTTCCTTTATAAATACCATAATAATCAACAGAGCTTTTGCTACTAATTATCGCCTGATCTAAATTTAGTTTTTTATTCTTTAATGAAACAGATTTAAAACTAATATCCAAATTTTTTTTATGAATTAAGCAAATATCATTTTTAAAGTAAAATTCATTAGTCTGATTAATTATTGTTTCCAATAGCATTCCGCGATTTTTAAAAATTGTGTTCATATTATTATTAAAACAAAAAAAATAAGGAAATTTTCCCTATTTTTTCACATATTTAAACATCATATTTTTTATAATTTTTTAAATATTCTTTTTTATTTTTCATTAAATATTTTATTAAATCTGCTGCCATTAGCATTGCCATAACATCATTATGACAGTAAATTTTTAAATCTTTAATTTTTTCATTTCATTCATTATCTTTTATTAAATTTAGCGCTCTTGAAGTTGAGATAATTAATGCTGAACTGCCATTCTTAACATTTAATTCGGCATATGGTTTAATATTATGTTTTAAATACTGGCCTAATTTATTTTCCGTAACGAAATATTCAATTTTTTTGATTGAAAAGGCGCCATTTATATATCCAATATTAATTGGTCTATCAATAACAAAAACTTTTTTCATATGTGAAAGAAAAAAATTACATATATCTACTAATCTATTTATAATAAAATCTATTTTACTTAAATATAATTGATAATCTTCATCAGATATCATTGTTTTTTTTCAATATATTTCCAAAACCTGTTTTATTTCTATAAGTCTTGCTCTTTCATAACTGATATTATAGATAATATAATATGATATTTCTTCATCATATAAGTCATCAACTATTTTCTTATATGTATCTATTCCAAAACCTTTTGGATCGTAAACATAGTCATTACTTTCGTAAATTTCATTATTTTGCGTTTTAATAATCGATGTTTGAGAAATAACTTGATTTCATGCTGGTAAGTAATCTATCATTGGGATCGGTAAGGTGACGCCTTCAAAATCAAATCAAGCTATTTTTGCTTCTTTATCACTAATTACCTTATACTCATATAATTCTTCGATATTAGGGGCAATTGAAATAAGATTATTATCATAAAATTCCAAGGCTTTTTTTCTTGTCAAAACATCAACATCATCATTTACATTAGCAACGAGTTTCAATATTTTTTTACTACCGACTTTATAATTTGGATATTTTTTTTGAAATAACTTCGAAAAAAACTTATTAGAACTAAAATTATCAATAAAGTCATCATAACTTAATTCTCAATCTACTTTAATATTATCTTTGTTTTTTATTAAATTTAAAAACTCATCAAAAGAGCAAGTATAGTTGCTGATAGTTTTTTTAGTATCTGAATTTTCTAATCTTTTCTCATGGAAATTATAATTAGCTGAAGTTAACTCAGTTAAAACATGATCAATAATGGATCTATTCTCTTTTAACTTACTTTTTCTTTTGCTTGAATAATCAAAATTTGGATCTCCAACTAATTTTGCTTCTATTTCTTCTTCCGATAATTCCTTTTTGTTTTCAGAACTAATTGAAGCACCATTTTTTGAATAATAGCAATATTTAGTTAAAATAAAATCTAAAATACCTTTTTTAACATTAATTCTTTTTCGGTATTTTGGCTTAAGTAAAAAGATTTCGTTTATCTTTAGAAAATTATTAATAATTTTAAAATCTCAATAACTCTTTAGAAGTTGTTTTCTAGTTGTTTTTTTAGAATAAATTAAATTACCAAAAGTGCATTCCTTTATGTCTAAAAAAGTAACTTTAGAAACACAATCTTTATATTTAAAAACAGGATTTATAATTAAGCGATAATTTTGTTTTAAGGCTTTTTCGGTTTGACTAACCATATCTTCTTGTGCTTGTTTTAAAGAAATAAACTTAATTTGGTTATCATTAATTCCGTATTTTTCTTTATAAAAATTAACCAGTTGCTCTATGCCTTGATCATATACTTTTTCAATACCAGTTGATAATATATTTACATTGGTAAAAATAGAAAACAAATAATTAATATTCTTATATGTTTCTTCATCAAATTGTTTTTTTTCTAAATTTTCTGTTGAATCAAAATATTGTTTCAAAAATTCTATTTTATCAAACGGGTTAAGTTTAGTTAGTTTTTCTTTCTCTTCATTTTCTAAATTTTTTTCCGCAAAATCGTTAACTATATTTTCAATTTCTTCTGTATAAAAATCAAGAAAATCATATTCACTATGTTTTAAACCATCTTCATCATCTTCATAAGAAGTATCATCTTGTAATAAGGCTATATTTTTCTTACAATCAGAATTAATTTCTTCATCAATATCATTAAAAATAAGCCAAGGCTTTGTTGTGTTTGCAATTACAAAATCATTAAATGAATACACTTGTTTCTTCTTCATATTCCGGCACTGCCTTCCCTATCTCTACCCATTCCAAGTAAAGTTTTTCTCATTCATCATAATTTTTACAATCTAAATATCTAACAATATCCGAATCAATTACATCATTTCACTGCGGGCTCACACCGCTTGTTGTATATTTATTGTATCACTCTTCACAAGCTTTAATATCATCCAAAACCTGTTTGGTATTAACTTCAAAAAACCAGTTTTTAATTTTTCTTTTATTAATATCAACGTTTTCCGGATTTACATAATCTTCCTCTTCTAAGAAACATGCTACTATTGTAAATTTTGATGCACCTATTAAATAAGAATATAACTGTGCTTGTTTTATGTAAGCAACATTAATTCAATTATTATTTCATGCTTCAAATTTTTTACTACCAACTGTTTTAATTTCGATAATAATGTTTTGTTCCTCTAAGTATCCATCTGGTAATCCCCCAAACAATTCATTATCTTTAAAATAATCAAAATCATAATCTTTTGCATTAAATCTTTTAATTTCAAAGTGAAATTTTTCTTCTAATTTTGCAAGAATTTTTGGCTCCAAAGCAATACCGGCATTTACGTATTTTGGATCTAATACTGGAAATCTAAAATTAGCAACTCTAGCAAATGCCGCAAAGTCACTATTAAACTGGGTTAATTTTAAAATGTCGCCTAATGCTGATCCAGTAATTTTTCTAAAACCCAAAAAAGATCCAGGTTTATGCGACAATAATTTTTGATGATATTCTTTTTTTAATTTTACTGTTTTTGTTTCATAATCAAGGTCATATTGTAAACCGTTATAATGTGAACGTGAAGGAATTTTAATTTGTCTTGTGTTTTCCATTTAAGCCTCGCTTTTATATATATACTATTTTACAAAATTTAAATTAATTAAAATTAAAATGAAACTGTTATATAATGAACCCCAAAAGTTTTTCCAAATTACTTGGTCCAACTTTTGGGGTTCATTATATTATCTTTTATTTCTTTTTTTATTAGAAAAATAAAAAAGTTTAAGATAACTATCTTAAACTCTCAATTAATTTTAATTCATCTGAATTAAGTTTATAATCAACATTTAAATTCACGTGGCAATAACCATTAGGATTTTTAACTAAATAATCTTGATGATATTCTTCTCCTAAAATGAAATGTTTTAAAGGTAAAAGCTCAACATAAAATTCTTTGTAATTATTCTTTAATAGTTCAAATAATTTGCTTACTACTATAAAATCATTTTTATTTTCATAATAAACACCTGTACGATATTGAATTCCAATATCACCGCCTTGTTTATTAAGTGAATCAGGTTCAATAATTTTAAATAAGTGTAATACTAATTCCTCTAGTGAAACTAAACTATCTTCATATGTTATTTGTACAGTTTCAGCATGAAGTGTATTTTTCAAATTTTGGTAAGTTGCTTCATCAATAATACCATTTGCATACCCCACTTTAGTGTCAATAACTCCATTAACACGAGAAAAGTATGCTTGCACTCCCCAAAAGCAACCACCTGCAAAATATATAGTTTTTTTCATTTTTCTCCTTTTTTTAAAAAAATAGCATTATAATTTTAAACTTTTTTGAAAAATAAAAATACAATAATGTTCAAATTAAACGAACAATTATTGTATTTATCTAAAATTTAACTTTCTTATATTTCTTGGCAATGTTTTTATATACTTCAGAAACATTTTCATAATAATCTGGTTTAGTGTTATCTAAAGAATAAATTTTATCAATAGAATTAGCTATATCTTCTGCCATAATTAATTTTCTATTTTTATTAGATTTCTTTCAAATATCATAATATTCTTTAAAAATTGAATAATATTCTTTTCTTGATAATCATGGTGAAAAACAAATCATTATTTCTTTTATTAAAGAAAACAAAATTAAAACCTCTGAATTATACATATCGGTAATAATAATATATTTTCTCTGACCAAATGAAAAAGTCAATGCTCTTGTTAATGTTTTCTCAACATATGGCAATTTAATTAATTGAATATTTCTTTCCTTCAATATTATTGAAGCTTGTTTAATTTTTTCATCAAAATCAGTGTCATTACTGAACAATGCTTCCATTAATTTTATTGTTATATTTTTAGGTAAATATTCTTTAAATCTTTGTAAAACTAACTTGTTTTTTTCTTTAAAATTTTCTTTTATAAACAATTCACAAAAACGAATAAAAGGCAATCTTCCTGGCTTAACGATTTTACATTTTGTTATGTATAAATTCTTCGCAATATTTTTGGCATATTCATCGATATCTACTGTTCCATAATATTGTCTTAAAAATTCAATTTTTTCTTCTTCGGTAGAATTTTCCTTCATTCTATAATAATTTAAAATATTTGTTAAATATGGGTTGCTTTCTAAAATATCTCAACCTAATCTATTTATTAATTCTTCGTTATTATATTGTTTTGTTGTGTATTTAGTTTTAAAGTAATATCATTTATTACTCAAATATCCTATTTTTAAATTAAATAATTTTTCTAAATCTTGAATTAAATTTAAGCTCACATCAGGCTTAATGTCATTTAAAAGATTAAAAATTTTTCTTCGATCTATATTTAATTTTTCACAAACTTCAACAGATTTTAATTTTGAAATATTAAAAATATTTCTTAAAAATTCTCCAAAAGTTGTACATGAATTAATTTTTTGTTCTATTAATTTTAAATTTTCTTTATTCATAAACCATTTTGAACAAACTCCTATTTTATTTTCCCTAAAATAAACCAATCAATATTTGTCTATAATGTCCCCTTGTTTAAATATAAATTATAATTTATTAAAAATAAATTTATCACAATTTTTTTGACTTTTTATCTTAAAAAAGGCCATTTAACCTTCCTTTTGTGCTAATTTAACAAAAAAAATAAAAATATAGTTAAATTTTTTTTGCAATCTAATATATAATTTATAATATAAAAATAACTAAATAATCAAGAGGAAAAAATGAAGAAAAGTTTAAAAATTGTTTTATCAATATCACCATTAGCTGCAGTTTTATCTACTCCATTAATTGCAGCTTCATGTAAAAAAGAAGTAAACGAAAATATAGCAATAATCAAAGAAATTAATTCAAGTAAAGTTTTTATAGAAAAAATAGTTAAATACGAAGAAGAAGAAAATGAAAAAGCAAATGCTCAAAAAATTTTAAATGAAATTAACGAATTTCAAAGAGTTCAACCCCAAAATGATCACTATGATACAAAATTACTAAAAGAATTTCTTCAAAGAATTAAATCAGCAATTAATAGTTTTAAACAAAGAAATACACAGGAAAAATCAGGTTTAGTAGTACAAAAAATTGTTGAAAATCAAGAAGAAAAAGTAGCTTCTGAAGTTGTTGGAGAATTGAAAGCAGCTGCTAACTGAAATGATGTTAAAACAGTATTTCAAAAATATGGAATAAGCGTTACTGAAAAAGAATTAGCTGAAAATGAAGAACTAAGTATTGCTGAATCAACTCATGCACATGATGATGAAGGTGAAATTCACTTAGATATTAAATTCAAAATTGCTAAATCAACGGTAAGATTTACTTTATTAGGTTTCAAAGAAGTTGAACCAATTACAACTATTCAAAATTGAAAATTTGGAACTAAATTAGTTGGAGAATTAGAAACAAACGAAGCACAACAAGCTTATCTAAACAAATTAAAAGAAGAGCAAGCAAAAGGTTTTCAAGCTCTTTTAGTCGAATTTAAAAAACATATTAATGTCGAAGTAGTTGATGAATCAAATACAACATTAGAATTTAGTATTAAATTTGATGAAACTCAAACAAAAATTGAAGGAAATAAGTTACACTTATTAATTGAAGTATATGATAACACAAATATAACACAAGTTATTGAATCAAAAGTTTTAGTTGTAGATCTAGAAGATGAACATGATCATCACCATGAAGAAGGTGAAGAAGGTCACAGAAGATAGAATATCTTTCAAAAATAGGAGGCAATAATGATAAATAAGAAAAAGATCAACTTATTTAAAAGCATTGCTTTTTATTTTTTTATTTTCTTTTTTGCTATTATAGTAATATTTTTTGCTATCAATATTTTAATAGAGCCACAAATAAAGAAAAATTTAGCGGTTTTTTCGCAAATATCAAATAATTATGGAATAAGATTAAAAAACTTTTTAGTAAATTTATTCACTTTTAATCCAGGAAAAATTTATTCCCATGAGTTATCATCTTCGCAAAGTAATATTCTTTTACTTTATTTAAATCAGTTTAAATGAACTTTTCTAATAAGTTTTTTAGTGTTTATAATAAGCTTTATTTTAGGAAATATTTTAGGAATTACTTCTGCTTATAAATTAAATAAATCATATGATGTCATTGTTTCAGTGAGTGTTTCCTTTATGGGAGCATTACCAATTCTTATTATTGCAATTATTGCATTAACAAACTCTTCAGTTTTTGGTTATCCTTCACAATTTTTGAATAATAAATTAAGTCTTGTTTCTTTATTTGTTCCAGTTTTAATTTCTTCTTTTCCAACTTTAGCTATTTTCTTTTCTAAATCAAGAAAGAAAACATTTGAAATTTTAAAATCAGATTATTATTTATTTGCAAAATCATATGGAATGAATCAGTCTCAACTATTGAGAAAAACAATTTTAAAAGAACTTTTAATTAGTGAGTTAAATTTATTTTTTGTAATTTATGTCTTATTATTCACAGTAACAATTTTAATTGAAAGAATATTTTCAATTCCAGGTCAAAGTTTATTAATTTCTTTTGCTTTCAAAAAAGGTGAGTTAGATATTATTATGTTTTACTTTACTTTTAATTTTATTTTATTATCAATAATTTTATTATGTAACAAAATAGTAATTAAAAAATTAAATCCTAGTTTACAAGAACAAGGTCTATTTTTTAAAAAGAAAATAAAAAGGGGGCAAAATGCATAACCTTTTTACATTTAAAAAACAAAAATTTACAAATCAAAATCCTTATGTAATTCACACAACGCAAACTAAACAATATTGAAAAAGATTTTTTAATAATAAGCTAAACTTAACATGATTTATTTTATTTTTAGCTTTATTTTTAACCTTGATTATAGCAACTTTCTTCATAAGTAATTCACCAACAAATTCAATAAATTCAAAAACAAATTTGGTTAATAACTTGCCTTCTTATTTATCACAAACAATTACTAGAAACTTTAATCGTGGAGATGAATTAGATTTTATTAGAAATATCGCAGATCTTGAATATAAAGAATCAATAAAAAATCATCGAGAATTAATTTTTTGAATTGATTTTGACTCAGCTAGAGAAATTGGTGGAGATCAGACCATCTACACTGATATTGTTACCTTGAGATATAATCCTTACAATTTAATAAAAGCAGTTAATTTATTAAATAAAAATTCACTTATTGAAATTCCAAACGGTTTATATTTAGGAACCAATAATCAAGGGATTGATATTTATGGAAGATCTATTTCTTCAATTTGAATAACAATTTCAATTATTTTTTTAGCTATATTTATTAATATTTTTATTGGATTTAATTTAGCAATAATTACTAGTTTTTATAAAGAAAACTTTCTTATTAAGTTTATTAATAAAATGATTGATTCAATAAGTGTTATACCTGAAATTATTTGAGTGTTTTTACTATCAATTTTTATTGGTACAAATTGATATGGATTATTAATTTCTTTGTCCTTGATTTGTTGATTTTCATATTATAACCTTGCAAAAGAAGAAATAGAAAACTTAATGAATAAAGAATTTATTATTGCTGCTAAAGCTGTTGGCTTATCGAATTGAAAAATAGCCTATAGACATATATTTAAATATATATTTGCTAATTTTTTAATTATAGTTGTTGAAAGATTTTCTATTAATATTTTAATTGCTTCCTCATTAGCTTTCTTGGATTTCATAAATGATACAAATAATTTAAATATTGGCTCAATTTTAAAAGAAGCAATTGGTCTAGCTTCTGAAAATTCTGGATATTTAATAACAGTTTCATTATTTATAATTGCTTTTTCTTTAATTCTTAAATTATTATCAGCCTCTTTAGCAAACACATTCAACCCAAAATTTAAATAGTAAAAAGCCAGAATTTAAATCTGACTTTTTATTTTAAATTAATTTTGTTTTCAATGCCCTCTTTTTTTGCGATTTCTATTAAGATTGCTTTAATTTGTTCCATAGCATTTTTAGCATGGTTTTGAAATTCGATATTTATAAGATTATTTTTTTCATCAAATTCCATATTTCCTTCAAATAAATTTATTATAAAATTAAAATCATCTTCATAATTTTTTTGCCCAATATTATCAATAACATTTTGTTTTAAAATTAAAAAATCTTGTTTTAATTCATTTAATTGTTCTTCATCTTTTACATTATTTTTTAATAATGTGTGTCATAAACCCATTTCAAAAATTAAATTTATTATAGCATGTGAGTGACTATGAGAATTTTTATCACTTTCAATATTAATATTTTGAAGATCTTCAATTCTGGAAATTTTACTTTCATTAAATAGATTATTTTTTAAAAAGTTTCACGAAGAAATAATTGCTTTTTGTAATTGACCTAAATTTATATCTTTACCGCTCAACCTATTGTCAATTGTTTCTATAAACTTAATAAATTGTTGATTATCAAAAACTAAATTTACGTCATTTAAAACTGCATCAACATCAGAAAAAATTAATTGATATTTATCAAATAATTTGGCTAATTTGGATTTATTCTTTCCCGCTTCTTCTAATCATTTAATATAAAAATCTTGAATTTTTTCAGAATTAGTAGGATTTCCTTGGTCAATTATTAGAGCTGAAACTTTTGTTCTTAGAGCTTCTATTTTTCTTATTAATTTAACATAATATTTACGGTAATTACGATAAACACTTTTTACATCAGAAAATATTTGTGAAATTTTTTGACTATAAATTTGGTTAATCTCAATAGTTTTAGTATTTTGTAATTCAATTTTTTTAATATTATTTTTATTTTCATTTGTGTTATCTCATATGATATTTTCATTATCATTTGGATATTCAATTCCACATGAAACAGCTATTAAAGGAGTAGATAATAAAGATGCTGGAATTAGAATTTTTCAAATATTTTTCTTTTTCATTACATACCCCTTTCGTAATTAATTAATGTGAAATTATTCTTTTCATTAGTATCATCATATCCCTTAAAATAATTTCAATATAAAGATGCTTTTGCTAAGGTTTTTTCTCCACTACTTTTAAACTTATAATCCACATTATCTTCAAAACCAATAAAATTTAATTCAAAATATAATTGACCCAACTTATTTAGTTCTGGATTTAAATTAATATCAATTCTTTTAACTCCACTTAATGTTTTTCCAACTTGATTTTCTAATGCATAAGCAAGAAGGTAATTATTAACATAAGAATTAAAAACTTTTACTTGATATGAATCATTATTTAGAAGTGAAACATCGAAATTTTGACGACTATCATTGTTTCAATAGTTAAATAATTCATTCATTTTATTTGAAGCTTCATTTAATCCTTGTATGAAAGCAGAATCAGAACTATTATCAACAAAGTCATCTAATTTTATACTCGAAGGCAACCCAGTATTTTGTGGTTTAAATGAATAAATATCTTCTGGTAAAACAGAAGAAAGATTTTTATTTCTAAATATCAAACCCTTTAACCTGTGGCCATGATCATCAAAATTAGAACTTATTCATGAATATAGTTTTTTTGTTCCATCTTTCTTTGTTACTTGAACTATTGCTCTTATTAATTGATTTGTATCAAAATAATCTGTAAATTCAAAATCAAGAATTTTATATTCCAAATCTTCTTTTAATTTATATTCTGGAACTTTAATTGTAAAAATTTCGTCTTTAAATGTATTAAACAAATACATTAATCCTTTAGCATTTCAATAGTCGGGTGATGTTGATGATTTGATAAAATGGTTAATGTTATCAATAATAGTTAAGTATTCTTTTCCATTCATTATCAAAAGTGGGTTTTCAACATAATCAGTAAATAAGGGTAATTTTTCTCTTAGAGGTTTTAAACCAATTCCAAATTTTCCATTTGTTGAATAATTTCTAAATCCATTTAAATAATACTTTTTATTCTTATTTGATTCCGACATTAACTCTTTATTATTTCAGTCTTTTATGCTCTTAATTTTAAAAACAATGTAATCTTCAGCTCCGGTATAAGAGTGCTTAATTTCAGTATCTTTTCAATCTATTTCAATCGAAGAAACATTAACATTAAATTTGTTCAAGTAGAGTTTTAAAATGTCAACAAAAACTTCACGTTGCAATTTATGTTCTTCAGATAAAAAAGCAGTTGCTTGAATATATTGTGGCTGAATTCAGTTTGAAAATAAAGTTCTTCTTTTATCACTATTAACTAAATATTTTCTATTCATTATTGAATAATTTAAATTTATATCCTGATTTAATCTAAAAATAATAGTTTGTAAGTCCTCAAAATATGGATCCCTATTTCTGTTAAAATCTTTACCATAAATTAAAGCTAAATTAGTAAATCATTCATCGTTAAATGTTCCCGCTGAATCAACATCATCAAAAGAATACTCGTTTAAAAAATCATTAATATCACTAGCTTCACTTGAATCGAAAATTCTAATATTATTACTTTCAGTAACAAATTGTTTTCAATTATTCTTATAAGTAAAATCTGGATGATACTCAATTCATCTATCTTTGTTCAATAAATATAATCTTCCGTTTTCGATTTTAACGTCATCAAAATTGTGTTTTCCTTCTTCATCAAAATGATAAAAAATATTATTATCTTTTTCAATCGATGCAATTTGGCTTAAAGTTAAACGGTTTAAAAATACCCTAGATATTTTTTTAATGTCTAGATAAATATCTTTTTTTAGCGTTTGTGAACAACTTAAAGCAATTGTTGGTAATGACACAACGCTAGTTGTTAATAATAATTTAAATAATTGCTTTTTTATTTTCATATTTATTAATTTTATCACTTTTTTTTATATTATAGTTATAAAATTATTGTATAATAATAAAGTTTTAATAGACTAGTTTAAAAATAAAAAAATATTATTTTTTTGAAAGGAGAGATATGATAATCAATCCAGAAGGTACATGATTTGAAAGTAATTTAGAAATGACTTTGTTTTTAAATTTGCTAGTTTACATTCCAATACTAATGGCTTTACCTTTAATTTTAATGGGTTTACTATCATTTGCTAAAGTTAAAAATAAACCTAATAAAAGTAATGCATTAATTTACATGTATGCTTTTTCAACCGGGATGTTTTTAATGATTGGTGCTTTTGGTTTTCTAAGAGAAGGTTATGAAATTGCTAAAACTTTTACGCATAGTTCAAGCGATAAATTTGGTTCAGAAATCAATAGAACTTTGGTTATAGTTGGAATAATTGGATTAAGTTCTTTAATTGGATTTACTTTAGTAATTGGTGGAAGATATTTATTTATTAAAAAATCTAAGATAGACCCACACTCAAGCCATGAAGATCACAACCACTCAGATCACTTAATTTCTTTTAAAGATATAGATAACCCAAAAGCAGCTTGATTAGCAATATTTATGCTTTTAAGTCATCGAATTATCGACGGTTTCTTTATAGGATATTCAATATTTAAAATTATTTCTTCTCAGAACACTTTTTCAAGTTCTTTAATGCTTTTAATAACGTTTACTATTCACATCTTAATTGAAATGGCAATAGTTTATTTTAGACAAATTCAATATGGTGAAAAAAGAGGGAAAGCCGTTTTATATAACTTTTTAACCTTTTTATTAATAATTCCGTTCATTTTTTTAGGTGCTTTTACCGGTAGATTTTTAAATGATAATTTACAATGAATTCAATCAGGACTACTAATAATGGGTGGATCAATAATTGTTTTTACTGCTATATTCGAATTAGTTCCCGAATTTATTCATATTAGAAACAAAGATACTAAAACTCTATATCGTACATTAATAATTTTTAGTATTTCAATTGTTACAACAATTATGTTATTAAGTTTTCATGCGCACGTTTAATTTTAATTTTAGGAGGTTTTAAAATGAATAAAAGAATATTGTTTTTAAGTCCATTAGCAATTGTTTTACCATTTGTTTCATTATCATGTGCAAAGAATGATTTTAATAATGATGTTTATCATTACATCGAAAAAAATAACTTTGCTAATGATTATGGAGATTTTAGTTATTTAGATGATAATTATGTGAGTGAAAACATACACAAAATTAATTTATCAACTTCAGCAAAACTTTTTCGTGTGAAATCAAGAAAACAACCATTAATTGATTTTAGAGACAATATTGTTTTAGTTCCATCAGAACTATCCTACCAATTTGAATGAGCAAAGAAAATAAATATTATTACATCAACAGAAACATTAACTTTTGATAATGACAGAATAAACAAAGTTAATTATGATAATAACGCAACACCAGAAGAAGGAATCTTTATTCCAAAAAAGGATAAGGGAAATGGTTTTAACTCGCCTTTTCTTTTCATTCCTTCAAGCGATAACAAATCTATAAATAGTGATAATTTTAAAAATAGTTTAAAAAATTTAAAATCTTTTGAAATAGAATTAAATGAAAAGAACGATATTTGAGTTGATTATCACGGAAAATTAGTAAAAGAAAATAATAAAATTAATCACAAATCTTTTAAACTAGGTTTATTATCTAAACTTCTAAGAAACAAAGATTTTAAAAAACACTATATTCAAAAGAACAAAATTAATTTAGAAACCAATAATTATGATTCAAAATTAGATAATGGATTTGATTTATACAGTTATTTAATTAAAAATAAAATTGACATTGACAAATTATTAGATTTTTCAACTAACAAAATAATTATTAAAACTGTTGATGATTCATTAATTAATTTTGAAAAACTTTTTGAAAACTTATTTATTGTTCATAATTATTTTGATGCAATTCCATTTGAAATTATTGGATCAAAATACAAAGACCCTTTTAAAAACTTAGAATGATTTTTCAGCTATGGTAAAGATTTTCAAAAGCGTTACTATGCAGGTAGTTATTTTATTTCAAAAATGAATAACAATATAACAGAATTAGAAATAAATAATTTTTACATAAACAATAATGATAACTTAAAGAAAATTACTATTGAATATAACCCTTTACCGATTTCTCAATCAACTTTTTCTTTGCAGTCATTAAATGCTTTCAAACAGAATATTATTTCTAAATTAGATTATGAAACCTTAAATTTAGACGAAAAGAATTACATTTTAAAAAACTATCAAAAGTATAATTTTTCTTATCAAAAAAATTACAATAGATTTGAGCTTAATAACCAAATTATAGTTAATCAAAATCCAGATATTAATTCAAAAAATATGAATAAGAATTTTATTAAACTATATTATGGATTAAACGAAAAAAATCAATTAGATTTAAAACCAATAAACTTAACTTTTCAATCGTTGTTTAATAGTTTAATTAATCAGTATGCATTTACACAAGATAATAAAAGCTTATGATTGAGTCAAGCACCTGAAAATTTAAAAATTTTAGCTAATAATAGTGCTATAAATGTTGAAGAAATAAAAGACTTGTATAATCAAATTTCAAAACCAATAATTTTTAATTTTGAAAATAAAAAAATTAGTAATACATTTCAATTTCAAAATAAGGATAAATTAAATAATCCTCAAGTGCTTTTTGAAGAAGAAAAACTAAAATCAACTTGATTTGATTTAATAAAAGAAAACTTAGTAAAAATAATAAACGATTTTTATAAACAAACAAATAATGAAGAGAATATATATATAAATATTCCTGTTTCAATTGATAAAGATAATCAAGAAGTTAATAAAAAAATATTATTAGTTAAAAATATTTTAAATTCAATTGATTCAAGACTTAAAGTGAATTTAACCAAAATCGATGATTATGAAAAATATCATTATTATTTTGAAGAAAATAAATCAATATATAAAAAATCAACTTTCAAATTATTTCAAGGCGATACAGTTGAATTTATATACAATCAATTAACAAATTATGATAATAATCTAGTAAAATTAATTGACTTCTTATCTAAAAATAAGGTAATTTATCAACAAATTTATAAACAATTAATTAAATTAAATGATTTTCTAATAAGTAATAATTTGAGTTTAGAAAATATTGTTGACACGCAAACAAAAAATAAAGTAATTGGCTTTATTTACTCTTTAAAAATTGAAGAGCAAGCTGAAATAATTAATGAAATCAATAACTTAATAAGTTATTCTATGAGTTTTACAAACCAAATAAATATCAATAGTTTTTCAAAAGTTGTTTATCAAAAAAACTTTAAAAAGCCATTAGGTTGAAATAACTTAAATTATTATCAAGATATTGAAATTAACGAAAGGAGAGAATAATGAATAAGAAAAAATTATTATTACCAATTTTTGCAACAACAACTATTTCAATGTTACCAATAGTAGCAATTTCATGTGAAAATGGTAATTCTGGAACTTCAAATAATCCAAAAGTTCAACTTCTAACTTCATCTCAGATTCAAGAAATAGTTGATAAATTTGAATTTAAATTAACAAAAAAAGGCAGTGATTTAGAAGCCGAAAACAAACTAAATGAATTATGAGAAAAATTAGTAAGAAATAGAGATAATACAAAAAGTAATTCGCAAATTATTATTAATTGAAATAGCGAATTTAAAGACAATTTTATTTTTAATTTTCATAAATTAAATGGTTTTGGGTCTTCACACAAATATACATTTAAATTAATATGAGATAACCAAACTCCGGCAATTTCTTATCAAATTCTTTGTGTTGACAGAAACAATGAACTTGAATATCAAGGAATGGTAAAATTAGAAATTCAGTAACACAAAAAAATACTGTATTATAATATTATATTATGAAGAAAGTATCAAAAATTTTATCAATTGGTTCATTAGTATCTTTAAGCTTACCATTATTGGCAATTTCATGCAATAATTCTAAACCCCAAATCGATAACTCAGGGGGTAGTTCTGGTAGCGATTGAATAAACCCGAATATAAATAACTGAAATAGATTATCTTCTTCACAATTGGCAGAAGTTAAAGATTCATTTTCATACACCTTAACAGCTGAAGGAAAAAAATTAAGTCGTGATGAACTAGAACAAGTAATTAAAGAAATAAGAAAAAATTGTTATCCTGGGGATTCAGGAATAACAAGTTCAGCTCTTACTGCTGAAAAAACATTTTCTGATGTCAAAAAACATCCAAAATTTAAAAAATACTTTTCATTCACTACTGCTTTTGATAAAAACTTTTCATATTTAGGCGGACATAAATTAGAAATGGAATTTATGGTTCATGGCGATGATAAAGATTTACCTGCTATAAAATATGTTTTACGTTGCCCAGATAAAATATATCAAGGAAAAATGGCAGTCGAAGCAACAGAATTTGTTTACTTAGAAATAGATTAAAAAAATAGAAGCAATTTTAAAAGCTTCTATTTTATTTTTTTAATTATTTTATTAATTATTTGTTGTTTTTCTTCTTTATTATATTTAAATAATTTATCAATTCTTTTTGCTTCTTTTACCTTGATTCCAGTAAATCAACAAACTGCTTTTTTCATCATTGAAAAATCAGAATTTTTATAAATTAATTTAACAAAAAAATTAGGTGCATCACATGTCGAAAAAATTCTTGCACTTTTTCCTTTAAGTAATTTATCTCATAAAGCATCATTTTTATGATATTTATAAGCAAATCCAGGAACAAATACATTATCAATATATCCCTTTAATAAGGCAGGTACAGATCCTCATCAAAGCGGATAGAAAAAGATTAATTCATCGGCCCATTTTATATTTTCTTGTTCATTTTTGATTATTTCTTCATTTTCTTTTGTTTGACCGCTTTTATTTAAAACTAAATTTAAATTTAAATCAATTATATTAACTCTACGAACTTGATTACCCAACAATTTTAATTTTTCTTCATAAGCATCTGCTAGTCTTCCGTTAAATGAATCTTTAGTTGGATGCCCCATTATTAAATAGTAATTCATCTTTAATATCCCCATTTTTTTATTTTTTAATTAAAAGAAACTTTCTTATATTTTAAAAATACTTCTTTTTTGATATCACAAAATTCGCCTTTACGTTCTTTGTGATTAATTTCAAAGCATTGCTTGCGAGCTTGCAACGCGTCATCAATTCCTTCATACTTTAAATTAAATTTCTGTTTAATATCATAATATGTATTAACATATATTTCATCAATTTGCTTTTCGCCTTTATTAGCAAAAAAACAGTGTGTAATTTCATGCAAAATGTAATTAAAAATAAACGCTTCGCAATTAAAAATATCTGAAACAAATATTAATCTTACTGCTCCTTTTTGAAAAGTAATTGCAGCTATATCACTTTTTTCGATAAAAGGCATTGTAATTAAAATTATTCCTTTTGTTAAAAGATATGATTGTAATTCTTCAATTTTTTCTTTAAATTCTTTGTTTTCTTTACAAATAATTTTTACAACCTTGCGATATATAAGTTCAAAAGTATTTTTTCTAAAAACACCTATTTCTTTATTTTTTATTGCATCTAAAACTGAAAGTTCACAAAATCTTATTCAAACCTTACTATTAGGATTTGCATAAACGCTTTCATCAGCTAAAGCATTTTCTTTTAAATATTGACTATATTTTTTTAAATCAGCTACGCCGTAAAACCTGTTCATCATCATAAGTTTTTTACTTACCGGCATATCTTTAGTTAATTTAATATTACTTATTAAAGGAAGACTTGGATTAGCGATAATGAAATCTTCTCCGTAATTTTTAAGTAATTCTTCAATATTTTCGTTTTCAACTCTTTCTTTATTAGCATAAATTGAATATACTTCAGATAATGTTCCTAATTCTAAGTTAAAAACATTTTCCATTCCTTCAATAATTGACATACTCAAATTAACGTTAACTTTGCTATTTATAATAATATAAATATATTGCGTACTTAATCCTAAACGCTGAGCTAATTCTTTTTGTGAAATTGAAAATTTTTCTAAATAATAAGAAATTTCTTCACCAAAATTTTTACCATGTAATTCAACATGTCTCAAATCACAAATATGTTCTAATTCCATTTTATTTTCTTCTTACAAAGGCATAATATCTTCAGGTTTAACAGCACCCGGAATTAAATCTTTTATTAAAAAACTTTTTTCTTCTAATAAATCAGTTGAATGTAAAATAACTTTAGCATTCTTATCTAAAAATTGAGACATAACTTGAAGGCAAGCACCACATGGATACAGCAATTTATTTAAATTACTTATAATATGAATTTCTTGAAAACTACCTACTTCTGCTCCGTATGCAACTGAGCCAAATAAAGCTGATCTTTCGGCACAAAGTCCACTCGGATAAGCAGCATTTTCACAATTAACTCCATAATATTCTTTTCCATTTTTATCAATTGCTAATGCAGCAACTCTAACTTTTGAAAAAGGAGCATATGAATAATTTAACTTTTCTTTTAAAATTTCTTTTTTCATAATATTAATTTTACCATTAAACCAATTATTAAAAACCATTTAAAAATAAGTTTAAATTATATTTAAAAAATTAGAAAAATAAAAAGTGTAAAGTATTTTTGCTTAACATCTTTTTTTTATGGTAAAATTTTTCTATTAAAAAAATATAAATTTAATAATTAAACAAAAAATGAAAGGAATATCATGGTTAAATTAAGATTAAAAAGAACCGGTAAAAAATTCCATGCAACATATAAAGTTGTAGCATCAGATGCAAGAGCACCACGTGATGGGAAATTTATCGATGAATTAGGACACTACGACCCACATACAAAAGAATTATTTTTAAACGAAGAATTAACAACAACATACTTAAACAACGGAGCTAAACCTACTGAAACAGTTAGAACTCTATTAAAAAGAAACGATTTCTACAAAAAATATATCGAATCAAAAAATAAATAATTATGAAAATAAACATACTCACATTATTTCCTGAATATTTTGAAACTTTTAAAAGTTATAGCATTATTGCCAAAGCAATTAAACTTGGGCATTTAGAACTAAATATTATTGATTTTAGAAACTTTTCACGTGAGAAAAGAAATAAAGTTGATGATACAGTTTATGGTGGCGGCGATGGTATGCTTTTACAAGTAGAACCAATTAACTTAGCGTTAGAAACAGTTCCAAATAGTTATAAAATTCTAGTTAGTCCACAAGGAAAAACATTCGACCAAAAAAAAGCACATGAATTAGCTAAACATAGCGAAATTACTCTTGTGTGTGGTCATTATGAAGGTTTTGATGAACGCGTTTTAAATTTCGTGGATGAAGAATTATCAATTGGCGATTTTATTTTAACAGGTGGAGAAATCCCAGCAATGGTTATTTCTGAAGCTGTGGCTCGTTTGGTTCCTGGTGTATTAAGAAAAGGCAGTCATCAAAATGAAAGTTTTGAAAACGATGGCTTACTTGATTTTCCTCAATATACAAAACCAGCTGAATATAAAGGTTTAAAAGTTCCAGAAGTTCTTTTATCTGGAAATCATAAATTAATTAAAGAATGACGTGAGAAACATGCTTATTTAAAAACATTGAAAAATCGTAAAGATATAATCGAAAGGATTAAAAATGAGAAGTAATTTATTAGAACTTGTAGAAAAAGATCAAATTAGAACTGATCTTCCTCAAATTAGAGAAGGATATGTTGTTAGAGTTCACGTTAGAATTAAAGAAGGCGATAAAGAAAGAATTCAAGTTTTTGAAGGTTTAGTAATTGCTGCATACGGTGAAGGAATTAACAAATCAATTACCGTTAGAAAAGATTCATATGGTGTTGGTGTAGAACGTGTATTTAAGATTAACTCACCTTTAATTTCAAACATTGAAGTTACAAGAAAGAATAAAGTTAGAAGAGCTAAACTTTACTACATGAGAGGTCTTAAAGGAAAAAGCACCAGATTGAAAGAAATCAAAAGAAAATAAGTTTAATTTATATTTTTTAAAAGCACAAGTTTTATATCTTGTGCTTTTAATTTTTTTTATTTTAATCAAATAGAAGTAATAAAAAAAGTTAACACCTTATTTTGATGTTAACCTTAAATAATTATTACTTTTCAAATTCTTTTTCAACATATGAAGAATTGAATAAATACAATAAGCTTCCTCAATCTAAATCAAACTTAACAATATCTCCAGCTTTATAATCAATTTTACTATCTTGAGAATTAATTATTAAATGATCTGATGAACCACCTAAAATTTTAAGATCTTTATCATAAGGAATCATTGCATCAAACATAGTGTCTAATTTTCCAACTCCCAAAATTAATCTCTTAATATCTCCAATGTCTTCGAAATATGGAACGTGACCGAAAGCATCAATACCACATGCTCCTATTGGCAATGAAGATTTGTAATCCACTTCAATAACTTCTGCTTCACATCTAAATGCATCACGATACATTCCCTTAATAGTTTCACGATACATATCTTCGGTTCCAAATATCATTGCAAAACCCATTCTTAAAAAATTAATTTCATTTGGCATACGATTTTCTCAAACCATATGTAAACTTAAAGAGTTACCTCCTGACATATGGGTTAATTTAATGTTTAATGAATCTTCAATTTCGTGTTGTAATTTTACAAATTGTGCCATTGATTGATCAGATGGAATTCTAGCTCCATAGCAACCAAAATTACATCCTAAACCAATTAATTTAACACCTTTTAATTCATTAATTTGTTTAGCAATTTCTAATGTTTCTTCTGGTAAGTATCCTTCTCTTCTATCACCTAAGTCAACCATCAAAACAATTTCATGTGGTTTTAAATTATGTTCAACTACATATTCACTAATTTTTTTAATAACATTAATATCACCATTCAAAGATGAATCACATAGTTCTAACATTCTTGGTATTTCAGAAATCATCGGAATTCTTAATAGTTGTTTGTGACCAGGAATATCTTTGTATACTTCAAAGTTATCAAGTCTTGAATCACCAAAATTAGTAATTCCTGCTTCATGATATAACTCTGCCATTCTTCTATTACCACAAAAACCTTTTGTAACAGCTAAAACTTCAATATTTTTTTCTTTACAAATTTCAATTGCTCTTCTTACATTATTTTTAAATTTTGTTTCGTTAATAACAATTTTAGGAAAACTCATTTTTTACTCCTTTATACTTTCTTTGTTTACTAAAATGTAAAAATCTTTTTTACCCTTTTTAAGGATTGCATACTTATTATTATATTTTTTAAATTCAATATTTTTACTTTCTTCTTCAACTAATTCATTATCTATTAAAAATGATTTTTTAGATAAAAATTCTCTTGTTTCTCGATTTGAAGTAGTTATATTATTATTTTTAACAATATCAATAAACTTTTCATTATTTGAGACTAAAAAAGTCGGCAATGAATCTTTAACCATTTCAATATCTTTAATTGTTAGATTTAATTTACTTCTTGAAAATAATATATCACTAATTTTTCTTGCTTGATTTGCATATCTTAATCCATGAATATTTTTTACAACTTCGAAAGCTAAAGTTTTTTGCGCTAAACGTTTAAACTTCTCATTGTTATGAATGTTCATAATTTCATTAATTTCTTCTAAATTTAAAAAGGTTAGAGTTTTAAGATACTCATCTACTTTACTATCTGATTGATTTAATAAAAACTGGTATAAAGCATAAGGTGAAGTCATTTTCTTATCTAATCATAATGATCCGCCTCCAGTTGATTTACCAAATTTATTACCATTTTCATCGGTTATTAAATTAATTGTTAAGGCTACCGCATTAGCATTTTCGCCATGTATTTTTCTAATAAATTCTAGACCAGTTGTAATATTACCTCATTGATCCGATCCACCGGCTTGAATTCTTACATTATATTTTTCATATAAATTTTTAAAATCTCAACCTTGAATTAATTGATAACTAAATTCAGTAAATGTTAATCCATTATTTAATCTTGTAGCAATGCTTTCTTTTTCAAGTAAATAATTAACATTTATTAATTTTCCAACTTGTGAAAGAAAATCTACTAACGTCATATTTTTATAAAATTCAATATTATCAATAACCTCTAATCCAAATTTTTGAAGTTGCTTTTTAATTGCTAATTTATTTTGTTTTAATGTTTTATTATCTAAAAATTTTCTTTCACTATTTCTAAAGCTTGGATCCCCAATCATTCCAGTAATTCCGCCTAAAATAGCATACACTTTATAACCTTGCTTTTTAAATCTTAGTAATGTCGCAATTTGTAAATAATTACCTAAATGTAAACTTTTGGCTGTGGGATCAAAACCAATATAAACACCTGAATCTTTTGGAATTTGTAAAAACTTTTCCTCATTGGATAAATTATTTAAAATTTTTCTCGCTCTAAGCTCATTAATAAAATTTTGTGACATAAATTTCCTTTCTTTTTTATGTATAAAGACAACTTATTAAATTTTAACTAAAAATAAATATTTTTATTGTTGAAATATATTAAATTTGATTTTGCTTATAATTTTATTTATTTACTACTTTTTTAATTGTGTTTATTAAATATTTATTAAATAATTAAATTAAGTAAAATGTGATTTTTAAAATAATATCTATATAATTTTTGTATTCAATTATTGAAAACAATATTTAGGAGAAAATATGAAAATTAAAATTATTGTTGACTCTTCATCAGGTTTAACTGAAAAACAAGCTAATGACCTAGGGTGAGGTTTCATTCCATTACAATGTGACATTGAAGGAAAAACTTACCAAATTGGTAAAGATATTTTTATTGAAGATTTTGCTAAAATGTGAAGAGAAAATAAAAAAATTAACGCAACAACATCTGCTTCATCGCCAGCAATAAACGAAATGGAAATTAATAAATATATTAATGATTATGATTTAATTCTTATTTATTCAATTTCACAATTTTTATCTTCACAAAATTCTTTTTTAAAGACTCAATTTCAAGACAATAAAAAAGTATTTATCGTAGATTCAAAAAGAATTTCTTACTTAATTTTAAAAGATTTATTTGTTTTTGAAAAAAAAATAAAAGCTGGGATTTCTTTTGAAGAAGCAATAAAACACTTTGAGATAAATAATGAAAAATTAATTTTAATTCCTCAATTTAATGATGCTTTAGTTAAAGGTGGCAGATTATCAAAAGCCGCTGCTGCTGTAGCAAAATTATTAAAAATAGTTCCTCTAATTGCATTTGACAACGGGGTATTAGAAAAAGAATCAATCGGACGTATTTTTACTAAATCATTAGAAAAAACTGTAGCAGATATGTGAAACAATAGTAAGGATAATTTTGAAAACAAAATTTTAGTTGTAGCGCATGCCGATAGTGATTTACTAGATAGTTTAATTTCAACTTTTAAACAAATTACCGAAAACAAAATTCCTGTTTATGCATTTAAATTGCCTGTTGATGTTTCAATTCATACAGGAATTGGTGCAGTAGCAGTTTCTATACTATCTTGTGACGAAGATACAAAACAAAAAATATTAGCTTTTAGTAAAGAATATTAAAAATCGAATAAGAAATCAAATAAGTTCAACACTAAATTTGTTTTAGTTTGAACTTTTTATTATTTTGGCTTAAAATAAAAACAAAATGTTATTTTAGGCTTAAAAATTTAGTAATTAATTAAAAATTATTCTTTTATAACTCAACAAAAAACTCATATGTGTTAAAATTATTTTTAATTAATTATTAATTAATTAATGAAAGATAGAAAAAAGGGTGATAAAAATGGCTATTTTAAAAAACAAAAAAAGAAAAATTGTTTCTTTAATTTTAGGTTCGACAATTGCCGGTGCCACTTTGTTTGGCGCTGTTTTATTTTCAACGAACCAAAAAAATGAAAAAGGTATTGATTTTAATAATCCTTTTGGAGCAAATCCTGAAATATTTCACAAAGGAAATCCTGACACAACAAATGCTAACGTATCAATTTCTGACCGTAAATTAAAAGAGATTGAAGTTCCACCAGTTGTTGAACAACCTAAACCCACACCTAAACCAAATCCAACACCAATTCATCCAAAACCCACACCAGTTCCGCCTAAACCAACACCATTACCACCAAAACCAACTCCTACCCCACCTAAACCAAAAAAATAATAACAATAGAGTTGTTATTGAAATTAATGGTGTTAAGGTTGTTGCTGAAGTAACTCCAGCTCCTTCTCGTCCTTTAGATCCAAGAGATGTTGAAGCGGGAATTACTAATTTAAATCCATATTTAAATCATATTGTTGGCGATGTTAAGAGTATTGAGGTTACCGAAGAATTAAAAGATGCTACTGCTAAAGATTTAGTTAATCGTGAAGGTATTGGATTAAAAAATTACTTTTCTAATTTTACTGCTGAAATTCTTGAAGAAGGTCCACAATTTGATGGTGAAGCACATATTAGAAATAATATTTTGGTTTGACAAAAATTATTAGATAAATTTAAACGATTATTAGATAGTCCTAATGTCGTAAAATTTTTACTCCCTCAAGCTGTTGCTGAATATAGAAAACCAAAACAATTTAAATCACAAAATCTTAAATATGCTTGATTAATCAAAAATTTAGATTACAGTAAATTTAACAAGTTGGCAAAGGGTGCTGAAGCACAATTAAAACAAGGATATACAGCAACTGCAGATAATGCTTATATTAATGAAAATGGTGAATTAGATTCTTACACATATGAACCAGCACCAGGTTACAATAAAGTAACTTCAAGAATGGAAAGAGACAATAAAGAAAGACGTGCTTTTAGTATTGAAGATCATTGAGCAAGAAATCCTGAAGATATAAAAAATGGTGTATATCGTGGATGAAATAAAAGAGATGCAACAAATGATGCTAGATTCCAAAAATACAATGTTAGCAAGAGCGATGGTATTGCAATTACAGAATTAATAAGAGAAAAAGAAATACCTGGAAAATTAAATAGAGGATTTGTTGTTGAAATTGATGCAGCTAATGAAAATGGGTATGCAAAAACTAAACAATTAATTGAAAGATTAAAGAATGATGGAGTAGTAATTACTTCTTACCGTATTAAAAACATGGGTAAAAAAGATGTTAACCAAAAATTTAAAGATATTTTAAGAGCATTACCTGATAACCTTCCGCAATTAGAATTATTCTTTGATCACCGCGCTACAAATACTTCTTCGTTAATTGAATTAGAATCTAAACACATTAAAGAATTAGCGCTATTTACATTAGGAAACTCATTATTAGATGATTGAACACTTAATCCATTAGCTTTAAGAAAAGTTGAATGAGTCAACACAATGGATTATAACGTAAGTTCAGAAAATAAACCTGGCGCAGATATTGCAACTAGAATTACTTTTAATACTTTAGCTTTCGAAGAAAGTGATATTCTAAGAAATGAAAGTGACATTTACAAGCGAATTAACGAAGGCTTAAGAATGGCTTATTATGTAAGAAATAATGAAGGAATTTTCCAAGGCAGTTTTGGTCCTGGGCTTCAACCTGACACAAATGAAGGTGGAAATAGTTATCCAACAAGACTTGATTTCTCAAGAGCTCCTTCGATTAAATCATTAAAAGGTTTAAAATTCTATGATTACATTAAAGCAAGTAATGCCAAACGTAAACTAAAGAATTTAAAACTATTTAATGATAAAGAATATTTTGAAATTGATGGTGATGAATTAGATAAATCACAATTTGATTCAGTAATGGCAATTAATGAACCTCCTTTTGCAATGCCAAAAACTAAAATTGAATTTAGTAACGGAAGTATAACAAGCGCAATTAGAATATCAGGCACCCAAAGATTAAGTGGTAAAGCATTATCAAATCTAAGTGTATTGCTAAATCTATCAAAAATTCATGCTCCTTTACAAGTTTCACAAGGCGCAGATGCACTTAAAAAACAATTAGAATCAAATGGATATCGTGTTGAATATGCAAGTGACAACACATTTAATTAATAATTAGGATTATTTGAGGTATTAAGATGAATAAACAGAAAAAAAGAATTTTAATAACAAGTTTATTAGGCGGAACAATTACTTTATTACCTGCTTTTGGATTAATTTCTTGTGAAAATGAAATCTCAAAAGAAAAACGTTTAATTGAAGAAAGTATTGATAAATTAAATAAGGTAATTAACGAAATAAAAATTGAAAATAAAACTTCTTACAAAAGTAAAGCGTTTTTAGAATCAACAAAAATCATTAATGATTACAAAGAAAATATTGAAAGTAAAGAAACGGACTTAATTGCTTTAAGAAAAACAAAAAATAACATTAAAGATTTAATTAATGAGTTGACAATCGAATTAAATAACTATAAAAAAATTAACGAAGAAAATAGTAATAATCCTAAAGTTGACCCAAAACTAGATTACCCTGATGCTAGATTTGAAAATGATTTTCGTGAATTAACTAACTCACAAAATATTGAAACTAATTTTGATTTAGATTTTAACAGTTTCTTTCCTCAACACGAAAAAGCACATATTTATCCAAGTGAACTTCAAAATCAAGCATCTTCATTAAAGGTAAAATCAAAAAGTGAAGAGCTAAATAAGAAAATAGAATTTATTGTTAATAATATTATTTTAGAAAGCAATGCTAATACAACTGGACATGCTAAAATAAATCTTGTGTTTAGAAATAAAGCCACAAATACTCAAAAGAACTTTATTTTTAAATTAGATGGGTTGAAACATAATCCTTTTAATACTGATAACGAAGGTAATAAACCAAATGGGAACGGATCAGAAAATAATGCTAATTTAAGCGAATTTGATAAGTACGAAAAATTAGACCAATTTGGAAGATTTAAAAAAGATAACGAAGAGTATTTAAAAGCTTTAAAACAAAATTTAAGTTTCACAAAAAATGTAAACAGCTTATCTGATTTAAGACCAAACTTAATTATTTATGAAGCTAAGAAAAGAGAATTTGATGCTAAGGCTGAAGAATTAAAATTAGATTCGTATGATAACTCTGCTTATAAAGGTTTTAGTGTTCCTACATATCATCAAGACGGTTCGTATGATGGTTTAGAAATATATGCAGATGAAGTAGGAAAAGGTGCTAGCGCTATCGATTCATTGGGTAAAAAGAATATTTATCAAACAATCGGGCTTGCTCGAACTATTGTTAATGAACAATTTCTAAAAATAGCCCACCAAACTTTTTCTTTAACATTAAATAATTACAACACTTTTGAAAAAGAAATTACTAACGCACAAAATTCAATTAAATTTTGAGAAGATGCTAATAATGAAACAACTTTTAGAAATCAAATTAATCAAAGATTAGAAGAATTGCGTACCAACAGAGTTCAAATTGAAGAAGAGTGAAATGAAAAAATTAAAAATAATCAAGACGTTCATTTAACCGATTCTTTAAATGAACAAAAAAGAAAAATTCTTGAAGATTATGATAAAACAATTAGTTTTTTCGAAACTCATACAAGAGAAAAAGAAATCGAAATTTTAAGAAAGCAAATTGTTGAATATCAAGCGAGAGCTAATACTAAAAGAGAATCACTTTCTGAATCAGGAACAATATGAGTTCTTGATTATCAACCAGTATCTAATGGAAAATATCCAACAAAATGATATTTCGGAACAAATGCTCACGTTGCAAAAGCAATTACTAAAAATCTAAAAGGCTTTACAATAACTAAAATTAATAACGATATTAAGGTTGGTGCTAAATTAAGAATTTCAAGTATGGACGATAATATTACTTCGTTTTCAAATGAAGATCCAAGTGCAATTCGAACAGTTTTTACAGCAACAGATTATTTAAGTAAAAGTCCCAAAGAATTCTTATCAGATCGTCAAAAAGCAATTTATGAAGACGTTGAAGAATTTGCTGATTTTGCGGTTATAGAAATTGACTTTGAAAAAATGGCACAATCTTTTGTTGCTATTTCAAATGATAGTAATGTTACTTACAATTTTACAAGTCAAAATAACTTTAATTTAGCTAAAGAGATTACTAACAATTATGCTAATAACCCTGATGTTCATATTAAATTTAGAGACAAATCTTATTTATATGATTATCAAGCAATCAATTATCCTTTAAGAGGAAAAATAAGCAAATCATTAGATAATTTATATGCTGTCGGATGACCTGGTTCAAAAACAGACTTTTATTTAAAACCATATCAAGATGATGATCAAAAGGAAAGAGCTAAATGAGGAAGTTCATTTAGTTTATGAACTAATACTGAGTCAGAATATTATGATGCAAAAATTACTAGTGGCGAAAACGGTCCTTCATCATTTCCTGAAGAAAATCTAAACCGTGGAGACTTTTTATCATACCAAATTGGTTATCGTTCATTTGCTGACAAACCTGGTATTTTGGATTCATTTTTAACATCGCCTTTATTAAGTGGACAATTATATGAACACGAAGGTAAGAAGTATATGAGTATGGCATTAAAATATATGCCAAGAAGATGAGCACCAACTGGCGGTTCTTCAGGTTCTTCAGTAAGAAATCAAAACAATGAATTAGTAGCAGTACACCATGCAACTAATAACATAGCTAGAATGGGTCTTTCAGTTGCATTTAGATCAGAAGGGTTTAACTATAATGGTTTATTTGGAAACTACAATTTACCACAATATGACTTAATCTATGGTGGCGGAGAATTCCAAACCAAATCATATAGACAAGCTTTAAAACTTCTTTACCCACAATTAGAAAGAACAAACTTATTTTCAGAAGGTCTTAATGATGAAAATATTCCAAATAAATTTAAATTTACAAGAGGAGGTGAAATATAATGGTTAATTCCCAAGTGAAAGAGAAGAAGATTTATGATGATTTTGAGTCGATGCTAAATAATAAAAAGAAAAACTCATTAGTAACAACTTTAAAATTAATTTTAATTAGCTTTTTTGTTTTGTTATCAGGTTTAATTTTATTTTTTGCACCAACAACAATTTTTTCAAACAAACTGTTTTTTAAAAGTAATATTGAATATTTTCTAGAATTTTCTAGTTTAACAACTGAACGGATCAATTATTTAGCATTATTTAGATTATTTTTATTAATCAGTATCTTTATATACACAATTACAAAAAACTTTTCGAATATATTTACGCACAAGGAATCAACTAAAAAATACATCCCATGATTCGTAATTTATCTATTGTTTTCAATTGTTTCAGTGGTATTATTATTTACTTTTTTCAAACAAGAAACAATGGATTATTATGGTTTATCCTTTATATCAATTCCTTTATTATTAATTGACATTTCATATTCAGTTTATACATATAAACTAAAAAGAAAAACAAATCCTTTAGTTTACAAAAATAAAAAGGCAATAGTAATTTCAATTTTTTCAAGAATTGCTTTAGTATTAACTTTTATCGTCATCTTATCAATTTGAGTATTTTCAATTAAAGGTGATAAAAATGACTTTTTAAATAATAATATTGTTCATCAATTCTTTGTAAACATGTTTTCAAAGAAAGATGCAAAGAACTTATTCTATATTATTATGTTTTTCCTAATAATAAGTTTACTTGTACTTGGAATAAATTTTGAACGTATTATGTTAATTGCTTCGAAACAAAACAAAAATACTGATACAAGAGAAAAATTATTATTATATATTGCTTTAACATTTACAAGTTTAATATGATTTATTAGAGCCTTATTTTATAAGAAAAGTTCAGATGTTATTATTGCGGATTCACCTTCAAAAAATTATTTATACTTAATTGGTTTAATTTTTATTAGTTTAATATTTTTATCTTATGTTTTAGTAAATTTTGTTAAAAAACTAAGAATTAAGGGTGTGTTATTAAACACTATTTTTACAGGTTTTATTCTTACATTAATTTGAATAGTAACTGCAATAGTAAGTTTAAAAAATCAAGAAATTATTGTAACTAACATCACTATTTTATTTGCTTCATTATTTAGTGTTATTAGTTTATTAATTTACAAATTTAAAACTACAAACGAACCTATATATGTTTCTATTTTCTTGAAATTAATTGTTAGTTTAATTGTATCTACATTAATAATTAATGGTTTAAATGCCTTATTATTAGCTAACAATAATCAAAGTTTCTATAATATTTCTTCATTATTATCATTAGATCAAATTTTTGTTATTTCAACACTTGTTTTACTATTTACATTTAACATTGCAACTATTATTAATTTAATTTCAACATTAAACGTTATTACAAGAAAAAATAAAGCAATAAGGGAGGTAATTAATGAAAGTAAATAAAAAAGAATTAAATCTATTTAAAGAAACTACAAAAAAAATAGATTTATTAAATGCCTCTTTTGATGAAGTAAAAAAACAGGATAAATTTATTTCTTTTGATAAGTTGATTTCAACAATTTTACTAAAAAGTACAACAAGTTTTAAAAACAAAGAAATAAATAAATTATTAGATTTACTAAAAACTGCTTTTTTAAATAAACAAGAAATTATTTTTGATAAATTTATAGTTTCTTTTAAATTAGATAAAGAGTTAAATAATTTTTATTTAGTTCCATATATTACAGATAAGCCTGCAACAAATTTTGAGGCTATAAATTTAAAGACAAATTCAAGTTTAATTAAAGAAAACATAACATTATATCTAAATAATGAAATCAATAACTTATTAGCAAATAATTTTTATATCGAAATATTTGAAAACGTTATTATCAAAGGTGATAATCAAAACAATTTATTAAACATATTTTACAATGAGAAAAATATTTTAGGGTGATAGTATGCATTTAAAAAAATGAGAAGAAAAACTTCAAAATTTAGAAGGTATTTTAACAAAAGTAAATAACTCAAAAAATATTCTTCTAATTGATATTATGAAGTTAACTAGAAAGTTAAAATTTAATATTTCTAATGCTTTATTAAACATTAACTTAATTAAAGCTATAAAAGAAAAATATGCTATTAAAAATAAATTGATTAATGACTCACAAAAAGAAAGCAAGCTTTCGCAAAAAATCAAGAATGTTTTCAAAAGAAAATCAGTATTATGAATTTATTTAACTGAAAATCAAAAATATTCAACAGACTCATATAGTAGATATGAAAAAAAATTATTAGAAAATGTTAATCCTAAAAAGGATGATTTTATTGCTATTGGACAAAGAGCAAATGAATTTTGTAAACAAAATAATTTCAACGTTATTAAATCTTTTGCTGAAGAAGATAAGCAAACTAATAATATAGCTTGAATAATAAGTCAATTTGTTAAAATCTTACACATTGACAATAATTACAATAAAGTTAATTTTGTCCTTAATACAAACAAAAACTATAACAGTTATTTCACCATTCTTCCTATCGATCAGTTTGACGTGAATAAATTAGTTAGCGAAATGGATGAAGAAAAAACATTATTTGATATTAGCGATTATAAAATTTACCCTGGTATTGAAGATTTTATCGAAAACGAGATTAATATCTTTTTAGAAAATGCTATTTATTCATTATTAATTGAATCTTCGTTCTATAATGCTAAAAATGACTTAGTTACAACAAATAAAATAATTAACCAAATTGAAGAAGAAATTATCAAAATCAAAAAGAAAATAATTCGTACTAAACGTGAAAAAGAAATTGAAGAAATTGTTTTATTAACAAGATCTAATGAAGGTTTTGGAGGTAAAAAATAATGGCAACAAATAGCACATTTAAGATTAACATTAATTTTATTGTTAATAAAAACCTTT
Source organism: Mycoplasmopsis arginini (assembly GCF_965278885.1). Classification (GTDB taxonomy): domain Bacteria; phylum Bacillota_I; class Bacilli_A; order Mycoplasmatales; family Metamycoplasmataceae; genus Metamycoplasma; species Metamycoplasma arginini_B. The sequence goes on along the minus strand of NZ_CBDIHE010000003.1, from coordinate 8,688 downwards.
TAATTAGAAATGGACAATTATTTATTAATATCGATGACGAAGATGATTGAGCATTAGCTGATTTAAATTCAATAATGGCCTATGAAAATACAGTTGTTAAAATTAAAGATTTAGATGAAAATAAAGAATTCTATTTGTTCCTAATCAATACAAATATTATTGTTAACGATAATGAAATCAAAATTAATACTTTTAATAAAATGGAAATTTATAAGCAAAATAAGAAAGCAAAATTTGATAAGCCTTTAATCAAGGAAGTGATGGATAAAATAAATTATTATGAATCATTACAAAAAATTGGTTTAAGTCTAGATCAATTTATGGAAGAAAAATTATTGAAGCAAAAACTATATATTTTAAAAATGGAACAAAACTTAAAAATAGTAAAAGAGATTAATTATGAAAATAAAAAATAAATTATTATCATTAGGATTAGTTAGTGCAATACCTTTTGCACCTTTTGCTTTAGTATCAGCTTCATATAATAAAGTATCTGAAGGTGAAGGAGGAAATACCACTCCTTCAAATCCTTCAAATCCATCAAAACCTTCAACACCGGAAAAACCAAAATTAGACCCTAACTTTAACACTTTTGCAAACTTAGCTAAAGAAAAAGTGGAAAAGGGTGTTGAAAGAGTTATAGACTTAACAATACAGTTCCTTGATAACGAAAAAGAAAAATTATTAAAAGATTTAGATAAAGATTTTAAAAACAATATTGAAAAATTAATTTATATCCAAGTTTTAAAACAACATCTAGAAAAAAATAAGGAAAGTTTAAAAACCCAACATACCAATAACTTTGGTTTTACCGTTGTTTTTCCTTATGTGATGTCAATTAACCAGAATTATCATATTTCAAAAGTGGATTATGAAGGCGAAAAATTTGATGACATAAAAATTGGTAAAGATACAAAAACCAATTACTCAGAACAAGTTAAACCTGATGGAAAAATCACCAAAGGAAAAGAAGAATTAAATGCTATAACTAAAGATAAGCTTGAAAAATTAATTAAAGATTACTTCGGTGCTTTAACTAAAGAATTACCTCAAATGATGTATGATACTGAAGATATTCCTAAAATTAATGAACACATCAACATTAAATTCGGAAGTTGAACAGATAAAGAAAATACAATCAATGGTTTTAGCTTTACACATCCAAAAGACTTTGCTTCATGAGAAGAATATATTGTCTCAAAACTTCATAAAAAGTTTGTTAAATTTGACTTAAATCAAAATAAAAACTTTACTTTAGAAGAGGAAATTGAAAAGAAAGAAGATGAACCAATTAATAAGCCTGATTTAGTGCCTGGCGATAAACCAAATAAGAAAGTAGACACCGAGGAACAAATTCAAGCTTTACCAAGTTTAATACCTAATGTTAACTTTGTCCATACTACCAAAACAGCTTCTAATTTAAAAAGTTATTTTGACAATGCTAGTGCTGAAATTAAAGCAAAAATGTTCTTCTTTAATAATGCAATTAACACAAGATATGAATACTCAGTTACTGCATTAGATAATAAAAACAATACAACTTTAGTGGCAACAGTTAAAATTACTGATCGTGTTGATACTAAAAAATCTCGTTCATATAAAATAGAATTATCAATTGATAACTCAAAAGAACAAGAAGCCTTAAATTATGTATATGAAAAAATTATTAATTCAAATAAAAACTTATTTGGAAAAATATTTACTGCATTAGGTGTTGATGATAAAATCAATTATAACGAATTAAGAAATGATATTTTAAGAGATGCGCTTTATAATTTAGTTGGAACAGGTGTTCTATTAACAAATAAATTATCATATGTAGAAGAAGCAAATAAGATAATTACAAATGCGGCACTTTCATACCTAAAAAATCCAAATGATGATACAACTTTAAAATCAAATATTAGAAATTCAGATTATTTATTATTAACAAGTTTATTTTCATCAACAATTAATGGCGCAGATTATTTCTATAGTTTATCTAACTCATTAAAATTTGTTTTATTAAGATTTAAAGAAATTATTAAATTAAATGCCGAAATTGTTAAAAGAAATTTTGATGAGAATGGTTTTGATTTAAATATTGTAAATCATTATTATGACTTGTTAAATAAACAAATTTCAAGATTAATAGCATCAACTGGATCAAGAACTTTAAATATTTTTAATTGATATGATTACTACACAAAATCAGTTAAAGAAATTATGGACAATTTTGCAACATTAGCTTTATTAGTTGATAATAAAAAATTAACAGATAAGAAAGATCAAGACAATTTTAGCAAAGCATATTTTCAAGCGGATATTCAAATTAACAATAATAAAAATAATGGTAAAAGAGCATTAAACCAAGTTGGTTATGGATTACTAAGTATTTCTATAATAGTAGCCTTAGCATCAATTATTTTTATAGCAGTAAAAAGCAAACAATTAAAATCATTAAAATTAAATAAACTATCGATTTTAACAATTACTATAGTTTTAGTTGTGTTACTTCTATCAGTAGTGATGATTGCTTTATAATAAATTAAAGAAAAGTCAGAAATTTATCTGACTTTTTTGTTTTAAAAATTTTTAATTTAAAAAAATATGACCTACATTATACAAAAGTACAATTGGCCATATTTTAAATTTATAATAATTTAATTATTTTTCTTCAGATTTTTCTTGTGATTTAGCTTTTGCTACTGCAACAATAGCTTCTTCTGCTCTTTTGTTGTATGCTAAAACTTTTTCATTTTCTTTTTTGTATTCAGCGAAACTCTTTGCATCATTTAATTCTGCTAATTTTTCAAAAATTTTATTTGGTAATTCACCTTGTTCAAATTGTTTGAATGGCATAAATGTTTTAATTTGTTCTGGTTTTAATCCATATAAATTAGCTAATTGATTAATTTTCGATTCATAATCCTCAGCTGAAACATGTAATTTTTCATCATCAACAATTTTTCCAAATACAAATGATTTAGTTAAATTCTTCTTAGCTTCTTCCTTGTATAGTTTTAAGATATCTTCTTTAGTAGTTTTTGCAAATTCAATATAATCTCTTTCACTAATACCTTTTTGTTTTAATTGTTGCATAAAACCTTTGTAGTATCTTTCTGCTTCTTCACTAATTAAAATTTCTGATAATGTTACGCTTGATTTTGAAATAATTTCATTAATTGCAGATTCAACAAACTCTGAACTATTTTTATGTAATTTTTCTTTTAAAGCTGAAATTAAAACAAATTCATTAAAACTTTCTAAATTAGTTACAAGCGGATTAACCTTAACTTCACTTAAAAATTGATCATTAACTTCTGGATAATTTGCAGTTTTAATTGAGTTAATTGTAACTCTAAATACAACGTCTTTTCCTGCTAAATCTTTAGCGTGATATGTTTCAGGGAATTTTAAGTTAAGATCTTTTGTTTCACCTTTTTTAAGACCTATCATTTGTGATTCAAATCCAGGAATAAATTGGTTTGATCCAATAACTAAATCAAATTTTTCAGCTTCGCCACCATCAAATTTTTCGCCATCAATAAATCCAACAAAATCAAAGTTTACGTGGTCATTTAACTTAATAGGTTCTTCTGAATCAATCATAACAACATAATTTTCTAAAATTTTGTTTTTTGCTGTTGTTAGTTCTTCTTCTGTTACTTTAGAATCTGATAATTTAGTTTCAATTTTCTTATAATCACCTAATTTAATTTCAGGGTATAGTGGAAAAATAAATTCATAAACCGCTTTTTCTAAATCAATTTCTTTAATGTTAAAAGCTGGTCTATAATTGTCAACTATTTTATCGTTATCTTCGATTTGGGTAATAATATGTTCTTTATAAACATGTTCTAAATTGTCGTTAATAGCTTTATCAAAAATTCTAACTGGATCAATCTTTTTTAGAGCTTCAAATAATGGTGCTTTTCCTTTTCTAAAACCAGGAACTGTTACAGTTTTTGCTAAGTCTTTTTTAGCCTTGTCATAAGCTTTTGCTCAAGCTTCACCTTCTAAAGAATAGTCAATAATTAGTTCTGTATTTTCTTTATTAAATTTTCTTGACATTTTTTCTTTTCTCCTTGAATAAAAAATATTGTTAATATTATAACATTATTTATTTAAATAATGCATATAAGGTTTTTTCGTTTTCACTCAAAGATTCTTCATCTTTTTCGTTGAATAAAACTTTAGTTACATTTATAATTGCGTCATACTCGTTTGATGTTTTGTTCTTTAAAATATTAACTCAGTTTTTAAATAGATAAGCACTAAAAACTTGTCTTGCAATTTTACTTTTAGCAACATCTTCTTTAAAAAGCAATAAAATTTCTTTTTCTAATTTAGCAATTGATTCATTTTTTAAAAAAGAACCATCTTTCTTTGGATTAATAAATTCTTTTTGAACATTGTATTCATAATCAATTTCTTTTGTTTGTAAAAGGTCATAAATTAACGTTTGAAATCCTGAGTTATCAAATCCCTCTCCATTAAAAAAGTATTGAAACTCTGAAGCAAACTCGTTTAAATCACGATTCTTTAATTCATTGTATGTAATCATAAAAATATAGTCCATTTTTTTGTTTTTTAATGAATTAATTAAAGATAATGTATCCAAACTAGTTTTAACCTTTAAATTGTTTTTCTTAATTTGAAACAAAATAGTATTTCTAAAAGCTTCAATCTCGTTTTGCATTGCACTAATTGGAAATTGTTTCTTTCCTTCATCTAAAAGATAAACTGCTTTTAAGGGATCTTCGTATCTAATCTTGCTAATTTCGTCTATAAATGTATTAAATTCTTTTTCTAATAAATTACTCATAAATAGAATTTTACACTATTAAAAATATTAATCTTAATAATCCTTTATTTAAATTTATAAATAATTTATAATTTATATTAGATTATTTTTTATAAACAACATTAAACACAATTAAGGAGAAAATAATGTCTAAAATTAAAAAAATCTATGCTTATGAAGTTTTAGATAGTAGAGGTAATCCAACTGTTAAAGTTGAATTAACAACTAAGAAAGCATTTGCAGAGGCCCTAGTTCCTTCTGGAGCATCAACAGGTTCGAAAGAAGCGCTTGAATTAAGAGATAAAAATACTCAATATGAAAGTAATTGATTTGGTGGTAAGGGAGTTCAAACTGCTTGTGATCATATTAATAATGAAATATCAAAACTATTAGTTGGTATTGATGTAAAAAAACAAGAAATCATTGATAATTTAATGATTCATGCAGACGGAACTGAAACTAAATCAAAATTTGGTGCAAATGCGATTTTAGCAGTTTCTTTAGCATGTGCAAAAGCAGCTGCAATTGAAAGCAAAAAACCATTATATGAATATTTAGCTTCTCTAAAAAATATTGACAATAATGTTTTTAGTTTACCTGTTCCGATGTTAAATGTAATTAATGGTGGAGAACATGCTTCGAATACTATTGATTTCCAAGAATTTATGATTATGCCAATTGGTGCTAAAACATTTAAAGAATCATTACAGATGGCAAACAAAGTTTTTCACACATTAGCTAAATTATTAAAGAAAGCAGGACACGGAACTCAAGTCGGAGATGAAGGTGGTTTTGCTCCAAATCTACACACTCATGAAGAGGCTTTAGACTTTTTAGTAAATGCTATAAAAGAAGCTGGATTTAATCCAGCAACAAGCGGAGAAAAAGCTATTGGTATTTGTTTAGATGCTGCTTGTTCAGAATTATATAATAGCGAAACAAAAACTTACATTTTTAAAAAGTTTAAGAAAGCCTTATTAGAAAAAAGACCAGGTTTTGAGGCTTATGCCAAAAATAAATATGAATTTAGTTCTGAAGAATTAGTAGAATACTTTGGTCATTTAATTGAAAATTATCCTATTATATCAATCGAAGACTCGCACCATGAAGATGATTGAGATGGATTTGTTTTAATGAGAAAGAAATTTGGCAAAAAGGTTCAATTAGTAGGTGATGATTTAATTGTAACAAACCCTAAATATATTCAAATGGCCATTGATAAAAAAGCAATTAATGCTTCATTAATTAAAATTAATCAAATTGGTTCATTAACAGAAACAATTAAAGCTATTCAAATGTCCCAACAAGCTAACTTAGTTCCCGTTATATCGCATCGTTCAGGAGAAACAGAAGATACATTTATTGCTGATTTAGCAGTTGCCTTTAGTACTAATGAAATTAAAACTGGTTCAATGTCAAGAACAGATAGAATTGCTAAATATAATAGATTATTAAAAATTGAAGATGAACTAAAAGAAAAAAGTGTGTATTTGGGTTCGAAAGCTTTTTCTAACTTAAAATAATAATATAAAAACTCGGGTTTTCCCGAGTTTTTATATTAGTCGATTTTAACTTTAACAGCTGCACCCATTGAAGTTGAAACTACAATGTTTAAAACATATGTTCCTTTAACTGTTTGAGGTTTTAATCTCTTAACTGTTTGGATTAAAGTTTCAGCATTTTGAACTAATAATTCAGTAGCCATTGATTTTTTACCAACTGAAGCATGGATAATTCCACCCTTATCAGCACGGTAATTAGCTTTACCTTTTTTAAGTTCTTCAACTGCTTTCGCAGGGTTTGTTGTAACTGTTCCAGTTTTTGGGTTAGGCATTAAACCTTTAGGTCCAAGTTTTTTACCATATTTACCTAAAACTAACATCATTTTAGGATCTGCAACGATAACATCAAAATTATATTTATCTTGATTTAATACTTCAGGTAATTCAGAAGATGCATAAACAAAGTCTGCACCAGCTTCTAAAGCGGCCTTTTGTGCTGAAACTTCATCGGTAGCAACTAAAACTCTAACACTTTTACCTGTACCGTTTGGTAACACAACAGCTCCACGTAATTGTTGGTCTGATTTTCTAGTATCTAGGTTTAATTTGATAGCAATATCTAAAGATTCATCAAATTTTGCGAATGATGCTTTTTTTGCTAATTCAATAGCATCTGCTAATGAATAAACATCTTTTTTGTTAACTAATGTTTTTAAAACTTTAGCATTTTTTGTAACTCTTTTAGCCATTAGTTAGCACTTCCTTTTAATCATTCTTCATAGCCATCAATTGTAATACCCATATTTTTTGCTGTGCCAGCAACTTGACGCATTGCAGCTTCAACTGTGTTAGCGTTCATGTCTGGCATTTTGTATTCAGCAATTTCTTTTAATTGTTCTAATGAAATTGAACCAACTTTTTCTTTGTTTGGAACTCCACTACCTTTTTTAACTTTTGAAGCTTGTACTAATTTAAATGAAGTAGGTGAAGTAAATAATTTAAAATCAAATGATTTATCTTTGTATACGGTAATTAACACAGGAACTGGTTCAGCTCCTCTTTCTCTTGTTTGGTCATTAAATGCTTTTGTAAATTCAGGCATGTTAATACCAACACCAGCTAGTGCAGGACCCGGTTTTGCTTGGCCGGCCATAAACTGTAATTTGGCTTTCTTTTGTATTTCTTTTGCCATTTTATAAAATCCTTTCGATAATTGTGGTTCTAACGAATTTATTGAAAATTCTTCCACTTTTTAGGCAATTTAACATTGCAACTGGAATTATACCAGAATTAGTTATTTTTTATAAAAATAACCAAATAAAAAAAGATGAAAATAACAAAATAGTTAAATTTATCTTTTGTCTTCTTTTTTTCTTCTTATTTTAAGCCTTTTTAAACCTTAAAAACTAGTTGCTGTTGATTTTATTTCTTCAATTTTAGTTTCAACAATTTGCTCTGGTGTATATGTATTAAATGGTGCAACTTTTGTTCCATCTATTAATATTGTTTTTGTAACTTTGGCACCTAGAAAATTTCATACTCCTTCTAAATAAGACACATGACTTGCCCATAAATATCACCCATAAGGAGCGCCTTGCGATGCAATAATTTGCACTTTTAAATGATCTAAAAGACCAATTGAGCTACCTTTTTTAGCATATTTATAAGAAAATGTTTTATTAGCAACAGCAATACGGTCTATAAATGTTTTTAATACAGTTGGAACATTAAAATTGATCATTGGCGATGCAATAATTAATTTATCTGTATTTTTTAATATTTCAATATACTTATCTGATAGTTCTTCATTAAAAAAAGAACTAAAATTATTAGAATTCATTCCTGATAATGACATTTCTAATTGATTTAAATCAAATTCTGTAATTTCATCTTCATTATTATTTTTTTTATATTCTTCAATAAATTTTTTTGTAACAGCATATGTAGCTGATTTTTCTTTTGCTATTGGAGAAGAATATAAAACTAAAACTTTAGACATAATAAATCCCCCTAAATTATTAATATATATTATTAATAATATATTATATATTATTAGATTACTAACTAATTAATAATAAAAATTAATATGTAAAAAATAAAAAAACTTGGAATTTACCAAGTCTCTTTAATATGGTGCGGATGAAGGGAATCGGACCCTCGTATTCAGATTGGCAACCTGATGTTCTACCATTGAACTACATCCGCAATAATGGTGCAAGTGATGGGAATCGAACCCACGTAGTTAGCTTGGAAGGCTAAAGTTCTACCATTAAACTACACTCGCAAATAGCGATATATATTATAAACCAAAAAAATACAATTTGTTAAAAATAAAAAAATATTTTATTTTTAAAAATTAAAAATATGGCGTTCCAGTATACGTAAGTAATCTGGCGCCAT
>NZ_CBDIHE010000002.1:0-128173 GCF_965278885.1 Mycoplasmopsis arginini | reverse complement strand
AGATTAAGCACGTGTTACTCACCCATTCGCCGCTAGGTTCAAAAGAACCTCGCTCGACATGCATGTATTAGGCACACAGCCAGCGTTCATCCTGAGCCAGGATCAAACTCTTAAAATTTGATTTGGTTATTATATGTTATTTAAAATTAAAATTGACGTTATGGTATTCGTATCCAGTTTTCAAAGAACTATCTAGGGCACAAAAAAATGTGCACTTTTAGAAGTATACACTATTTTAAATTTTTGTTTTAAAAAATTAATATTTTTTTATAAAAGTCAAGCTTTAAAATAAGTACTGTTTAATTATATAGCATTTTTATTATTTATTTATAAAAAAATAAAATAAAAAAAGGCAGTTTTTGCCTTTCAAATTATTATTAGTTTAAATTTATATTTTTATGTGTTTTTTTAAAAAATTATTTTTCAAAAAATAGCTTGTTAAATATATAAATAAACTACTTATAATCTTATATTTATATTATATATATTATATATATGGAAATTTTTAGGGTTTTTTAAATTATTATAAAAAACATTAAAGCGAAGAAATAATATTACATAATTGATTCAATTTTAACTTTATATTTTGGAGCAGCTTCAACTTCAACAGTTTCATCAACTTTATGGCCTAAAATTGCTTTTGCTAATGGAGAAGTGTTTGAAATTTTTCCACTAAATGGGTCGGCATCTAATGCCCCAACAATTGTAACTGTTAAAACTTCTTTATTTTTTAAATTTAAAGCTTTAACTGTTGAACCAATTTTAACAATATGTGAGCCTGAAGTATCTTCATCGATAATTACAACATTTTCTAAAATATGTTGAATTTCTAAAATTTCATTCTCAATAGCCGCTTGCTTATCACGAGCAGCATCATATTCAGCATTTTCCGATAAGTCACCTTGATTTCTTGCTTCTTTAATTTCTTCGATAACTAAAGGTCTTGCTTCTTCTTGTAAATAAGTTAGTCTTTTCTTATATTGTTCCAAACTTTCTTTTGTTAAGTAAATTTTTTTATCTTCCATTTTTTTCTCCTTCTTCAACAATTTCTTTGATGTTATTTTTTGCTAAAAGTATAACACTTTTATTTTTGAATTTTAATGTTTCATAACGTAAATTAAATATTAACGATGCTTCTTTAATTGTTTTTGTTTTGTATTGGTTATCATTATTAATAATAATTATTCCATTTTCAGCAAGAAAATTAATTTTACTTTTAATCAATTCTTCCAATAATTGTGATGATGAATTTAACACAATAATCAACTCAGAAATGTTTTCGATTTTATTAGATAAAGTAATTTTTTCAAAACTTAAATCAGAAAATTCTTTCTTAATATTATTATTTATGTTTTCATTAACAGGACCATTAAAAATAACATCGCGGTTTGCTAAATTTGAAATTGATAGTGCTAAATAATTATCATTATCTTCTAAGTAAATATTTTTATAATCATTTAGATAAATTGTATTGATAACAAAACAAGTAAAAAAATCGTTTGTATTGTTATTATAAAACTTTTTAATTCCGTTTAAAACAATACCAAAATTAGGATTCTTCTCAGCTAGTTTAGTTTTTTCTAATTCTTCATTAGGTGACAAATATTTTTTTGCCATTTTCTTTTTATATACAAAACTAAGAATTAAAACAATAATAGCTATTGATAAAACAACAACAATTGAAATTATTAAACCTAATCTTACATTATGTGAAAGCTTACTTTCTCCATTAAAAACTGAGGACACATGATTTAAATTTGACATATTTTATTTATTAATTTTCAATTTCCTCTTCGTATTCAAATAATTCGTTTTCAAATGAATTACCATTTTCATCAATTAATTCATTTTCTTCTAAAAACGAATCTAACATATCTAATAAAATTGATGCTTCACCTTCATCTTCAACTAGTTCAAGTTTATCATTAACTTCTTTTGTAAGAATTATTCCATCTTTATCTGTTAAAACAAGGTATCTTTCACCATTTTGTTCGGTTTCAAAAATAACTCAAAGTCTTTCATCACCTTCTAAAATAATTTCTCTTTCAGGACTGCAAACTAAAATCTTATTTCTCTTATTATTTTCCATAAATTAACCTCTTTTTAAAAAATCTTCCAATATTATTTGAGCAGCTAAAGAATCTTTTTTTGCTTTTCTCTGCTTTCCATTAAAACCTGCTGCAAATAAAATATTTTCAGCAAAAATTGTACTTTCTCTTTCGTCTTGAAAAACAATATTAATATCAATTGCTTTTTCAAGTCTTTCTTTAAATTTTTCAACCATTTTAGTTCTCTCACTTTTAGAAAAATCCATCCTTGTTGGATAGCCTAAAATAATTGTATCTATTTCATTTTTATATTGACTTTCATATAATCAATATTTTGTTCGATTAATAACATCAATAAAATGCCATTCTTCAAACCTAAATGTTTCAAGGCCGCTTACAATAATATTATTAATATCACTAATAGCGTAACCACAAGTTTTTGAACCTAAATCCAAAGCTAATTTACGCATTAATTAATTCCTTAATAGTATTAATCAAATCATCACCTTTTCTATCGGTAAAAATAGATCCTTGTGAAACAATTTTATTCCCCCCACCTTTACCACTTAATTTATTAGTTATATTTTTAAAAATTACTGATGAATCATATTTCTTAGAAGCAACAATTAAGAAATAATTATTATCTTTAGTTTCTGATAATCCAACTATTAAAGCATTTTGGTATGCTTCACGAAGTTGAATAGTTGCTTTTCTTAGTAAATTACCATCTTTTTCAATAATAATAAATGTTTCAATATTATTAACTAGTTCAGATTTATAGTTAGAAATATCCACACTTTCATTATTTTTTTCTTTTAAGAATTTTTTATAATCTTCTCTAATTTGATTTTCAACATTTTCATAATAATCAAGCATTTTTTCTTTTTCATTAGCTAGTTCTGGAATATCTACATCAAAAGTTAAATCATAATCAGGTTTTAATTCTTTATTATTCTTAATTAATGATGATAAAAGTTTTTGTTGTTCAATAATTTCGTTATATAAATATTCATTAACTAATTTTTCAGAAGTAACAACTCTTAAACGGTAAATTCCTGTACCTTTTGAATCAACAGAAACAATTTTAAAGTTTTCGATTACTGAAGAATTTTCGACGTGAGTTCCACCACATAAATCTTTAGTTATATTTTCAAATTCAACAACTCTAACATTATTAGCATCATGATATTCTGATTCTTCAATTGTCATATAAGCACCTAATTCTTGTGCTTTTTTAACAGATGTTATAATGTAATTTCTTTTTGCCGACATAGCAATATAGTCACGCATTATATGTTCAATTTGTTTAATTTCAGATTTTGTTGGACGATGGTCTAAACCAAAGTCAAATGTGAAATATTCTGGATGAATATTAGAACCTAATTGTTCAATAATATCATTTACATATGTTTTACGTAAAGCATGAAACATAATATGTGTTGAACTATGGTTTCTTGCATAATTAAGTCTTTTGTCCTTATCAACAAAACATTCAACTGGATCTTTTTTATTAATTATTCCCTTAACAACATGAACATGGTTTCAATATTTATCTTTAAACACGTCTAAAATCTCAATTTTATTACCGTTTTGAAGCATAAAACCAAAGTCATGATTTTGTCCCCCACTTGTTGCATAAAATGGAGTTTTATCCAAAATTACATAAGAAATAGAATCATTGTCCTTTGTTTCTTCAATTGCTTCTTTATCGTCTAATAAATATAGAATATTTGATTTTGATTCTAAAAAGTCATATCCAATAAAATCAGAAATTTTGTCCTCAATTAAAGAAAGCGAGTCAATAACCTTTTGCATTCCAGCTTCAATATTTCCTCGTGAACGTTCTTGGTGTTCCTTTAAATGATCATAAAATTCATCTAAATTAATCTTAATATTCTTTTCTTTTAAAATTTCATCAGTTAATTCAATAGGAAATCCATATGTATCAAACATTTTAAAAGCTATTTTTGCATCGATATATCCTTTTTTATCTAATTCGTGTTCTAAAAGTTTTTCACCTTCTTTAATAGTTTTTGCAAATAACTCTTCTTCATCACGAATAATTTTTTCAACGTTTTCGACATCAATATCATAAATTAAAGAATCTTTAACAACTGAAACTAATTTATATAAAAATGATTTTTCAGTAATGCCTAATGATAAACCAGCACGGTATGATCTTCTTATTAAACGACGAATAATATAACCTCTACCAACATTTGAAGGGCTTACACCATCATTAATTGCATTAACACTAGCTCTAATATGATCAGCTATAATTTTGAATCAAGTGTTAATTTTTGCTTGTTTTGGTTCTTTTGTAAAATAGTTATTAATATCGTAATGGTGATTTGTTTGTTTTTCTACTGCTCTGATAATAGGTAAAAATAAATCGGTATCAAAATTAGTTGGGGCATCTTGTAATATAGAAGTGATTCTTTCAAGTCCAGCTCCTGTATCGATATTTTTTGTTGCTAGTTCTGTGTAATTATTTTCACCATCATTATTAAATTGAGAAAAAACAATGTTTCAAATTTCAATATATCTATCATTTTCAATATCATTAATTAATAACTCAATTCCACGTTTGTCATATTTTTCACCACGATCATAAAAAATTTCAGTGTCTGGTCCACAAGGTCCTTGACCAACATCTCAGAAGTTTGTATCTCTTGTTCCTTTAATTAAATGATCTTTTGAAATACCCAATTCAACTCAACGGTTATAAGTATCTAAATCTTCTTCAAAATAGGTAATATAAATTCTATCTTTTGATAGTTTTAGAACATCGAAAATAAATTCATAACCAAAAGCAATAGCTTCTTTTTTAAAATAATCACCAATTGAAAAATTACCTAGCATTTCAAAGAAAGTATGGTGTCTTGCTGTAATACCAACATTTTCAATATCGTTCGTACGAATTGATTTTTGTGAGTTTGTAATTCTTTTTGCAGGTGGTACTTTTTTACCACTAAAATAATCTTTTAAAGTGGCAACCCCAGAGTTAATTCAAAGTAGTGAGGGGTCATTTTGAGGAATTAATGATTTTGATTCAACCACTAGGTGTTGCTTAGATGCAAAAAAATCTAATCACATTTGTCTTATTTGTTTAGATGAAAACATAGTTTCTCCTTTTTTATAAAAATTTCTTTTGTTTATCTTTGTAATATATCTTATCTATAATTGCTGCTCCGACAACTTTTGGTCCATCATAAATAACTACCTGTTGACCTGGAGTCACAGCTTCAGTATCTTTATACAATACTTCAATTTCATTATTTTCTAAAATTTTAACTTGACATTTTATATCTTCTTGTCTATATCTAAATTTTGCTGTTAAATTATCAGCATCAAAGTTTTTTGCTATTAAATTCCAATCTTTTCCAATCAACTTATCTGATAATAAATATTCTTTATGATCTTCATTGGCAACATAAATAATTTTTTCATTTAAATTATGTCCAACAACAAAGTATGGTTTTGAAAATCCGCCAAGATTTAAACCTTTTCGTTGTCCAATTGTGTAATACATTGCACCTACGTGTTTTCCAACAACTTTATTTGAAAAAATATCAACAATATTTCCGGGTTGTGCGGGAATATAATTTTCTAAAAATTGTGTAAATCTTCTTTCACCGATAAAACATATTCCTGTTGAGTCTTTTTTAGAAGCTGTTTTTAGATTTAAATTATTAGCTATTTCTCTAACTTCTTTTTTAGTCAAATTAGCTAGTGGAAACAAAACTTTTTCTAATTGTTTATTACTTAATTGTGATAAAAAGTATGATTGATCTTTTGAACTATCAATGGCCCGAAATAACTCGCCATCTTTTGTTTCTGCATAATGACCCATAGCTATATAGTCTGCTTTTAAATTATTAAATGCATAATCAGCAAAAGATTTAAACTTAATATATTTATTACAAAAAATGTCAGGATTAGGAGTTCTACCAATTCTGTATTCATTAATAAGATATTGAAAAACGTTATCTCAATATTCTTTAACAAAATCAACACGATGTAATTTAATATTTAATTGCTCAGCAACTGCTTTTGCATCAAGGTAATCTTGTTCTTGAGGACAAATATCTTGACTAATATCAGAGTTTCCTAAAAAATCATTGTTTAAAAATGAATCTCAATTACGCATGAAAAGGCCTTCGACTTCATAGCCTTGTGCTAAAAGTAAATGGGCACAAACACTTGAATCAACACCACCACTCATTCCTAAAATTACTTTTTTTGACATTTTACTCCTTAAAAATATATAAATTATAAGGTTTTTTAATAAAATAAAAATTTATTTTATAAAAAACAGATAAGAAAAAAGAACCTTTAAAAGGCTCTTAATCAACAAATGAAGTATCAAATTGACCTGAAACACCATGAATGTTAGAAGTAGTTATTCATGCTGTTTTATCTACTTTTTTAACTTCTTCTAAAATTAATTCTCTTTCTAAAAATAAAGCAACTGTTTCAATTTTTCCAAATTCATCATGACTAAATCCACCAACACCATTGAAGATATTAAATGGGTGAACATAACCGATTTTCTTAAACTGTTCAGCAATCAATTCAGGATGTTTTGTATAAATCTCAATTTTTACTTTTTTGTATTTTGGATAAAACTTATTTACTAACATTGAAAATACTAATAAATAAGCAATTGTTCCTAAAATTCTTACTAAAAATAAGTCAGAATCTCAAACGTGACCTGTAATATTTCTTGTGTATTCTAATGAACCAATAACTATAGTTGAAAAAGATGAAAAACAAATTGCAACCATTAGAAAAACATTACCAACTGGTTTTTTGTTTTTGTAGGCTATATAGTTAGAAATTACTGAAGTTCCTCCAATTGATCCTCTTTGTCTTCAAGCTACTATTGAAGCAAAACCTTCAGCAGCTCCCCCAATAATTGAGTAAACAATAACAGGTCAATTTTGACCATCATAAACACCATAGATGTTTGTATTTTCAAGAATTCTTGGAACTAAATTAACAGAATCTAAATGATAATCTTTGATGTTTCTTATATTAAAAATAATTTGTTTTAAATCTGTATCAAAAAATTGGTTTTTAAAATAAGCAACAATTTCTTGACTTTCAGAAGTTAAAGATGAATTTTGTCCTTCTAAAACTTTTAAAATTTGTTCTCTTTCTTTACTTAAAAATAGTTGATTTACTACTCTTGTATCTAAACCAAATGGATCTCAATAATAATTACTTTCACCTACTGGATTATAAAATGAAATTCTTTGATTAATAAAATTAACAATAGGGTTTGAACCACGACCATTATATTCAATAAAAATTAATTGAACAATGACTTGAAAAAGCATTCAATAATATGTTAAAACCATAAACATTCTTGGATTCATTCTCCAAAAAACAAACATTAAAGGTAAATTTACTAGTACATAGAATAACCCATAAAATTGTGCTGTTGCTGGTGCGGTAAAGGTGATTATTTGTGCTAAAGATGAAGTACCAGAAGCAATTGTTGCGGCTTTTTTAAGAAAAACAGTTAAGGCAATGTTATATAAAAAAGCACTAACTAACATTCAAATAACTTTTTTAGGATACTTTTGTCAAATATTGAAAATATTAACTTTTTGCGGATTTAAAACAGCCATTTTAGCTTCATATTGTGCTTTTTTATCTTTAATCTTATTTTTTTTATTTTCAATATTTTTATTTAATTTTTCTAGTTTATTTTCCACTAATCCTCCTTTACTCTATTTGGTTCATATTTATTTTTAAGTTCGTTAGAACTCTTTAAAACATAAACAAACTTATTAAATTCAGGATAAAAACCTAATTGAATTGTTTTAGTAGCACCATGACGGTTTTTTGCAACAATAATATTTGTTGAAGAAAAAGATTCAGCTTTACTCGTCTCAGTTGAAGAAGGACCTAAATCATTTTTCTTAGTTTTATAATAATCATCACGGTGAAGAAAAATTACTCTATCAGCATCCTGCTCAATTGCTCCTGATTCTCTTAAGTCAGAAATTAAAGGAGTTTTATCTTCTCTTTTTTCAACACTTCGACTTAGCTGACTTAAAGCAATAATTGGGCATTCAAGTTCACGTCCTAATTGTTTTAAAGAACGAGAAATTTTAGCCACTTCAAGTTGACGATTTTCTTGCGATCTTTTTGAGTTATCACCGATTAATTGTAAATAGTCGATAATTACTAAATCTACTTTTGTATTTCTTGCAAATCTTTTACATAATGTTGTTATATCAGAAATATTTAGTGTTGCACGGTCATTTAAAAATATATTTCAATTAGACATATCATCAACTGTATGAGATAAATTTCTTTGATCATTAATATTTAGTTCTTTTGTCTTTAGTTTATAAATAGGAACTGTTGAATCTATTGAAATCATTCTTTGCACTAGCTGAGGGTTAGACATTTCTAAACTGAAAAATAAAACTGTTTTTCCTTGTTTAGCAACATTGTTAGCAATATTTAAAGCAAAGGCTGTTTTACCCATTGCTGGCCGTGCTGCTAAGATTGTTAGATCTCCTTTATTCAAGCCTAAAAGACATTCATCTAATTCAGGAAAGCCTAATTGAAGACCAACACCTATTTCGCTATCTTCCTTATGTAGGATTTGTTGCATAATACTATTAGCGGTATCGCCAATTTTTTCATAAGCTGAATCAATTTCAGAAATATCGATATTTATTAAAGCTAATTGAATTTGCGATAAAAGATCAGATATGTTATAAGGTTTATTCTCGATTGTATTTTGTACTTCTTTAATTAATTCGCTTAATTTATCAATTTTGTATTGATCAATTATATTTTTAGCATATACTTCAATTTCGCTAACAAAACCAGCATTTTGAGCTAAATATGCTAAGTATTCTGGTGTGCTCATATAAAATGAACTAACCAAATCAAATTGTTTATTTTCTTCTAAATAAACTAAAAGGTTTGAAAGGTCAAAATGTTTTGAATTGTTCTGCACTTCAGAAATTGCCGTATATAAAACTTGGTGGCTTTTAAAGTGAAACATTTCCGGACGGATTAAAACAGCAATTTTTAAATATGTTTCTGGTCTCGATAATAATAGACCTAACAATGATGCTTCATTATTAGCAATTGCTGTTTCTCTTGAACTTAATAAATTTTTATCCATTTTTCTTCCTTTCATTTGTTTAAAATTTTATTTCAATTATTTTTCTTCAAAAATTTGGATTAATAAAATTGCAGTGACTTCTTGATGAAGTTTAACATTAATATAATGTTTCCCAAAAGTATTATATGAATCCTTACTTAAGGCATGTGGCTTAACTTTAATATTATGTTTAGCTAATTCTTTTTCAATTGCTTTATTTGTAATTGATCCATGAACAACATTGCCATTTGATTTTAAGAAAAAATTCAATGTAACTTTTTCAATCTCTTCTTTTAATTCTTTTGCTTTTGCTACTTCTTTGGCATAATCATCAGCTAAATTTTGTTTTACTCTTTCTAAATTTGCTAAAGTTTGTTTATTAACTGGTTGTGCATAACCATTTTTAATTAAAAAGTTTTTTGCAAATCCATCATTAATTTCTACAATTTCATTAACTTTGTATTTGTCATATTGTTTAATTATTATTACTTTCATTTTTCACACTCACTATTGCTTGAATAAGATTATCGACGAATAATTCAATATTTTCGTCACTTTCGGCAGCAGCTGTTCCAAAGTGACCGCCGCCATTTACTGCTTCTGCTATCAATTGAACGTTGGTATCAATTCCTCTTGCAGACATTTTACATTTTTTTGTTCCCGCTAATTTACCAACAACAAAGGCAGCCTTTCTGCCATTTACTCTTAAAATTTCATCAGCTGCAATTGATATAATGTCAGGAGAAACAGAAATGTTTTTATAGGCTAAAAAATAACCTGGTTTTACTTCTTTTAAATTTTCTAATAATTCAAAAACTTGTTCAAAAACTTCTTCATCTAATTTTAATGTATTAACTGAAACGGAAATTTTTGCGCCTCACATTTCTAATAACGCGGCAGCTGAAAATGTTTTAGAACTTGTTTGCTTTTGAAAATTATTAGTATCTAAATAAATTCCATTTAATAAATGTTGAGCAGTAACATCATCAATTTTGTCACCATTATTTGAAATCGCAATTATTTCTGTAACTATTTCAGAAGCAGAAGATGCTGAAGAGTCAATATAAGAATTTTCCCTAAAAGCATAAGTAGGGTTTGCTCCAATTCTATGGTGATCAAGAATAATAATATTATCTTTCTCAATTTCTTTAAAAGCATATTGATTTTCGATTCTTGTCTCATCAGAAACATCACAAATAACAACTAATGTTTTTTTATCATTTAAACTTGTTGCCTCTTTTGAAGAAATAAATACTTGTTTTTCTAATGGGGTTAAACGATCGTATACTCTTTGTGTTGTTTCATCAAAAGTCTTATTTTGAATATATGCTTCTTTGTCATAAGATCTTGCTAATCTATAAATACCTCAAGCTGAACCTAAAGCATCCAAGTCAGCATTTTTATGCCCGTATATTATAACTTTATTAATGTTTCGAGATTTTAGTTTATTAATTAGGATATTTGCAATGTAACTAACATTTGTACGTGACATATTTATATTAATTTCTGAGCTAGTTCCATAATATCTTGGTTTTTCATTTTTGGTTAAAACAGTTATTTGATCTCCACCACGAGTTTTAGATTGTAATAAAGCTTCTTTCGCTAATTTATCTAAAGTTTCAAATTTAAAAATACCATATGAAAAACCTCCAGATAAAGTCAAAGTTATCCCTTTATGAATGTTTTTATTTTTTAACTGGTTAAATGCATCAAAATTAGTTTTTTCAAATTGTTCTAATGTTTCTTGGTTAGTTAAAACAAAGAAACGACCATTTTCATATTGACGATAAACAATATTGTATTTCTTTGAAATTTCGTCAAATAAAGATCCAAAATTTGAATATATTGCATAAAGGTCTTCTTGAGCTAAAGAAACTTGATATAAGTTCATGTTATCAATGTGGAGTTCACCAAAAACTACTCTTTGTTTTTTGTAGTCGCTTAATAAACTGCTTTGAATAGTAACGTCTTTTATTGCTACGATATTCTTTTCAAAACTAACGTGAACCTCATACTCGTAGTCATTTTTTCTGAAAATGAAATCATTGTTAGTTTTAGTTCATTCAGCAATTTCAAAAACGTCTTTAATATTTTTACCAATTATTGACTTTCCAAACTTATTAAGTACAAAATCTGTTGCTCAAATTATTTTTCCATTATTTAAAAATATTATTGTTCCAATTCCTTGGTCTCTAACTTCATTTTGAATATACTGATTTAAAGTGCGATTAGCTATTGCTGACTCTTTTAAATATTTTCGTATAATGAAAAATATAAAAATTCCCAAACCTATTACCAAAAGTGAATATAAAACAATTATTGCAATTTTTCATTTTTCTGGAAGTCTAAATAAACCAACAAAAAAAATTACGGTTGGAATTAT
Organism: Mycoplasmopsis arginini; assembly: GCF_965278885.1. Lineage (GTDB taxonomy): Bacteria > Bacillota_I > Bacilli_A > Mycoplasmatales > Metamycoplasmataceae > Metamycoplasma > Metamycoplasma arginini_B. The sequence goes on along the minus strand of NZ_CBDIHE010000002.1, from coordinate 116,607 downwards.
AAAAAGTGCAAATATTTGAATTATTAAAAATAATAGTCTTTTTTTATCTTCCTTGTTTTTCATAGTTTAAATTATACAAAAATTGCAATATAAAAATTAGGATTGATTACTATTGCTCTAAAATTTATTTAAATTTTAAGGTAATTGATAATAAAAATAAATTTTAGGTCTTTTAAAAACCTAAAATTTATAATATTCATTCAAATCCTCAAGCCCTAGATTTTTTTCGGAAGAAACAAGAAAAATATTGATTTCTTTTTTAAACGTTAAGGCTTGGGTCTTAACACGGTGTTTTTGCGATTGGTTAGCTTTATCAATTTTAGTAATTATTATGTCAAAAGAAATACCCAAAAAATTAATATAATCAATCATTTCTAAATCTATTGGCGTAAAACCAACTTTAGCATCAATAAGAAAACAAACTGTCTTACTTATCTCTGAATTTCTAAAATAATGATCAATAATTCCATTTACTTTTTGCTGATCTTTTTTAGACATACTTGCATAACCATAACCAGGTAAATCTACAACGATTTGGTGATTAGTGGTTTCAAAATAATTTATAAGTCTAGTGCGACCTGGTGTTGAAGAGGTCTTCGCCAATTTTGTTTTTGCTAGCGCATTAATTAAAGAAGATTTTCCAACATTTGAACGTCCTCAAAAAACTATTTCATGATTTGAAACATCTAATCAATTTTCTTGTGAAGTTGAACTTTTAATAAATTTTCACATATTATTTTCTCACTTTTTCATAGGCTAATCTGGCAATCATCATTGCATTATCGGTTGTATATTCCATTTTTGGTAAGTAAACATTTTGATGTAAAGAAAGTACCATGTTTCTAATTGCTTTATTAGCGCTAACACCACCCGCTAAGGTTATACATTTTGGTGCAAATTTCAAAATTGCTTTTTCAAAATTATTTTTTAAATATAAAATAATTGTATTTTGAAATTCTGTTGCTATTTTTTCAATGTTTATTTCTTCTTTTCGATTAATTAAATTATTGTAATGATTAATAACAGCAGTTTTGATACCACTGAAAGAAAAATCTAATTCTTTATCGGTATGAGGAATTGAAAAATGACCTAAATACTTTTCATTATTTTCTTGTCATATTTTGTCGATGCAAGGACCTCCAGGAAAGCCTAAATTTAGTTTTCTTGCAACCTTATCATAAACCTCACCAACAGCATCATCTTGTGTTTCACCAATTATTTCAAAATTATCTTTATCGTTATAAAGCATGATTTGTGAATGCCCACCAGATACTAATAAACATAAAGCAGGAAACTCTAACTCTTTTTCAATAAAAGCTGAATAAAAGTGGCCTTCTAAATGATTAAGTCCTAAGATGGGCTTTGAATATATTCTCGCCATAGTTTGAGCTACAACATAACCAATTTGAAGCGAACCAACAAGCCCCGGTTCTTTGGTGTAAGCGATATAATCAATGTCTTGAAAAATATTTTTACCATTTATAACTACATTTTTAAATTCTTCTATTAATAAAGCACTATTTTTTACATGAAGTCTTGAAGCTATTTCAGGAATTGTTCCACCATATTTTTTATGTATTTCTGTCTGTGAAATTGTTTTCATTCAGATTGATTTATTATCTTCTAAAACCGCAAAAGATGTATCATCGTGTGAACTTTCGATAGCGAATATTTTCATTAAATAGCTCCTATTTGTGGGTCTGAAGCATAAATAAGTTCAATATCTAAAACATTTTCAACTTCCTTAAATTGAGATAAAAATTTATCAACGTTCTTCATAAAATTAGAATAATCGAATTTATCAATTAAATCGACTTTGTCTGATAAATTAATTATTATTTTATCATTTGTTTTACTTACTTCATAAGCCTTATACTTATTTGCTTTAATATAAACTAAATCTTTTTGAGTTTGAGTAAAAAATAAATCATAAGTAGGTGCAATTTTAATAGAAATATCATTATTAGCTACTATTTTTTGTAACTGTTTATTAGTAGATGCAAAAGCAAATCCTAATCTTGAACCAGTAAAACTTCCAGGTCCAATTGTTGTAAATATTTCGCTCATATATGTTAACTTAGTGTTATTTTTTTGTAAAAGTTTATCTATTTCTTCAAAAAATAAATCAGTCTTTTTAACTAGTTTTTCAATTAAAATATAATCTATGATTTTATTATTTTCAATTAATGCTACAAAAAAATCTTCTAATGATGTTTCAATAAAAAGGCCTTGTCTGCAAGTATTTTCAATAATTTCAAAAACATGAAAAACTTCTCCATTTTTTTCTTGGAGAGTAACATTTATACTAAAGTAATTTCTAAAATTATGTGTAATATTTTTTGCCCATTCAATTATTACTAATTTATTTTCAAAATACTCTTCATATGCAAACAAGTCACCTTTTAATTTATAAGCATCAATATGAATAATTTTATCGTAGCAAATCATTGTATTGAATGTTGGCGATACAACAGTTTTCTTTTCATTCAATTTTTTTGCGATTGATGCTGTTAACGTTGTTTTACCTGCCCCTAATTCACCATTTAGTAAAATAGCTTCTAAATCCTTAAAAGATAATAAATAATAAACTAATTCATCTAGGCTTTCATGTTCTTTAAAATAAAATATTTTTTTCATAAAAAAAAGTCCTTATTATATAAAAAACAAAAAGAAGATTAATTGTTATTTGATTCTTCTTTTTATTTAATATTATTCTGTTGTGGTTGTTTCTTCACTGCTTGAAGGTTTACTTGAAGAATCAGAACCCTCGTTTGATCCTTCTGAAGTTGATTCATTAGATTCTGTAGATTCTGTTGAAGATGAACTACTTGAAGGATTATCTAATTGTTCCTTTTCTGCTTTTATTTCTTCTAAAATCTGATTTAATGCATCTTTAAATTTCTTAGTTTCTGCAGGGTTGAAAAAAGAAGACTTTTTGCTTATTAATTCTGTTTCTTTTTCTTGATATTTCTCAACAAGTTTTGCTTTTAAAGTCTTATATTTATCGCCTTTAAGTTGCTCGTGTGCATATTGTTTTAAACTATTTAACACAAGAAAAACTTGTCCTTGATTTTTAACATACTCTTCAATTTTTTCTTTGTTATTTTTTAAAATTTCTTTTGCTTTTGCTACAAATTCATTTAAAGCTTTTTGATATTCATCCGCTTCAACATTTTCTTTTTTAAGAACATTTTCAGCCTTTATTATTTCAGCTTTAAATTGTGTTTCAAAATCATCGGCAAACTCAACATTTGATAGTTGTTGTTTAGCAATTTGCACTTCTTTTTCCAATTCTGTTTTGTAGTCAGTACATGAAATAGCAACTAAAGGTAAAGCAAAAGTTGATGCACTAACTAAACCTAGTAAAATTTTTTTTGACTTTTTCATAATTTCTTTCCTTAAAATTAAAAATTAATTATTCTTAAATTAAAAAATATGCAAAACTATGAGCATATTTCTAAATCTTGGTGTGAAAATTCTGTAGGAACTTTTCTTCCAAATTGTTCAATATTAACAAATGCTTTTTGTTCAATATCATCATTTCTAATTATTTCACCAACTTCATCTTTATAAATTCCGCTCTTAATTTTAACCATAATACCTTCTTTAAAAGCTGTTTCAATATCGCCAGCTGCAAATTTTTCGGTTAAAATTCTTTCCTTTTCAATCATTTTTTCAAATGTACTTTCACTTATAGGAGTTGGTTTAGCTCCTTTACCAGAAGATCCAATTAACCCAGTAACATATTGAGTATTACGAACCAAATATCAAGACTCGTCACTCATAATCATATTTAAAAAAATGTAACCTTTATAAATATTTACATATTTTACAATATACTCTTCACCTCTACTTTTCTTTTGAAGTTCTTTATTTGAAAGGTGAGGCATTTTAAATATTCTTATATCTTTAAAAAAATCCTCCATTTTTTTTGAACTTATCTTATTTTTTAATGCTTCAATAACATTATCTTCTTTACCAGAAACGGTAGATATCATATATCATTTATAATCTGAATGCATTTTTTCCTCCTACGATTTTATTCCTACTACATTTCATAAACCTGTAAATCCAAGTGACACTAAAAAACAAAATAAAGCCATAATTACTAAGAAAGCAATAGTAATTCCAAATCATTTTCAAGCCTTAGAATGTTTAGGTCAAACAACTCTTTTAATTTCTTTACCTAAATTTCTAAAAGTGTAAAGTTTTGTTTCTTTTGCTTCTTCTTTTTTTCGATTTTTTAATAACTGTTTTTCTTTTTTAATTCTTTCTTTCTCAAGCTTTTTTTCTTGATCTGACAATGTTTTTTTATCTTCCATTTTATTTTTCCTCTTTGTGAAGTGTTTGAACATTACAATGTTTACAAAACTTTTTAATTTCTAATCTTTGTTCATTACTTTTATTAACTGAATAATTTTTATGTAAGCAATTTTGACATGCTAATGAAACTTTCTTTTGTTTTTTCATAAGTGTAATTATATATTTTTTTTATTGATATTAGCAAATATTAATATTAATATTAATTTACTTTTTATATTAATTAAATATAATTTATAATCATGTGAAAAAATTGGTTTTGAGTTTTAATGCTTTTTTCAGTGGCTATCTATTACTTTTCTGTATTAGAAAAAAATAAAATTAAATACGTGAAAAAACAAATTAATAAAATTGAAATTTATTTAAAAAAATTAAATAAGATAAATGATCAATTTCATGAACTTTCTAAAAAAAATTCACAATATAAGAAATTAGAAAAAAGTTGTGCAGAAAATATTTTTGAAATTGAGTCTATTTATTCAAATGTGATAGTTGAATATGATAAGTTAATTCGCATTTTTGAATCAAAAAAATTTAAAAAATCAGATTTTAATAATATTTATAAAAAAATAAAAGTATATTTGAAATCAATTAAAATTAAAATTAAAAATACTAAAAAGTGATCACTTATTGAGACTAAAAGTAAAGAAGTTTTAGATGTATTAAACTTTATTAATAAAAGTAATAATATTATTAGTAATATTGTAAAAATTTTAAAGAATAATAAAAACAATAGTTTTATTGAAAAAAATAGAGATGAAATAAATAAAAGACTAAATAGAATTATTTTTTTTGTAGAAGAGCTTGATGTTTTAGATTTTGATTTATTAGATTGTTTAAAATTAGCTTACAAAAAAGAAGAATTTAATAAGGAATTAACCTACTTTGTTTCATACATTGAAAATGGTTTATCAATCATTGATTTTGTTGAAAAAAATATTGAAATACCATTTATTTTTTTAAATGATTTAATTAAAGAAAGTAAAAAATTTCCTACTATTTTTCAACAAATTTTAAAAAATGATTTTTTAAATTCTATTTCAAATAAAATAGATACTTTAAAAGAAAACCTTAATAAAAGTGATGTTTTAAAATGAAGAGACTTTTTTGAAGACACAATCATTTTATTATCAAAAGAAATTTATGAAAAATCTCAACTGGTTAATAATGAATTACAAAGTATTTTTAAACTTACTGAAAATCAGGGAAAAATATTGAAATTGCTAGATGAAATTGACAATAATCATCGTGAATTGTTAAAAACAAACAATATCCATTACCAATATATTAAATTAAGTAATGATTTTTATAATAATGAATATATTTATTTTGACTTTATAAAAACTAAAAACCTTGATAAGGTTACTAATGTTTCTTTCTATAATAAATTAAATGAGTTAAATTATTTACTTAACAAAGCAAAAGAAATTCTAAAAATTCAAAATTCTTTATTAAAAAATAAAAGTGCTATTAATTCTAATAATTTTAAAGAAGAAATTAATAATAAATATTTACAAGCTTTTTCATTTCATGATTTTAATTATGAAATAGATAAAGAGATAATTAAATATCAAAAGAAATATTTAAGTTTTGTTGATGCTAATAATTTTGAAAATCAAGAATTTTTATTATTATTAATAAAAAATATAAAAACTAAAATTTTATTATTAAATTTAAAAATAAAAATTGCAAGTTACTTAGTTAAGAATTTTAATTTTTTAACTAAAAATTTATATCATAAAGAAAATATTGAAATAATAAACTTTTTTTATCAAAAGAAATACGATGAAGTTATTCATAAAACAATTGAATTAATAACAAAAAATAAAAGGAAGTAAAAAATGAACAACATAGAAGAAAAAGAAATTTTAATAAGATATGGAGAGTTAACACTTAAAGGTGAAAATAAGAAAGATTTTATAAATCAATTAAGAAAAAATTTAGAATTGTACATTCCAAAAAATGAATTAAAAATTGAGTATGACAGGGCTTTTTGTAAATTTTCTGAAAGTAATTTAAATTCATTAAAATACATTTTTGGAATTTCATCTTATTCAATTGTTTATAAAACTTCAAATGAATTAAAAGACATTGAAAAATTAGTATTAAAAATTGCCGGAGAAAATATTTTTAAATCTTTTGCAATTAAGGCAAGAAGACATAATAAGAATTATAAGTTGACATCTTCAGAATTAAATATGCATTTTGGTGGATTGATTTTAGATAATTTTGAAAATAAGACAGTCGATTTAACTAATGCTGATCTATTTATCTATATTGAAGTTAGAGATAAATATACTTATGTTTTCAGTAATTATATTGACGGACTAGGAGGGATGCCAGTATCTTCTTCTGGGAGAGTTTTACACTTAATTAGTGGTGGAATTGATTCTCCAGTCGCTGCTAATTTATTGCAAAAACGAGGTTTAAAAGTTGCTTTTCTAAATTTTATAACTCCACCACATACTGATGAAAAAACAACTCAAAAAATAGATCAAATAATTCAAAATTTAACCAAATATCAAGGTTCAAGTACTTTATTTCAAATTAACTATACAAAACTTATGAACTATATTGGATTGGTATCAAATCAAAAATACAAAATTACATTAATGCGTCGTAGTTTCTATCGTATTGCACAAAAAATAGCGGAAAAATATAATATTAAAGCTTTATCCAATGGTGAGAATTTAGCACAGGTTGCTTCACAAACATTAGAATCTATTTATACTATTTCAGAAGTTTGCAATTTACCAATTTTTCGACCATTATTAACTTTTGATAAAAATGAGACAATTAAAATAGCAGAAAAACTAGGCACTATGGAAATTTCAATACAAAAAGCTTGTGAAACATGTGAAATTTTTGCCCCACACTTTCCAGTAACGAAACCAACAAGAGAAGAAGCTAAAAAATTAGAAAATGAGTTAGATCAAATTGAAAAAATTGAAAACGAAATTATTGAACAAGTAGAAATTAAAAAATTTATATTATAAAATATTTAACTTGGAGGTAATTTAAATGGGAAAAAAATTATCAGACAAATTAAAAGATTATCCTAAATTAAAAAAGTTTTATATTGCATATATAGTGCTTTTTACTTTTTTAATAGTTATTCCAATATCTTTACTTTTTGGTTGGGGTTTATATTTTGGTCTTCATGCTTCAACTGCTTCATTTAAAACATTTACTACCTTTATAATTATTTGTGGTATTACAGCTTTTTTAACAATAGTATTTATTATAGTTTTTATAGTAATGAGAATTATTGTTAAAAAATCATTCTTAAAGATTTATAGAGTAACTCAAAGTCAAAAAGTTTACAATACCGCTAAATTTTATTTAGGCGAAAAAATATTGCAAAGTGATATTGAAATGGCTAATGAATATTTTGAAGAAAACAATAAAAACATAAGACTTTAAAGCACTTTGATAGTGCTTTATTTTTTATATTTAATAAAATATAATCAAAATATATATAATTAAATTTATGAACACAACCAATTATGAAGCAAAAGATTTAAAAGTTTTAAAAGGATTAGATGCTGTTATTAAAAGACCTGGGATGTATATAGGGTCAACAGATTCAAATGGTTTACACCATTTAATTTGAGAAATTGTTGATAATGCAATTGATGAAGCCTTAGCGGGTTTTGCAAATAATATTAAAGTTATTCTAAAAAAAGACGGTTCAGTAATCGTCGAGGATAATGGTCGAGGAGTTCCTGTTAGCAAACATGAATCAGGTAAAACTGGTGTAGAATTGGTTTTTACTGAATTACATGCTGGTGGAAAATTTGGAGAAGGGGCTTACAAAACTAGTGGAGGGTTACACGGAGTTGGATCTTCTGTAGTTAATGCACTTAGTTCAAAGATGGAAGTCACTGTTTATCGTGATAAAAAAGAGTATTTTACTGCTTTCCAACAAGAAAAGATTACTCAAAAAACTTCAATTATCGGGCCAACATTAAAACAAGGAACTAAAGTACAATTTTGACCAAACTATGATATTTTTAAGAAAGCAAAATTCTCATCTGATACTGTTAAAGAAAAACTTAGAGAAGCAAGTTTTTTAATTTCTAATTTGAAAATTAATTACATAAATGAAAACACTAATGAAAATATTGTATTTCAAACAAATGAAGGGATTAAAGAGTATATTAATTTTGTTGGTGAAGGAAGAAAATTTATAAGTACTGTGTTTTTTGCATCTGGACTTGCAAAAAACGGGATTGAAATTGAAATCTCGTTAGCATATACAGAAAACTATAATGAAACAATTTACTCTTTTGTTAATAATGTTAAAACAAGAGATGGTGGTACTCATGAAACTGCTTTTAAATCTGCTTTAACTAAAACTATAAATGAATGATATTCTAAAAATAATAACTCAAAAACTAAAATTAATTTTGATGGCCTAGATGTCCGTGAAGGAATTATTGCTGTTGTTTCCCTAAAAGTTCCTGAAAATATTTTGGAATTTGTTGGACAAACAAAAGATAAATTAGGAACTCCTGAAGCAAGAGAATCGGTTGAAGACTTTTTTAGTGAAAAATTTACATTCTTCTTGAATGAAAATAAATCTGAAGCAGATAAAATCATAGAAAAAATTAAAAGAACCTATGAAGGAAGAATGGCTGCTCGAAATGCTCGAAATGAAGCAAGAAAAGTAAAAAATAAATTAGATAATAAAAAAATTCTTTCAAATAAATTAACTCCTGCCCAAACTAAGAATGCATCAATTAAAGAATTATTTTTAGTCGAAGGGGATTCGGCTGGAGGTTCAGCTAAAATGGGGCGTGATCGTGTTACGCAAGCTATTTTACCTTTAAGAGGGGTAGTAATGAATACCGATAAAGCCAAATTAATTGACATCTTAGCAAATGAAGAGTTAGCAACAATTATTAATACAATTGGTGCGGGAATTGGTGAAGATTTTGATGTTAAAAATTCACAATACGGAAAAATTATTATTATGACGGATGCCGATGTCGATGGAGCTCATATCCAAATGCTTTTATTAACTTTTTTCTGAAGATATATGAAGAAATTAATTGAAGCAGGGATGGTTTACATAGCAATGCCTCCTTTATATAAAGTTACAATTAAGAATTCTAATAATAAACATTTTTATGCCTGGGATGAAGAAGGGTTAAGAGAAATTACTTCACAATATAATAACTATGAGATTCAAAGATATAAAGGGTTAGGAGAAATGAATGCTGATCAATTATGAGAAACAACAATGGATCCTAAAACAAGGTCTATTATTAAGGTAAATATTGATCATCAAGGCTTAACTGAAAGAAATGTTACAACGTTTATGAGTGATGACTCTGAAGCAAGAAAAACTTGAATTAACAATAATATTGATTTTTCAAGTATTGATGAATTTGAAATAAACAAAAAATAAAAAAAAGGGGGGGTGAATTATGGATAAAAAAAGAAAGAATGAATATGATGAAGTTATTGAAAATATCATAGAAAAAAATATGATTGAAATCATGAGTGATAGTTTTTCAAGATTTTCTAAGTACGTTATTCAACAAAGAGCAATCCCAGATGTAAGAGATGGATTAAAACCAGTTCAAAGAAGAATTCTTTTTTCAATGTGAAATTTGAAATTAAGAAATAAAGACCCTTTTAAAAAATCGGCGCGTATCGTTGGGGATGTATTAGGTAAATACCACCCACATGGCGATAGTTCGGTTTATGAAGCAATGGTTAGAATGGCGCAAGAATGAAAAAGTAATTATCCTCTTGTACAAATGCATGGTAATAAAGGTTCAATTGATGATGATCCTGCTGCTGCTATGCGTTACACTGAGTCAAGGCTTGAAAAAATAACAGAGCTAATGTTAAAAGACTTAGAGAGAAAAGTTGTTACAATGGTTCCTAACTTTGATGATTCTGAATATGAACCAGTTATTTTACCAACCTTATTTCCAAATTTACTTGTAAATGGTGCTTTAGGTATTGCTTCGGGATTTGCTACACAAATTCCTCCGCACAACTTGGGTGAATTAATCGACGCCTTAATTGCAATGATTAAAAAACCAAACATTTCTGTTGATGAGTTAATGAATTATGTTAAAGGACCAGATTTTCCAACTGGCGGAATTATTTATGGTACAAAAGGAATAATTGATGCCTTTAAAATTGGTCGAGGAAAGATAACACTTTCATCAAAATATAAATTTATTGAAGACAAAAAAGGGAATATTATTGGAATTGAAATTACTGAAATTCCTTTTGGTGTAGTTAAATCAAAAATGGTTTTTGAAATTGATTCAATTATTTCTTCGAAAACCATTTCAGGAATTAAAGAAATAAGAGATCAATCAGATCGAAATGGTTTATCTATTTATATTGAATTAGAAGAAAATTCAAATCCAGAAGCTATTTTGACATATTTAATGAATAAAACAAAATTAAGAATTAACTATGACTACAATATGCTCGCAATATATAAAAACGCTCCTTGTTTGCTTTCGCTAGATCGTGCTCTATTTGCATTTTTAGAACATTCAAGATTAGTTAACACAAATGGTATTAAATTTGACTTACAAAGATATAAATTACGTCATGAGATAGTTGAAGGTTTTATTCGTGTTGCAGAAATTTCAGATGAAGTAGTTAAATTAATTAAAGAGAGTGATAACTCAAAGAAAGGTGTTATTCTTGCTTTAATGAAAAGATTTAATTTTAGCGAAATTCAGGCCACTGCTATTGCCGAATTAAGACTTTACAAACTTTCAAGAATGGATCAAATTGAATTTCAAGAAGAAAAAAGAAGTTTGGAAACACAAATTCAATGATGTGAAAAATTATTAAATGACAGTTTTGAGTTTGATAAATTTTTAATTAACCAATTAAGTGAAATTAAAAATGAATATGCAAAAGAAAGAAAAACCATTATAAGTGAAGAATTAATAAGTAAAGAAGTTGATCATAAATTATTAACTAAAAATGAGGATTTTTACTTCTTTGTTTCTGAAGAAGGATATATTAAAAAAATTAGTAATAAAACATTTAATTCTAACGAGTTAAAAACCTACAAATTAAAAGAGAATGATACGATTAGATATTATGACAAAATAAATTCATTATCAAAACTTTTATTTTTTACAAATAAAGGGAATTTCTTTGTTATTGAGGCTCATGTTTTAAAAGATAATTCATGAAAAGAATTGGGAACACATGTTTCTTCAATAGTTAATTTGGAAAGCCAAGAAAAAGTTATTCGGATAATGGAAATCACTTCTTATAATTCATATATTAATTTAATTTTAATTAGTAAATATGGTTATGGAAAAAAAGTGAAGATTAGTAACTTTGATTCAAAGATATTTAATAAGAAAAGAATGTGTATTAACTTTAAAAATGAAGATGATGAATTAATTGATGTAAAGATTGGAAATGATGAAAAAGACATTTTTATTCTTTTAAATAACGGTTCTTATTTCTTATTAAATGAGAATATTTTTACAACAGATTTAGCATTGAGAGCACAAGGAATTAAGATATTACCTAAATTGCAAACTAAAGAAAAAACTTTTGTTTCAGCCTTTACAACATGTTCAAAATTAAATAATGTAACAATGCTTACCGATGGTGGAATGTGTAAGCAATGAAAAATGGCTGATATTGAATATACTAATAGAACAAATCGTGGAACAAAATTATTCAGTTTTTTAAGAGATGCAAATTGCATTCCTAAATCTCTGGAAGTTAATACCAAAGAGTTAGAACTTTTAATAACAAATAAAGATAACGAAACTGAAAGATTGAGCTTAGATAAATTACTAAAAGATAAATCTAAAAAAGACAAACTAATTAGATTAGAACAAAGTTTCAATAATTCAGGTTATTTAATTCAACATATAAAAATTAATGAATTAATTGATGTTGATAACCAAGAGAAAGAAAAATTAAAGAAATTTTACTTAGAACAAAAAGAGTTAGAAAATAATCTTGAATTAACAACAGAAACTTCTTTATTCAAAAGATATTATCATTCTGAATTACCAAATATTTTTAATGAAGAAAATGATACAAATTTAAAAATAGAAGATAATGGACAAATTCAACTTTTTGAAACTAATGACGATTTTGTGGAAATTAAAAACCAAGAAATTAATAAATCTAAATCAAAAACAAATTTAACGTTTGAAGAAAAGCTTAAGGCTCTTGATAATATTAATCTTGATTTGATTGAAGAAAAAGTTAAACAAATTAAGAAAAAATAGATATAATTTATTAATATCTTTTTAAACCTAATGATGATAAAAATAAATTACGAAAGGATTAATTGTGAGAAAAGACGTTAGATTAGCTAATAAAGTTAGAGCAGAAAAAAGAGCTCACAAGTTAGCAAAAGAAAGAGCACGTGATTTAAGAAGAGAAGCAAGAAAAGCACAAGCAGAATCACAAGAATAATAATGTTAAACATATAAAGGTCTTCTTTATATGTTTTTTATTATTTTTTTAAAAAATAATTTGTCTATTTTTAAATTCAAAACACAAGATAAATATTTTTAATATAATTTATATTACTAACAATTTATTTAAGGAAAAATGATATACATGAAAAAAATAAAAACTTTGAAAAATTTAGTTTTATGCGGATTAGGTTTAACAATGCCTGCTACTTTTATTATTTCAGCATCTTGCCAACAACAGGATTCACCTGAAAAATATTTATATTGAAATAAAAAAGTTGAACTAATAAACAATTTATCACTAGTTAAAACCGAAACTAAGAAAAATGAATTTAATGAAGAATTTTTACTTCTAGAAATTTTAAAAGAAACAAATGATTTCAAAAAATTAATTGAATTTGTCGAAACTTTAAATAATAAAGTTAAAGCGCAAATTGCTTTAGAAAAAAATGAATCACCAACTCCTCAACCTGAAGATCCTGAAAATCCAGATCCACAACCACAACCGGAAGATCCAAGTACAGAGCCAGAGCCTAATAATGGCAAGGCTGTAACTACAAATCATGGTTATAAAATTCAATACGATAGTTCAGATGATTTTTATAGTTCATTAAATGGACTAAGTGGAGATAGACTAAGAGAACAGTTATTTACTATCCAAAAAAACAATCGAAGTAAAACTGGTTCTTATGATGATTTACATCGAACATACCGTGATGCATTTGTTGACAAATATTATGAAAATGATGGAACAGTTTTAGATTTATACACAGAAATCATTGGTGGAAAAGATAAGTACACTTTTGAATTTGGAAAATATAGAGATCAAGGAAACTCTGAAGGCGAAGGTATGAATCGTGAACATATTATTGCTCAATCATGATTTGGAAAACAAGCGCCAATGAAGCATGATGCTCACCATGTTTGACCATCAGATAAAAAAGTAAATGCTATTCATGGCAATTTTCCTTACGGTGAAACTAAGAATGGAAGAATTGTTTCAAGTAATGGTTCAAAATTAGGAGCTGGTGTTGAAGATAATCAACAAGTATTTGAAGTAATTGATGAATTTAAAGGTGATATTGCTAGAGTATTCTTCTACTTTGTATTAACTTACGGAGATAAAAATATTAATAATAGCCAATCTTCTAACCGAGTTTTTGTAAGAAAAAATGGAAAATATACAATCAATAGTTCATATTTAAAAACATATTTAAAATGAAATAAAATGGATGGTATTTCTCAATTTGATATTGACAGAAATAATGGAATTTACAAACATCAACATAATAGAAATCCATTTACAGATTATCCTGAATTAATAAGAGTAATTTTTGAAAACGATAATAATTATGTTTTTCAAAATAAAGGTATTGCTAAGAAATTAGTAAAAATTAATTAAGAAAAAGAAGTACAAAAAATGAAAAAATATATTAAATATCAACAAAATAAAAAAGAATTTGATGAAATGATTCAGCACATAGCTAATTTATGCGAGATTCCATCAATTAGCATTGAACAAGAAAATGAGGAAAAATATCCTTTTAGTAAAAATGTTGATGATGCTTTAGAGTATGCATTAAAACTAGCAAAAGATTTTGGATTTGAAACATATAAAGATTCAAAAAATAGATATGGATATGCCCAAATCGGAAATGGATCTAAAATTCTAGGTATTTTAGCGCACCTTGATGTTGTTCCTGCTGGTGATAAGAATCAATGAAAAACTAGTGCCTTTGTTCCAGTAATTACTGAAAGTGAAATAATCTGTAGAGGTTCATTAGACGATAAGGGACCTGCAATTATCAACCTTTATGCTATGAAATATATTTTAGATAATAACTTAATTCATAAAGATTGAACAATTCGTTTAGTTTTTGGTATTTCTGAAGAAACAACAATGAAATCAATGAAATATTATTTAAATGATTTTGGTCATCCTTTTGTTTCTTATACGCCTGATGGTGAATGACCTTTAATTTTTGCAGAAAAATTAATTTACCAAGCAAATTTTATTTTTAATAAAATAGAAGGTTTAGAAATTAATGCAGGTGATGTAGCTAACCAAATACCTGATAAAGTTAATTATCAATTTAATAATAAAGATTATCTTGTTTTAGGAAAAGGTGGACATGGTTCAACACCTGAAAAAGGTGATAATGCAATAATAAAAGCTTTATTAGAACTAAGTAAAAATTACCCAGAATTAAAAAACCAAGATTTAATTAAATTTATTGAAAATAATTTAGCAAATAAAGACTATACACTAAAAAATATTTTTAAAGATTTTGATGATTTTTCGGGCAAATTATCAGCCAATTTAGGTATTATAAGAACTATAGATAATAAGCACGTTGTAACATTTGATTTTAGAGTACCAGCCACAAGAAATGTTGAAGAAGTTACAAAAGCAATAAATTCATATTTAGATGTTAATTTACCTAACGTAAAATTAGAAATAGTAGGAACTAAAAATTCAATGTTTATGGATCCAGATAGCAAATTAATTAAACTATTAATGGAAACATATAATGAAGGTATGCAAATGAAAGAAAAACCTTTAGCAATCGGTGGAGGGACATACGCTCGTATTGTGAAAAACTGTGTTGCTTTTGGTTCAACAAAATATATGCATTTGATGCATGGCCCTAATGAATACTTTACTTTTAAAGAAATTAAGGAATCTTTAGAAATATATATTAATGCTTTGAACAGAATGCAAGATGAGCTATAATGAAAATAAGAATTGAAAAAGTTATTAGTCAATTTTTAGATATTTCAAGAAATGATTGTAAAAAAATTCTTAAAGACGGTCGCGTTTTTTTAAATGATAAAATAATTTTAAAACCTATCGTAATTGATTTAGAAAGAGACAAGCTAACAATAGATGGTGAAGAAATTATATACAAAGATAAACAATACTTTGTTTTTAATAAACCTTCTGGTTATGTAGTTGCTAATTATGATTCAAGAAACGAAACTATTTTTGACATTATCGATTTAGATCCAAAAAAATTTTTTGCTTATGGAAGATTAGACAAAGATACCGAAGGTTTATTGATTATTAGCAACGATGGTAAAATAGGTCATCAAATTATGAACTCTAAATTTGAAATACCTAAAAATATTATTTTGAAGTTAATAAAGAGTTTGATATAAAAATCAAATCTCATTATCCTAAACCGATAACTATTTCAAATAATTATGTTGTTAAAAAATATAACTTTGAATTTCTTAACAATAATTCCGGTGTTATAACTATCTATGAAGGTAAATTTCATCAAGTAAAAGAAATGCTCGAATTTTTTGGATATAAGATTATTTATTTAAAAAGAATTTCAATAGGCAACTTAAAATTAGATGAAAATTTAGAATTAGGTCAATTAAAAGAAATTGATATTAATGAAATTAATAAGATATTTTAATATAGAAAAAAGTAAGCACGCGCTTACTTTTTTTAATCCTCACTAAATGAAGAGTTATACATTTTTTCATAAAAACCTTTTTTAGCTAAAAGCTCTTTATGTGTTCCTGATTCAATAATTCTTCCTTCATTAACTACTAAAATTTGATCGGCATTTAAAATTGTCGAAAGACGGTGAGCAATAATAAACGAAGTTTTATCTTTCATTAATTCATTCATTGCTTTTTGAACAATTTTTTCAGTTCTTGTGTCAATGTTTGATGTTGCCTCATCAAGTATTAAAATATTTTTATTAGCTAAAATCGCTCTTGTAATAGCCAATAGTTGTCTTTCACCTTGAGAAAAGTTAGCTCCACCCTCTTCAACTATCTCATCATAACCATTTTCAAGTTTTTCAATAAATTCATGTGCTTTAGAGATATGACAAGCTTCTATTATTTGATCTTTTGTTGCATTGATATTAGCGTATCTTAAATTTTCAATAATAGTAGCCTTGAATAAGAATGTATCTTGTAAAACTATTGATATTTGATCTCTTCAAGATTTTTCATTAATTTGTGTTATATCATAATCATCGATTTTAATTGTTCCACTATTAGGTAAATAAAACTTACTTAATAAGTTAATTATTGTTGTTTTACCAGCACCAGTAGGACCTACAATTGCAAAAATTTGACCTTTTTTAGCCTTGAAAGTAGCATTTTTAAGTTGTAAATTATTTTCATCATTAGTATATGAAAAGTTAACATTTTCAAAACTAATTTCTCCTTTGATTTCTTTGTCAATTAAACCTAATTTATCTTCATCAACTAAAGGCTTAAGATTAATTAAATTAAATAATCTGACAGAAGAAACAGACATAATTTGTACTTGCGCAATATTTTCAAAAACTCTTGTTACGTTATTTGCCATTATTCTTATATATAAAACAAATGCCATAATAATACCAGGTGTAAAAGTTGTATTTGAACCGGTTCCAATATTTGCCTCCGCAAATGCAGCAGCAATAATAACAATTATTAATTGAAGTAAGTTAATAACAACATTACCATAAGGCCAAATAACACCAGTATAAATCGATGCTTTTAATGATGATTTATAAAGTTTATGATTCTTTTTATCAAATGCCTCATTAATTGCTTCGCCATAGTTTAAAGATTTAATTAAATGATGCGCTGCAAGATTTTCTTCAATAAATCCATTTAGATCTGCAATTTGTTTTTGTTGTTTTTGAAACTGTGGCATTGCTTTTTTCATAAATAAAAATATTAATGATAGAAACAATGGAAATAAAACAATTGTAATTAAAGTCAAGTATGCTGAATAATAAAACATGAATCCAAACGAAAAAATTGTTGTTGCAACGGTAATAATAATTGTATTGAAATTACCTGCCAATCCGTTTGCTAAATTATCAACATCATTAGTTAAAATTGACATTAACTCTCCTGTATTTAATGATTCAAAAAATGATACAGGCATTTTCATTAAAGATTTATAAGCATCATGTCGAATAACAGCTGATGATAAAACACCGGATTCAACTGACAATTTATTAGATAGATAAGAAAATATTTGTTGAAAAATATAAATTGTAATTAATAAGAAAAAATAACCTAAAAATTTAAATTCATCAAAATTTTCTTGTAATGTTGTTGGGTTTATTCCAAATAAGAAATCATAAGTTAAAAAATTGTCCATTATGTAACCAAGTAAAAAGGTTCCAGCAGATAAACAAGCTGCAGATAATATTGCAAAAGTAATAATTCAGAAAAGCATTCCTTTTTTATAGTTTAAATAACCCATTAATTTTTTAAAGCTATCTCACTTAAGCTTCTTTTGTTGTTTCATTATTGCTTTTTTCTGTTCTTTTGTTAAATTAGGATCGTAGATTTTTTTAAATGGGTCTAAATTATGCATCTTCTCCTCCTAATTGTGTTTTAGCTATTTCAGAATATAAAGAACATTTTTCAATTAAATCATTATGTTTACCTTGGGCAATAATCTTTCCATTATCAATAACTAAAATATTATCAGCATCCATAATTGAAGAAATTTTTTGTGCAATAATGATTGTGACAAACTTTCTTTCTAAAGCGTTTTTTCTTAAATTTCTTTTTATTTTAAGTTCTGTATTTGCATCCAATGCAGAAGTAGAATCGTCTAAAATTAAGATTTTTGGTTTTTTAATTAATCCTTGAGCAATTGAAAGTCTTTGCTTTTGTCCTCCAGATAAATTTGAACCCTTAGCCAAAATTTCTGAATTTAAATTTTCTTTCATTTTATAAACAAAATCATAAGCACAAGCATTTTGAATACTTTCAATTAGTTCTATTTCATTAGCATCTGGTTTTGCCATTAATAAATTAGATTTGACTGTGCCACTTAGTAATAAAGGTTTTTGATAAACATGAGCTATTGAATTTCTTATTGACAAGGTATCTATTTCTCTTATATCATTACCATCTATTTTTAAAGAACCATAAGTTGGTTTAAAGTCTAAACTAAGTAATTTGGCAATAGTACTTTTCCCTGATCCTGTTGGTCCAATAATACCTATAATTTCACCAGGTTTTGCTTCAAAATTAATGTCTTCTAATACATTCTTTTCAGAATCATTATAGTATCTAAATGAAACATCAGTAAATTTCACATGGCCTTCGGTAATTTTTTTATCAGAAAAAATGAAATCAATATCTGGTTTTTTAGCAAAAATTTCATTTACTTTTCTTGAAGAAACTACTGATCTTACTAAAGTAAAAATTATAAAAGTAGACATAATTACACCAACGGTAATATACATTACATAATTAGTAAAAGTAGCAGCATTTGAAATAATTTCTTTATATTCAGATATGTCGTGTACATTTTTCTTAGCAATATAACCAGTCGCAAGTAAAACTAAAGCCGTAATTATATTTGCAAAAAGGTTAACAAATGCAAACGCTAGATTGTAAGAATTTCAAGATCTTTTTGATAATTTCGTTCAAAGCTTATTTTTATCTTCAAATTTTTCGTTTTGTAAAGATTCTAGGTTATAAGATTTAATAACCTTTACCCCTAAAATACTCTCTTGTGATTCATTATTAAGCTTTTCATACATTTTTTGTTCTTTAGAAAAAAGAGGGCCGATTATTGCTCCAGCTATAATCATCGTTAACATTAAAATTGGAACTAGAATTCCTAAAGTAATTGACAATTGCATATCAGTTAATAATGAAAATACAAGTCCAAAAATTAAATTAAAAGGACCGATAATAGTTAATCTTAAAGAAATATTGATACCCATTTGAATTCTACTCATATCAATTGTAAATCTTGTTAGAATTTTAGAATGTGTAAAACCTTCAATATCTTTTTCAGAAAGTTTCCCTAAGTGTTCCCAAAGTTTTTGTCTTATTTGTTTAGTTCCTAGGTTTGCTATATAGGATGCTAACAATGAAGCGCTTAAAGTTGCTATTGTACCAATTAGTAATGCAATAGCAAAATAAATAGAAAAATAGGTTAATGCTTCATTAATTGTTCCGGTTACTTTGAACATTTTTAAGATAGTAACATCAACATAATCCGGTATTGGTAAATGTGGATTGGCTACCATAAAAGCTCTTTGGGCAATTAAGGAAGATATCTGCCCAATAAAAATCGGAATAAATAAAAAAGCTATAACTTGAATAGTGGTTAAAAATATTGTTAAAATTGATAAATATTTTAACTTTTTAGCCATATATTTATATAGTTTAAACATTTTTACTCCTTTACTAATAATTGCAATTATACTCTAAATAATTAAATTTCTTTGACCAATTATAATAATAAAAAAATAAGGCTTTTCTTTATAAAAAGTAAGTCTTATTTTAATATTAATTATAAATGAATAGCTTCATTGGCTATAAATTGTTCTTCTTCTGCTCTAATTACATAAATAGGAATAGAACTGCTGTCATCTGAAATTATTTTGTAATCACCAAAATCTCTTCCTTGATTTTTGTTTTCATCTATTTTTAGATTTATTAAGTTTACTTTTTTAATAACTTCAGCACGAATATTACTATCATTTTCTCCAACGCCTGCTGTAAAAATAATTGCATCAACTTTTTCTTTAATTCTATTTAAATATAAAACTAAATAATCAGCAATTTTTTGAGTATATAGATCAAGTGCGAATTGGGCTTGCTCATTTTCGTGTTTTACTTTTTGTACATCTCTAATATCAGAAGAAACTTGAGAAACGCCTAACATTCCTGATTGTTCATTTAAGATTTTAAAAATTTCTTCTACTTTTAGATTTGTATGTTTAAGGATATAAGGAATAATTGAAGCATCAATATCTCCTGATCTTGTCCCCATCATAACACCAGCTAATGGTGTGAAACCCATACTCGTATCTATCGATTGACTATTTTGAATAGCACATAAACTAGCACCATTACCGATATGCAGACTAACAATATTGACTTTTTCTTTATTAAATAATTCTTGACATTTTTGAGTTATGTAGTGATGATTTAAACCATGGAATCCATATTTACGAATATTTAACTCCTCACTTAATTCTTGATTTATTGGATAAGAATATACCAACTTAGATAAGGTTTGATGAAATGAAGTGTCAAAATGCATTGACATTTTTGCATGTGGTAATAATGTTCTAAATGCTTCAATGGCTTCAATAGCACCAGGATTATGAACAGGCGCTAAGTCAATTGATTCTTTTAAAAAGTTAATTTTTTCTTCATCTACTAATGTTGTTTCTTGTAGATGTGGGCCACCATTTACTATTCTAAAAGCAACTTTTTCAATTTCATCAAAATTATGAATAATATGAAATTCTTCTCATTTTTTAACCAATTGTTTAACAGTTTCTAAAAATGAAGAAAGTGGCATATGAAAATCTTCATTTTTGCCTTGATAATTAAAAGATAAAATTCCTTCAGCCATTTTAATTCTTTGAGCAACACCTTTTGCTTCGACATGCAGCTCATGATTAAATAAAGTTCATTTAATTGAACTAGAACCCGCATTAATAACTAATATTTTGTTCATTCTAATATACTCCTAAAATTAATTTTAAAAATTATATTATAAATAGTTAATATATCAGAATTTTATTAAGCGAAAGTTTTTCAATTATCAAAAAAAGAAATAAAAAAAAGCAACGACCTATCTTCCCATACGGTATTGTCGGCACGGAAGGTCTTAACTGCTGAGTTCGGAATGGAATCAGGTGGGCCCCTTCGTTATGGTTGCTGTATGTATTATTATATACTAAAATTTTTTTTATTTAAATTTTTTTTATTTTTTTGTTTCATTAACAATATTAACAAAATTATTATATAAATTTTCTTCTAAAGCTTTTTTAATTTTCTTGTTATAAATGTCTATAGCTTTTAAGAAAGGTGAAAGGATTGTTTTACTTTCTTTGAATAAAATGTTCTTCTCATCTTCTGTAATTTTATTATCTGTAACTAATTTATTTAAATTTGTAATTAGGTTATTATCATCAGAATCTTTGTAAACATTAGCATTTATAAATTTATCAGTGTTAAATAACACTTCTCAGCCTGGAGTTACTCAATTTAAAAATGAAATCATTCCTAGTAGTAAAAGTTTTTTACCACCATTATAGTTATCATAATTAGGTTGTTTTTGACCTTTACCTAAAAATAAATAATCTCATTTTATATCTTTATAATAATCTAGAATGGTCTTAAGTTGATTTTGTACAACCTCTTTAGTTTGATTTTGTTTTTCTTCTGAATTATTTAAAAACTCATGTTGTGTATTTAATTTGTCCATTTCTGATTCAATATACTTATTAAATTCTGGAATTCCTTTATTCAGTTCTGTAAAAATTGCCGTTGCTCATTTTCCTACAGTATTTGGAATAATTCAGTTTGCAACAATTTGTTGATAATCGGTTTTCATTTTTCCAGTATTTGTATTTACCGCGGGTTCTAACAATGTTAAAAATAGCTCATTATTTGTTTTAGTGAACATATTTCCCAGAATTTCAAAAAACTTTTCGTTTAATTGTTCATTTTCATTGAATTGCATAAAGATGCTCATCAATGTTTGTATACTTTCAAAAAAGGCTTCTTCAACTGCAATTGTTAACTTTGTATATTCTTGTTTTAAAACACTAATAACATTATCTTTAATTTGCGGATTTCTTTCTTTAGCTTCATCTTCAATGTCTGCATTTAATTTATTTTCAATTTCTTCTTTGTAATTTAAATAATTTTCTGATACCTTAAATTTTTCTAATAAAGAATTAATTTGTTCAGTTTTATCTTTTGCAAAACCTGTTAATGTAAAGACTTTTTCTTTTGTAGAAACTATATCGTTAAAATTTTCTTTATTAGATCTTAACTTAATCGAAAACATAATTGTTCCATTTTTGCCATCAATAACACGGTCTTTTGATTCAAGAATAATAACATTTTGATTTTCAATATTAAAAATAAAATCTTTCAAATTAACATCTGATACTAATTGAGTTTTTTGATTTTCTTTATTATATGTCATTGTTAATGTTTCTAATAATGCATCGATTCTTTCTTGTTCATTTTGTCTATTTTGTCTTATTTCTTCTAATTTTTCTTTTGTTGCAAAACCTGAAATTATGTAATCTTTATGTTTAGTTACTGAATCATATGTTGCAGAAACTCTTACAGTTGCAGTTCCAGCATCGGAATCATGTGAAATAATTTCAAAATTTGTAATCTTCATCATTTCTGGAACTGTATCTAAAATATACTTTTTAGTAATATCTTTTTGCTTTAAGTTTTCAAAATAAGTTAATAAATTTTCTTTTGTGATAAAAGAAGATTCTTTTTGAGAAATTTCTGCGCTTTTTTTGCTTTTTACAACAAATTCAAAACAATTTTCTACATAGTTTTGTAGATTTCTTTTCTTCATGAAATCTGCTATTAAAATCTTTCCAGAAAATCTTTTTGAAACTAATGAGTTATTTGTTTTTGATCTAAATGTAAAATCATATTTTAATTTACATAAATCTGTTCATCATCCATCATCGAATGAGAATTTAGTAATTACAATTTCTAAATTTGGATTATTTGTTACAAAGTCTGAAAGTCCTAAAATTTTAGCTAATTCTTCGGTGTTGGTGAAGTATGGTGTCATGTCATCTTTAACATAAACATTTTCTGGCATGTAATTTGCTTCAGTAGGAATTTCTAGTTTATTTGCATCTTTAATCGATTTATCATCTTTAGATAAGAATTGAATTCTTAATTGTTTTGTATTCGAAGATGCCTTGCCATATTCTTCTGTTTCTTTTGAAATTGCAAAATCTATAATTAATTCACCATTGTCATTTGGAGTTAATTGTGTAATTTCTAATTTTACATCAACTAATTCTTCTTGTTTTTCTGAATTAAATTGAAAATCTTCTTTAGTGATATCAAAAGCAGATTTTTCAGTTTTATCACTTTCATTTTTTAAGATAACTAAATTATCAAAATTTAGTAAATTATTTAATCTCTCAATTTCTGCACGTTTATGTGAGTTTGCTTGAGTTAAAAATTCTGTGTAAACTATTTTTTTTGTTTCACTCAATTCAATATCTTGATTGAATTTATTATCATGAATTAAGAAATTAATATTTAGTTCTAATGTACCTTCAACGTCTTTTGCTAATAGTGTATATTCTTTTATAGCTAATCCGTTTTCGTTGTTTACACTAATTTCAAAATCTTCTTTTACAACAGAAGAAGGTAAAATATTTGCTTTCTCAGATTCTTTTTTAAAGCTTACATTTAAACCAATTTCGTTATTTAAAACTTTTTGATTATATGTTTGTTTTAAATTGTCCAAGTATTGATTTTTAGTTAAAAATCCGTTTTTAACAATTGTTTTCTTTTCCGAAATAATATTTCCGTTTTCATTGATTAAACTTTTTAGAATAAATTCAATATTAATTGTTCCTTGTTCATCGTTAGCTAAAACTAAATTAATAATTTCAATTTTTGTATTTGGAAGTGAGTTTAAATCAAAGTCTTCTTTTATAATTTCTGAAGCAAATGATTCATTAACATTTTTACTAATTAATGAAATGTCATTAATGTTCTTTAATAAATCATTTAATCTTTGTCTTTCTTCTGACTCAATTAATTCTTTAGTTTTATATCCATTTACAACTTTTCTAGCACTTTGGGTTGAAAATACATCTTGGTCTAAATCAATATCATGTTTATAAAATACAAATTCTACTATTATTTCACCCTTGACTTCATCAAAAATAAGATTTTTTACCTTAATAGAAATATTTTCATCTTCAAAAGTGAAGTTTAAATCCTGTTCAGTTACATTCTTAGGAGATCTAGAAGCCTTTGTTTCGACGTTTTTATCTTCAACAGAAACATTTAGCGTTGTAATTTTGCTATTTAATTCGTTTGTAATTGTTTGTTTTCTTCTTTGGTCAAAAACATCTCTTGTTAAAAAGTTTTCAATTGTGATTTCTTTTTTACTAGAAACTAATTCAGATAGTCCTTGTTTTGTACTTTGAATAAAATATGATAAAGTTAAAGATCCATCATCATCGTTGGCTACAAGGTTTTCAATGACTAATTTTGCATTTTCTATTTCTGTTGCAAAATTTTCTTTCACTATTAACGAAGGTTTAACTTTATCCTTTGATGAAGTTACTTTATCTTCTAAATTAATTGTGTCTAATAAATAATTTAATCTTTGATTTTCTTTATCTTTAGCTTTTT
Organism: Mycoplasmopsis arginini; assembly: GCF_965278885.1. Lineage (GTDB taxonomy): Bacteria > Bacillota_I > Bacilli_A > Mycoplasmatales > Metamycoplasmataceae > Metamycoplasma > Metamycoplasma arginini_B. The sequence continues at coordinate 91,687 of NZ_CBDIHE010000002.1, read as the reverse complement.
GAATACTTGTATAAAAACCATCAAATTGTTTTTTGATTATTTTTGATGAAAGATTTTTTTCTGTATCTTGTAAAAAGTAATTAACAATAACATTTCCTAATTCATCATTAAATTCAAAATTATATTGAAGAGAAAAGTCTTGAGATACTTCCTCAAAAATAAAGTTGTTTGTTATTTTTATAAAATCTGATGGTAAAGTTGTTTGTTTATTATCTTCTCTGATAGATAAAACTATTTTTTCTGCTTCTTTATCAATAATGTTTCTATAACTTTTAAAATCTTCGAAAGTTTTTGAAATCTTTTTTGAAGATATTCATTCATTAATTCCTTTCTCTTCATCAATAAATAGAATTTCAAAATAGTAATTCAATGTTAAAGTACCATTAATATCATCAGATACTAAAGGACCATCAGTTCTGAAAATAAAATTATCTTTCTTATTTGAAATTTCGAAATTAGATAAATCAATTTCTGAAGGAAAAACATTCTCTTTGTTCACATCATTTTTTAATGAAACAGAAATGTTATTAATTTCTTCATTTAGTTGTTTTCTTTGTTTTTCTATTTCTTTTTGTTTTAATGTTTCAGCACTATTATCTTGAAAAGTACATGAAGCTGATAACAAACCAAAGGAAATCGCTGGTAACATTGCTAAAATTTTATTTTTTATTTTTTTCATAATTGCCTTTCTTAAAGCTAGAAATAAAAAGCACAAGTTTCTTTCTCGCACTTTTTTATAATTAAATTATTTTAATGATTCAAGAAGTGAAGGAAGATCTGTTGCTAATGTATTTTTGAATAGGTCGATAGATTCTTGTAAAGCTTGTTGTAATAAGTTATAGATAGGTCTTATAACTTCTTTAACTTTGTTAATATCTTCTTCAGACATTTTTACTGATTGTAAAACAGCAACTGCGTCTTTTTTAGCTTCAGAAATAGTGCCTAATAATTTTTCAAAAGTTTTATTGTATCCTTCGTCTGTTAGTTTAGAAAAATCAAATTTTCTTAAGTTATCAGATAATTTCTTGAATGAATTGTCTTCACCTGTAAATTTATTATTAACAGCAGTAATTAAATCATTTAATTGTGCAATGTTTTTTGTTGATTCATTAGTTTTTAAAATGTCAAATACAGTTTTTGCATATTTTCCAACTTTTGTACCAACTGAAACTAATGTATCAGCAATACCATCTTTTCTATTAATAAATTCTTTAATTTTTTCAATAGTTAAAAAGTTTTTAACTGCTTGAACACCTGAAGAAATTTTTCCAGTTTTTGGATCTTTATTATATTCTTCTAAAGAACCTGCTTGAATTTCTGCTAAAATTTCATCTAATTTACTTGTACCTTCAGCAAAAGCTGCTTTAATAGCTTTAATATCTTCTTCAGAGAAAATTTTCTTAATTTCAGCATTTGTTAAAACTTTGTTAATAATTGATTCTTTAGAATTGTTGTATTTTTTGTAAAATGCTTCTTTTTGTTCAGCAAATGTTTTCTTAACACTTGCATCACTAATTAATTCGACTTGTTCATCAACTTTTTGTAATTTTTTTTGTAATTCAGATTTTTGATCTGGTGCTGGTTTAGATTCTTTAGCTAAAAGAGCTTGTTGAATTCCGTATGGAACTAATGTAAAACCTAAAACAACAGCTGCTCCACCACCAACTATTGATGCAATTTTTAATGATTTCTTCATAATTTTAGTCTTTCTTTTTATATTTTAATTAATTATATTTTGTTAATCTTAAGTTGATATATTAAATTTATATATCGAATTTTATTATACAGGATTATATATATATATATATATTAATAGTAAAAATTGCAAAAAATGTACAAAATTTGTACAAAAAAAATAAAAATATAGGATAAAACCTATATCTATTTAGCGTTTTTCATTGAACGCATTACATTTCTAATTTGTGCTTCTGAAGCCTTACGTCCCATTTGTTGGAACATAACTCTTATCATTTTTTCATTAATAGGTGGGTTCTCTCTTAATTGCTTTTCAAATTTCTTTTTAGTAATAAAGATGGCTGCAATAGCACCTATGGCTGCAAATAATAAGGGTAAAATAACTAATAAAACAATTCCTCATGTAGGCATATTTATTTTCCTCTCTTTACAATTTTTTTAACTATTAACAATATAATGATAGGTATAACTAGAAGAATTAAAATACTTAAAAAGAAAACTTTTGCTCAAAACTTATGTGCAGCTGATCTTTCTTTTGATAATTCTGTATAGTTCATTACTTCATTTCCAAAAAACATTTGGATATCTACCATTCTCTTTTTACGATGAATAGTGCCGATAATGAATAAAAATAATACCATTAGCATTATACCACAAAGAATATAAACAACAAGGTCTGGATTAGAGAATGTATCATGAATTCATTTTTTAAAATTTAAAACGCTTCATTCAACATCTTTTAATGCTCAAAATATTAAAGTAAATAATCCGACATAAAACAAAATAGCAACAACTAATCATGTTCTTCTAACTTGTTTTCTCATTAATTTTTCATATAAAGAAATAACAAATGGCGGCGTAAAAGTAATTCCTTCACTCAACTGTTCCCGATAATACTCAACAGATTTTTTTATTCCATTTAGTTCAATAGCATCCATTATGAATAAAACTAAAGATATAACCCCAAATAGAACCGGAGCAATATATCATCCTCAAGGAACTTTTGTTGCACCTTCAGTTAAGAAATTACTGAATAAAGTTGGATAGAAAGCAAAAAGTAAAGATAATGTTAATGAAGTAATTAAAGTTAAAGAAAAAATTATGAGATTAAAACTTTTAATATTCTTTTCACTTCGAAATACTTTATAAATTCCGTTAGGAATTATTCCTTCGGGATCTAATGTTTTTCTAATTTTTGAACTTATTGACTTGGTTTTAATTTCAATATCAGACATATTGTTTGTAACCATTGTTTTTTCTTCAATTTGTTTAATATTTTGCCCTTCACTTGTAATAAGCGGTTTAATATCCATGAAAAACACCTCCTTTTATTTTTTATTATTTGAATTGTCGGTTTTTAAGATTGCTAAGAATGCCTCTTGGGGAACCTCAACACTACCTATTTGTTTCATACGTTTTTTACCTTCTTTTTGTTTTTTAAGAAGTTTTTGACGTCTAGTAACATCTCCACCATATAATTTAGCAGTAACGTCTTTTCGATATGCTTTGATTGTTTCCCTTGCTATAATTTTACCCCCAATTGCGGCTTGTATTGGAATTTCAAAGTTTTTTCTTGGAACTACCTCTTTTAATTTTTCAGCAAGTTCACGACTTTTGTTATAAGCAAAATCACGATGTGCTATTAAAGCAAGTGCATCAATTTTTTCACCATTAAGCATAATATCAACTTTTACTAAGTCACTTTCTTTTAAGCCAATATGTTCATAATCAAATGAAGCGTAACCTTTTGAATAACTTTTCATTAAATCAAAAAAATCAAAAATTGTTTCATTTAATGGCAATTCATAAATAAGTCTACGGCGTTTATCATCTAAATATTCTATATCGATATATTTACCACGTTTAGATTGACATAATTCCATAATTGGACCTATATATTCTTCAGATAACATGATTGAAGCACGAATATATGGTTCTTCAATTGTTTTAATAAGACTTCGGTCAGGAAATAATGAAGGATTGGTAATGTATTCAACTTCGCCATTTGTTAATGTTATAACAAATTCAACAGATGGCGCAGTTGCTAATATATCAAGATTAAATTCTCTTTCTAATCTTTCTTGTAAAACATCCATATGAAGCAAGCCTAAAAAACCAATTCTAAATCCAAAACCTAATGCTTTAGAAGTTTCAGGCTCTCAAACAATAGATGAATCGGATAAGCTAATCTTCTCTAAAGCATCTTTTAACGCATTATAGTCTCTAGTGTCAATTGGATAAAACCCGGTGTAAACAACGGGTTTCATTTTTTTATAACCAGGCAACGGAAATGCCACTTGATTATTAAGTAATGTTATTGTATCTCCAACTGCTACATCCTTTACATCCCTGATAGATGCGGCAATTCATCCAACTTCTCCGGCAGACAATTTTTCTCTTTTTTCTTCTTGTGGATTTTTTACCCCAAGTTCAGTAACAGTATAGGTTTTTTTAGTTTGCATGAAATAAATTTCATCACCAACTTTAACCTCTCCATTAAATATACGTGTATAAATAACAATTCCACGATAATTATCAAAGTAACTATCAAAAATTAAACCTTCTAAAGGTTTATTTGGATTAGCCTCTTTTGGGCTTGGAATTCTTTCAATAATTGCTTCAATAACTTGATCAATATTCATTCCAGTTTTTGCTGAAATTAAAATTGCATCAGAAGCATCTATGCCAATAATATGTTCAATTTCTTGTTTTACACGGTCGGGGTCTGAACTAACTAAATCTATTTTATTAATAACAGGAATAATTTCGAGATTATTTTCAATCGCCAAATAAACATTAGCTAATGTTTGAGCTTGAATTCCTTGTGTAGCATCTACTAATAAAAGTGCACCTTCACAGGCTGCTAAACTTCTACTTACTTCGTATGTAAAGTCAACATGTCCTGGGGTATCAATTAAGTGAAAAATATAATCTTTATACTTAATTTGAACGGCGTTTAATTTTATTGTTATTCCTCTTTCTTGTTCAAGGTCCATTGAATCTAAAATTTGAGGTTTGGATTCACGTTTAGTAATTGTTTGTGTAAATTCTAAAATACGATCGGCTAATGTACTTTTACCATGATCAATGTGAGCAATTATTGCAAAATTTCTAATTTTTGGATTTGTCATATTTTTATAATTATATTTATAAAATATAATTTTTTATAAATATTTTTTAATCTCTTTTTAATATTAATCTTATATAATACTTTTATGCTCTATGTTTTATACAATTCTTTATCTAAAAGTGGAAAAAATCAAAACAAAATTTATAAGATTGTTTCTTTAGCGGTTAAAAATATTAATGATCCAATTTTAAATGTCTTAGATGTGGTTAAAATAAAAAATTACAAGAAGCTTTTAGAAAAAATTAATGATGAAGACAAAATTGTAATTATTGGTGGTGATGGAACTTTAACTCACATCACCAATATATTACGTCTAGTTAAAAATAATCCTGAAATTTATGCTTATAAAGCTGGAACGGGAAATGATTTTTTAAGAAATATTTCCGTTAATAAAAACGTAATAAAAGTCGCACAAAATCTTTACAAAATCAATCCTTTTATTAAAAACTTGCCAATTATTAAATCTAATAATTTAGAAAGAAGTTTTTTAAATGGTGTCGGCTTTGGAGTTGATGCATTAATTGCAAAAACTACAAATGATAAAAAAGATAATAATGAAAAAACTTCATTTTTCAAAGTGGCAATTGCTTCATTGAAAAGATATAAAAAATTACAAAATATTAAAATAACAGTTGATGGGAAAGAATATATTTATAATAATGTTTATTTAGTATCTATTATGAATGGCCCCTATTATGGCAAGGGTATGAAAATAGCGCCAAGGGCAAATTTATTATCTGATAAACTGTGCGTGATTGTTGTTCATAGCATGAAACTTGCTAAACTTTTAGCTGCTTTTGCTTTAGTTTATAGTGGGCTACATACAAAAATAAAGAACGTTGAACAATTGTTTGGCAGAGAAATAAAAATAGAAAATATACCAAGTAATTTTTCACAAATAGATGGCGAGATTTTTGACACAGGTAATGTTATAGAATTCAAAAAATAAGTTATAGTTTTAAAAAAATATTTGGAGCTTCCAAATATTTTTTTAAAACTATCTTCGTGATGCAATAGTAATTAAAATTGCACTAAAGAAAATCAATAATGAAATAATTATTCCGGCTATTGAAAGTCCTTTTCCAGAATTGTAATTTGGCGATTTAAAGAAACCGATAATACTAAAAATAAAACCTAATAATGGAAGAAAAAAAGCAAGTATAAAACCCGCAACTGATCAAGGGTTTGATTCTTTTTTTTGCAATTTCATTAGTAGAATTATTGCTATTTACGTGGCTGTTTTTTGATGTTGTATCTTTATTAAGATTACAAAATTCTGAATCTTTTTCAACATCAATTAAATTTGCACCGCAGTATGGACAAAATGAAGCACTATTATCATAAACTTTTTTACATTTTTCACAAAATTTCATATTTTTTCCTTTATAAAAATTAGTTATTTCTTAATTATAGCATTATGAATAACAATGAAACTAATTTGATAAAAAAGAAAAAATTTTTGTTTAAATTTTGTTGTTTTTTAGAATTAAAAAATTTGGGAAGAACCCAAATTTTTAAAAACTCGCTGAAACAGCACCTATTGTCCCTGCTGCTAGAAGGATTATAATAAGTATAATTGGTAGTAAAGAAATTATAAGCCCTGCTATAGATAAACCTTTTCCACTTTTTGTTGCTTTTGATTTTACTATACCAACTATACTAAAAATAAGTCCTAGTAATGGGAAGAAAAATGCAAAAATAAATCCTAAAATAGCAAATACATTACCCTGTTTTTCTTATTTTACATATATTTTTTGTTGTTGATAATTTTCTTGAGTTTTATTTTCTACATAGATTAATTTTGAACCACATTTATTACAAAATGTAGTATTTTCGTCAAAAACATTTTTGCATTGTTCGCAAAGTTTCATATTAATTTTCCTTTTTTTAATTTGATAAATTGATTTTTGATACTTTTTCTTATATCATTTTTTATTATATGCATTTTATGTATATTGTATAGTTATTGTAAAATTTGCAAAAAGCTACAAAATTTGTACAAAAAAAGATAGGCAAACCCTATATTTTTATTTATTTTTCGCTTTTAAAAAGTGATAGTGTCAAATTTTATAATACTTAATAATAAGGCTAAACTAATTTAGTCTTTTAGCTTGTTTTCTTTCTTTTGGTGTTAAAATCATTTCAAAATTTTTAATTGTATTTTGTTTTTGATTCTTTTTTTCAATTAATAATAATACGATTTTATGAACAAAGTAAATAGGAATTAAAACTAATGGTAACCCTAGTCCATAAGCTATTAATGTTGGAGAATTTGATAATTGTTCATAGCCTTTGAATACAATACTTATTTTATTAATAAATGCTACTAGTAATAAAAAGAATAATGAAAAGATAACTGAAGCATAAACTTTTCAATAATAAAACGGATTAGACATAATGACTGGTCTTTTAGACATTAAATTTATTGAATTAAATGTGGCAGTTATTCCTAAAACTAAAAATGCTATAGTTGAAGCTGCTCTTATTATGTTTTCGCCACTATCACCATTATTTTTTGCCCATAAAGCACCTAAATAATAACCTACCATTGATAGTATTCCAATTAGAATTCCTTGTCATAAGGTATTTCAACCCATCCCATTAGCAAAAATAGATTCATATTTTGAAATAGGTCGTTTATTCATATAATCTTCTTTTGAATTTTGAAGACCTAATGCTATTGCAGGAAATCCGTGAGTAAATAAATTAATTCATAACAACTGAGTTGCTGAAAGAATATAAATTTCTTTACCTTTTAATTCGCTTCAATCTTTAAAAACAAATTTAAATATTAATAATCCTAGGAAAACAAGAATAACTTCAGCGATTGATGTTATTAGCAAGTTTTGAATTACATTTTTAATTTTTTGATATATAGAACGACCGTTTTTTACTGCTGAAACAATTGTTGTGAAATTATCATCTGCTAAAATCATATTAGCAGCTTGTTTTGAAGCTTCTGTTCCAGTAATTCCCATAGCGCAGCCAATATCTGATGCTTTTAATGCTGGTGCATCATTTACTCCATCACCCGTCATAGCAACAACTTGGTTTCTCTTTTGTCAAGCGTTAACAATTCTTAACTTATCTTCAGGTTTAACACGAGCATAAACTGAATATTTATCAATATTATTTGTTAGTTCATCATCGCTAATTTTTTCTAATTCAAGTCCGGTAATAGCTAAATCACCATCGTTATAAATATTTAAACTTTTTGCAATTGCAATTGCTGTATTAATATTATCTCCAGTTATCATAACAGGTTTAATTCCTGCTTGGCGACAAACTGCTATTGCATCTTTTGCTTCTTCTCTTGGTGGATCGATCATTGCAACCAAACCATTGAAAGATAAATTATTTTCTAAATAGTTTAGTTGATAATCATTATCTTTTAAAAATAACTCATCAAGTTCTTTTTTACTAATTTCTTTTGAAGCAATTGCTAATACTCTATAAGCCTGATTAGCTCATTCATTATTAACTTTTAATACTTTTTCTTTATTATTATTTTCAAGTGTAGTTTTATTAATTAAAACGTCAGGTGCACCCTTAACAATAACCATAAATTTATCATTTATTTTATTGATTGATGTCATTAATTTACGGTCTGAATCAAAAGGTCAAACATGAATTCTTTCATATTGTAAAACTAATTCAGTCTTAGTTTTATATTGCGAATATTTTTCTAATTCATATAAAAATGAAACTTCAGTTGGATCACCAACGGGTTTGTATTCATTATCTTCAAATGATAAATTAGCTTCTGAACATAATGAACCAAACTCAATTAACTTTAAATAATTGTTATTCATTTGTGAATTTGTTAACTTATCATTTTCCAAATTATATAAATCAATAATTGTCATTTTATTCTGCGTTAAAGTACCTGTTTTATCTGAACAAATAACAGCACAACTTCCTAATGATTCTACAGCCATTAAATCCTTAACGATAGCTTTTTTCTTAGCCATTCTTTGTACACCAATAGCTAAAATAATCGAAGTGAATGCAATTAATCCTTCAGGAATTGCGGCAACAGCTAATGAAACACCATTAACAATTACTGTACTTCAGAAATATAATTCTTTATAATGGGCGGTATTTGGAATAGCAAAAAGAATTTGCATTAACATACTTCCTAAAAATAGCGCAATACCAACATATCCAAAAATTTTACCTAACTTGTTAATTTTAAGTTGTAATGGACTCATCGCCTCTTTTTGTTGACTAACAAGAGCAGAAATTTTACCTAATTCAGTTTGTGAACCAATATCACTAACAACATAATAGGCGGTTCCTGTTGCTATTATTGAAGATGAATAAAGCATAAATTTGCGGTCAGCAAGTGGCAATGAAAAATCTCTTTTTGATAAATAATCTTTTTCAGAGCGTTCACTTTCTCCGGTTAATGAAGATTCAATTGCTGAAAGATTTGATGAAAACAATAAATATCCATCAGCAGGAACAACATCTCCAGCCTCTAACATTACAACGTCTCCAATTGTTACATCCTTAGAGTCAATCGAAACCAAAACACCATTTCTTACAACTTTTGCCTGTAATGGATTTAATTTGCTTAAAGCATCAACTGCTTTTGCTGATTTTATTTCCTGTATCGCACCAATTAAGGAGTTAGTTAATACAACAAATAAAATAATAGAAGGTTCAACAAATTCAACTACTAATTCAGAATTAAAATTTCAGTTGTGTCTTGAACCACTAATAATTGCAAAAATATAAGACAATAAAGAAGCACATAATAAAATAATTACCAAAACATCTTTAAATTGTGATAAATAAACTAAAAAAGGATTAACTTTTTTCGTTTTCTTTAACTCATTTAATCCATATTTTTTTTGTCTATTAATAGCTTCTTCGTTTGTTAGACCTTGTTTTAAATTTGTTTCTAACATATTATCTTCTATTTTTGGATACTCTTCAATTTTTTGTTTTTTCATGTATTACTCACTTTTATTTTATAAGTTTATTTATTTAAACAATTTTACCTTATTTTTACTTATATTCAAAATAAAAGAAAATAAAAAAAAAGAACTGGCACTTATTATTAAGTACCAGCCTTTTTTATGCGAAAAAATTTATTAACGAGCTGTTTCGTATGAGTGTAGAACTAAGTTGTTTAATTCTTGAGCTTCTTTAATGTCAGCGATTACACATGGGCAGTATTCTTCTGCTTTACATGGGCAGTATTCGCCAGCTAGAATTTTTTCGTATTTTACTTTGTTTGCTAAAGCAATTTGTTTTTCAATTGGAGTTGAAGCAAACATAATTACCATGTAAACAACGAATAGACCTGAAGTAGCACCGTAACCAATTAGATCTGGAGTTAATGTTGCTTTAGCAGCATCATCACCTTGGAAGTATTGTGCTAATGTTAATCCTAATGATACAAATGGGTCTAACATTTTGAATAATAGGGTAACCATAACCATGATTACAGCTGTAATACCAGCTCAAACTGTGTGTTTGTTCTTTTGAACAGCGATGAAGTTTTTCTTTCTGTTTTCTAGAGCACCAACGATAGCTAGAGCGATGAATACGAATGCAAATACAGCCATTCAGTCAGCCATTAAGTCTGAGAATGATAATAACTTACCAATGTTGTATCCATAAATATTATCTCCATCTACGCCTCAGAAGTCAATGTAAGCGTATGATCCGATAACTGTGAAGATAACCATAAATGGTAATGATAAGAATAAACAGAATAGAGCACCAACGATAGGTGTTTTACTGTTTTTCATGTATCTGTAGGCTTTAGCAGGAATGAAGATTTCCCCTTCCTTAACTAAGTCTTCTACGAAACGAGTTGCTCACATTGAGAAACCGTTTAGAACCCCTAGAACACCACAAGCGATAAATACGTTTAGTAAACCAAATGCTCATCCATGACCTTTTTTGTCTAATAAACCACCAAAGTCGTAGAAACCACCTGATTTAGCACCTAATGACATAGCAGCAGCTATAATTACATAAATACCAGTCATTGAGAATAAACCAATAACTAGGGCAGCAGGAGTTTTTTCTGGGTTCTTCATTTCTGATTGAATACCAGCAGAAACGTAGAATCCGTCAAATGCAAAGAAGATACCAGCTAATGATCCAAAAATACCTAATACTGGTGTCATTTTTAAGAATGATGTAGATTCTTTATTAAATAAACTTTCTTTAGTAATAGGTGTTCAAATTTCTTCTCCAGCACCTAAACGTTGTGCAAAGAAGATAAATCCAATAATAACGATAGCTACTAAAGGAATGAACTTAACTGATGTGATTATTAAGTTTTGAATGTTTCCTGCACGTCCACTTAGACCTGCTGAGAATAACATTCATAATGTTAATACTAGTCCAATAACAAAGTATAGTCATGGAGCTGATGTAGATCCACCAAAGTTTGTACTTAAGCCAAATCCACCAACAGCGTCTTGGAATTGAACTATTACATAGTAAGGCATAAAGAAGTATGTAAATGGTAGATATAGGTAAGTCATAAAGAACTTGTTAGCTTTGTAAATTGCTAAAGTGTTAAATGCCTTAGATCAACCAATCATACCTAAGTTGTCGTTACGTCCTGAAGATACTTCAACTAGAGCTAGAGCTAAAGTAACTACAGCAAAACCAGCAATTAATCATGTTACTAATGCTAAAGCGATGTTTCCTGCTGAATATTCTAGAACGTTTTTAGATCTTAGGAATATACCAACACCAATTGTAGCACCGATAACAACCATGATAGCTGCAAAGAAACCAATTTTTTTCTTTGAGTCTGAAGTAACAACCATTTGTTCTTCGGCCATAATATTTCCTTTCATATAAATAATAAATAAAATTCGAACTTTAGATACACCAACATTTATATGTCTTATGTCCCACAACAGATGTATCCAAGTAAAATTATATTATTTTTTTTAAAATGTTAAAATTATTGTTAATTATAAGGGCTTTTTTATAAATAAATTTTGAAATGGAGTATATAAAATTGAAAAAAGTTATATTTGTTGTTGATATGTTAAAGGGTTTTTGCACAATTGGCCCTTTAGCAAGTAAGGATATTAATAATTTGGTTCCAAACATTGCTGAATTTTTAGAAAAAAACAAAGAAGAAAGGATTGTTTTTTTATGTGATTCACATTCAAAAGACGACATTGAAATGGAATCATATCCAGTTCATTGCTTAAGCGATACTGAAGAATCTGAAATTGAAGATTTATTAAAACCTTTTGCCAAGGAAATTATTAGAAAAAATACCACAAATTCTTTTCTAGCAATTAAAGACAAATCAATTTTTGAGAATTATGACGCTTTTGAAATTGTGGGATGTTGCACAGATATTTGTGTTTTACAATTTGCTTTAACTTTAAAAACATATTTAAACTCTGTTAAGTTAAACAAGGATGTTGTTGTATTCAAGGATTTAGTAGATACATTTGATTCTGAAAATCATAATAGAAAAGAGTACCATGAATTTGCTTTAAAATTAATGACAAATGGAGGAGTAATTATTAAATAAAAAAGGCTTGCAACTATAAAAAGTTGTAGCCTTTTATTCTTAAGATTTAATTATTTTTGCGTGTTTATTTCTTTTATATTTTGATTCAATAAATTTTACTAAATAACCTATTCCACTCATAGCACTTCATAAAGTAAATACACCGATAAAAGTAAATGGAATATATAGAATTGTTAATACTCAAGGTTTTAATTTTGCTAAGAAATCAATATTTGAAACCATAGGGTTTGGTTTTCTATGACTCATATTAAATAAATTTATTCCTTTTGCTCATGAAAATTTTTCGTTGTCTCTTAATTGATAAATTATTTCATTTCCAATAATTGCAAAACTATATAAAATTAGAAAAATAACCGAAGCTGCTAAAAAGTTTTTTCAATGATATCTAACAATATGTCTTATTGTTAAAAATAAACCTAAAGAAAATAATAATGAATGATAAATTATTGAGTGAAATGAAATAAACCTATTTGTAGTAAACACATCTCCGGGATAAAACATTACAAATCCACCCATTCATAATGTATAAATTCCCAGATAAGATAAGATTCCTTCACTAACTTTTCCTTTGGGAATGAATAAGTATATTGGAATAACATATAATGGGGTTGAACATAGAACATAAGGAAAAAATGAATGTTTATTATAAATATCATATACTCATGTTTTTGTTGTACTATCATTATGACCAATTGCTAATAATTGTTTTAAAATTTCTATAACAAATAAAACTGCTCAAAAAATTCCAATAATTGTTTTGAGTTTTCAAAGTGCGATTTTATTATCTTTATCTTTTTTAATAAAAATTATCATTAAAGTAGCTAATAAAATTGAAGCAGCTAAGAAAACTAAATGAAATCAACCATATGCTTTAGGACGTTCCCAGGTTATACTTAATCCTTCAATAAATTTATACATTGTTTTTTCCTTTACTTTTAATTTTGTTTTTAAGTTATTTTAAACTTTTTTTATAGAATATTCATTATTAGTTTTTTTAATCAATCAAAAGTTCAAAATTTGTTGTTTTTATCTTAATTTAAATAAAAAAACTATAAAACCTTCTTTATGCTGTTTTATAGTTTTTTGTCATTAAATGATATGGCGGGCAATAAGGGATTTGAACCCTTGCGAGCTATTAACTCCTAACAATTTTCGAGACTGTCCCCTTCGGCCACTTGGGTAATTGCCCATTTTATAATTTATTTCTTTACTTAAAAATAAATTATAAACTAAATAATATAAAAAAGTTTAAGCCTTAAAAAACTTAAACTTTATTTTTTATTTATGATACTTAATATTTTTTTTAATTGCCAAACCACGATAAATTTGTTCAATTAGCATTAGACGAAACATTTGATGTGGAAAAGTCATTTTTGAAAAAGAAATTTTATTATTAAATCTACTTTCATCAACACCATTTGATCCACCAATGATAAAAGTTAAATTATCTTCAATAAAAAGATCTGAAAATTCTTCACTAGTCATTTGTTTTCCTTGTAATGATAAATAAATGACTTTTGAATTTTTTGGTATTTTACTTAAAATTAATTCAGTTTCTTTAGCAATTTTTATTTCAATATTATCATTAACAACTTCTTTAATTTCAATTAAATTTATTGTTGCTAAAAAACTTATTTTTTTAATATAAGAATCATATATTTTTTTATTATCACTACTCAGTGATCCAACTGCTATTAAATTAATTTTCATAATTATTTTTTACGGTTATTTAAATAAAACATTAACATTTGAATATCGGCAGGATTTATTCCGCTAATACGTGTTGCTTGTCCGATTGTTGTTGGACGAATTTTTTCAAGTTTTTGTCTTGCTTCAGTAGCTAAATTATCTACTAGAGAATAATCAATGTCTTCAGGCAATTTTAAGTTTTCCAAACGAACCATTTTTTCAGCAGCACTTTCTTGTTTTTTTAAATATCCAAATAATCTAACTTGAATAGTAATTTCATTAATATATGGATAATTTTCACCAAGAATATCAACTGGGTCTACTTCTGGGTTTGAAAGTAATTTTAAGCATGATTGTCCATTAATAACATTATATTTAATTCCCAAGTCACTTTTTGAAGAAACATATTGATTTTTTAACTCTTCAATTTTACTTTGAATATCTTGATATTTTGTGATTACTTTTTCATACTCATCTTTAGTGATCATTTTATTATCATATGCATATTGAACTAATCTTTCATCAACATTATCGTTTCTTAGTAATAAACGATATTCTGCACGACTAGTTAACATACGGTAAGGTTCTGTTGTTCCTTTAGTAACAATATCATCAATTAAAACTCCAATGTAGGCATCGCTTCTTTTGATTTCCATAGAATCCATATTTTGAATTTTATTTGCTGCATTTATTCCAGCAATTAATCCTTGAGCAGCGGCTTCTTCATATCCACTTGTTCCATTAGGTTGACCAGCTGAAAAGAAGTTTTCAACTATTTTTGACTCTAATGATTTATATAAATTTAAAGGATTAATAGCATCATATTCAATAGCATAACCATATTTTTGAATGCGACAATTTTCTAAGCCAGGAACAGATCTAATCATTTCATCTTGAACATCAACTGGCATTGATGTAGACAATCCATTAATATACATAATGTCACCTTTGGAAGTTTCAGGTTCAAAAAAGACATGATGTGAATCTTTATCTTGAAATCTAACAATCTTATCTTCAATACTTGGACAATATCTTGGACCTACCCCAATAATAATTCCCGAATATAATGAACTTTTATCAAGATTTTTTAAAACAATTTCTTTTGTTTTAAGTGTTGTGTGAGTTAAAAAACATGAAGTTTGTTCATCTAATTTTATATTACTTCTGCTAGAAAAACATAATTCTGTTTTATCTAAAATTTCTTTTTCTACTTTCGAAAAATCAATACTATCTGTATAAATACGACAAGGGGTTCCAGTTTTTAATCTTTGAATTTCAAAACCATATTTAGCTAAATTTTGTGATAATGTTGAACTATTTTTTTCACCATCAGGACCATCGTTTTTGATATCTTTACCACGTAAAATACGTGAATTCATATAAACACCAGTAGTCATAACGGTAGCTTTTGCAAATAAATCGCCATTTGCTAAGGTTTTAACACCAATACATTTTTTATTTTCAACAATTAAATCAGAAACTTCATCCTCAATTAAAGTAATATTTGATTCTTTCTTAATTGCTTCCAAAATTATTTCTGAATATTTTTCTTTATCAATTTGTGCACGCAGTGATCATACAGCAGGGCCTTTTGAGGTGTTAAGCATTTTAATTTGAATCATTGCCATATCAGCAAAAATACCCTGTACTCCTCCCAACGCATCAATTTCACGGGTAATAATCCCTTTTGCTGATCCACCAATTGAAGGGTTGCAAGGTAACATTGCTAGTTTGTTAGTGTTTAAAGTAATTAAGGCTACTTTTAGATTTCTTTTTGCTAATGCAAAAGTTGCTTCGATTCCGGCATGTCCACCACCAATTACGATAGCGTCATACTTATTATTCATTTTTTATACTACTTGATTTCTTTTAATATTTTTTCAATTCTTGCGGCTTCTGGTTCCACTTGATCAATTAAAAATACTAATTCTGGTAATTTTTTGTATTTTCAACTTTTAGCGACAACAGAACGAATAAATGGTGTCATTGAAGTCACTTTGTCAAAGTATCTTTCTTTATCTTTAAATAAAGTAATATATACTTTGGCGTGTGAACCGTCATTTGATAAAATAACGTCGTTGATGGCGATGTTTGTTACATCAAAATCTTTTAATTCAAAAAAACTATTTCCAATTAATTCTAATAATAATTGGCTTTTTCTTTCATGTGCAATTCTGTTCATATTAAACTAATACATCCTCATAAAATTTTAATTCGTCATCTACTTCTATTTTATCAAAATCTTTGATGTGAGTACCAAAATCGAAACCTTTTTCGACAACTTTAACATCATTCTTTTCTCTTTTAAGAGAACTTATTGAACCTTTATAAATACTTTTACCTCTTCTAAACACTTCAACCTTACAAAATTCTTTCGCTTGTCCTTCTAACATTTTACATCCAGCAATTGTTCCGACTTTTGAATAAAAGAATAATTGAATAACGCTTGCAAGCCCAATTTGTCTTTCTTCATAAACTGGTTCTTTTAATGTATTCATGATTGCTTCTAATTCTTCAACTATTTTATAAATAATGTTGTGTGAAGCAATTTTAATTTTCTTATTTTCAGCTAATTTTTTAATTTCGCTTGATGCATTAATATTAAATAAATAAACACGTGAATTTGAAGTTTCTGCTAATAATAAATCAGCTTTAGTTAATTCACCAGCTGTTGCACGAATAACATTAAGTGAAATTTCATCATTTTTTAATTTAGATAAAGTTTGCTTAATTGCTTCAGCTGTTCCTTGAACGTCAGTTTTAATAATAATATTTAAAGTTTTTTGTCCGTCTTTAATTGAGAATGAATTTTTTTCACTTAATTCTTTTTGCTTATTAATAAATGATTTTTCTTCAGCTAATTTTTTAGCAAATTTTTCATCACTAATAACAATAAATCTATCTCCAGATAATGGATTTTTATTTAAACCTGTAATTACACAAGGAGTTCCAGGTAAAACTTTTGTTAAAGGTTTACCTTCAACTGAAGTTAAACTTCTAATATTTCCATATTGACCACCAGCAACGATAAAGTCACGTGGTAATAATGTTCCGTTTTCAACGATAACTGTTGAAACAACCCCTCTTCCCTTATCAATTTTTGATTCAATAATAGTTCCAAATGGATCACGGTTTAAATTGGCTTTTAAATCTAATAAATCAGCTTGCAAGAAAATTGATTCTAATAATAAATCAATATTTTGGTTTAACATAGCAGAACCATAAATGAATTGGTTTTGTCCGCCTCATTCTTCACAAACTATGTCGTGTTCACTTAATTGATTTTTAATTCTTTCAACATCAGCTCCTGGTTTATCCATTTTATTAACGAATATAATAATTGGCACATTAGCAGCTTTAGCATGATCAATTGCTTCGACTGTTTGAGGTTTAACACCATCATCAGCGGCAACTACTATAATAACAATATCGGTAACTTTTGCACCTCTTGAACGCATTTCAGTAAACGCCTCGTGTCCTGGTGTATCTAAAAATGTTATTTTTCTTCCATTATATTCAACTTGGTAAGCTCCAGTATGTTGGGTAATACCTCCAAATTCAGTTGAAAGAATATTACTTTTTCTAATTTGATCAATTAATGTTGTTTTACCATGATCAACGTGACCCATAATTGTAACAATAGGTGGTCTTGAAAATAGATCTTTAGGATCATTAATAACTTCTAATTTATCAAATAAATTCTCAGCATCAACAGTTTCTTCTTTTTTAAAGTCAAGATCATAATTTAAACATAACTCTGCTATTTCTTCTTCATTAAGGAATGTGTTAATTGTTTTCATAATTCCTTTTTTAAAATAGTAAGTTAATACTTTAGCAGCAGTTTGGTTAATTTTATTACTAAAGTCACCTACTGTCATTGGTCCACTAAAAATAAATACACCGTCTTGAACTTTTGTTTCAACTGTATTTAATTTTTCCTTAATATTTTCTACATTGGAAGTTCTTTTATTGTTTTTTTGCTTAGCCATTTATTCACCTCGTTTCTTAATTTTTCATATACTGACTCTTCAATATTTTTTCTAAATGCTTTATTTAGTAAATGTTTTTTAAATAAAGTTTCTATTTGTTCTTGATTATCAAGACAATATGTTCCGCGACCTTGCATTTCTAAGTTTGGATCAAAATAAAATTCATTATTTATTTTTGCAAATCTCACAAGTTGACTAACAGGATAAATTTTTCCATCAACTATTGATTTACGACTATATTTTTTATCAGTCTTCATTGTCTAAATCACCTAAATCAAGATCTTCTAATCCAGCACTTAAATCGTCGTCCTTCTTAAAGTCCTTCATTTTAGTTGATGTAATTTTTTCATAGTCAGCTTCGATTTGAGCTTTATCTTTAATTTCTACTTCTTTAATATCTTCTGAATATACATCTAATAAGTCATCAATTTCTGAATCAGAATTATTAAGTTCATTTTGCATATCTAATCATGTTTTTTCAATATCTTCATCCGAAATTGAATCATATAACTGTTTTTCAAAAACTTGATCAGTTTGTTGGGCTTTTTGTCTAAGTTCTGCTAAATCCTGATCAAATTCTGAAATATTAAATGTTGAATCTAAAATTGAATCATTTGATTTTCTAGGATTTTTTCTTGTTGTAATTGATTTAAGGTTAAGTCTTTTACCTTCATATTTCAATTTAGCTTCTTCTTCAGTGATATTAGCATTTTCAAATGAATATTTAATTTGTAACTGATCTGCTTGATCTTGACTAATAATATCTAAACGACTTCTTGTTAGTTCTGAAGCTAATCTAACGTTTTGACCTTTTTTACCAATTGCTAATGTGTGGTGTGCATTTGGAACAATAACAGTGAAACTATTAAATTGTGGAGTTGAATCTTCTTTTTCAATAATGTCAATTACTCTTGAAGGACTAACAGCATTCATAACAAATTTTTTCTTATCATCGTTATATAAAACAACGTCAATTTTTTCGTTTTTTAATTGTTTAGAAATTACTTCGATTCTTTCAGAGTTTTTGCCAATTACTGTACCTAATTCTTCTAGTGCAAATGGTGCACTTTCAGTTTTTCTAATTGCAACTTTTGATCTTTCGCCAGGTATTCTAACAACTTTAACAATTTCTACATATCCGGCAGCAACTTCAGGAATTTCTTGTTCGAATAATTTATTTAAAAGTTTTGATTCTACAGAAGAAACTAAAACTTGTGCGTTTTTAGATTCAGGTTTAACTTCTTCAATATAAACATCTAATAAATCACCAGGTCTTAAATTAGCTAAAAGTCTCAAGTTAGTTGTTGATGGTGGCATATATGCAACTGTCCCATCATAAAATTCCATTAATGTTCCAGTTTTAGTGATGTTAGTAATTTTTGCTTTAACAATGTTTCCAATTAATTGACTATATTTTTCAAAAGTCATTTGTTTTTCTAATTCTCTAATTTGTTGGTTAAAGATACTTAGAATTTTTTGATAATCTCTTTTGTGAAATCTTTCAAAATCTATTTCATCAGAAATCATGTCGCCTTCTTCTGCAGAAGGGTTAATTTCTTGTGCTTCTTTTACTGTTATCTCTATGCATGGACAAAAGTTATCTTTTTCTTCATCAGTTTTAGGTTCTTCAGTAACAATTTTGGTATGGTTAATGATTTTAAATTGTTTCTTATCACGATCAATAATAAACTCAAGTTCAGCATCAGGATCATATTGGCCAAGAATAACCTGTTCAACTGCTCCTTTAAATAATTGAATAACTGCTTCTTCATCGATTTTTTTAATTTGTGAAACATTATAAATAGCATTAAATATTTGACTTGCTTTTAGTTCTGATTCACTTGATTTAACACTCATTTTTTTCTCCTTTTATGTATATTTAATTGCAAAAAGGATCGGCTTACGCCAACCCTTTTTAATCTTAATTAAAAACAGTATGAATTAATTTTAATATATTTTTGCCTTTTCTAAACAAAAAAGGTGTTTAATGTGCAAAAAGTGCTTTTATTTTCAAATTATTTTGCCTTGGATTTTATTGTTATTTCTATCGATATCGATAATTTTAATATTTAAGTTATCACCAATTGAAACTAATTCGCTTGGGTGATTAATAAATTGATTATCAGTTTTTTTCATATTTTTAATATGAATTAAAACATTTTCTTTTAATCCAATGTAAGCAAATACACCAAAATTAGTAATGTTTTGAACTTGTCCGATAATTTCTTGTCCAACTTGAATGTCTTCAAATTTTAAGATTTTTTCATTAACAATAAAACCAGGCTTGTCTTCTCTAATATCTTTCCCTGGCATTAATAATGAATCGATAATCAAATCAATATCATATTGACTTACGCCAAGCTCTTGTGCTAATTCTTTTTTATTAGTTGATAGTAAAACTTCTTTATCAATATTTTTTAAATCTAAAGATAATTCTTTAACTATACGGTCGGCCAAATTATATAAGTCAGGGTGAATATTTGTTTTATCATAAAAAACTTTTGAATCATAAATTCTTAAAAAACCAACAGATTGTTCATAAGCTTTTGGTCCTAAACCTTTAACCTTTTTTAATTCAATTCTAGATTTAAAAGAACCATTTTCATTACGATAATCAACAATATTTTGTGCTATGGTCTTTGATAATCCTGAAACATATTCTAGAATATATTTAGTTGCTGTATTTAAATCAACTCCAACCATATTAACTGCCTTATCAACTTTAAATGATAATTTGGATGCTAATTGTTTCTGGTTAACATCATGTTGATATTGACCAACTCCTAATGATTTAGGGTCAATTTTAATTAACTCATTTAATGGGTCTTGAAATTTTCTCCCAATATTTATTGCTGATCTAAATTCTAATTCAAGATCAGGAAATTCTTCTTGAGCAATTTTTGAAGCCGAATAAACTGATGCTCCTACTTCACTTACGATAGCAAATTTTGTTTCTAAATTTAAGTTCTTTTCTCTTCTTAAGGTTAATAATTTATCAACAAATTCTTCTGTTTCACGGCTGGCGGTTCCATTTCCAATTACAATTAAATCAACTGGGTATTTATTTAAAATTTGATTCATTTTTTTAACTGCTTCAATAAACTTGTCTTTTGAACTTCCGTGAGGATAAATGATGAAACCTTCTAAATAATTTCCATTTCCATCTAACATAGCACATTTGCAACCATTAGTATAACCTGGGTCAATTGATAAAATACTTTTATTTTTAGTAGCAGGAGATAATAATAAATCTTCTAAATTTTGTGCAAAAATTTCAATTGCTTCTTTTTCTGCTCTTTCAAATAAATCTGTTTTAATTTCTCTTATGATTGAAGGAAAAATTAAGCGATCTAAGGCATCTTTTATTGCTTCATTAACAATTTTTGCAGTTCTTTTGTTAATAAAAAACTTGTTATTTAAATAATAAATAATTACTTTTTCATTAAACTCTATTGTATATGACAATATCTTTTTATCTTCTCCACGAGTGATTGCTAAAACACGGTGGTTCGGAATACTTTTAACTCTTTCACTATAGTCATAATATTGTTTAAATGTTTCTTTCTCATCCTCAGTGTTTTTCTTTTTATTTACAATACTTCCATAATTAAATAATTGACTTTTTACATATTCACGAACTGAAATGTCTTGAGAAATATTTTGGGCAATAATAAATTTAGTTTGTTCAATAACTTGCTCAGTATCTTTTAAAGTATCACCATTAACATATTTGTTTGCTTCACGATAAACATTAAAGTTTTCTTCTTTATTAGTCATTATTAAATCAGCTAGTGCGCCAAGACCTAAAGCTAAAGCTTCTGTTGCTTTTGTTTTCTTTCCAACTTTAAAAGGTTCATAAATATTTTCGACTTCTTGTTTAGTTTGTGCTAAATCAATTTTCTTACTAATTTCAGGATCTAAAAGTTTCTTTTCATCAAGAACTTTTTTAACATAATCTTTTCTTTTTAAAAGTTCAACATCATATTCATATAGTTCACTAATTTGTGCAACTTGTTCCTCATCCAATCCACCAGTTATTTCTTTTCTATAACGAGAAATAAAAGGAATTGTCGCCCCTTCATTTAATAATGCAAGAGTTTCTTTAACTTGTTCCTCCTTAATATTTAATTTTTTCGCAACGTTTTTTATTGATATATCAACCATAATAATTCTCCAGTTTTTGCTATTGTGATTATAAGTATTTTAAATTATAATGAAAATAATTTTTTCTCTTATTTTTCCTAATTTTTTTTAAGATAACTCATTTATAATTTTATAAATAAATCTTAAAAGTTAGAGGGGGATTTAATATGTTAAAAATTGGTGTAATTGCTGAATTTAACCCATTTCATAATGGTCATATTTATTTATTAAATAAAATAAAAGAAAAATATCCTAACTCTAAAATTATTGTTGCTTTATCATCAAACTATACACAACGAGGTGAAATAGCTTGTGCTTCTTTTACTCAAAGAAAAAAAATATGTAAAAAATATGGAGTTAATAAAGTTATTAAGCTGGGTTTTGAAACCTCAACGCAAGCAGCCCATGTTTTTGCTAAAGGGTCAATAGAAGCATTAAATAATGCTGGAATTGATATATTATTTTTTGGAACTTCAGATAGTAATGATATAAATAAATATATTAAAGCAGCAAATCTAATAAAAGAAAATGAACCTATTTATAACCAAAATGTTAAAAAGATTTTAAAAAGTGGCAGGTCTTTTATTTTTGCTTGTTACGAATCATTAAAATTATTTTTAAAGGAAGAAGAAATACCACAAGATATTTTAGGTTTTGAATATACAAAATATATTGTTAATAATAATTTAAATATTAAACTTGATTGTATTCAAAGATCTGTGGCACATGGCACAGATCAAGTAAATTCATTTTATGCTTCAGGAACTAAATTAAGAGAAATGATAAAAAATGGCGAAGATATTTCAAAATACTCACCATTAGTTATTAAAAAAGTAAAAAGAATTGAGGATACATATTCAAAATTTCAGAAAATAGTTCGAAAATTACCTGCTAATAAATTATCTAACATTAAACTTGTAAGTGAAGGAATGGAAAATCTATTTAAGAAAAATATTGAGGCTAAAACTTATCAAGAATTTATTGATCTTTGTACATCTAAAAGATATACTAAATCAAGAATTCAAAGAGTATACTTATATATTTTAAAAAAGAGATTTAAGAAAATGTAGCCTTGCTTTTTGAAGCAAGGCTATTGTTTAAAAATATAATGAATCAATTAGCTTTTTAATTGATTTATTCAATTCAATATAATAATAAATAAAAATAACTAACCGACTTATTTGTGAGTTATTTTTATTTATGCTATTTTAAATTCTTCAGTAGCTTCGACTAAAGCCTGTGCAATTTTTTCTTCTTTAGATGAATGACCAGCTATAACGAAATTTAGTTTTGAATTATTTAATTTTTTATGAAGAAGGTAAGCTCCTTCGGGACGACAATCCATGTCATATCTTCCATGAACAATAATAGTTGGAATATCTTTAATTCTTTCAATATTATTTAAAATGTAATTATCTTCTAAAAAGATATGATTAATAAAGTAATGATTTTCCAGTCTTGCTAATTCCAAATTACTTTTGAAATTAGATAAAATAGTTTCAATATCTGCTAAAGGTTCTATTGTAATTAAACCTAATTCTCATTTTGCTCAATGATATGCAGCCTTATAGGCAACATCTAAATTATCACTATTTAAATATTTATTATATGCTTTAATTAAGTCATTTCTTTCATCTTTAGGAATGAATCCTGAAAATTCTTCATAAGCTTCAGGAAAATAATAAGAAGCGCCTTCTTGATATAAATATTGGTCATCTTCATATCTTCCTAAGAAAACACCACGTAAAATCATTCCACTAACTTTTTCTGGATAATTAATTGCATAAATTAAACTTAAACAAGAGCCTCATGAACCGCCAAATAAGATTCATTTATCAATATTTAATCATTTTCTTAATTTTTCCATATCTGAAACTAAATCTAAAGTTGTATTTTCTCTTATTTCTGCAGACGGAATTGATTTTCCACATCCTCTTTGATCAAACAAAATAATACGATAATGTTCAGGATCAAAATATTGACGGCTTGATTCCGAAATTCCTCCGCCAGGTCCGCCATGAACAAATAATATTGGTTTTCCTTTTGGATTTCCTACTTCTTCATAATAAATACTATGAATATCACTAACTTTTAAATAACCACTTTTATAAGGTTCAATAGGTTCAAACATAATTATTCCTTTCATTAATAAATATAGATTTAATAATATTAAATTATATAGAACAATAATTAATAATAATTATTAAGCACTAAAAAATAAATTAAAGGCCTAGAAAAATTTCTAGACCTTTTTTATTAATTATTATTTATTTTTGTTAATAAAGTTTAAAACTTTGTTTAGTTGTTTTAAGTCTTTTTGAATAAAACCAGAAGAATTTAAGTGTCCACCACCTAAAAATTCGTTGGCTACTTTAGAAACATCATATGTAGTTTTTGATCTAATTTCACAACGGTAATCACCTTGTAGTCTCTTTAAATAAGCTAGCGAAACTTCCGTATTAGAAACTTCAGCAAATTTAGCTACTAAAGGTCTTGCTATATCATTTGAAACTACTTGATCAACAATAATATAAGATACAATTCCTTTTTGTTTTAAATTACTTACAGCATCAAAAATAAACTTATTTTCTTTAGCGTTTAATTGCATTTTCTTTAATAAAAGATTGTAATTTAAACCTTTTTCTAATAAAAATCTCATACATTCAAAAGTTTCTTCATTAACATTTCTTTCTTTAAAAAACTCAGTGTCAGTAATTATTGCAACAGCTAAGCCTTCTAAAACTTTCTCATTAACTTTTAAATTAAGTTCCATAACCATCTTGGTCATTACTTGCCCAGTTGCCGGTCAAAAATCTCCACCAATTTCAAATAGCCATTTTCCTTCAAAAGGATGGTGATCAATTTTAATTGATTCTTCAGTTTTTACTCTTTGATCAAAAATTCTCCGTTTTGTTGAGGTGTCAACAACAACTTTTAAGGAATTATCAAAAAATTTCTTACTTACTAATTTAATTTTTTCATCTTGTAAAAAAAGTAGGTTTCGTGGGTAATCACCGCCAGATATTTGTACATTTTTATTTTCAAGATTTAATAGAATTAAATGTTTTAACGCTATTGCTGATCCTAGTGTATCTCCATCAGGTTCAACATGTGTACATAACGTAATATTTTCTGAATTTTTAATATATTGTCAAAAACCTATAAATTTTTCTCTTAGATTTTGCATTTTAAGCTACCGCCATAACATGTGATTCAAAATAATGATCAACAGCAATATTAGCTGATTTTTTTGCTACTTTATTTTTCTTGAATCAGTTCTTAACATTTGATTGGTTATTCATTGTTAATTTATATGTTTCTTTATAGATATTATTAATATCTAATTTAATCTTTAATAAAGTTTCACGATAAGTTTTTAAGTATGTTTGTTTACTTATTTCTAATGTTTCAAGTATTTCCTTGTTTGGAATAATTGAATGATCTAATCAATATTTATAAACAAATAATTTATCAAATTTATGTTTAGCAATTACATATTTTGCATAACGGGTTTCATTTAAGAATTTTTGATTATTTGTTAAACAAATAGCTAATGATTTCATAATCATTTTTCTCTTCATTAGTTTCTTAAATCAAACATCTTGTGTAAAGAAATATCCAGTCATTAATTTTGAACGAACTATATTTGAAATTTGCTCTAATGCTAAAAGTACAACGATTGTAAAAATTAAATATGAAGAGAGTTTATCTCAGTTATTCATATCTGAAGAATAAGTACTTATTTGGAAACCAAAGTCACTAGCGCCAACTGCTCCGATAACTACTGTACTCTTAAAGTTAATTTCAACTCTATATAAAAAGTTTGATAAAGCTTGAGGAAGAATTGATTTAATAACGATAAATTTAACTTTTTGGAATCAAGTAGCTCCTAGGGAATCTAATGATTGAAATACTTTATTTGGTATTTTTTCAACAGATTCCATTATTAGTTTTCCAAGCATACCGATTGAGTGAATTCCAAGTGCTAAAACTCCAGCAAATAGTTTTGAATCTTTTGAAAGAATTAAGAATAATAAAGCAAATGTAAATGCTGGAATGGCACGTAAAACAATGATAATTAATTTAAATGGATAAGCAAAAAACTTATTAATATTTTTTGAAGCTAAAATACCTAATATTAAAGCAAAAAATAATCCAATAATCGATGATGCTATAGCAACTAAAAAGGCTTCAACACCTAAAGGAATAACACTTGTTTTACTTGTTGATCAATTTCCACCAAATAAACTTCAATCAGGATTAAATAACTTTTTCATTCCTTGCTTAAATTGGCTAATTTTAACTGAGTTACCTATTGATCATTCAATTTGAGTAAGTGAAGCTAAAACTAAAGCAACAATTAATAAGACAATAAATATTTTAAAAATATACATTTTTGATTTTTGTTTTTTAAGTTGTTCTAATTGTTGTTCATAAGGTAGTTTTTCATCAATTTTAGGGTGTTTTTGTGAATAATCTAAAATGTATTTTTTAATTGTAAAGTTAAGGCCTTCAATTAAAATCATTAAAGCGATTAAAACTCATAATACAATTGACATATGAGAGAAGTTGTTTTCTACAGCGTATTGATCTGATAATAATTGTCCAATGGTTCCGATTCCAACAATTGATAAAATTGCCGCAAATCTAACAACCATTTCAAATGAATAGAATCCATAAGAAACAATTCTCTTCATTAAATAAGGTAGTATAGAACTCTTAAATGCAAGAGCTTTGCTATTACCTATTGCTTGTGCGCCTTGATATGCGCTTGTATCATATGTATCTAAATCTTCATATAATCATTTTGTCATTAACGAAGCAACGAAGATTGCAATAGAAAATGTTGCTGCTAATGATTTTGAAAATAAGAAGAAGAATATAAAAGCAAATACAACAGGCGGTACCGCTCTGATGATTGACATTATAATTCTGAATGGAAGATAAATAATCTTATCTTTAATAAAGTTTTTAGAACTTAATAAGGCTAATGGTACTGATATTAATATTCCTAATATTGTTCCTAAAATTGAATAAGAAATTGTTATCCATAAATATTCTAAACTACGTAAGAATGTTTCATATGGAGTAAATTCTGCAGATCCAATTTCTGCTTTTTTATTTATTTCAAAAAAGTGACCAATTTGTCTTCAAAATTCTTTTCAGTTTTGAAAATCTGGTTTGATTGCTACAATCATTGTAATTACTAAAGCAAAGATTAATAGACCACCAAAAATTTTTAATCAAGGAAATTTTTTTGTAACTTTTTGATTATTAATATCAATAAATTTTGGATTAAAATAGTTAACAAAAGACTCACCAAATAATTTTAGTTTACTTTTTGTTTCAACTTTTTCCTGGTTTGGTTTAATTGTCTTATTCATTGTTTTTTTCCAATAATTTTATTTTTTCAAGAACTTCATTTTGAATAATTTGTCTTTTTCTTCTATTTTCAATAAATTGTTCTTCATCAAATTGTTCTAATTTTTCACCATAGATTTCTTTTAATTGTTCTAAGTTAACTTTTTCTCAACTATCGTTAAAGATTATTTTTCCTTTTTTAACACCAACAATTCTATCTGCATATTGCAATGCTAAGTCAACGTGGTGTAAATTTGCAACAATCGTAATTCTTTCTGATTTGTTTGCGATTAAAAACCCGTCCATAACACTTTTTGCCATAATTGGGTCAAGTGCCCCAACAGGCTCATCTGCTAAAATTATTTTAGGTTTTTGAGCTAAAGTTCTAGCTAATGCAACACGTTGCATTTGACCGCCAGATAAATCTTTAGCCATATCATAAGCATTTTCCAGTATATTAACCTTAGCCAAACATTGGTAAGCTAATTCAATATCTTTCTTACTGTAAAATCCAAAAAATGCTCTTAATTTATTCATTTGAGGCAATCTTGCCGAAAGTACATTTTGTAAAACTGAAATGTTTTCCACAAGGTTATAGTTTTGGAAAATAATTCCAACTTTTGTTCTAAATTTTCTTAATTTTTTACCTTTTAAATCATTAACCACATATGGGCCAACTTTTAAGGTTCCTGATGTAATACCGCTAATTTTATTTACTGTTTTAATTAAAGTAGTTTTACCAGCTCCAGATAACCCAATAACTGCAACGAATTCTCCTTGATTAATAGAAAGATTGACATCAGTCAATCCTTTTGTTCCGTTTGGGTATACTTTAGAAGCGTTTTCTCAAACAATATTTCAATCTTCTTTTATTATTTGAGAGTCTAAATTATTATTTGTATTTTTTTTCATATTATAAATAGTTAAAATACTATTTTAAGAATGATTTAAAACCAATAAAGTGTTTTTTAAATCAAATTTCTGGATAAACATATGAAGCGGCTGAAGTTGTTGAAGTGTATCCGTAAACAACATGTTCACTTACATCTTCTCAATTTAATTTTCAATCTGAACCTTGTTCTTTTAAGGCTTTCATAACAATTTTGTATAGTTCTGAATCTTTACGTGCGTAAATGTATGAACGGTAAAAACCAACTTTAGGTAATTCTGCACCTGTAGCTAATGAGTCAACATGAGCTTTAAGTTCTGCTGTATATCCTTCTGTTGCAGCTTGTGGATTTGAATTACTTTCCTTATTAATGTATAAGTTGTTATTATTAAATGTTTTGTAATGGTTAAATGCTTCAACTAATAATTTTTCATCATCAAATTTAGGAGCAGAAGTATTTGTAGTGCTTTCATAAGGGTCAATAATTTGAACATTTCTACCTGCTTGTAGAATAAAGCTTGAGTTTCCTGATAATTTTGCTCATGTATCAATTGGTAAGAATGCAATGTCAACTGATCCAGCTTTTAATGCTGCTGCAGCTGCATTGTAATCGCTTGATACTGAAATTTTAACGTTTGTAATATTTTTTGAAGCGATATATGCTTGTAATTTTTCAGTTGCTTTTTGTACTAATGTAGCATCTGAAGAAGGGATGAATTGAATTTTGAATTCTTTTGCACCTGCTACTGTAGCAAAAGCTTTTGTTTCAGAAGTGTAGGTAATGTATTCACTTGCTCCGGTTGGTGTTTCAGCATATGCTTTTTTAGCATTTCCGGCAGCATCGTAAGTAATTTGTGATTCATAACCTACTGGTGTATATCCATCATGGTTATAGATTTTAAAAATACTTTGTAATTTGTTATTTTTATCTAAGTAAGTTAGATTTCCTTCTTTTCCTGATTTAACTTCAACTTGAGCTTCATTAACAGCATTAATTAATAATTGTTGAATTGCCTTAATATCTCCGTCTTTTAGACCAACTCTGGCTTGAACACCGTCGTTTGAAATGAATTTAGTTGCGCCGATAACTTCGATTTCATTTGCATGTTGTCCAGCATAAAATCTAGCATCTGATCATGCACCTGCTACTGTAATACTTTTGTTAGCTAACTTAATAAATGAGTCAGCATATCCACTTGTTTTAATTGTTTCAGGTGTTGTATTTGATGTGGTTGTACATTGTGATGAAATTAAACCAAATGTAACTGGAACAACTGAAGTTGCAATAATTGATGGTAATAAGAATTTTTTTGTTGATTTTTTCATTTTTTTCCTCAAATTTTTAAATTTAAATTGAATGTAATTTTGTTTTTTTGTACTTGTTTAATTAACAAAAGAAATTATAGTAAAATAAAAAAATCGAAATAAAAAAACACCACAATTACGGGTGTTTTTACAAAATGTACATTATTTTAAAAATTTAAATTTTATAAGGCCTAATTATTATATATTAATCCTTAGAAATTTTAATAAATTTAAAGTAATTTTTTACCATTGATTTGAAAACGTTTTCTAGTTCATTTTCTTCTGTTTTTGAGTAATAATAATTTGAAAGTAATTTTACACTCTTATTTAATACATCACGCGATGAAGAAATTAAAATTGGCTTATGGTGTGTTCTACGTGATTCAAAAATATTAATTAAAAAATCCAAGAATCATTGTGGCTTAACCCCTAGTGTTAAATTTGTTAATATCAAAATATCAACATTATTAATATAGTAAGAAATTGATTGTTTTTCTTCTTGGTGAGAAGAAATATAATTAAATAAATCGTTTGTATTTAAAAAAGCGACTGTTTTATTATTAATAATTGCATTCATTGAGGCAATGTATTTTAAAATTTCATTTCCAACAACAATATTCGGATCTAAAAATAAAATATTAAAATCAAATTCACCTTTACTTAACATTTTTTTAAATATATTTTCAACATCTCTTGATTCCTGGGTTTTTGGTAGAGAATTAATATAATTTTTAGCAGTTTTTTTTCATGAAGACATTAAATTCTCTTTTTGGCCTGGCTCAAAATATTTTTGAATTATTGGATCTAAATTTGTTATTGAAGTTAATCAAAAATTTTCTAATTGTTGATGTTTTAAAAAATTAGTATCATTACTAAAATCTTCAGCTAAAAAACCATAAACATCAACAAATAATTTATATTCAGGTTTTTTATGATTTTGAATATAAAAATCATGATATCTTTGTAAGATACCCATGCCTTTATTAATCTGAAACTCGTTTAAATTTAATCTTTTAATTTCTTCTTGAATAAAATCTTTAGATAAAACTTCTTTTCTTAGATTTTTAACATCAATTTCTTTATTTAGCGATATTAAATCATTTAAAAACTGTTTTTTCATTTAATTCCTTTTATATTTTAATCATCTCATGCTAGGCCATCTTCTAAAGAAATATTACTAATTTGAGAATTATTTTTTTGATAATTATTAGTATTATTCTTATTTTTAAATAATATTACCTGTGATAACTCATTATCAATTAAATCAGCTTCAAATAGGTTTCTTTTAGCAAAATCATTAGCAATTTTTTCAATATAGTTACATACTATTGCGTTATTAACTGAAAGTGAATATTTAACAAAATTATTAATTGCTTTATCTTCGAATTTTAAGGATTTTACTTTCTTAATCATTAGAATTTGCGAAGGGCTTAATTCGCGTCTAGTGTAATGACAAATATACTGTTCACTAGTTAAATTATCCACAAGTTCATTTTCATTTACTAGTTTAAAGTCATAACATTCATCTTGGTTTAATTCGATTTTTTCGTTAGCGAAAACTTCAAAAAAGTTTTTTGAAACATCATTATATTTTTCACATTCATAATAGTAAAGGGCTTTTTCTTTAATTAATTTATTAAATTTAACCTCTCCAAATTTATTTTTTAAAATGCTAGATACTAAAGGGTTTTTAACAATTTCATTAGCATTTAATGGTTTAAGTAGTTTAAATAATAAATTTCCTTCTTTATCTTGAAATGTTTTAATTAACCCTATACCTTCTAATTTATTTTTAGTTTCCCTTAATTCTTCTTCGCTTAAAACTAAAAACTCAGAAGTTTCTGATAAATCATATTTTGTTAATTTATCATTATTATATAAATCATATAGATGGTGATATAAAGCTAAACCAAGACTACCAATAACTGGAGTATAAAATGTTCTTAAATTAATTAAGTCGTTAGAATTAATGTCAGCTGAATTATCAACTAAAAATTTAATTTGATTCATTTTATCCTCCTTTTATTTTCTAATTTATTTGCTTGATGGAATAAATTTTATGAAACTAAAAGAATAAAAAGTCTCATTTTTTTACTTTTTTTAGAATGTCAAAAAAATTAGTGCATTTTATAAACAGGTTTATAATACTTTATCATTTAAATTTAAGAATTTTTTTAAAAAAAAAGTAAGTTTTCTACAAAAAATTGTCAATAATTTCTTATATTTTAGATCCTAAAAACTAATAAAAATAGATAATATAAAAATATCATTTAATTTTAAGAAGAAAAAGGCCTTTTATAAATTATAAGTGCCAAATTAACACTTTAACCTCTGGTTTTTTTAGATAATATATTTCTTCTTTTTAAAATTTAAAATATTATTTATTTATAATTAAACTATGAAATTATTTAACCTTCATTTAAATACGACTTTCTCATTTTTAGAAAGCACAATTACCGTTGATGATGCAATAAATAAAGCTATTTTAGACAATGTTGAGTATTTAACTTTTACTGAAAAAAATAATTTTTTTAGTCTAGGAGAAGCTAACATAAAGTGCCAACAAAATAACATTAAACCAATTTTTGGTTTAGAAGCAAATTTATTTATTCAAGAAAATGAATTTGGTTTTATTTTATTTGCTAAGAATAAAAAAGCTTTTACTGATTTACACAAAATTTCTTATCGTTTATTAAAAAATGAGAAAGTAAATCTTGAAGAATTATTAGAGAACAATAAAGAAATAATTATTGTTGAAAATCCAGAGTTAAGTTATTACAAAACAACAAAGCAGGTTATCCGAAATAATAATTATTATATTAGTTTTAATATTGAAGAAATTAATGATTATTTGGATTTTTGTTCTTATTTTAAGAATGTTTTAATTGTGAATAATTTTAATACATTAGATTCACAAGATTTGTCAATAATTGAATTACTTAATAAAATGAATGGTAAGAATAAACCAATTAGACTTAATAATCCTTTATTTTTTGAAGTTGAAAATAATGATATATTAGTTAAAGAAATTATCGAAAGAACAAATGAATTAGTGAAAAATTTATTTTTCTCTTTTTCTAAAAATAATTACCATTTACTTTCCTATCCTAACAATAAAGAATTAGATTCTAAAAATTATTTACGTTTCATTATTTTAGAAAAAATTAAGAAATCTGACAATCTTAAAAAACTTTTTGAAAATGACTTATATAAGAGTAGATTAAAAAGAGAATTTGATATCATTAGTGAACTAAATTTTGAAGATTATTTTTTGATTATTCAAGATTGAATTAATTGAGCAAAAGAAAATGATATTTCAATAGGGCCAGGAAGGGGCTCTGCTGCAGGTTCATTAATATCTTATGTACTCGGAATAACAGAAATTGATCCGATAAAATATAATTTAATTTTTGAAAGATTCCTAAATCCAAAAAGAATTTCAATGCCAGATATTGACGTTGACGTCCAAGATGATAAGAGATATCAAGTTATTAATTATTTAGTTAATAAATATGGATATGATCGCGTTGCTAATATTATTACCTTTTCAACGTTAGGAAAAAAATCTGCAATTAGAGATATTCTACGTGCTTATAATGTTAGTCCCGTCAAAATTAATAAGGTATCTAAATTAATTTCTTCAGATGACACAAGTTTAATTAAGGAAGCATCTAAGAATGAAAACCTTATTAAAGAGCTTGATCAAATTAATCCATTAGATAATACATTTACAAAGAATGTAATTAATCAAACTACTAGAATTTCAGGGTTCTACCGTCAAAT
This sequence comes from Mycoplasmopsis arginini, assembly GCF_965278885.1. Classification (GTDB taxonomy): domain Bacteria; phylum Bacillota_I; class Bacilli_A; order Mycoplasmatales; family Metamycoplasmataceae; genus Metamycoplasma; species Metamycoplasma arginini_B. Next base: position 58,175 of record NZ_CBDIHE010000002.1, on the reverse strand, counting down.
TGGAACGCACGCTGCTGGAATTGTTATTTCTGCTAACCCAATTATTGACTTAGTGCCAACTTTTGAAAATGCCGATAATTTTCAACAAACACAATTAAGTATGGAATATCTAGAATATTTTGGATTAATTAAAATGGATATTTTAGGCCTAAAAACTCTTTCAACAATAAAACAAATTGAAAATGAAATTAAAGCAAAATATAATAAAGAAATTAATTGGGAAACAATAGATTACAACGATAAAAAAACATTTGATTTATTATCTTCTGGTAATACTGCCGGAATATTTCAAGTAGAAAGCCCAATAATGATTCGAGCATTAAAACAAATTAAGGTCAGCTCATTTAATGATATAAGTGCAATTATTTCTTTAAATCGCCCTGGTCCAATGGCTTATGTTTCAAATTACGCAAAAAGAAAAAACGGACAAGAACAAATTCCTTCGATTTCAAAAGAATATGATGAAATTGTTAAAGATACATATGGAATTATTATTTATCAAGAACAGATAATGCAAATTGCTCAAAAAATTGCAAACATGACATTTGAAGAAGCAGATTTACTAAGAAAAATTATTTCTAAAAAACAAGCCAATGAAATGATTGAAATCAAAAAGAATTTTATTGCAAAAGCTTTGGATAACAATTACAAAGAGGAAGTTGCTAAGAAAATTTTTGATACTATCGAAAAATTTGCTGATTATGGTTTTAATAAATCACATGCTGTTGCTTATTCAATGTTAACTTTTAAAATGGCATATTTAAAAGCTAATTTTCCATTAGAATTTTTTGCATCTTGCATTACTAGTGCCAATGGCGCGCAAACAACAGTATCAAAATTTGCTAATGAAGCAAAAATGATGGGCATTACAGTTTTAAGCCCAGATATAAATTTATCTTCTGATATAGCAATTATTCAAAATAATAAGATAATATTGCCTTTAAGTTTAATAAAGGGTATTGGTCCTGAAATTGTTAAACTAATTATTAATAACAGAAAAGAAAATAATGGTTATAAAAGCTTTTTAGATTGCTATTTAAGTTTATTTAAAATAAAATCATTTGGAAAAAGTACATTTGAAACTTTAATTAAGGCCAATACATTAAGAAACTTTAAACTATCACAAAAAACAATGATAAGCGAAATTGATTCATCTTCAAATTCATCTATTTTTGTGCAACAAAATTTATTCAAGAAAAATGAAGATATTATCAAGCAAATTATCAATAATGAGCCATTGAATTGTGAAGAAGATAATGATAAAGATCTTGAACAAAACGAAATTGAGTTGTTAGGTCAAATTTATAATAACTTTACTACTCAAAATTATGAAATTGAAAATAACCGATTAATTGACACAAGGGCTGGAAATGAATACATAATGGTAGTTCAATGTATTAATGTGGTTATCGGAAATGATAAAAGAGGTCGACCATACCAAAGAATTGATTTTCAAGATTCTACTTATAAGGTTGTAGCCTTTATGTTTAAAGTTAATGAGGAACTAGTTAAATTAAAAAATAAAATAGTAAAAATTAAATTTATAAGAAAAGATGACAATAAGATTCTTTTAAAAGATTGTGAGGTTATTAAATAATGAGCAGAAAGATTCTAATTATAGATGGAACATATTTAGCATATCGTTCTTATTTTGCAATGAATAAAAGTAATGTTGTTTTAACAAATGATGAAGGTTTTTCAACAAATACAACCTTGTTATTTTTTAGAACTCTTTTTAATTTAATTGTTGACCAAGGTCCTAGTCATATTCTTATTGCTTTTGACGCAAAAGAAAAAACTTTTCGTCATCAAATGTATGACCATTATAAAGAGGGTAGAATTAAAATGCCAAGTGACTTTTTTGCACAAATGAATTTAATTAAAGAATTATTAAAATCAGTTAATATACAAAATTTAGAAAAACCAGGATATGAAGCTGATGACATTATTGCAAAAGTGTGTTTAAAATACCACGAAATTGAAAAAGTTATTTTTTCCGCTGATCAAGATTTAAATCAATTAATTGATGATCATACAAAAATCGTTAAGAAGCATAAAGATTCTATCCTAATATTAACAAAGGATAATTTCAAAACTATTTATGATTTCGAACCATATCAAGTTGTAGATTATAAGGCAATTGTTGGTGACAGCAGTGATAACTTTTTTGGCATAAAAGGTATTGGACCAAAAACAGCCACTAAATTATTAAATGAATACAAAACATTAGATAATATATATAACAATTTAGAAAATATCAAGCCTGCTTGAGCATCTAAGTTTGAAGAGTTTAGAGATATAGCGTTTAGAGATCAAAAAATTGCAAGGCTAGTTACTGATTTTGATTTAGACAATATTGATTTAAGTGATATTGATATTAATAATTTAAATATGTCAAACAAAGCTGTTGAAATAATTGACAAATTTCAATTAAACTCAATAAGAAAAAACTTTGTAAAATTAATAAAAAAATAATAAATTTGGCCGCTTTAGGCCAAATTTTTATTGTTTTTTAGCTAGTTCTTCTTCATAGTGGAGCAAATTATTTCTATAAAACTCTAATTTGTCTTCTTTTTCTTTGATCTTTGAAGCATCAGCGTTAGCCATAAATTTAGGATTATTAATAAATTGTTCATTAAACAAAATTTCTTTTTTTGTTTTTTCAATTAATTTCTTTAATTCAATAATCTCATTTTCTTTATCTTCTTGTCTTTGTTTAATATAAACTTTGCCAAAAGAAGTAGCAATTGAAAAGTCGTTATTTTGATTTAAAGTATAATTAGCCAATTTAAAAATAATTAATTGAATAGCTTCAGATAAATTAATATTTTCAGCAAAATAATTTAATGTTTGATTTTTAGAAATTTGTTTATCTTCACGGTATTTTCTTAAAACAGTAATTAATTCAATTAAACTGTTTGCGTTTGATAAATCGAAGTTTTCTTGGTTTTTGTAAACTGTTGGTTCGTGTTCTAATAATTCTTCTTTATATAATTCTTGGAATAAATAATCAGTTACAAATGGCATATATGGATGAAGAGTAATTAAAATTTCTCTAAATAAATAATGAATAAAATAATTATTATTTTTAAACTTTAGAAATTCTAAATATCAAGATGAAAATTTATTAATAATAAAGTCCTGAATATGTTTGTATACAACGGTAAATTCATATTTTTCCATTGCTAAATCTATATTCTCAACCATATTATTAAATTCAGATAATATTCAATTATCGAATTCATCTAATTTAGAGTAATCTATTTGTTCTTCTAAATTAATAGGAACATTTTTAACTAATCTTGCAATGTTTCAAATTTTATTAATAAATAGTCTTGCAGCTTGGATTTTTTCATCACCAAAATTAATATCCAAGCCAGGAGTACAGTTAAAAATTAAAGACATTTTTAAAACGTCTGAACCGTATTGATCAATAACTTGAATCGGGTCAATACCATTACCTAATGATTTAGACATTTTTCTTCCTTGAGAATCACGAACTAAACCATGTAATAAAACTTCTTTAAAAGGTATTTCATCCATAAATTCTAAACTTTGGAAATACATTCTTGAAACTCAGAAGAAAATAATATCATAACCAGTTACTAGTAAACTTGTTGGGAAATATCTTTTTATCTTCTCAGTGCTTTGAGGTCAGCCTAAGAATACAAATGGTGCTAGAGCAGAACTAAATCAAGTGTCTAAAACATCACTTTCTTGAATTCATCCATCACCGGGTTTTTCAACTTGTACTAAAACTTCGTTATCGTGGTATCAAGCAGGAATTCTATGTCCTCATCAAATTTGTCTACTAATAGTTCAATCATAGACATTTTCCATTCACTTAATTAAGTTATCTTTGAAACGGTAAGGAATAATTTTAACTCCTTCTGAAGATTCAAGGTTTTTTAGTAATTTTTCTGATAATGATTTCATTTTAACAAATCATTGAGGTTTAACTAATATTTCAATTGGTTCTTTAGATCTTTCACTGTAACCAACATTAGAAATAACATCTTCAATTCTTTCGATAAAACCTTTGGATTTTAAAAAGTTAGCAACTTCAATTCTTGCTTCAAAACGATCCATTCCTTCAAACTGATTTGCAAAAGAATTCATTTTTCCTTCGTCATCAATACATTCAATAACTTCTAATTTATTAGCTTTGATTATTTCAATATCTTCAATAGCATGGGCTGAAACCTTCATAACACCAGTTCCAAATGACGGGTCAATACTGTCAGAAGAAATTATTTGCATTTCTCTTTTTGTTAACGGGTGAATGATTAATTTATCTTTCAATTCATTATAACGTTTATCTGTTGGGTTTAAAGCTAAAGCAACATCAGAAAACATTGTTTCAACTCTTGTAGTTGCAACTAATAAATATTGTTCATTAGTATCTTTTATTGGATACTTAATATAATACATTTTTTGCTTAGTTTCATTTGGAATAACTTCAATATTAGATAGTGCTGTTTTTAATTTAGTATCTCAAATAATGGCCCTTGTATCTCGGTAAATTAATCCGTTATTATACATATCAACAAAAACTTTTAAGACTGCTTCATTTGCTTCTTTGTCTAATGTGAAACGTTCACTTGTATAATCTAGTGCTAAACCCAATTTAGCTCATTGTGATGTTATATTATTTGAATATTCATCTTTTCATTTTCAGATTTCTTCAACAAATTTTTCACGGCCAAGTTGATATTTATTGATATTTGATTGTGCTAGTTTTTTTTCTACTACAGCTTGAGTAGCAATTCCTGCATGATCTTTTCCTGCTACTCACATAACATCAAAACCTTTAATTTTTTTGTATCTTATAACTGTATCTTGAATATATGTGTCTAAAGCATGACCGATATGTAATTTACCAGTAACATTAGGCGGCGGTAGAATAATTGTAAATGGAGGTTTACTAATATCGTGAGTAGAAAATGCTTGCATATCTATTCATTTTTGATTTCTGCCTTCTTCTACAATTTTATGATCAAAATTTTTCTCCATAGCATCTCCTTTTTGTTTGTTTTCTACTAAACTAAAATCAATTATTGTTTGTTCAGTATAGTCTCTTTTATCAACAAACTCATTTTTCTTATTTTCGTTATTTTCATCAAAAGAAAATAAGTCTCTAAATTTCTTATTTTGCGTATTTTTACTATTTATTCATTTTGTTAGTTGATATCATTTACATCATACAAAATGATCAGGCTCGATTTCATATTTAAATATATTTTCAAAGTCATCAATTTTGCTTAAAAAATCATTGTAAAGAGTTTTGCTTTTTTCATCCTCTTTATTTAAAAGCCTTTTAACAACTGGATTAATAGGATTATCAACGATTATGTTTGTTTTACCCTGTTCAATTGTTTTTGAGTTCATAACAATATTAAGGTCTGTTGTTAATTTGGAAGCTACATTTATATTGTTTAAGAAATATATTCCAATAGCTTCATTAGCTAAAATATATGAATTAATCTTATTCAAAATTTTAAATTGATTTTCTTCACTAAGTTTGTCAATGTTATTGCCGATAATTATTAAACTAGGATTATTAATTAAAATTTTGTTAAATTCTAAAGATATTTTTTCATCTAAGGTTAAATAAGAAAGATTCATTGCTAGCTTATCTAATGAAATATCAGAATTTAATAATATTTTGTAAATATTTGATTTTAAAAAGAATTTAGATAAAAAGTCTTCAGAGTCTGTTACTTCAAAAAGCTTTTTGTAATCGATAAATTGTAAGAAAAGATTATTAACTAAATAATTCAATTCCTTAAGATCAAAATATGATTTAAAAAAAGGATTTAATAAAATTAATTCTAGTTGTTTATCTTCACTAAATTCTTCTTTATGAATATCAAAAAGTTTGACTAAAATCTGGTTAATCCTTTTATAAATCAATTTTGATTTTTCAATATTTGAAACAAAAGCAATATTTGATTTACTAATTAAATTTTTAGTTTCATTTCTTATTTCCTTACCTAAATTATCAACATTTCAATGATATTCAGCTTGTTTTTGAACAAAATCATATTCATAATTTTTTAATTGTGAGATGTTTATGTAATCATCTGCTTTTGTGAACTCAAGTTCTTGAGTTTTTAAAACTATTTCTTGAGTTTGTTCATCTAATTCTTGTTTAAATAAACGAAAACGATCGAAATACATCTTTGTTGTATTTGAAAGCATTGAATTGGCAACATATTGAATTTGTTTTTTTAATTGATATTTTGTTCCAACTGTCGCTAGTGAATTAATTTCTAATATAGTATTGTCACGAAGATCATATATTTCGCTAACAAAATCTATGAAGTTTTTATGGTTTAATAATTGAATTTGTGAATAATTTTTTTTGAAAAATTTATAGTAGATTTTGCTAATATAGTATCTTGAATAATAATGAACAAAAGACTCGGGATTAAAATTATTTTTTAAATAAAAATGGTTAAACTTTTTTTCATTTAAAAAGTCTTGCTTCAATTTAATAAAATATTTTCTAACCTCTTCTTTTTTAAAATTTTTTAACTTTAAAATTTCAAGCGAATTTTTAATTTTATATCATAAATCATTTTTAGCTACACGATGTTTAATTATATTTTTCTTATTATAAATTTCGTTGTATTTAGTTTTTGCTTCCTTATACTCTTTGTATTTCATTAATGAATTACCGGATTCATAATTCTTTATAGTCGATTCAACAAAATCAAAAAAACTTTGCTCGCTATTTTGAATTATTTTCACAACTTTTCTAATTGCAATCAATAACTTTTGAATAAAAAGTATTTGATCATTACGATCAAATTTGTCTAAATCATAATCAGTGCTATCATCTAAAATAATTTTAATTTCATCTAATAATGGTTCAATATTTAATTGTAAATTATGATTTAACTTGGCATATTCTAATTTAAAATGGTATTTTGAATCTTGATAAATATCTTTTCAATTTTTACTAAAAATATTGCTAAATAAACCTTTAGATTTATTATCTTTAATATATTTTTCTAAATAAGAAAAAAGTGTTTCTTTTGTTTTATTTTCAAATAAATTATTATCATCAAAACCATAAGCTAAGTTTCTTTTATAATTATCATTCCCACTAATTAAAAAATATTTATTATCTTCTTGTTTAAATTCAATAAACCCTTGATACTTGTTCTCTTGAATCTTATTATTAACCAAAAGATCAAAAATCATTTTTTTAGTTTCATAATCACCACTAAAAATACCTAAAATACTACTTTTAGATAATTTAAAATTTAAGTTATGAATTAAATATTTGAAATAAAGTTTATTTTTTTCTTTAATTTTAATTCTTTTTTTAAGCTCTAAAACTCTTAACCCGGTTATTTTTTTATTCATTAGAATCTGTCACCTTCTTTCGATTTAACCAAAGAAGAAACGACTTTATAAGTTGCTAAAATGATTACTAAGTTAAAAAATATCTTAACAGGACCAGTTAATGTTTGACCAGTAAAGTTTACTCAAAAATCGGTTTTTAACGTTGCTGTATCTGCTCATGCTAATAAAACAGTATTTGCAAGTTCTAGTAAAGCACTAAAAGTAATAATAGCCATAACTTCTATAAATGTTTGAATTTTTTTTCTTACAAATAAACGGTAAATTATGACAAATAATATCATTCCCATGAAGCCAGAAGTTGTTAGTAAAATATAGAAAGTTTTATTTTTGATAAAACGGTTGTGTTCAAAAATAGAATTATCAAGTTTAGCAAAAATTGCAATAATTAATAGTATTTGTAAAGATAATATCACTACAGTTGAAATGAAAGAAAAATTTATCATTGCTGTTGGTTTAGGTTTATTTTCCAAAATAATTGTTCTAACTTCATAATAAGCTATTTTTTCAGAAAAATATTGTAAGTCTTCTGAATTTCCTTTGGCTAACGCTTCAGCAAATTGGATTTTGAAAAACTCAATAATTTGTTTATATTTAAAAATTCTGTAATTTCTTGAGAAAAAAAGTTCATTAATATTAAAGAAATAATAAGAAGCAATACCAGGAATGAAACCCGCAACAGCAACAGCAAGAGTATATAAGAAACTATAATAAGTTGGGACTAGTGCAAATGATATAAAGTCAGCTAAAATCCCGGTTATAACACCAACGATAGGACCAAAAATAAAACCAGTTATTTTAATAGGTAAGCCGATAAAACTAAATTTAAAGGTTGGTAAGGCACTAATAGGCAAAATTCTAACTGAAATTAAGAAGAAAACGACTGAAATGGCAATCAAAACACCCACAAAAGCTATTCTTTTGGGATTTCATTTTTTAAAAGAAATATTTGTTTGAGATCTTAACCATTGTAAATAATGACCTAAGCCTCCTGGCAGTTTTGAATTCATAGTTTTTCCTTTTTTATCGGTTTATTAGTGCTTTAAGCATTTAAATAATTATATTATTATTTAACTATCTCTAGATAATATAAAATAAAAAATGTTTTAATTTAATATTTGTGCGAAAATCATTTACTTTTTTCCATTATTGGAAGATTTATAAAGGTTTTGTAAAAACTTGAGTTAACAATTGCCCCTATATAAATAAAATAAGACATAACACTTAATAATAAAATAATGTACATAAATGATGCTACAACACCAAATTTATTGTAATTAATTAAAGAGGTTAGTGACCCAAAAATTAAAATATATAACGATGTAGGAATAGCAACAATCATTGCTCCTGGGCTAACATGCGAAAACTTAATTCTAAAGTTTGGAGCTAATTTAAAAAAGAATAAGAAAGCAACATAAGTTATTATTGGTAGAAATAAAACGGTTGGAATTCAAAAAATAAGTTGAAACTCTCAAGGTAAATTTTTTAATGTGGTTGTATCATCAACAGTAATATTAAAAACGTTTTTTAAAATAAAACTTAAAAATGAAGAAATTATTAATAAAAATGCTGTTAAAAGAATTGTAATTATTATACTTGTTAAGAATCCTTTTATTCTAGCTTTTCACATAGCATTTGATGTTTTATGTTCATACAGAGCATCAAAAGATAAAATAAACTTAGAATAACCTTTTGAAGAAATTCAAAGAATTGAAACAGTTAATAAAATAAAAGCTACAGTCCCACCTGCACTACTTCAAATATCAGCAAAAGCAGGAATAACTTTTTCAATACCGGGAATAAGTTGTCCTAGAATTGTGACTTTAATAATTATTTCAAATTGTGTATTAATAGCACCTATTACCCCAATTACTAAACCTAGCGTTGGAATAAATGATAAGAATAAATACATTGCATAACCAGCAGGTACAAAAGCAAATTCATTCGAATTTATTTTTGTATATGTTGAATTAACAATTTCTTTACCTTTCACTTTTGAACTTTTTAAATAATTAGGAATAGCAATAAACAATATTCCATAAATTATTGCTTTTAATATTTTTTCAAAAATGTTTTGTTTATTTTTATTACGTACGATTTGCCGTGAAGAAACAGAGTTTAAATTGGTATTTTTTTTCTGACGGTCTTCTTTTTCTTTATCTCATCCCGTTTGTAATAAGTTCTTATTTTTTTTCCTCATAAAGTACCTTTATTAAATTATTAAGTTCATCTATTTTTGCTTCTCCACCTGTTTTTTTCATGACCTGACCTATTAAGAATTTTGAAGCACGGTTATAATTTATTTCAAATTCTTTTTCAAGATTAGAATTTTCTTTTAAAACTTCATTAATAACTTCTTGTAAAGAAATTTCTTTTTGTTCAACAAAAAAGTTATTATTCTTAATTATATCTTCTATTGTTAATTGGTTATTTTTTAAAGCTAAATCTAATATTGGCTTAATACTATTTTTATTTACTTTACCATCTAAAACAAATTGAATCAATTTAGAAATTTTGGTAATATCGATTGTTAACTGAGTGATTGAAAAATTATTTTGATTTAAAAATGAAACTATTTCAGAAAAGAAAATGTTTGCACTTTTCTTAAAGTCAGTTGTTTCAATGCTATCTAAGAATGTTGCATATTCAATATTATCAATAAGCTGAGAAATTTGAACATTGTTTAAACCTTTTTCAAGGTAACGTTTTTCTCTTTCGAATGGTAATTCTTCAATTTTTACACTTTCAATTAATTCTTTGCTTAATTCAATATAAGGAATATTTGGTTCAGGAAAATATTTATAATCAATTGCATCAGATTTAGAACGCATTGTAACTGTTATATTTTTTCCTTCATCAAATCTTTTAGTTTGTTGTTCAAATATTTTATTATTTTTATAGCATTCTACTTGATAATTAAATTCATAATCAATTGCTTTTTCGATATTCGAAGTTGAATTTAAATTTTTAACTTCTACACGAGTATTAAGGTCATTAGTTCCTTTTTTACGAACTGAAATATTTAAATCTACTCTTAAACTGCCTTCATTCATTTTAGCATCTGATATATTTAACGCCAGAGCAGTTTGTCTCATAGCCTCAACATAAGCAACGGCCTCTTTAGCAGAATCAATAACAGGATTAGATACTATTTCGATTAAAGGTACTCCTGAACGGTTGTAATTTAAATAAGTAAAATCGCCTTCATGTAATGATTTAGCAGTATCTTCTTCTAAGTGAATTCTTTCAATTTTAATATCTTTTCATTGGTTATCTACTTTAATTTTAATTAATCCATTTTTACCAATCGGATTAAATTGTTGTGTAATTTGGTAACCTTTTGTTAAATCAGGGTAAAAATAATTTTTACGGTCAAAACGAATATTTTGATCAATCTCCATCGATAGAGCTTTAGCTAATTTTATTCCTTTAATAATTGCCTGTTTATTTACGATTGGTAATGAACCTGGATATGCAAGATCAATATGAGAAACATAAATATTAGGATTAGAAGTGTATAAATTCGGTTGTGAAGAAAACATTTTTGTCTTAGTATTAAGTTCTAGATGAATTTCAATACCAATAACTAATTCTCAATCATTATTCATTTAATTCTCCTAATTTTTTTTCTAAATAAAGTGCATGTGAAAATAATTTGGTATCTTTATTTTTTTTAGCATCAATTGCAATATTAAAAGGTAATTTTGTTTCAGAATCTTTTCCTAATTTCATTGTTAATGAAGGATTTCCAACTAAGTTAGCATAAGTTAAAATAAAATCTAAATATGATTTATATTTTGAACCATTTTCAATATTTGGTGCCACATCATTTGAGGCTGGAAAAATAAATAAATCAGCTGAATTATGAATATTTTCAAAATAATTCATTAATACTCTACGCATTTTTTTTGCTTTTACAAAGTATTTTATTTGATTCTCTGCCTTTAAGAAGAATGAACCTAAAATTAAACGTGACTGCACCATTTTACCTAAATATTGAGATCTTGTTTTTTGAAAAGTATCTGCTCAGTCTTTTCCTTCATTTCTTAATCCAAAAGAAACACCATTTAAATTTGCTAAATTTGATGAAGCTTCAGAAAATGCAATAACTTTATAAATAACATCAATTGAGTTTAAGATTTTAATATCTTCTTTTATTTCAATTAATTCAATACCATCATTTTTTAATGTCTCTAATAATTTTTGATATGACTTAGCAATTGAAGGATTTAATTTGTCAAAACAATTTAAATATGCAATTTTATTTGGCTTAGTTTCTCTTATTTGTTCATATTGAAAACTTAAATCAATCGAAGTCATATCTTTTTCTAAATCTTGTTTATACAAAACCGAAGAAATTTTGATTAAGTCATCAATGCTATGAGTAAAATAAGCAACTGTATCCAATGATGATGCAAAAGCAAATAACCCATATCTGCTTATTGCTCCATAAGAAGGCTTAAAACCAATCTCACCAATATTTGAGGCAGGTTTACGAACAGAGTCTCCAGTGTCCGATCCAATTGCAAAATCAATATCTTTAATAAAAGTAGCTGCTGCTCCGGAAGATGAACCACCAACTAAATATGATTTATTTAATGGGTTCTTTATTAAACCAAATGCTGAATATTCACCTGATCCGCCAAGACCAAATTCATCTAAATTTGTACGTGCTACACATGAAGAACCATTTTCCTCTAATAATTTAATAACAGTTGCTTTATATTGCGGTTTAAAATTAGATAATAATAAACTTGAACCTTTACAATTTACATTAACATCTGCATAATTATCTTTAATTGTAAAAACAGTATTCGCTAAAAAACCAGAATTATTAAGTTTTGCTTCAGAAAAAACATGTGCAACAGCATTATTATCGTCTGATTGTAAATAAGAAATAATTTCCTCTATTTTTTTATTCTTCATTTATAACTCTTTTCATGATTACTAAATCATTGTCATGATTAAATGCATTTTCTAATATTTTTTCTTTTTTAATCTTTGTATTGTCATTAACTTCGTCTTCGCGTAATTCATCAAATGACATTTTTGTTTCATTAATATGTGAAACGGGTTTAATATCATTTAAATTAATTTGATCTAATTCAGATAAAGAATTATCAATTGAGTTTAATAATTCTTTTGCTAATTTAAAAACTTCTTCACTTGGTTCTAATAACAAATTATTTGCTAATTTTTTTAATTCTTCGTCACTCATCATAACACCTTATTTATCATCTTGGTTGTGATATAAAAATTTGATCATTATATTCAGAAAATTCTTCTGGTAAGTTTAAAAATTTAACTGAATATGAATGTAAATATAATCTCTTAGCTCTTTTACCGCCATATTTAGTATCACCTAAAATTGGAGTTTTTAAGTATTCTAACGTTGCTCTAATTTGATGTTTTTTTCCGGTTAGAATTTGTGCATAACTTCTATTTCCTTCTTTATAAAAAATAGTTCTAGCTTTAATTCCAAAATCTGGATTTACCCGCATTTTTTCATTTTTTATATCTTTTTCTAAACGAACAGTAATATCTAATTTATCCTCATTGAAATCTGATACGAATTGGTAAACTTTTTCAAAATGTTTTTGGTACTCATCAAAAACTACTAAAGTTTTATAGTTTTTTGCATAAACAACTAATCCACTAGTTTTTTTATCGATTCTTCCAATTGATGCTGGAACAAAAGAAGAAGTTTTTTTGAAATTTAAATATTTATGAATTTGATCATCTAGACAATTTTCCTCAGAATGCATTGCAACGTTTGTTGCTTTATCAACAATTAATAAGTTCTTATCTTCATAAATAACTTTAAAGTTTATATTTGCTGTATTTTTCTTTTCTGGTTTAGCAATTTCAGAAATACCATAAACAATAATCTCGTCACCTAATTGTAATTTATATTGTTTATCGTTTGTTCTAATTCCATTAACCTTAATATCTTTTTCTCTAAAAATTCTTTCAATTCTTGATTTTGGCACATTGTCACAAATTTTTAATAAATATTTGTATAAAATACGGCCAACATCGTCTTTTTTTGCCTTAAACTTATTCATCAAAATTCTCCTCTAAAAATATCCCGTCATTATTAGTATCACTTCTTTGTGAATCAAATAAATTAAAATCTTTATCGATCATATCTTCATCAACATCTGAATAACGACTAAATTCTGGAAATGGTGGTAATTCTGCTAATGTCTTTATTTTAAAATAGTCATAAAACTTGTTGGTAATTCCATATAAAATTGGGTTTCCTGGAGTTTGGGCAACACCAACTTCTTCAATTATTCCTTTTTCTAATAAACTTGCAACAATTCCATCACTAACAACACCTCTAATATTTGAAATTATTGAGCGAGTAACAGGTTGTTTATAAGCAACAATACCAGCAACTTCAATTGCGGCATTTGATAATCTTTGTTTTCTCACAATGGTAACAAGTTCTGAAATATAATCTTTAACTGATTCAACTGTTAAAAATTTATAAACATCATTAAACTCATGTACTTTAATCCCTCTATCTTGATTATTGAAAAAAGTTTTAAAATCTTTTAATAATTTTCTTCCTTCTTGAATTGTGTTAAGTTTAAAAACATCTTTAACTTGTTCAGAACTTAGTCCGTCACTACCTTGGATAAATAAAAGTGCTTCAATAATTTTATTCTTCATATTCTATTCCTTTTTTAAATCTAATTATTCCTTCATCTTCATCTTGTTCAAGAATAACAATCTGTTGTCTAGCTAAATCTAAAACTGCTAATAAAGTAATTACAAAATGACCTATTGTTGGAACGTTAAAAATTTCTTTAAAACTTAACTCGTTTTTTGAAGTAAATAATTTAATTATTCTTTCTTTTTGTTCTTCAGGACTGACTGCTATCGTAGAAATTGTAATATTTCTAATAAGTTCAGAATAAGTTCTTTCAAACATTTTTCTTAAAGTAATTACTAATTTTGAACTATTTGAATGTCCATCTAAAACTGAAGAATCAACTTCTTTAACAAAGTCTTCTGTTTCTTCAGGCGTTTTTGAAAATAATTTTTGTCTTTTTTCCTCTTGTTCTCTTAGTACAGCTGAAATTTCTTTAAATTTCTCATATTCTGCAATTTGTTCAAGCAATCTTTTCTTTTCTTCCTTGATTTCTTCCTCAGCCTCAGGATCTTGAAGTAACATTCTTGCTTTCAATTGCAATAATGTAGCAGCCATGACTAAATATTCTGAAGCAATATCAATTTCATAAGATTTTATGTTTTTAATGATTTCTAAATACTGTGTCGCTAATTCGAATAAGTCTACTTCAAATATACTAATATTTTTATCACGAATCAATGAGACAAGTAGGTCTAAGGGACCATCAAAATTTGAAAGACGAAAAATATGCTTATCGCTTTCAAGGTTTATATTTTCTTTTTCAATTTCTTCAAATGAAATTTCATTAATAATTGGTTTAACTATCTGAGACATATTCATCACTATTTTCTTTTGGTATATGTGTTTTTAACAGTTTCATTTGATGTTATTGTTTGTTCAATATAGTCTTTTGAAACAATTTGTTGTACTCAATTTGCAAAATCTTTTTTATCTAATGTTTGGAATTGTTGTGGTTTTATTGCTGGATGGAATTTAACTTTAACAATTAATTCACCGTTTCTATTACCATCTAAAGCATTAGCTGCGTTATTAATTGTTACTGGTACTAGTGGAATATAGGTAGATTGGGCTGTTAAGAAAACACCCGAGTTAAAATTATTAATTTTTCCATCTCTTGTTCTTGTGCCTTCAGGAAAAATAACACCACAGGTTTGATTCTTTTTAACATGTTGTCCAAAATCTTTTAAGATTGCAAGCGCTTCTTTTGGTTTTTTTGTATCAATATAGTATGTATCAATTAATTGACTAATTTTGTAAATTGTTTTCTTTTGTTTAACTTCTTCTCTTGCAACAAAATTTGCTGCTCTTGATCTTCTTTCACCATCACCATGATTTCATAAAGCAGAAACAATGATTAATGGATCTAGATAAGTTGAGTGATTTGGGGTCAAGAAACATGGACCACTTGGAATGTTTTCAAATCCTTCAACTTCAACTTTAATATTTAAGTGCTTTAGAATATTTGAGCCAAACTTTTGAACAAAAAAGTGTTTTTCTGATGCCTTGTAGTATTCAGGCATATTTCTGTTTCTTCTAGCCTTAGATTTAAGTTTTAAAATGTTGTGAATTAATGGAATAAATCTAAAAAATTTTCTAACTTTTAATTTCATATTTTCTCCTTAACTTAAGATTTAAATGCAACAGCTACAACATAACCGTCTTCATTAGTTGTTGATAGCTGAAAATCTTTAAAAATATATTTACCGTTTGTTGATTTTTCAATTAAGATATTTTTAAATTCAAAAAGCGAGTTATCGATCTTAAAAATACATTCTTTTAAAGCTCATCTTGTTGCTAGAAAAATTGCTTTTTTGGTTTTGTCTAAATTAAAGAAATCTTCTATTTCAGCAGGATGTAAAATGCGTTTTATGGCTTGAAAAGAAATTTTTCTGAATCTTTTAATCTTTGTTAAATCAATTGAAATCATAAAACTCCTTAGTAAATAATTATTAATTATAATTTAATTAATAATATTTATATCAATAAAAACAAAAAAATATGCCTTAATACAGGCACATTTTTATTCATCACAAAGAGGGTCAAATGGTGTTATTGTAGAAATTGGTTTATTGAATGCTTCTAATATTTCTGGTGTCAGATATTTTTTGTCTACAATTGCCATATAGTTATAGTCTGTAAATCATTGATCACTCATTGATCAAAAACCTTTAGAACCTCGGTCAGCACCTCAACTATTTTCAACTTTTCAGTTAATTGGATTACCATTTTTATCTAAATTAACACCGACCATGTTCATAGCGTGAGCAATAACTGATGCTCTAGATTCAAATTTTTCTGCTTTTGAAAATTCTGGTGTTTTTGTTAATGTTAAATCAAAATTGTATAGTTCTGAGTCAAGAATACCATCTCTATTCCCAAAAGTAGAAACATCACAACCGAATCAAACAGGCTCTTTAGCCTTAATTTGTTCAATCATTACTTTTTTCATTACTTCAATATCCACATTTACCATTGTTAAAGGCACTCCACCAACCATGTTATTACATAATGGTGCTTGAATAATTGAGTTATGAGGGAATTTATTTCTAGGATCAGCAACTAAATTTACTTTTGAATCTACATAATCACTTAAGTATTTTTCATAAAATTGAACAGGTGTCATTTCTTCTAAAGAAACATATTTTTTATCTTTATCAAGATATTCAAATTTAAATGTTTTTGGAGGTTTACCTAAAGATTTTACAAGTATGTTATAAACATCTTCTAAAGCATTTTCTTTTAATTCTTTTACTTTGTTAATTTCCTTGCTTTTTGCGAATTCTTGTCTCATTTTTGCTGTATAGGCTTTTAGACGTCAGTTGATTTGTTCAACCATTTCATTTGTTGCTTCTGAACTAAATGATTCATTCATTGCATCTTTTGTTACAATTCCATATTTTCTTACTAAATTAATAAAGAATTCTCAGTATCCACCATCTGAAATTGGAGATGCATTAAAATGTCTAAATAATCTATCTTCATTATCTAATTCTAAACCATTGTTTTCAACTCAGTTTAAGTAGAAATTTGCTTTTTCTAACTTATCAAAAAAATGAACATAATTTTGTGATAACTCTAATGTTTCAATATTAAAATCTTCCATTAGTTTTGTTCTTACTGAATTTAATCCGGCAAAAATTCAACATCTTCCTGAAGCCTTTTGGTTTGTTATATTTCCAACTTTTGTTTCATGTGAAAAAACAAAATTGTGTCTTTTAATAGCTTCATTATTAATTGAACTTTGCTTTAAACCATTTTTAAAAATTGCAGATTCTACAGCCTTATTTACTGGGTTACTTTCGTATTTTTTTTCAAATTTTTCAATTAAATCTAAATTAATATTTGACATATTTTCTCCTTATATATTTACTTTTTATTATTTATTCTTGTACAAAATTCTGTAACCTTTATAATGTCTTCTAATTTTCCAATAAAAGTAATTAAGTCGCCTTCTTTTATTTCAAAATCTCCACTTGGTAAGAAAAATTTTTCATCTCTTTGAATTAAAGATACTAAAACTTCATATTTACTTCTAAATGCAGTATCGCTAATTTTTTTCCCAATAATTTCACTATTTTTAATATAAACAGTTGAGCTCACAAAGCCATCTTGAATTTCAGCAATACTTTCAGAAAAATGAGTTAATGCATTATCTGAAACTAAAATAGCTGTTTTCTTGCCGGTTTCTTCCTCTGGAGAAACTATTCATGTAACTCCAATTTGTCTTAAAACTCTTGAATGACGGGCATTAGAGGCTCTAGCAATAACAGTTTTAACTCCAATTTCGGCTAACGCGGCAACAATTTCAATGTTGTTTGATGTCGCGACAATAACAACATCAAATTCTTTAATATTTAGTGATTCTAATGTTTTTCTATCAGCACAATCTGCTATATAAATATTGTCAACCTCGTCTTTAAATTGTAATAAATGTTTTTCTTCTTGATCAACTAAAACTAAACGAATGTTGTTAGATCTGTCAGATAATAATTTTTGTACAATAGCTTGTCCAAAACGGCCGATACCAATAATACAAATTTCTCTTACTTTTTTAAAAAGCTTCATATTTTCTCCTACAAAAGATTTAAATAATAATAAAATCTTACCACAATATTTTTTTATGACTATATGATAAAAATTATAGTCTTTAAAAAATTTATTTTTTATAAGTAGATAATTTTTTTATTTTTTTTAATTATCTATTTTTTTATTTTTAATATTTTTTTCTTTTTATTTTAAGGCGTTTTTTTGTTTGAGACATTTTTACAATTTTTGTGCAAAATTACTAAAAACAATATTTTTTGTTTTTGCTATATAATATAGCAATGAAAAATAAGAAGCTTAACGCTAAAAAAACTAATATAGTTTTAAGATTTTTACGGAAATTAGGTGCCGTAAGATACATTTTTATTATCTACATCTTATTTACAATTCTTATTTCTTTATTACTTTTTTGAAACGTTTCACATAAATCTGACTTAAAGGAACCTATCAAGTATATAGATGCCTTATTTGTTTCATCATCAGCTTTTAGTGATACTGGTCTAACTCCAGTAATTATTTCTAAAACTTTTAATGAATTTGGTCAGTTCTTAATTGCTCTCAGCATAGTCGTCGGTGGTATTGGGATATTTACATTTAAAATTTATATATTCCAATCAATTTTGGAACTTAAATCAAATATTTTTAGTAATATGGTTTCACAAACTGAAAGAGGAACAATAACAGTTAGTGAAACAAGAAAAATGATTAAAGTTGCAATATCTTTTTTAATTATTACAACTGTTATAGCATCGTTTGTTTTTACAATGATTTTATATTTAAAACCAAATGATAATTTTGTAACTGAAGAACTTGCTGCTACAAATCCAATTTTATTTAACAATAAAGTTGTAATGAAAGCTAATGAAATTCCATATAACAATTTTTTACAGTCATTAAAATATGGAATTTTTCATGCAATTAGTTCAATTAATAATGCAGGCTTTGATTTATTTGGAGATAAAAGTTTACAACCTTTTTACAACGATTACGCATTTCAAATTGCTACAATTATTACTTTTTTAATTGGCGGTATTGGTTTTCCAGTTATTTATGATATTTGAAAAAAAATTCAATCAATTAAGAAAGATCAACCAAATCATAGATTTCATTTATTTACTAAATTTACAATAATTACTTACTTAATTACAACAGTTTTAGCTTTTGGTTTAAGCGTAATTTTAGAATATGCTTCAAAATCTAATACTACTTTTTGATATCAAGAAGAATATGGAACAATTGGAGATAAATTATTTGCTATATATTTCCAAGTTAGTTCTACAAGATCAGCTGGTTTTTCAACAGTAAATTATTATAACTTTACACACTCAACAGTTCTTTTACATAGTATTCTAATGTTTATTGGTTTCTCACCGGTTTCAACCGCGGGAGGTATTCGAAATACTACAATTGCCGTTATTTTCTTAAGTATTCTAACAATGATGACCGGAAGAAGAAGAATTAATGCATTTAAGAGACAAATTGGAAAAGAAACTTTAATTAAGGCAGTTAATGTTTTTGCTTTAGCTATCTTGTTAGTGTTTATTGTTTCGATTGTTAGTTACTCAACATTACCTGACAATACAAAACTTTTAGATAATTCAAATTATCCAATGATATATGCTTCATTTGAAGCTTGTTCTGCTTTCGGTAACACTGGCTTAACCACAGGACTTTCATCTCATTCAAATAATTTACATATTGCTGGAAAATTAAGCTTAATTTCAATAATGATAATAGGACAATTTGGTATTCCTCAAACAATTAAAATTTTTGGTAGAGGAAAACCTGCGCCTGAACATTATCAATACATTTATGAAGATGTATCTATCGGCTAGGAGATTCCATGAAAACAAATAAAATTGTCAAAAAAGTTGCAAAACTTTCAACCGGTGTAGCACTTGGTTTAGTTATACCTGTTGTGTCATCATCATGTAACACAAATATTCCAAGAGATAATGAAGAAGAACAAAAAATTGATAAAAGTAATT
The DNA here is from genome assembly GCF_965278885.1 of Mycoplasmopsis arginini. Lineage (GTDB taxonomy): Bacteria > Bacillota_I > Bacilli_A > Mycoplasmatales > Metamycoplasmataceae > Metamycoplasma > Metamycoplasma arginini_B. Next base: position 38,111 of record NZ_CBDIHE010000002.1, on the reverse strand, counting down.
TACAAAAACCTGTTAATGGTAAAGTAAATTACCTTGCAATTGGTGATGATTATACTATTGGTAATAATAACAGCGAAAATGCGAAGAATAATAACTTTTTTGATAAAGAAAACAAAGAAGTGTATGGCATATCATATGCTTCATATTTAGCAAACGCTATTTTACTTTTAGATGATGAAAAAACAACATTGAATCAATATGAAAACTATGGTTTATCATATTCGACATCAAAGGATTGATTACATTTATTAAATCCAAAAAAATATTTAAAATCTAATACATTTGATCAAACAATTGGTTTAAATAATTCATTAGGATTTTTTAATAAAGACATTAATTCAGTAAATCTTGTTTCTAAAATTAAAGACTCAAACTTACTAACAATTTCTTTAGGTTTTAATGATATTTTCAAGAAACACGAAATTTTAGCAACAATTTTAAATAATTATGAAAATGAAGAAGAAGCACAAAAATATTTAAATAATTATTTAAGTCTTTTAAGATCAAGAATTTTAGAATTTAAAGAAAATTATTCAAAAATTATTAAGGAAATTAGATTATTAAACAAAGATATAAATATTAACTTAATAGGTTTAACTGCACCAGCACTACAGGCTATTAATTTAAATTGAGAAAATAAAAATAATGTCTTTAAGTTAATCACTACTGAATTAAATAAAAAAATAGAACAAGTAGCAAAAGAAAATGATGTTAATTTCTATAATTTTGCAAATCAAGAAGAAATTTACAATAATGCTGAACAGTTTTCAACTGATTTTTTTAGTATACTTCCAAGTAATAATGCTTATAAAAAATTAGCTCAAGATGTTTTTGCAAAAATGTCTATGAATAAATCAGATTATAATGCTTTATTTAATAACAAAAATATTTCAACACATAATAAAGCTATCGATTTTGATAAAAAAGCAACAACTATTAAATCATTAGTATTTGGAGTAGTTGGAAACAACGTAGACACTTACAAAAAACCTTATCCTTTTGAAAAAAATAATAAGAATAGTGAATTAATTAATTCGGAGAATAAAAACATTTTTACACAAAAAATGTTAACCGAGTTAAAAAACCATTTTAACTCTTTAAACAATGGTGATTTAAAATCATTTATTGAAAATGTGTTTAATATTTTTGACATAAAAGATTCTAAAATTAAAGGTTGATTTTTTGATCTATTTGATAAAACTGTAGAAAATAACAAAAAAGAATTAGTATTCAATTTATTTAATCAACTATTTGAATCTAATTTTCTTCAAAATTTATTAAATAGAGCTAACTTTAAAATATCAGAATTATTAGCTAAAAAATCTTTCCAAAATACTACGTTATCAGAAATAAGACAAATTGTAAATAGTGAGTTAAGAGAAAAAGAAAATATATACCAAATTTTAAAATCAGTTTTAAACAAAAACTATTTAGAATTAGAAGAAAATAAAAACTTTGTTAAGGAAAATTTAACTAGTTTAATTAAGGTTATTTTTTCAGATGAATTAGCAAAGAAAATTTTTCCTGAAAAATTAAGTTTAATTTGAGAAAAGGCTTCAAAAAATGAAGCAGTTTTAGAAAAGTTTAATAATTTAATTGAAACAATAGTAGAAAAATTATTAACAAATAATGTTTCTTATTTTGAAAATACCAAATTAGATGATTTTGTAAACGTTTTATTAAAAGATTCTAAGAATGAAATTATATCTTTATTCAAAGTTGTGATTGAATGAATTACAAATGATGAAGAATTTTTCGAAAAAACAACAAATGATTTAGTAATTGATTTACAAAAGATTTACAATATTCCACAAGAGCGTGCTGAGGATATTAAATTCTTTATTCAGAAAGCAATAATTAATCTAAAAGATTTTCAATATTCATACGAATTTTTAGATCTATTTATTGAAACAATTTTAAAAACACCAAAAGATAATGAAAATCTAAAATCATTCGAAATTATAAAGGCCTTTGTTAATGGTTTAATTTTTAATACTGACGATGCAAATCAAAATAACCGTGTATTTTTTGCTTTAATAAGTAATAATCCTAATTTAACAGATTCTGATTTAGAAAAATACAAAAACGGAATGAAGTATCTAGGTGTTGGACTAATTGAGGTAGAAAACTATCTAAAACCAGAAAAAATTGGTAATTTATTAGATGCTGATTTTAGAAGTTTAATATTAAATTTCTTTTCAAATGTATCTAATAACCCTGACAATATTTTGAATAATGATGGAAAAAATTACATTAAAGAATTATTGTCATTACTAATTGATGATATTACTAAAGAAAAAAGCTTATTAAATCAAATTCTTGATAAATTAGGTGACTATATCGCAATTTATCCACTAACAAATTACATTAAAAAAACTAAATTTGAAGATCAAATTTTAGCTTCAAATCCGCAAGTTAATAATATTGAAGAATTTATTAAGAATGGGTATCAAAATCTTTACAAATCCATAAACAGCAAAATAGTAATTGATAAATTAAAATTATTTGTTAATGATTTAATTGACAATGGTCAAGAATATGATAAAAGTTCACCATTAAATTTTGTTATTTCAAGTTTAAAAAGAATTAAGCAAAACGGTACAGTTGATCTTTTAAAAACATTATTAAGTCAAATTTCAAGTACAAATAACACTGAACTTTTTGTTGATATTTTAGCTACTCATTTAAAATCTCATTTACAAATTGAACTTTCTATTGAAGAAAGAAATTTACTTGCAACATATTTTCAAAACTTATTAGTAAGTATTAAAGATTCAGATCTATTTAACTATTTTATAAATGGTTTTGAAGATATTGCTAAAAGAATTGATTCAAATGTTATAACTGATTTTGAGAAATTAGGTAATTATTTAAAACAAGAACTAACAACACTTTTAACAAATTCAACAAATGCAAAGAATATTCAACAACTTCTGGATTTTATAAGTTTAAAAAATGTAGCTGATGAACAAGGATTTAATAAATTTATTAATGTTTTGGCTATTTTCCTAAGAAATGAAAAAATTGTAAATCTAATTTTAGAAAAGGCAAACCTAAAAGAATTAATTTCTTCGTTACATAACAGAATTAATTTAGAAAGCCTACCTGAAGAAATTAGAGATGATGTTCAACAACTAATTAATAATGCAATTAATTTATTGACTGAAAAATGAGACGAAAAAATTAATCCAAAAATCAAAGAATTAATTTCTAATTTAGTTTCAAATGAAAAAATTAAACAAGTAAATAATTTAAATGAATTGCTTTCTTTACTGTTAAAAGACAATAAAGAATTTATTAAAGAATTTGCTATTGATTTAATCAACAATCTTTTATTAAATAGTGAGGATAATAAGAATACTTTAGTTGAAATAGCAATTTACTTTATCTCACAAAAAATTAATTATGAAAAATTAAGCCAAGAAGATAAAAATGCAATTAAATCAATTATTAAAAAAGGTATTGATTTTGCCAAAGAACATCAATTATCAAAAAACGTTGTTGATGGTTTATTAGACACATTAATTCTGAATGTAGAAAACCAAGGTATTGATTTTAATAAATATAATTGATCAAATTTATTAGATTCAATCAAAGTATCAGAGAGTGTTGATATTTTTGATTTAATTAATAATTTCTTAACTGACAAAATTTCAAAAGATGAACTAAAAACATTAATTAAAATTTTATTAATTAATACTTCAGAAATTATAAAATTAATCGACTTAAATAATTCAGTGAACTCAGAAGAAACAAACTCTGGAGAAACTGAAGAAGGAACTTCAAATCAACAAAACTCAAGCATTGAAAAAGTTTTAAATTTTGTTAAAAACATTATTAATAAATTATCGGCTGAAAACAAGAGAGAATTAATTCCTTATGTACTAGATGCTATTTATGATGTAAAAGAGAATGAAGCACTTAAAAACTTCTTAATTAATAAGCTTGGTTTAGCCTTTAAACAATTAGATCAAAATTTAATTTCTGAAATTGTTGGTAGTCAGGAACCATCTAATGCTTTAGCAAGAATAATAATCGAAAAAAGTTATCAATTATTATTAAATGAAAATAATAAGCAAGGTTTCAAATTAATTTTAGAAAGTTTATTTGCTGATGAACACCAAATAGAATTAGATCCTAAAAACTTATTAGTGAAATTATTTAAAAATGCTGAAGTAAATAATTTTTCTACATTTATTAGTAACAATATTTCTGCTTTACTTTCAAATGAAGAAATTCTTCAATTATTATCAAAAACCTCAATAGCTTTATTGAAAAAACAATTAAATATCACTTTTGATGATAATGAGGAAAGAATATTATTAAACTATATCAAACCACTTTTACAATCAATGCCAAATAATGAATTAATTATTGGTTTTAAAGATGCTATTTTTGGTAAATTAAAACAATTAGAAGAAAATGCAACATTTAATGACTTACAAGCTAAATTTACCGAAACAATTAATGAGTTCTTGACATTTGATAAAGAAAAAGTTAATAAACTATTTAACCTATTAATTATTAAATCTAATAGCGAAATTAATGGCGAAGCTAAACTTGTTGATTCACTTAAAATACTATTAAAGAAACAACCAATTTTGGATTTAGTTTGAAATAACTTTAATTTAAAAACTTTCATTTCAAATACATTAACAAATATTAATTTAGAAAATTCTGGATTAGGTGATTCTTCAAAATCTGCCTTGAACGAAGTAATTCAAAAAATAAAAGAATTTGTTGAACAAAATTATGACACTTTAATCAAAACTAATATTGATTTATTAATTGAAAAACTTTTATCAGATGATGTTTTAGAAAATGTAAATTCATTTGAAACATGATTTGAAAAATTTATAACAGTTAATAAAGAATGATTAATTGAAAAATTAGATGAGATAGTTAATACCTTCTTAAGTAATGAAGGAGGAAATAATTTAAGAGAAAAATTAGCCGATTTCTTAGTTGAAATCTTTGCTGAAAAACTTAATAATTTAACTTTTGAAAATACTCAAAAGAAAGATTTAAAAGCAACATTTTTAAAATTAATTAATTCTATTGGAGGCTTTAACATTACTAAAGGTATTGCTAAGTCCACAATTGAAACATTAATCAAAAATGTACAACAATATCATTTTGAATTTAATGAATATGATTTCAATGGTTTAATTGATGTTATTGAAATATTTAACTCAATTAATATTGAAAAAATATTAGAATTCTTAAATACATTAGAATCAAAAGACTTATCAACAATAATTCTATTAATAATTAATAATTTTGAGCAAATTGAGGCTTTATTCGAGGTTTCAAAACCAGTAGAATCTTCTGAAGAATCTTCTGAAACAACAAATAATAAAAATACAAAAATTATTCAATTTAACGAAAAAGAAGGAATCAAAATTTATATTGGTGATTTATTTAGATTGTTTAAAGCTTCTTTATCTATTTTGAATGAGCAAGATCGTCAATTGATTAAAAGTAAAATTCCTTCATTAGTTGAAAAAATTAGAAAATCAGAAAAAATTAAATCATTTATCAGCGACAAACTTCAAGCTCTAACTAATACTATCTTAAAAGAAGATAGCAATGCTACTGAATTCGCAAATAAGACTAAAGAAAAAATTGTTGAAATTCTTTTTGCAAATGAAGACACAAAAGATTTCTTAACATCAATTATTAATTCATTAATTGATTTAGATCAAAACGCTTTAAATGATATTAATGCAATGAATGATTTAGTTAAGAAACTATTAAGTTTAAATAAAGAAACAATAAAAAACTTTATTAAAAAGTTAGTTCAGAATGCTTCGCAAGATGAAACTTACATTACCAATTTATTTAAGTTTGTTTTAAATATTTTGAATAATAAATTGGCTTTTGATACAACTGGAGATGAAGTTCAAAACATTTCATCACTTGCAACAAGAATAGTTAAAAACTTAAGTAGTAAAAATATTGTTACTGATTTAATCGAAAAACTATTTGACGGAATTATTGATCTGGAAATTTTTGATCAAGAAGGTCAATTTGACACTAATGCTTTAGTTAAAAAAACAATAACAGCATTAAAAGCAATTGATTGAAAATCTTTATTCACTTCTCAAAATGTTGAAGATTTATTTAAAGCAATCTTAGGAGAAAATTTAACTAAAGAGCAATTATTTAATGAATTTAATTCTTTATATCAATACTTAGTAAGAAATATTCCTAAATTAAGTAAAAATAAGAATAATACTTCTGAAAATGAAGAAGTAGCAAATCCTACTTCAATTATTTCTGAAGAACAAAAAGCCTTCTTAAGAAATATTGAATCTACTATTTATAATGTTTTAGTTGGTCTGAATGGTTCATTAGAAGCTGGAGAATCAGCTGGAAAAGATGCTATTGTTGATATAGCTCACACAATCTTTAAAGATCAAATCAAGAAAATAAATTGAAAAGAAATTGATCAAGAAGTTATTCCTAAAAATGAACTTCAAACCATTGTCGACAGATTTATTGAAAAACCTGTTTTAAAAGATTTAATTAGAGATGTAGCAACAGACTTTTTAACAAAACCAAAAGTACAGGCTAAAAACATTGGTGAAATAGTTCACAAAACATTACAAAAGGTTTCAGAAAAACTAAAAGGTAATGTAACAAAAGTTATAGAAGCTATTATTGGTGATCATGAATTAATGAGAATTGTTCTATCTCATATTATGAATTACCTAAAACTAGAAAACACTACTGAAGAAGATGTGGCTTTCTTAAAAGAATTAGTTGTAGTTATTATTCGCGATTTAATTAACACTGAATACTACAGAAGAAAAATTGTAAAAAGAACAGTTGATCATGTTGTTAATTACAGTAAAAATTTCACTATTTTTGAACCACTAAAATGATTAACTGATGCAATTAACAAAATTAAAACAGGATTTAGTTTTGGAGATATAAAAATAGTTGCTTCATTTATCGGACAAAATAAGGCAATTAATGGTGAAAGATTAGTTAAATTAATTAACTTATTATTTGGAAAAAGTAATTTAGAAAATTCTATCCTATATAACAATTTAAGAAATCTAAATATGGACCCAGACCATTCAAAGAGAACAAACATGCAAACATTAATGAATTTTGTAAGTATAGGAAATATTTCTTCGGGTTCATCTAGCGCTCCAAGCGATGATCCAGACAATATTTCTCCAGATTTAGATGCTCTAAAATTAATGGATGAAATTTTCAAAATCTTAGATCAACAATATAAGAAAAATAATAATACAAGCAATAGTAGTTTTAAAGTTCGTTCAAAAACTCCAGAATGACAAGCTGTTTATCGTTTTAAAGTTGCTATGGACTTTATTATCTTTGAAATGTTTGGACGTGAAAGTTTAGTTTCAGACCGAGACGTAAGTAGAAGAAAGATTAACTTATATTCTGGTGTTCGTTCAATTTTATGAGAAATTCAAGAAGGAACTAATATTTCTGCAATTCCATTCTTAAGTTCAAAATTCTCAGGTATGCAATATTACTTTAACAATGAAGTAAACCGTCGTCAATTTACAAACTATGTAAAAAGTGAATCAGGCTGAGGTTTCTGAAAATCATGAAATTACTTTGAAGAAAATGACTATGGTCCCGAATCTATTACTTATATTATTATAAGTTCTGGTTATAATCAAAGTGAAATGAATAAATTAACCAAATTTAAATATAAAATAAGAGAAAATGGTCCTCAATATGAAATTTCTAAAAAAGACTACATTCTTTTAACATTAAAAGAAGGTGGCTATGGTAAATTTATGAAAATAAATGATAAAAAATCATCAGCTAGTTGATCAAAATTAGATCAAGTTAATAAAGAAGATTTTTATTAGTTACAAAAACTGCAAGTTCTACTTGCGGTTTTATTTTTTTTCAAAAGGTAATTTTTATTATAAAAATAAGGTAAAATTTTATTGCACAGCCAACTGCTGCATATTTTAAATTTGTAGAGGAAAATCCGCTCTAGCACTTGCTGCGATGCAAGTAGTGATCATGCTAGGCCTAATAAGCCTAGGCAGTTATTTTATAAATAATTGACGACTAGTGCAACAGAGACGAGCTTATTTAGTTAAGGTGCAACGATGTAAACTCCATGAGTTAGAAACCCAAATTTTGGTAGGGGAACCTGGTTAAGATAAATGAATTAAGACTGGGAAGTTTTATAAACTTAGATAAATAGTTGGCACTGTATTTTTTACAGCACAGAAAGCGGTTTATCGTGCAAAAGGCCTTTTTGGCCTTTTTTTATTTTCGCTATTTTTTCTCACTTTTTCCAAATTTTCTAAACCATTAAATAATATATAAGATGATCGGAGAAAAAATGAATGAAATTTTACTATACTTAGCAGCAAAATATAAAGGTGAATGAAATAGAATATATAAGGCAATAAAAGAAAAAGAAAATATATCAGAAGAGGAATTTAATAATTTAATTAAAAGTTTCAAGCAAGATAATTTTAAATTTGTTTCAATAATCGATAAAGAATATCCAAAACAATTACTGAATATAAGTAAACCTCCTTTTGTATTGTTTTATGAGGGAAATTGAGAAATATTAAACAAAACAAAAAAATGTGTTTACTTAACTGGAGAATACGAAACAGAAGAAATAATTAAATATATTGATAGATTAGAAAATAGTGAAGAGTATGTATTTTTTAGTATGTTTTGAAATGGCTTAGAAAAAACAATTTTAAGAAAATTAATTGAAAGAAAATTCAAAGTTGTAATTTTACTGCCCAGCGGTATAGAATACGCAAAAAACAACTTAAATCTAGATGTTTTTCAAAATGAAAATTGTTTATTCTTATCAGAGTATCCTAATAATTATCATTCAACTAAGGAAGCATTCTATGCTAGACAACGAATTTGTGCATGTTTTTGTAAAAAAATGATTCTTTTATCATCATTAGATCAAAAATATAACAGCGTTATTAATGAATTTCTAGATCAAGGAAAGGATATTGAGTGTCTAATTTTTAGAGATCACTTAAATGATGATAAGAATATTGAATTAATTAATCAAGGTGCAACTTTAATTAGTGACAAAAATGAAATTTGTTAAGTCATTTTTTAGAAACAATCTAAAAAAGTAATTTTGTAATAAAATTTTTAATGTAATTAAAAAATTTTTAAGGAGAAATTATGACACCTCACATAAATGCAAAAGATAATGCTTTTGCTAAATTAGTTTTAATGCCAGGAGACCCTTTAAGAGCAAAGTATATTGCCGATAACTATTTAGAAAATGTTGAATTAGTTTCAAATGTTAGAAATGTTTTTATGTACACAGGGTTCTATCAAGGTAATAAGGTTTCAGTATGTGCTTCAGGAATGGGAGTACCTTCTATTGGAATTTATGCCTATGAATTATTCAATCAATATGGTGTTGAAGCAATTGTAAGAATTGGATCAGCAGGATCTTTTAAGGCTGATCTAAAAAACTATGAATTAGTTTTAGCTTCTACAGCATATAGTGAAAGTACAGCTTTTAGAAATTCAATTATTAAAGGGGATAAAAATAATATAGCAACCCCTAGCACAGAATTAAATCAATTGATCTTATCTCACGCTAAAGATTTAAATATGAACGTTCATTTTGACAGAATATTAAGTGAAGATGCCTTTTATGCTGATGAATCAGTTGAAGAAAGAGTTGAAAAATCTGGCGGTGCTGTTTGCGTTGAAATGGAAGCATATGGATTGTTTACAGTTGCAGAAAAACTAAATAAAAAAGCAGCGACATTGCTAACAATTTCAGATAACTTAATAACACATGAATATACAACCAGTGAAGAAAGACAAAACTCATTTAATGCTATGATGAAATTAGCTCTTTCTCTTGCAAAGGATTTTCAATAATGAGAATTATTGATATTATAAATAAAAAAGCTAATAAGCAAGAATTGACTAAAGAAGAAATAGACTTTTTTATTAAAAATTACGTTGATGGAAACATTCCTGATTATCAGGCTTCTGCTTTACTAATGGCAATTAGATTAAATTCATTGAATGAAACTGAAACTTCTCACTTAACAAATGCGATGATTTATTCTGGAGATAGAATTGATTGATCTTATTTAAATACTATAATCATTGATAAACACTCAACTGGTGGTGTTGGAGATAAGGTAAGTATCGTATTGTGCCCAATTCTCGCTTCATTAGGACTAACAGTGGCAAAAATGTCAGGGAGAGGTTTAGGACATACAGGTGGAACATTAGATAAATTAGAATCAATCTCAGGTTATAACATTTCATTATCTGACAAACAATTTAAAGAAGTTGTTGAAAAACATCATATTGCTATTGTCGGACAAAATGAAAAATTAGTACCAGCAGATAAAAAAATTTATGCTTTAAGAGATGTTACTGGTACAGTTGAATCTATTCCTTTGATTGCATCTTCAATTATGTCTAAAAAATTAGCTACAGGATCTAATTGTATTCTTTTAGATGTTAAATGTGGGAACGGTGCTTTTATGAAAAATCTAGAACAAGCTAAAAAACTTGGTTTGTTAATGATTGAAATTGGTAAAAGGTTAAATAGAAAAATAGCAGTTGAAATAACAAACATGGAAAAACCTTTAGGTCGTGCTATAGGTAATAAGATTGAAATTTTAGAAGCTATTGAAACTTTAAAAGGGAATGGTCCGAAGGATTTTGAGGAAATTATTTATTCTTCAGGAATTAACTTATTACTTTTAGCAAATAAAGCTAAAGATGAACAAGAAGCACGTTTAATGATTGATCAAGTAATTTCAAACAAAAAAGCTTTAGAAAAATTTAATGAATGAATAAAGGCTCAAAACGGTAATGTTGATGAAGTTTATGAAAAAGACTGATTTAATCCAAAATATAAATATGAAATTATTTCAGATAAAGAAGGATATTTAAAGATTAATTCTGCCATTGAATTTGGGTTAGTAGCAATGAAATTAGGTGCTGGTAGAAGTAAAAAGGAAGATAATATCGATTTTGAAGCAGGTATTTATTTAAATAAAACTTCTAATGATTATGTAAATAAAAATGATGTTTTATTTACATTGTATTCATCTAATCCAATTGATTCAAATTTAGCAAATGATTTATTGGATAAAATCGAATTTAGTAATAAGCCTTTTGAAATTAAGGAAGTTTTAACTAAATTAAATTAATTTAATATAATTACTAAAAAATAAATATTAATAATAAGGAGAACATTTATGCTAAATAAATTAATAGATCATACTTTTTTAAATCCAGCAGGGACTACAAAAGATATTGATAAATTAATTGAAGAAGCTAAAAAATACGATTTTAAATCTGTTTGTATAGCTCCTTCATATATTAAATATGCAAAGGAACAACTTAAAAATTCAGATGTTCTAATTTGTACAGTTATTGGCTTTCCACTTGGTTATAATGTAACAAGTGTTAAAGTATTTGAAACAAAAATTGCTTTAGAACATGGCGCTGATGAAATTGATATGGTAATGAACGTTAGCCGTTTTAAAGACAAACAATATGAATATGTTTTAAATGAAATTAAAGCAATCAAAGAAGTTTGTGGAAGCAAAGTTTTAAAAGTTATCATTGAAACAGCTTTATTAACAAATGAAGAAATTGCAAAAGCTACTGAAATAGTTTTACAATCAGGAGCAGATTTTATAAAAACTTCTACAGGTTTTTCATACCGTGGCGCTAGTTTTGAAGACATTAAAATAATGAAAGAAATAGCAAAGGATAATTTATTAATTAAAGCTTCTGGTGGAATTAAGTCAAAAGAAGATGCTTTAAAAATGGTTGAATTAGGTGCTAATAGATTAGGAACTTCAAAATCAGTAACAATAGTTGAAGGAAAAGTTGACAATAGTTCTAATTATTAATAAATAAAAAAGGAAAAAATATGGTTAAAATTTTTCAACATCCGCTTATTAATGCAAAATTAACAAAAATGCGTGATGAAAACACTACACATAATGAATTTAGACAGAATTTAAATGAAATTGCTTCTTTAATGGTTTATGAAATGTTAAGAGATTATAAAACTAAACCATTAGTTGTAAAAACACCAACTGGTTCATTTTTTGAAGGTGAACAATTAGATAAAGAAATAGTAATTATTCCAATTTTAAGAGCCGGTTTAGGAATGGTAAATGGTATTTTAGACTTAGTACCGCAAGCTAGAGTAGGACATATTGGAATGTATCGTGTTGAAGAAACAACACAAGTTGTAGAATACTTTTTTAAAATACCTAATGTTGCTAAAGATAGTTACATAATTATTGTTGACCCAATGTTAGCAACAGGAACTTCTGCTTGTGATGCAATTTCAAGATTAGAAAATTTAGGCTTTACTGACATAAAATTAATTTGTCTAGTTGGTGTTGATCAAGGTATTGAAAAAGTTAAAACTCAACACCCTAACGTAGATATTTATTTAGCATCAAAAGATAAAGAATTAAATGAAAATAACTACATTATTCCTGGTTTAGGCGATGCAGGTGACCGTATTTTTGGAACTAAAAAATAACTTTTAAAGAGACATTATGTCTCTTTTTTTATAAAAGTATTCTTAAAATAAAATGAAATATAGTAAAATAAATAAATATCGTTTATAAAAATTTTATAAAAAGAAAGGATAATTATGGCTTTTAATAAAGACTCTGAAAAAAGAAGATTTTTATTTGCTATTGACTTAGATGGTACTCTTTTAGCTGATTCTGGCGCAGGAACAATTCATCCAAAAACAGAAGAAGCAATTAAAAAGGCTGTCGCAGATGGTCATATTGTTTCAATTATTACTGGTAGACCTTGAAGAAGTACAATGCCAGTTTATCAAAAATTAGGTTTAAATGCTATTGTAGGAAATTATAATGGTGCACATATCCATAATCCCGCTGACCCATTTTTTATTCCAACAATTACTTACTTAGACCTTAATGAAGTTTTATATATATTAGGTGACCAAAAAGTTAAAAAAGAAATTTCTAACTATGCAATTGAAGGACCTGACTGAGTTCAATTAATGCACAGAGATCCTAATTTAGAAAAGGTTTTTGGATTTAACCAAGCAACAAAATTTAGAGAATCAATTAACTTAGAAAAATTACCATTAAAACCAACAGGTATTGTTTTCGATTGTCAACCAACAACTGATGTTTTAGATTTATTAACATATCTAAAAAGAAGATATGGGGATTTAGGAGAATTTTCATCTTGATCAAAAGGTGAAGGATTAAGCCCAGTATTTGATATAACATCAATTGGTGTTGATAAGGGAAAAGTTATTTCATTAATGATGAGATATTACAACATTGATATCGATGATACCATTGTTATGGGTGATTCATATAACGACTTAAGCATGTATGAAATCGGAAATGTTGGGGTTTGTCCAGCAAATGCTGAAAAAGCAATTAAAAAAGCTTCAACCGTCGTAATGAAACAAACAAATAAAGAAGGAGCAGTTGGTTACTTTATCGAAGAATTTTTACAAAATCCAGATAAATATATTCAAATGGCAAAAGAAAAGAAAAACGAAGCAAAGAAAAATTTAAAAACTGTAAAAGCTGATAGCTTTTTCAATAAAAAAGAAGAAAAATAATATGTTTTTTGAAGAATTAGAATACATTGGTGTAGATGAAACAGGAGTAGGAGACTATTTTAGTCCAATAATCTCTGTTGCTTGTTTTATTCCAAAAGAAAATTTAGAATTAGTAAAAAATTTAGGAATTAAAGATAGTAAGAAAATAACTGATTCTAAAATTATTCAAATCGCAGAACATATTATAAAAAATGAGTTAGTTAATTTTAAAGATACAACATTGAGCCAAAAAGGCTATAACAATTTAATTAAAATAGGTGTAAATAATAATGGTGTTAAAACACTAATACACTTTAATTCAATTAAAAGACTTTTAAAAGAAGTCGGTGCAAATAAGACTATAATAATAGATCAATATGCTTCAATAGAAAACATGAAAAAACATATAAAAATATTAAAAGAAAGAAGCGTAGTAAAAGACCTAAATATTGACAATTTCAACTTAATTTTAGAAACAAAGGCTGAAGAAAAGTTTTTATCAGTTGCTTGTGCATCAGTTTTAGCAAGATATTTACTTTTAAATAAAATGAAACTTCAAAAAGATAATTACCAAGGTTTTGAGTTTAAATTAGGAGCTAGTAACTCAACAATTGATTTGGGTGCAGAGTTTGTTAAAAAATTTGGTGTCAATGAATTAGAAAATGTTGCAAAAGTGTCATTTAAAACAACTAATAAAATTTTAGAAAAACTAAATTTATAATAATTTATTAACGGGGGGCTTTTTTGCCTTCTTTTTCTTTTTTTTATTATTATAAAAAATACAATATTTTGGGGTACAATTATAAAGTTAAAATATTTTAATTATATTAACAAAGGGTGAGACTCCTTGGCCAAAACAAAGGCCCAAAAGTCCAGAAGGAGAACTATAATGTCAAAATACGAAATTATGATTCTAGTAAACCCTACATCTACAGAAGAAAGTGTTAAGGAATTAGTATTCTCAGTACTAGATGAAAAAAGCACTAAATTCGAAAGATTAGAAAGAACAGAATTAGCATACCCAATTAACAAATTAACTCGTGCATCATATTTCTTAATTTTAACCAAAGCTAAACCTGAAGTGGTTAAAGAATTAACAAGAAAATTTAATATTGATAAAAGTATTATTAGATCATTAATTATTAACTTAAATTCAGAAAAAGGTTTAAAACCAAGAAAACAAAAAAGATTTACAAAAAGAAGTTTTGAAAATAAAAGATCATTTGACAAAAACGAAAACAAAGAAACAACAGATGAAAACAAAACTGAACAAAAAAGAACATATGTTAAAAAACAACAAGTAGAAAAATAGTTAATTTTATTAGGAGGTACTTAATTATGAATAAAGTTATTTTAGTTGGAAGATTAGCTGCAAAACCATTTAAAGGTGTGACATCTTCTAATATTGAATATTCGAGATTTACAATTGCTGTAGCAAGAAACTACGCTGCTCCAAATTCAGAACCTATTTCAGATTTTATTCCTTGTGTAGCTTGAAGAAGCAATGCAACATTTATTAATAAATTTATGGATAAAGGTTCATTAATGTTAGTTGAAGGGACTTTCCAATCTTCTAAAACAACTGACCAAAATGGACAAACTGTAAATAATTATGTAATAAGTGCAGATCGAATACAATCTTTAGAAACAAAAGAAGTTTCTGAATCAAGAAGAAAAAATAACATTAAAGAATTTAGTATTTCTAATGAAGAAAATAAAACTATCGCTTCATCAAGTGAATCACAAAGCGAAAACGAAGAAACTGAAGCTGCTTATGATGGTTTATCTTGAGATTTTTAATAGGAGATAAATATGGCAAGAATTGTTCGTAAGAAATTATTTGTTCGTAAACGTCCATGTCAATTTTGTTCAAGTAAATCACCTGTTGCTTATGTTGACTACAAAAATGAAGAATTATTATCAAAATTAGTAAATCTACAAGGAAGAATTATTTCTTCAAGAATCACTGGTACATGTGCAAAACACCAAAGAGCAGTAGCTTTAGCAATCAAAAGAGCTAGATTAGTTGCTATATTACCTTACATTGGCCCAGTTAAAAAAGAATTTGTTAAAAAAGATGCTGTTAAAGAATCAAAACAAGTAGTAGAAAACACTGCTACAACAC
This sequence comes from Mycoplasmopsis arginini, assembly GCF_965278885.1. Lineage (GTDB taxonomy): Bacteria > Bacillota_I > Bacilli_A > Mycoplasmatales > Metamycoplasmataceae > Metamycoplasma > Metamycoplasma arginini_B. The sequence continues at coordinate 22,392 of NZ_CBDIHE010000002.1, read as the reverse complement.
AAGAAACAAAATAAATTTATTTTAAACAAAAAGTGCACAGTAAGTGCGCTTTTTGTTTAAAAATTTAATATAATTAAAAATATAAAAATAAATAAAGGATGTTATGAAAAGATTCAGAAAATTAGGAATAGCACAGTTTTTATTATCTTTATTATCAATTCTTGGAGTTGCTTTTTTTATAACTGTTTTAGTTTTAGCAGTAGCATACCAAAAAGAAATGCAAGATAAATATAATGTTAAAAGATACGAAGAACTTATAACACTTATGACAAAAGGCGAAACTGAAAAAATGGCCTTATTTACAGTTTTATTTTGAAGTTCATTGGGTTCAATGTTATTATTCTTCATTGCTGGAATAAGTGTTAATATTGCAGCCGCTGTCGCTTCATTTAAACAAAGTAAAATTTGTTTTTGATTATCTTTAGCTGGAATTTTATTAACGAGATTTTTCGGTTTAATTAGTGGTTCAATATTATTTGGTTTATCTTTCAGAAAAGAATAATAAACAAATTAGACAAAATAGTACAAACTATAAGAATTATTTCTTATAGTTTTTAATTTCAATTATAATTAAATACATGAAAATTAACTTAGCAAATCAATTAAGACCAACCACATTAGATAATTTTATTTGTTCTGATTCTAAACGAAAATTATTTGAATCGATTATAAAAAATAAAGATTATTCATCATTCATTTTTTATGGTAAACCAGGTTGTGGAAAAACTACTATTGCTAATATTTTGGCAAATGAGATTAATGCTAATTATGACTTTTTTAATGCTGCTATTGACAAAAAAGAAGATTTGCTAATTAAGATAAAGAATAATGATATTTTAATAATCGATGAAATCCATAGACTAAATAAAGATAAACAAGATATTTTACTTCCTTATTTAGAAGACGGTTTTATTACAATTTATGCAACAACAACTGAAAATCCATACTTTAAATTGAATCCTGCCTTACGTTCAAGAGCACATATAATTGAAATGGATTTTCCAAGTTTAAATGACATTAAAATAAGACTATCTAAAATTGCAAAAAAAGAGGAAATGCTTTGATTAGAAAATACTGAAATTCAAACCTTTATAGCAAAACAGGCTAATGGAGATTTTCGTTCAGCTATCAATATTATTGAGTTAATTAGCAAATTGCAAAATAGCAAAGATATTACTTTAGACACGATAAAAGAAATTATTCCTTCTATTAATTTTGTTAGTGATAAAGATGGGGATAATCATTATGATTTACTAAGTACCTTTCATAAATCATTGCGTGGTTCAGACCCAGATGCTGCTCTTTATTGAGGGTTATTGATTTTAAAATCCGGTAATACAGATGATTTGTTTCGTCGAATGTTGTGTGCCTCATATGAAGATGTCGGCTTAGCAAATCCAATGATAGGTGTTCAAACTCTTTCAGCGATTGAGGCTTTTGAAAGGTTAGGATTACCTGAAGGTTATTTATCTATTGGTTTTGCAATTTTAAATATAGCTTTAAGCCCAAAATCAAATTCAAGCTATTTAGCTATAGAAGCAACCAAAAGAATTCTGGATTCAAACTTTATTTTTCAGCCACCAAACCATTTGAAAGATGCTCATTATAGTTCGGCAATTAAATTAAATCGTGGAATTAATTACAAATATCCTCATGATTTTCCAAATAATTGAATAGAACAACAATATTTACCAAACGAAATAAAAAACCAAGAAATATATACATACCAGAATCAAGGATGAGAAAAAAAGATTAAAGAATATTGAAACAAAATTAAAAACACTAAGGAGAAGTAGAATGTTTGATTTAGAAAAAATAAACAATTTTGAAGATTTAAAATTAGCTAAGAATCAATTTAACAATTCTTCAGAATTAAAAACATTAATGGAACAATTAAAAGTTGCAGATAAAAGTTTAAAACCTGAAATTGGAAAAAAAATTCAAGAACTTAAAAAAGAAGCAGAAGATTTTTTTGAAAAAGCAAAGGAAAAAATTAACCAAATTGAAATTCAAAAACAACTTGAGAATGATTTTGTTGATTATGCTACACCTGTTGAATTTGAAGGTTCAATTCATCCAGTAAATTTGATTTCAGAAAGATTTAGAGAATGACTATTATTTAACGGATATATTGAACTTAATTATTCAGAAATTGAGAATGATAAATATAACTTTGAAAATTTAAATATTCCTGCTTCTCATCCAGCAAGAGAAATGCAAGATTCTTTATACTTAAATAAAAACGAATTATTAAGAACTCATAATACTGGAATTAGCGCACGCGCTTTAGAAAGATTTGTTAACAGTGAATTTTCACAATTTACTATCGGAAAAGTTTATCGTAATGATGAAGAAGACAGAACACATACACACCAATTTACTCAATTAGACTTAGTAAGTATTGGAAATGTTTCTTTTGCCTCATTAATGTACACTTTAAAGGAAATGCTTTCTTATGTTTTAGAGGAAGAAATTAAAATTAGATTGCGTCCTTCTTATTTTCCTTTTACTGAACCAAGTGTTGAGGTTGACATCTTTTTTAAAAACAGATGAATTGAAGTATTAGGAGCAGGAATGCTTAATGAAAAGGTTTTAAAGGCTGCTGGATATTCAAATGAAATGAATGGTTTTGCTGCAGGAATTGGTATAGAAAGAATTGCAATGATTAAATACGGAATTGAAGATATTCGTGAACTTTATACAAATGATAAAAGATTTTTAAAACAATTTAAATAAGGAGCAAATATGTTATTTTCATATAAAACACTTTGTAAATTAGCAAATTTAAAAACAGTAACAATAGAAGACGTTGTTGAAGCAATTAATTCTATTGGTTTTGAAGTAGAAGAATATCATAAATTTTCTGACGTTGAAGGAATTAAAATTTGTCATGTTTTAAAAACCTACAAGAACCCTCAAGCAGATAGATTAACTGTTTGTGAAGTAGAATATGGTGATGGTCATAAAGCAATTATTCAAACAACGGCAACTAACATGAAAGAAGGACAATATGTTATGTCTTTTGTTCCTGGTTCACGTAGTAAAGATATCGTTTTTGCACCAAGAAAAATGCAAGGAATTGTATCTGAAGGAATGTTTGTAAGTTTAACAGAATTAGGCTTTGATCCCGAAATTGTTCCAAAAGAATTAAATGAAGGAATTTTTCAACTATATAAAATTGATTTGAATATTGATCCAATAACATATTTTGATTTAGATGATTACATTATTGATATTTCAATTTTATCAAACAGAGCAGATGCGCAATGCTACTTAGTAATGGCTAAAGAATTAGCTGCTTATTTTGATACAGATGTTAAATGACCAAAAAAAGCTAATCCAAACTTAATTTCAGATTTTGTTGTGAAGAATTTGAATAACACTGAAGCTTTTTCGTTAATTGAAGCTTCAAATACTAATTTAGGCTGTTCAATTCATGAACAAATGTTACTATGAAAACATGGTATTAAAACTTTTTCAAACGCAGTAGATTTAACCAATTTAGTTTTATTATTTGCTGGAGTCCCTTGTCATGTTTATAACAAAGAAGATTTAAAATCAAATGAATTTAGTGTTAATAATTTCAGTGGTAAACTAAATATTTTAGGTAATAAAGAAATAGAATTTGATAATGCACTTTGTGTTTACAATGGTTCTAATCCAGTTTCGCTTGCAGCTACAATTGGTTTAGAAGAATATCAATTTAAGAAAGAGGCTAAAAAAGCTGTTTTTGAATTAGCATCATTTAATATTTTAAATATAAGAAAAAATGCTAAACAAATTAAAATGAACACAAATTCATCTCAAAGAGCGGGCAGGGAAATTTCAGATGGGTCATTAGTGCTTGCTTATAATTTTTTATCTCAATATCTTACTGATTATTCAGCACAAATAAACGCGCCTAAATTACATAAGAAAACAATTTTGATTGACAAATCTTACCTAAATAAGTTTGCCGGTTTTAGTATTAATAAGACTAAGAAATATAATGAAGTTATAAACAAATTAGCTAGATTAGATTTTAAATTCAAATCAGATTATTCAGCAGTTACTTTTCCAAACTATCGCTATGACTTAAATTCAATGCAGGATTTTGTTGAAGAAGTATTTAGATTTTATGGTTACAACAACTTTCCATTAAAACAACCAAAATTAACGAGATTGAATTTTGAAATCAACAAAATTTATGATTATTACAAAACTCTAGCAAATAAAAATTACTCTAATGTTAGAACATATACATTAATTAAACCAGAAGATAATATTTTTAACCCTTTCAATATTGAAGAAATTTTGAATGCTTCAGACTCAAAAAACTATGACCATTCACAAATTAGATTATCTTTAATTCATAGCCTAAATGAAGTTTTAGTTTACAATAAAAAGCAAGGTTTTGAATATGGTTCTTATTTTGACATCGGAATGATTGGAAGAGAAATGGATGTTTTAGGAATATGTTCAAACTTAAAAACTTTTGAAGAAATAAAATTAGACATTCAATCTTTAACAAATAAAACTCTTGACTTTAAAGAAAGCAAAAAAATAATTTTTAATCCTAAAGCTTCTTGTGAAATTTATTTAGATAATGAGTTTATTGGTTACATAGCTAAAATTCATCCTCAGTTTATTAATTCAGATGCCTTTTTTGCTGAAATTAAATTATCTAAACTAAGTAATAACAGAAAGACTTTTTCTAATTATCGGCACGAACCTTTAAAAAATCGTGATATTACATTTGAATTAGAAAAACATGAAAGTGTGAATGAAATTATTAAAAAAATTAAGACCATTAAAGGTATACATTCATACAAAATTATTGACATTTATCAAAAAGACAACAATCTAAAGACAGTTACTTTTTCATTTTTAATTGAAGATTGAGCAATAAAAAAATTAGAGCAAATTTTTGCAACAACTAAATAATTGTTGTTGCTTTTCTTTTAATTAATTTCGCTATTTTTTCCCAAAAATTAATAAAAAATAAATATATAATAAACAATATTAGTGGAGGCAAAATGAAAGAAACAGAAATAAAGAAAAATATTGATATTGAACAGATATTAAAAGAAATCGAAAAAGAGTTTGGGAAAGAATCAATAATGCTTTTAGGCGAAGAACCAAGTATTATTCCGGAAACTTTTAGCTCAGGATCTTTAAATATTGATAATATTTTGGGAATTGGTGGATGGCCTAAGGGAAGGGTTATTGAAATTTTTGGACCTGAAAGTAGTGGAAAAACAACACTTGCACTTCACGCAATTGCTGAGATTCAAAAAACTGGTGGAATTGCCGCATTTATTGATGCTGAACATTCTATAGACCCAATTTATGCAAAGAATCTAGGCGTAGATATAAAAAATTTAATTTTGGCTCAACCTAGTTCTGGTGAAGAAGCCTTGGAGATAGTTGATCGGCTTGCAAAGACTGGATCAATAGATTTAATAGTAGTTGATTCTGTTGCAGCATTAGTTCCGGAAGTAGAACTAAATGGAGAAATGAAAGATCAAACAATTGGGGCGCAAGCAAGATTAATGTCTAAGGCTTTAAGAAAAATTACTGGTACATTATCAAAAAATAAAACAACAGTTATATTTTTAAATCAAATACGAGAAAAAATTGGAGTTATGTTTGGAAATCCTGAAACTACAGCAGGAGGAAAGGCTTTAAAATTTTATGCTTCAATAAGATTGGAAGTTAGAAAGAGCCAAAACATAACAAATAATGGTGATATTACAGGCAATCAAATTAAATGTAAAGTTGTTAAAAATAAATTAGCTCCACCTTATAAAAGCACTCAAATAGAAATAGTTTTCTCAAGAGGCATTTCAAGAGTAAATGAAATTATTCAATTAGCAGAGGAATTTCAAATTATTTCAAGAAAAGGCTCTTGATATAACTACAATGGCCAGAACATTGCTCAAGGTTTATTAAATTTATCGTTACTTTTACAAACTAATTTAGATTTATATAATGAAATATATAGCCAAGTAATTGAAAAAAATAATAATAATGAATAAATAAGTAATCTTATTTTTCATTTTTTATTTTGATTTACTTGTCTGTTTTTAATATAAAAAAATTAAATTATATATAATTTAAAACTATGAAAAAAGAAAATTTAAATATTTTGTTTCTTGGTGATATTTTTGGAACCCCTGGCATTGAGTTTGTATCTAAAAATTTAAAAGAAATTATTGAAAAAGAAAGCATTGATTTTGTTATTGCACAAGCAGAGAATGTTTCGGGCAGAAAAGGATTTATTCCAAAACATTATAATCAACTAAAAAAAGCTGGAGTAAATGCGTTTACTTTAGGAAATCATGTTTGAGCAAAATCGGAAATAATGGAAATTATTGAGAATAATGATTTAATTAGACCTATAAACATCGAAGAAGGATACCCAGGGTCAGGAATAAGATTTTTTGATGTATTTGGAAATAAAGTTGCCATTATGTCATTTATGGGGATAACCTTTAATCCTTTATTACAACCTTGAAAACAAGAAAGTGCGAACAATTTTTTCGATAAGTTTGATGAAGCATATAACAATAGTGAAGCTGATTACTATATCATTGATTTTCATGCTGAAACAACATCAGAAAAATCAGTGTTTGGATTATATGTCGATGGTAAGGCTGATGCTTTAGTCGGGACACATACACATGTTCAAACAAATGATGCAAAAATTTTACCAAACGGAACATATTATTTAACTGATTGTGGAATGTGCGGACCTAGAGATTGCGCAATTGGATCTAATTTCAAAGAAGTTTATGAAAAAATGAGATATGATGCAAGGAATCCTTTTAAAGTCTCAAATAACAAATGTCAATTAAATGGTGTTATATTTACATTAACTAAAAATAAAGAAAACAAAAAAATTAAATTAATTAATTTCTTGGAGAAATAATGGAAGAAAAAAAACAGATAGTTAGAAAAAGTAATTTTTTGTTAAAAAAATATAATTTCCGAAAAAACATAATTAGTTATATTTATCAATTTGAGCTTTTTGACAAAAGTTTAAATACTAAAGAAATTGTGGATAATAAATTAAACGAAATCACTAATGCTGAAATTCAAACACTAGAATTAATTGAAACAAAATATCAGACATTAACAAATATCGCAAAAAAATTTATATTAAAAAATTGAGAATGAGAACGTATTAGCCCACTTATTAGAGCAATTATTATTTTTGGAATATATGAATTAACTTTCAATGAAAGTAAAGTTGTAATTAATGAAATTATAAACATTACAAAACTTTTCTCGCCAGGGGAAGAATATAAATTTGTAAACAAAGTTTTAGATAAAATTTCAAAACAAATAATTAATAAATAATATGAAGAAAACATTAAAAGAATTAATAAAAGAAAAATTTAATTTAGAAGATAAAAAAATTGATTCCTTGGCTATGCAAGGGAAAATTTTTATTAATAATGAAAAAGTGTTTTTAGCTTCTATGAAGGTTGATGAAAACTGTAATATTGAGATCAAAGAAAAAAATAATAAATATGTTTCTAGAGGGGCCTATAAATTAAAGGAAGCAATAGAAAAATTTCAAATAGAAATTGAAAATAAAACTTGTTTGGATATTGGTTCATCTACAGGTGGCTTTGTTCAAGTTTTATTAGAAAACAAAGCAAATAAGGTTTATGCTCTTGATTCTGGTACAAATCAGTTAGATTTTTTTCTGAGAAAAAATGATAAAGTTGTAGTTTATGAAAAAACTAATTTAAAAAATATCAATCAATCTTTGTTTAGCGAAGTTATTGAATTAATAACCTGCGATGTTTCTTTTATAAGTTTAAAACACGTTTTCGAAGTATGCAATAAAACTTTCTTAAACGGTACAAAACTAATGGCTTTAATTAAACCACAATTTGAGGCTAGCAGTAAATATGTTGAGCCTGGTGGTTATGTTCCTGAGCAACATCATGAATACATAAAAAATAAGATTCTTCAAATAGCAAAAGAAAATAATTTTGTGCTAATTAAACCAATAATTAAAAGCCCTATTTTAGGAGACAAATCTAAGAATATTGAATACTTATCTTTTTTTGAAAAACAAGGAGAGTAATAAATGAAAAAGGAAGAAAGAGAAATTATTTTTCCAATGTTTAAAAATAATCCAGATATTATCTATTTAGATAATGCTGCTTTAACTTTTAAATCACAAGAAGTTATTGATAAGGGCACAGAATTTTATGAAAAATTTTGTGTGTCAACACGAACGGCTGATTCTAAATTAGGCATTCAATTAAATACAGACCTGCAAAATGTAAGAAAGAGTATTGCCAATTTTGTAAATAGCAAAGAAGACGAAGTTATTTTTACTTCCGGAACAACAGAGGGGTTAAATATAATTGCGAGAATGCTATCTTTAATAATAAATGATGGAAAAATTATTTTTACTTTTTTTAATCACTCATCAGCTATAGTCCCTTTTATTGAAAATTTTAAAGACAAAAACATTGATTTTAAGTATTGTTTAGACCAGAAAGAAATAATAAATTCAATTGATAATAATACGAGAATTTTGGTATTACCACAATTAAGTAATAACTTTCAAGTTGATTTTAATTTAGAAGAAATATATAAAAAGTGTAAAGAACACAACACTATTTTAATTAATGATGCCGCTCAGGCAATAGTACACACTAATGTTAATTTTAAAAATTGTGATGTTTTAGTTTTTTCTGGCAACAAAATTTATGGTCCAACTGGAACTGGAGCTTTAATTGTCAAAAAAGAATTATTAGATAAATTGCATCCAACAAAATGAGGTGGCGGACAAGTTCAAAATATTTATGAAAATTGTAATTGAAATATGCGAAATACAATTAATAAATGAGAGCCTGGAACAGCAAATTTTGCCGGTATTTTACAATTAGGAAAAGCAATAACTTTTTTTAAAAAATTCAATATTCAAGAATTAGAGAAAAAAGAAAAAGGGTTAGCCTTGTATGCTTATGAGAAATTAAGCAAACTTCCTAATATTAAAATAGGATCAGACAAGGGGGATACTATTATTTTATTTAATATTGAGGGCGTTTCACCACAAGATGTTGCTTCATATTTAGGAAATAGAGATATTTATGTAAGAGCGGGTGCTTTCTGCGCTTACAAATTTAAAGAAGTTAATAATTATTCAAACTCTTATGTCAGAGTATCACTAGCAATGTATAATAACAAGGAAGATATTGATAAATTAGTAAAAACGTTAGAAAATGGAGGCAACTTTATTGAAATCTTTTAGTAATCAAGAAAAGCAAGCAATTATTTTTAATGCATATTCAAATCCACAATATAAATTAACAAATAAAACTAACAAGGGAATTTGTGAACATTCTTCCGTTTGTGTTGATGATCTTGAGTTAAATTTAATGTTTGAAAATAATATCTTAATTGAGGCAAATTATTTTGCTGAAGGTTGTGCTATTTTTATATCTAGCATCGAGATAATGATTAAAGAATTATTAAATAAAGATAAAAAGCAAATTAATGACATTTTAGAAAATTATTTCAAACTAATCAATAAAGAAGATTTAATTGATAATAATGTAGAATTAGGGGAATTAATTGTTTTTGAAAATGTTAAAATTCATTTAAATAGATTAGAATGTGCTTCGATTATATATCGTGCTTTTAAAAAAGGGTTAAATGTCTAAGGTTATATTTCATATTGATATGGATTCATTTTTTGTAAGTTGTGAACGATCAAAAAATGAATCATTAATAAATAAACCGGTTGTTATTGCTTCAAATTTAAAAAGGGCGATAGTTACTGCAATGTCTTATGAAGTAAAAAACGCCGGATTTAAAACCGGTGATCCTTTTTATTTAGTAAAAGATAAGATAAAAGATTTAATTGTTATAGAACCTCATTACCAGTTATATTCTTTAATGTCTAAAAAAATTTTTAATTTTTTGGAAAAAAATTTTTCTAAAAAAATTGAAATTTATTCGATTGATGAGTGTTACTTAGATGTAACTAATGAGGCAAAGAATTTTGATTCAGCATTAGAACTCGCTAGAACAATACAAGAACAAATTTTGAAAGAGTTTAAAATACCATGTTCAATTGGTATTTCATATACAAAATTTTTAGCAAAAATGTCAACAAATAAGGCTAAGCCATTTGGAATTTTGCAAACAAAAAAAGAAGATATTAAGAAACATTTTTTTGATCTTCCTGTAAAAAAAATTTTTGGGATTGGCAAAGCTAGTGCAGAAAAATTAATTAGTCACAATATAAATACATATTATGATTTGGTTAATTGTCAAAATGATATTTTTTTAAAAAGTGTTTTTGGAAAAAACTATTTTATATTTATACAAAATTTAAAAGGTTTAAATATTACTAAAGAACATGTTTTGCCACATGATGTTAAAAGTATTAGCAACTCAGAAACTTTTATGGTTTCAGATTCAAATGATGAAAATTATTTAATAAACGAACTAAAAAAAATAGTTAAGAATGTTTGTGAACGAGCAAACAATTTAAATCTTGAAGGGAATGAAATATCTGTCTCATTAAGACAAAAAAATAAATTATGAAATAGCAAGCATAAAAAAATTGGTATTTGAACAAACAATTATGAAATAATTTGAAATCATGTTTTTTTGCTTTTTAAAGAAATGTGAGAAGAAAACGAAATTAGAGGTTTAGGTATTGCTTTGAGAGGCTTGCGAACAATATTTAACAATTATTCTTCTCTAAATTTATTTGAACTAGATAATAAAAATATTATTGATAAAATAATAAATGAACAAAACTTTTTAGAAGGTAAAAATCAATTAAAAACTTTATATCAATATAGCAAAGAAAAACAGATAAACACTGAAAATATAAAATTTTTAAGAAAAAATTCTAAAACAAAAAATAAAACAATTAATTTGGAGGAAGAATGAAAATAGGAATATATGGCGGTAGTTTTAATCCAATTCATAAAGGTCATATCATGTTAGCTAAATTTGCAATTAAAAACTTACAATTAGATAAGTTATTTTTTGTTCCAGCAAATAAAAGTCCTGATAAAAAAGATGTTGAATATGCCCCTAGTAAAGATCGTATTAACATGATTAATTTAGTTTTAGAAGATAAAATGATACTTTCTGAATTTGAAACCAAACGTGGTGGTGTTTCTTACACTAAAGATACTATAAATTACTTTAAATCTAAATTTCCAAATGATGAATTATATTTTTTTATCGGAACAGATAATATTAATGGTCTAAATACATGAGAAGGAATAGATTTAATGGCAAAACAAGTTAAATTTGTTGCATTTAAAAGAGACAAAGATTTTTCTAAAATAAATGTTAAAAAATATAATGTTTTGTTATTAGATAATCCAATATACAAGTTTTCTTCTACTGATTACAGGAATGGTAATTTGGACATGGTTGAACCACAAGTACAAAAGTATATAGGTGAAAATTTCTTATATTTTGAAGAAATAGCAAAAGCATGACTTTTTGATAAAAATACTCCAAAAGGACAGCTGGATAGATTTTTACATTTAAAATGAACAGCTGAATTTGCTGCAGAATTAGCAGAACTTAATGATTACAGAATTAAATATGCATATCAAGCAGGAATGGCTCATGATATAACAAAAAAATGATCTATAGAAGAATCATATGATTTTCTATCAAAATACGGCTATGACAAGAACAATTTACAAGAATATGAACTTCACCAAACTACTGCTTATTATTGATTAAAAGATGTTTATAAATATAAGAATGAAGAAGTTTTAAATGCAATAAAAAAACATACTACACTAGATTTCGAACTAACACCTTTAGATAAAATACTTTATGTTGCTGATAAAATAAGTAAAGGTAGAGCCTGAAGTGGAATCGAGAAATACAGAAAATTAAGTCGTGATAATTTAGAAGAAGGTTTTGCTGTTATTGTAACTAAATGCGCAGATTATGAAAGCAAAGAAAGAGGTATAGTTTTTTCTCAAAAACAAAAAGAAATATATAAAAAATGAGGAAAATAAATACCTCATTTTTTATATATTTCTTATAATTCTGGTGCTTGTAAATGAATGTTGTTTAAAGTTTGATCGTTTCCATTATTAGTTTTATTTTTATTTAAATTATGTAGTGCTAAACCAGCGGCAACAATTGAAATGATTGGTGTTAAAAATATACCTAGAATATATAAAATACCAATAGTATTATTTTTTTCTTTAAATGCACTTACTGCTCCTAAGATATCGATAACAAGAGTAGCAATTCCTAATGCAGACATGATTAAAAATAATCATATATAGCGGGTAACAAATTGAATTACATATTGTTCATCTGCTGAGCTAGAGCTATGTGCATCTGAAACTAATTTAGTTATAAAACTAGATAGTAAAAATAAATAAATAGCTGAAATTAATAATAAAACGCTATTCAAAACTATAGCACTAATGTGAATTGATTTTGGAGTTTTTCTCATTTTTTTCCTTCTTGAATCTATATAAATTCCTATATATAATTTTATAATTAATTTTTAAATTAAGCATTTTTTAAACATAAACATGTAATAATTAACATTTTTTATATATTTTTTAAACTTGAAACAAAAAAATAAAATTAGCACTCTTTTTAACAAAGTGCTAATAATTGTGGTAAAATTAATCTGTAAATTATTAAAAGTAAAAAAATAGTTTAAAAAATAAAAAACTTACCTTATATTTAAAAAGGAGAAATTATGACAAAAGAAATTATTTTAGGGATAGACCTTGGAACAACAAACTCTGTTGTTTCAATTATTGAAAATGGAAATCCAAAAGTATTAGAAAATCCTAATGGAAAAAGAACCACACCTTCAGTTGTTGCATTCAAAAATGGAGAAACAATTGTTGGTGAAAGCGCAAAAAGACAATTAGAAACCAACCCAGATAGTATTGCATCTATTAAAAGATTAATGGGGTCTGCAAACACCGTAAAAGCTAATCAAAAAGATTACAAGCCAGAAGAAATTAGTGCCTTAATTCTTTCATATATGAAAGACTACGCACAAAAGAAAATTGGTAGTCCTGTTAAAAAAGCTGTTATTACAGTTCCTGCATATTTTGATAATGCACAACGTGAAGCAACAAAGAATGCTGGAATTATCGCCGGTCTAGAGGTTGTTAGAATTATTAACGAACCAACAGCAGCAGCTTTAGCATTTGGACTTGACAAATCTAAAGATGAGAACCATAAAATATTAGTATTTGATTTAGGTGGTGGTACATTTGACGTTTCTATTTTAGAAATGGAAAACGGAACATTTGAAGTTCTATCTACCTCGGGAGATAACCATTTAGGTGGTGATGATTGAGACCATAAAATTGTAGATTGATTAATAAAAGAAATTAATAGTAAATATGGATACAATCCAAAAAATGACAAAATGGCTATGGCAAGATTAAAAGAAGAAGCTGAAAGAGCAAAAATCTCTTTATCAGAATCATTAGTAGCAAATATTTCATTACCTTTCCTAGCAATGAATGAAAATGGTCCAATTAACGTTGAATTAGAATTAAAAAGATCAGAATTTGAAGCAATGACATCTGATTTATTAGAAAAAACTAAAAAACCTCTATTAGACGCTTTAGAACAAGCAAAATTAAATTGAAATGATATTACAGAAGTTTTACTAGTTGGTGGTTCAACAAGAATGCCAGCAGTTCAAAAAACAGTTTCTGAAATTACTGGTAAGAAACCAAATAATTCAATTAATCCAGATGAAGTTGTTAGTGTTGGAGCTGCTATCCAAGGTGCGGTTCTTGCAGGAGATATCCAAGATGTCTTATTATTAGATGTTACTCCATTAACTTTAGGTATTGTTGTTGAAGGAGATATAGTAGCGCCATTAATCCCAAGAAACACAACAATTCCTGTAACAAGAAGTCAAATTTTTTCAACAGCAGCTGATAATCAAACCTCAGTATCAATCGTAGTTACTCAAGGTGAAAGACAAATGGCTCAAGATAACAAGTTTTTAGGAAGATTTGATTTAAGCGGAATTAATCCTGCACCAAGAGGAGTTCCTCAAATTGAAGTAAGTTTTTCTATCGATGTTAATGGTATAACAAAAGTTACAGCGAAAGATAAAAGTACTAACCAAGAACAAAGTATTACAATTCAAAATACATCTTCATTATCAAAAGAAGATGTTGAAAAAATGGTTCAAGAAGCTGAATTAAATAGAGAAGCCGATAAAAAGAAACGTCGTGAAATTGAATTAACTGTAAGAGCTGAACAAGTTATTCATCAAATCGACAAAGCTTCAGAAACTGAAGAAGCTAAAAAATTAAATCCTGCACAACTTTCAGAAGTAACAAAAGTGAAAGAAGAAATTCAAAAATTATTAAATGATAAAGATTTTGATAATTTAGAAAAGAAATTAAATGAATTCGAACAAAAATTAGCACAAGCAATGGAATTTATGAAAAAACAACAAGGTTCTAGTGCTCCACAAACAGAAGAAAATAATAACGAAACAAATTAATAAAGTTGAAAAATGGTTTACTGTGGTAGCCATTTTTTTATTGCTTTTTCAAAATAAATACATTAAAAATAAAATTATAATATAAAAAAAATTGCTGATTTTTTAAATTTGCTGTATAATTTTGATATAAATTTATGAAAGGTTTAAAATATGAAAACATCAGCATTTAAGTACTCAAAATTTGCTTTTAATACTGTTTTTAAGAAGAAAAGTTCGATTATTATCCCTACAATAACACTAATTGTGTCGTTTATATTGGGTTTAGTTTTTAAGTTTGCTATAAGTGAAAAGTATTTAACATTGTCATCTTATTTATTTGTTTTTGCTTTACTTATAACAACTGTTTTATTTGCTTCAATAAAAGCATTAAATATTTTTAAAGATTTTGAGCAAGAAGGATTAGAACTTGTCAGCCTAGCAAAGCCTATTTCTCGTAATAGTTTGGTTTGGGGTAAATTACTATCTTTAATCTATTTTGGTTTAATGTGATCAATAGTTTTATTTATCTCAGCTTTATTATCAGCTTACGCTTTATATGTAGGTTCTAACTTATTTATATATTCCATTCTATTTTTTATAGTGGGATTATCAACTTATTTATTAATTGGTTTAATAACAGCTTTAATTAGTTATAAATTAAATCAAAAAATTGCTATAACTTTACCATTAGTATTCTTTATTCCATTGGCTTTAGGTGGATCTTTACTATCTTCTAATGCAACAACCAACGTTAACAATGCCGCTTATTTTATTAATAAAAAATATCCTTATCATTTTTCTGGCAACGAGGCTAATGTTGAACCATTTTTTATTAATAATTCAAAGGATGAACTATTGTTAATTCCAAATGGATCACAAAATAAAAAATTTACAGATAAACAAATTGAATATTTACATGAAGTAATGAATATTGCTAACAAATCTTCAAATGAATGACAAGTATATTCTTGACTTTCAATGCCGTATCAACTACTTGACATTTTTAACTTCGACAATCAAAACGTTTTTGAATCAATCAGTAAAAACAAGTTCTCAAATCAAGACAATTACATTTATTACAACAATTTAGATAGTATTTTATTTAAATATAAACTAGATCAAAATGTTCAACAAAAGAAATATATTGTTTCAAATAAAGATGGAGAATCAGAAAAATATATTGTTTCAGGTTTATTAAAATCTAATTCAGTAATTCCAAATAGCATAAATACTGAAATTATTTATGCTCGTGAGGGGGCTTCAAGCATTGATGTTTCTTTTCCAGAAGATGATTCGCAATTCTCAGCTGAAAATAATTTAGTAGGTAAATTAAAATGACAATATATTGCAGAAGTTTTACAAGATAAATCATTTAATTTTATTGCTAAAAAGTTTGTAGATAATTTTATAAAAGATAAAAAGTCAACTGAAACTATTGAATTAAATAAAGAATTATTAAATGCTATTTCCGTTTATGTAAATAACTTAGATAGTGATATTAATCAATATTCTAATTCAAATTTAACTCTATTCAATGAACATGCTATTAAAGAAAAGAAATTGCAATCAGAAATTGAAAGAAAAATTTACTTTTCAACAGCTTTATTAAACTTTATTTACTTTAATTATCACGACGCAGAAATATATGAAGCAATGATTAAGAATCCTAAAAAGTCAAATTCTTACGGAGATACACAATTTGAACTTCAAATTGCCGGATATAAATACTTAATAGGTGGATATGAAAACTTTGAAAAAAGACTTTTTGTAAAAGGCGGAAAAGTGCTAATCAGATACGATTTGGCAAAAAGTGATACAAATTATCTTTTCCAATCTTCAGATCAGTTATTTGCAATTAATAGAGAAAAACAAATTGTAAATAAAAATGTTTACTTCATTTTATGAGCAGTTGCTATAGGAATTTTATTCGCTGCTGTATTTGCACTATACAAAAGAAAGGATTATAAATAGTTATGAAAAATATTTTAGAAGTTATAAATCTAAAAAAGATTTTTCCAAAAACCGATCGTGGAATTAAAACTATTAATTTTTCAATTCAAGAGGGCGCTTTTCATGCTTTCATTGGGGAAAATGGTGCTGGAAAAACAACAACTATTAAAACAATAATCGGTGCATACACAAACTATGAAGGTGATATTAAAATTAATGAGCTTAATATTAAAAAAGCAGAAGCACGTGCTATTATCGGTTATGTTCCTGAGGTTGCAATTTTTCCAAAAGAGTTAACTGTATTTGAATACTTATATAATTTATCTATTTTATCTAATATTAAAAAATCTGAGGCTAGGGATTTAATTAATAAATACTTAAAACTATTTAATATTGAAAATCTTGCAAAAGATAAACCACACACCTTTTCATCAGGACAGAAGAAAAAAGTTTTATTAATTCAAGCCCTATTGAATAATCCTAAACTTTTAATTTTAGATGAACCTGCAGCCAATCTTGATCCAACAGCAAGATTCGAATTATTTTCTTTATTACAAAAATTAAACAAAGAAGAAAAAATATCAATTCTAATTAGTTCACACGTACTAGCCGAAATTGATAAGTATGTAGATTCAGTAACGCTTATTCATGATGGTAAAATCTTATACTCTGGAATTAAGAAAGAACCTTTAGAAAAACTATTTTATGAAAAAGTTATTACTAACTAGCTTAAGTTCACTTATTTTACCATTCTCTGCAATAAGTTGTGTTAATACAAACAGCAAAGTTGACAGTAATTCTTCATTTGAAATAAAACAAAAAAAATACTATTATAAAAATGAATCTATAAATTCTATATTAGATTTTTATACAAAGAATAATAAAGATAAAAAGAATATTTATATTTTTCAACAAGAAAATAAATCAGATGCAAAATATAATGAATTAAAGTACGCTTTTGTTTATGATCCTATTTTCATTCAAAACAGTGTTCATAAAAATGGAGACTATAATTACCTTGCAAATAAATCTAAAGATATAATTGAAAAATCTTTATCTGATGACTGATATTGAGTATTAAATAATTTATCAAGCTTTAAATATATTTTTAATCCTTATGGAGATAGATATCGTGCTTTTCCAAAAGAGAAAGAATATTTTAACCAAATTAAAGAAATATTTAAATCACTTTTTGTATCAGTTGTAGATTCAAAACCCACAAAATTAATTAAATTTCCTTTTCAAAATATTGAAAAATTAACCAGTAAAGATGTCTATACTGAAAAGGAAGCTTGATATCTAATATTTGATAATAACATGGCTATAAAATTATGAAAATATATTGAAAATGAGACACCTAAGATTCAGATATTACCAGATTTATTAATATTTAAGAATACGAATAATATTGAAGAACAATTAACAGAATTAGAAAACTTAATACATCAAAAAAGGTTAGCTGAATTTAACAGAGATTATGAATCAGCAAAAGAAGATGCTGAGCTTGAAGACGAACCTTTTGATGAAGAGGCTTTTTTAAATCAAAGAATTGATAAAAAATACATCGAATTTCAAGGTATATACAAATATAATGGTCACTTTGTTGATGTTTTAAATGAAATAAATAAAGAAGAATTAAAAATATATAGATTTAGTATGAGGTTTATTGATGAAAAAAATTAGAAAATTAATTTTGTCTTCTTCTTTAATTATGACATTACCAATTGGAATGTCATTAGTTTCTTGCATCAATAATGAAGGAAATGAAAATTTAAAAAATAAAATACCAAAAGATTTAGATTATGTCCCAAACATTGAAAACCCGTTAGAGCTAAAAACTAATAAACTAATCGAAAATTTGATTGATATTAAATTTAAACAAGATAATGTTGAAAAGGTTAACTTTTTAAACTCGCAAAAAGATGAAGAGACTTTATTAAATAAAGCGAAAGAGCTAAGTAATAATTATCTAAATAATAAGAATGAAGAAAACTTAAAATTATTAAATGACTTTTATTCAAATAATTGACTTTTTGTAATAAAAAATATTAGGAAATTTAACTGAACTTTTTTAAAATGATGAACTTTTCCTGATTTAGGTCAGGTAAAACATTCAGATGAGTTTTTTACACAATTAGAAAAACAAGCTGAACCAGATGATTTAATTTTCTTTGATAATAACTGAGATCAACTAAAGGAAGGGGATGAGTCTCCGGAATCACCAGATGACATTTTTTACTTTAAAAAAGATAAAATGCTTTTAAGAATATTAATTTCAAAAAATAAAGAAGGTAAACGTACATTAAAATTTGACAGAATTATATATTTTGCAAAATCAAGAACAAATAAAGTGTCAATTAAATTAATTTCTGATGCGGTACATAACGCAATCATTCACCACAATCAACAAGGATACGATGCTTTTGAAAAAGAGGTTATTGATAACTTTGGTTTTGCATCACTAGGAACATTAATAATTAAGGGGGAATAATGAAAAAGAAACAAAAATTTATATTTTTAACCTCAGTTTTACCTTTTTCAATGTTACCTATTGCAGCAGTTTCTTGCCAAAACCCGAACAATAATTTAAATGAGTCAAAACTAAGCAATATTATTAAAAATAATAATAAAGAAAGTAAGTGAGATGTTTTTTTAAAATACGAATATGTAAATTCTTTATTAAATCTTGCTTTTAAAAATGATAATGACAAAAGGGCTTTTATTGAAAAACAAAAGAACATTAGCGAGAGTTATTTAACAACTGTTAAAGAATATTTACTTTACAGTAATAATGTTGTTGCTATGTATGGTTCGAATGATGGTTTCTTTTCAAATAATAAAGTTATTGGATTAAAAGAATTTCGCGCTGAGCTTGACAAATTATTCAAAGAAAATTGACTATGATTTTTATTTAATCTTGATAGATTTACTTTTGCATTATACAACTCATTTGATCAATTTCAAGGAACTTTAGAATCGCTAAGTCAAGATATTCAAAAAAATAGTTTGGATTTAAGTTCATTTAACAGACCGACAACAAATGAAGTATTACAGTTCGTAGTACATGAAAACAAAACTGAAGATAATTTAGAATATGAAGTTCACTTACTAACAAAACAAGGAATTATTTTAAAGATTACAATTAATACTAATCTTAAGGACGATGATGATAACCCTATTCCTGAAGAAAATCAAAAAAGTGATGTTTCTATTTTTACATATTCATACATCTATCCTTCGTTATTCCAAAATGATGTAATGTTACAAAAATTTGATTTATCAAAATATGTTAGAGCTATGACATTATGATCTACATCTTCTTCAGAAAGATGAGTTAAAATTTTATTTGATGAAGAATATGGCGGTACACCATTAAGATTTACAATTGTTTACGTAGATGATAAAAAAGCAGCCTAGTTGCTGCTTTTTTTATTAAATATTTTGTTACCTAATTTTATATAATCATTAACTTTGTTTTCTAATATTTCAAATGCTTTTTGGTAAATTCCTTCAGAATAAATATCAACCCCTGCTTCTTTTAAAATATTAGCTGGTCAATCTTTATCTCCTGCTGATAAAAATTTATCTACATATTCTTTGAGTGCTTTTTGTCCCTCTTTTTTATATTTTTGGAAAAACACATTTGCAACAATATAACCTAATGCATATTTGTAAACATAGAAATAGTAATAAAAATGTGGCACCATAACAGAATAAACATTCATAGCTTCGCCTTCTTTTAAAGTCCTATCTGACATATTATACTTTTCTGAAACTTCAACATAAAGTTTTTCAATCGCTTCATATGAATTAAGAGGTTCGTTTTTATCTATTCTATTATATAGTTCAAATTCAAAATTAGATCATTGTGTTTGCCTTAGAACTGTACCAATAAAATCACCAATGCTTTCGCTAATTAAAAAGAATTTTTCTTCATTACTTTTTGCTTTAGAAATTAAATAATCATTTAATAATAATTCATTAAAGATCGAAGCAATTTCAGCTAAGAAAATTGGATATTGGCTTCTAAAAATAGATTGATTTTTATCTGAAAAATAAGAGTGCATCGAATGTCCCATTTCATGACATAGCGTATTTACAGAATTGATTGTGTTATCCCAGTTCATTAAAATATAAATTTTTCTTAAACCATAAGATTCACCTATAGAATAAGCACCAGATCTCTTTGAAGGAACATTAACATAATCTATTCATCTTTCTTTAATTGCTTTGTTGACAATTTCGGGATATTCATAAGGCATTATCGAGGTTATTTCTTTTAATATTTTTTGACCTTCTTCAATTGAATAACTATTTTTCACTTTTACAAGATCAACAGCACCATCTCATAATTCCATTTTCTTATTAAATTTTTGTTCAAAAAAAGCTTTACGTGCTTGATAATATTTTTTTAAAATATTGATATTTTTTGAAACATTCTTATATATTATTTCTAAAAGTTTTCTATCAACATGATCAGCAGAAAGAATTGAATCTAATGATGATTCATATTTTCGTTGTAAAGCATTAACCGATATTTCTCTAATGTGTTGATACAACATTTTAGCTAAACTTTGTTTATGTTTTAAAAAAGCTTTGCCATAATTAAAATAAGTTTCTTTTCTTACTCTTTCGTCCTTATGTTTCATTAATGCAGGTCTTGTGCCTTCGGTAATTTCGTATTTTTTACCTCATTTATCACGAGCAAATCCATATGATATTTCGCTGTCTGTTAAAACTCCAAATAATTCTTCAATGTCAGGATTACCATGCGCTGTTTCAGTTAAATATTGTTCTACTTTATCATCGAGTTTATGTTCTAAATCGAATAGTGTTGCTTCTAAATCTTTTTTTACTTCTTTTAGTTCTGGTTTATCTAATCAACTTTTAATCTTGTCTTTATGTTGTGCAATTCTATTAATCTCAGAACCAAATTTTTTACTATATTCTGATTTGGTTGCTTCAAATTCAGAAATTAATTTATTAACTTCAAAATTAACTACATTAGTATTTAGTTTGTTAGATAAATAATTTTCAATTTTATTTGAAAGTAAAATTATTTTCTCATCCAGTTTGAAAGAATCAACAAAGTTTTCAAATGATTCGTACTTAGAATCTTTAATTTCAATTTGTTTATCAAGTAATTCAAAATATTCATTTTTAAGTTGATCAAAAGTTTTATTTCCTAAAATATCTTCTAAATCAAAACGGTATTTTTCTTCAATATCTTCATATTTATCGTATTTTTTCATATTCTATCCTTTTTTTATCAGTTTAAAATTATTAAACTAAGATATAAAAAATAAGTTCAAATCGAACTTATTCAATATCATTTTTATCTACAAAAATTAAGCTCTCAATATCACAGTTTAATCTTTCTCTTGCATTAAATCCATCTAGTTCCATTAAAACAATAATTTTTAAAATTTCAACACCTTGTTCTCTTAAAAGTTTAATTATTGCTTCCAATGTTCCACCGGTAGCTAAAACATCGTCAATAATAACTGCTTTTTGCCCTGGTTTTACTAAACCTTTTTGTATTTCTAAAATTGAACGGCCATATTCTAAACCATAAGCACAACTAATAACTTCTCCGGGTAGTTTCCCTTTCTTACGAACCATAATAAATGGTTTTGCTAGCTTTGCAGCAACAGGGGTTCCAAATAAAAACCCTCTTGCGTCAGGACCGACAATTATGTCAGCATCACTAGCTAAATCTGACATTTTGTTAATTGTATAGTTTAATGCTTCTCCATTTGCTAATAAAAGTGAAATGTCTTTAAACTTAACACCAGGTTCAGGAAAATTTTCAACTGTTCTAATAAATTTTTTTAATTCCATAACTTAATTATTATATTACAAATTTACTTATAAAATAAGTAATTTAAGAAACGTTTAAAACTTAAAATTTAAAACATTGGCGTTCCAGTTATTTCTGTTTTTGTAAAAATATATAT
>NZ_CBDIHE010000001.1:0-143656 GCF_965278885.1 Mycoplasmopsis arginini | reverse complement strand
TATTTGTATTCGAACTATCTAGTGATAACTTAGCAGCTTTAGCTTTATCTAGAGCGTCTTGAACTTTTTGTTTTTTATCTAAGTAAAATTCAGGGGTTTTTCTTCTTCAGATGCACTATCAACTAGATTTTGAATTCTAGTTAGTTCAGAATCTAATTCATTTTTAATACTTTCGTACTTATCTTCAGCTAATTCATTTGTTGAATAATTTTGTGCTTCAGTTCTTTTAGCCTCATATTGTTCTTTAGCATCATCAATATTTGTATTCGAACTATCTAGTGATAACTTAGCAGCTTTAGCTTTATCTAGAGCATCTTGTAATTTAGCGGTAGCATCATCATAATCTTTTTGATTACTAAAAGAAGTAATAGTCGATTTTATTGTTTTTTCTTCATCTTCTAATTCCTTTTTAATTTTATTGTATTTATCATCTTTTATATCACTCGCTAAGAATACATCAATGTCAGATATTTTTTTGTTATATTTACTTTTATTTATATTTTTTTTGTTTGCATTCGAAAACAAGCTACATGTAGTAACAGTTAATGCAGCGGCAGCAATAACATTAGCTATTCCAAGCCACATTAATATTTTTTTAGATTTTTTCAATTTTAAATTTTCTCCTTTTTATTTCTTCTTTTTCATATTTTATTACTTTTTGAAAAAAAAAAAAAAAGACCTTGTTTTATAAAGAAAAAAATAAAATCCGAACACTTTTGTGCTCGGGTTTTATTATTCGAATAATATTAAATATTAATAACTAAATATTGTTTGTTAAACGTAATGAAATTAAAATAATGTTTGCAACAATTAAAATTGTTAAAATTGTAAATAATATTCAGAATGCTTTTCTGTCTTTTTTTGATGTTCCAAAAATTGAAGAATTTGATTTACATGCGCAACCTGTGCATGAGCTTTCAAAACCTGTTATAACATACTCAAATGATTTTGAAGATTTACCTTCGTGTTCTAAATGATATGTAACAACAACTGTATTTCCAACTTGTGCAATTTTTTCAACAACTGTTGTGTATTGTGATGTTGATTTAACGTCAAGTGATGAAATTTGTGAAGCTTTTCTTAATGCTACATTTTCAACAAAGAATGTTGTTTTAGCAGCTTCTTCATTTAAGTTTACTGAAACTTTTTTAGCTTTCTTAGCAGCTGGAGCTGGTTTATCAACCAAGTCTTCTTTTTCGATGTATTCAATAGCTTTTTCGTTTTGAACTTTTTCAGCTAAAATTTTGTCAACAATAACACGTGCTTTAGTAATGTTAACACTACCACGGTAAGCTCCGTTTTGGTGGAATCATACACGTGTATCATTTTTTGTTTTTTCACTAACTCTGATAAATTCTAAAACTGCATCAACAAATTCTTCAAAGTTACCTGAAATTTTTTGGTTAGCTTTTTTGAAGTTGAAAGATACTTTTTTATTTTCATCAAATTTTTCAGAGATGTAAAATCTTTCTAATGTGCTTTTTGCCATTTTGTCTCCTGTGTGTTTTTTGTGTAATATATTTTTATACGTATACAATTTAAATTTTAAAGAAAAAATAAAAAAAATAACAAATTTACATAAAATTCGTTATTTATTGACTAATTATTGCTAGAATCAATCTTTTTCAATGGATTGACCAGTAAAAATCAATGTATTGAAATCAATTATAAAAGACTGTTAATCAATCTTTTTATTTGTTAGTAATTCATATATTTTTTCAACATTTTGAATAGTCAAAATTGGTTTTAGACTCTTTTTAATTTCATACATAAAATTACATAAATCACTAACTTTGGTATATGCTAAATGACCAGGATAGTTATTAATTTCGAACTCTTTAACATTATCAAAAATTAAAACTCCTATTACCGGTAGGTTGTTTGGTAAAAGTGGTAAAATATCTTGAATATTTTTATTTAAACTTCAAAATAAATTATTAATACAGTATTTAACTTTATCAGTGTGTAAAAATCATTCACGACTATTAAAATCACCTTCTAATAAATTACCTGAATCATCTACTTGATTTAAAACAAATAGACCATAACTATTAATAATAATGTGACCAGATAAAACAAAATCACTTTTATTAATTTTATATTTTCCGCCTTCAATAAACTTACTATTATGAATAAAGTTATTTATTTTATTAACTTCTTGAAACAATAAATTTTTCTCAGAAATTGTAAACTCTTTTTCGGTGTTGGCTTTTTTCTTGTTTTTAAAATGTCGAACAATGAAATATATATCTAAAGCAAGAATAATTGCTGTAAAGCAATATATTACAATTAATATTATCACCATTTGTGTTTCCATAAAACTCCTTATTTTAAAATATAACTATTTAATTTTTTTCTAATGTCTTTCCAATTATCCAAATATTTGCTTAATAAGTTTCAGAATTCTTTTGAATGATTAGCATGAACTAAATGACAAATTTCATGATATGCTACATATTTAATCATTTCATCACTAAAATACATTAAATCAGCACAAATATTTAAAGTCTTAGTTCTAATGTTTATTGATGCCCATGATGTTTTCTTTTTTAATATTTTATAAGTTAAATCAATTGTTTTTTGCAAAATTACCTTAACTGCTTCTTCTGCAAAAAATTTAAACTTAATTAAAAGTTTTTCTTTTAAAAAATTTTTAATTTTTTCTTCTATTGTTTTGATACTATAATCTTTAGGAAGTTTTAAGTACACAAATGAGTTATTTACCTTAAAAATTATAAAATTACTTGTTATATCATAACTTATTAATTCTCCAAAGTAATAAAAACTTTGATTTTTTGTATTAATTTTTAATTTTTTTTCATTTATAAAGCGTGGATTTTTTATTGCTTTAGTAATTGACTTAACTAGAAAATTCTCAAATCTTGAAGTATCTAAGTGTTTAGGATTTAATCTAAAAATTAAATGGCCAGATTCAAATTCAAAATAAATAGCTCTAGCGGATTTGATATAAAAAATATAAATCTCGTATTCTTTATTATTTATTATTCTTTTTATAGTTAGATCAGGACTTTTCATATAAGAATATTTTAATAAAATTAAAATAATTTGCTATTAATTGATTAAAAACATTAGAAAAACTTAATTTAAGCAAAAAAACTTATTTAAATATAAAAAAAATGTTTTTTTTATGTAAAATTATGTATGCTAATTAATTTTTTAGCAAGAAAGGCAAAAAAATGGCAAATATTAAATCAAAACAAAAAGCAATATTATCTAACGAAAAAGCTAACGCACGTAACTCAGCTATTAAATCAACTGTTAAAACAGCTATTAAAAAAGCTAAATTAGCAGCATCAGCTAATGATGAAAAAGCAGCTGAATTAGTTGCTAAAGCACACCATGAAATTGATAAAGCTGTTTCAAAGGGTGTTTTACACCAAAACAATGGTGCAAGAAAAGCTAGCCGTTTAGATGCATTTATTGCTAAATCAAAAAATTAATTTTTTTGAACCAATTTATTTAAAAACCGGATAATTCTCCGGTTTTTATTTTGCATATTTATTAATCTTTACATGTTTTTCTTTTTTAATTGCAAAAACTAGAACAAACTCACCTTTGATAGGATCTTTTTTAAGTGTCTCTAAAACTTCTAAAGGAGTTCCTTCATAATCTTTTTCATGCAACTTCGTTAATTCTTTACACAAGTAAAGATTTACATTATCGCCAAACACGCTATTAAAGTCCTCTAAAGTACTTATAAGTTTATAAGGTGAAACATAAGAAACATAAATTCCCTCAGTAATCTTTTTTAGTTGATTAATTCTTTCACCACTTTTATCTTTTAAAAAACCGATAAAACTAAATGTTGAACCTAAGTTAGCTTTAATAAAAGCATGTGTGAATGCTGTAACTCCCCCGATAACATCTACAAAAATATTTTGTTTTTTAGCTTCACTCACTAAATTAAAACCAGGATCAGAAATGCATGGCATTCCAGCATCAGATATTAATGCTACATTCTTACCAGATAATATTTGTTCGATTATTTTTGGAGCTAATTGTTTTTCATTAAACTTATGATAAGCCACTAATTTTTTATTATTAATTTCAAAGTGCTTCAATAATTTTTGGCTTACTCTCATATCCTCACACAAAATAAGATCAACTTCATTTAAAATACGTATGGCGCGGAAAGTAATATCTTCTAAATTGCCAATTGGTGTACCAACTATATATAGTCTAGATTCCATAAAATTCCTCTAATTTTAATAATAGATTACTTTTTTGCAAATTAAAATTTGCTGCTTTACTTATATTATTCTTTACTTCTTTTAATAAACTAATAATTTTATATACTGGAATATAATCAAATGATTCTTGTTTAATTTTAAAATCTTTAAGAATATCTAAATCTTTTATACCTTTTTTAATTTTATAAATATCCATAAATACCATTATTAGAAAATTTAAAATTATTTCCTTATTATCATAGTTAAAATTAATGATTAATGATTGAAGAAATAAGAGTGGGTTTTTATAAGACAAACTAATTGATTTACTTAAATCGTTAAAAATAGAAATTAATTCTTCATTGTATAGAGTATTTGTTGCCTTAAAAAAACTAGCAAAAGGTTTAGAATTATCAATATTTTTTTCATCATTTTTATGATTAATTTCAATAATGAAAGCACGTGATTTAATTGTTTTAATTACTTGCGATATAAAATTACATGACATTACAATAATAGTGTTATAAGGTGGGTTTTCTAAAAACTTAAGTAAACTATTTAAGGAATGTTGTGTTCCATTTTCAATATTAGATATAAATAAAATTTTTTTCTTATTCTTAAATAAAATTGACGTTTCTGTAGTTTCATTCATTGAATCTAAAATCATTTGTTTATTAATTGTTTGATTTTGACCATCGATATAAAAATAAAGTTCACCAAATTTTATATCACTAAAATTCTCAAAATTATCATAATTTATCTGAGAAATAAAATATAAAAAATATTCATCAAAACTTTTAATGTTTTTTGATGAAAGTAAATAAACTTGACTTAATTTATTTTCCTTAAGAGAATTATCAATTATATTTTTAAAAATAGAATCGATCATTATAATACGTTTTCTTTTTTAAGAATATCTACTACTTTATTAAATAGTTCAATAATTGAACAATTAGCATCAATAATACGATATCTCTCAGGATTTTTAGCTATTACTTTTTTATAAGATTCACGCAATGAAACATAATAAGAAATATCAGAAGTTTCTAGGCGGTCCATTCCTTCGCGCATCTTAGTAATTCTTTCGACTGAAATAGAAGGTTCTAAATCAAAGAAAATTACAAAATCAGGTTCAGTTTGATTAGTTGCTATTTTGTTAATAATTTCAACATTTTCTAAAGTAGCATCACCTAAAACACCTTGATAAACATATGAGGAAGTTGTATATCTGTCAGTTATTACGTGTTTATTTTCTTCTAAAGCAGGTCAAATACCTTTTTCTAAATTTAAACGACGGCTAGTAGCAAATAAAAGTGCATCTACCATTGAACTAAATGAGTTTTCATTATCTAGAATTAATTGTCTAATTTTCTCAGCTTCTTTTGAAAATGCTGATCCTGGTTCTCTTGTAAAAACAAAATCATCAATTAAGTTCTTTGTAATTAATTCATTTTTAAGCATTTGAATAATTGTTGTTTTACCTGAACCATCCATTCCTTCAAAAGCGATAAATTTTCCTTTTCTTTGCATAAATAACCCCTTTTTATATTTTTCTTTTATTTAAAATTGCTTGTTTTAATGATATTGTATCAACTGATTCGATGGCCATTCCAAAGGGAATTCCAATTGATAATTGATAAACATTTTTGTTTTTAAATTCGTCACGAATTCTTTTTTCTAAATATTTCATTGTAATTTGGCCATTTAAATCAGTATTTAATGCCAAAATTATCTCTTCACTTTTAGCAACAACTTTTAATAAATGGTCAATTTTTTCTAATGTTTCATTGCTAATTTGTTTTAAATTGATTGAATCACTAAAAACAAAATACTTACCTTTTTCTATATCAAGTGATTCAATTTTTTCAATATCCAAACTATCCTGTACAACAAATATCTTCTTGTTTCTTTTGCTGTCTGAACAAATATCACATATTTCTTGTTTTGCATAAGCTAAACATTGAGAACAAATTTTAGTTTCATTTTTTAAAGAAATGATATCTTCGAATAATTCTTTTGTATTTTGAAGTTTGTTTTCAAGAAAAAAAACCACGATTTTATTTGCTTGTTTTTTTGAAATACCTGGAATTCTTTTTAAGGATTCAATAATTTTTTCTTTAAGTTCTAAATTCATTAAAATGGTAATCCGTTATTTGAATATTTGCTACCAATTTCATCGTAAGCAGCTTCAATTTTTTCTAGCGCTTCATTAACAGCTAACATTACTAAGTCTTGAATTAATTCAGGATCTTCAGGATCTATTAAAGCTTCATTAATAATAATTTCAGTTATTTTTCTTTGGCCATTCATTGTTACTTTAATACCTTGTTTTTCAACAACAAAAGATTGTTTAGCAACAACTTGTTCATCTTTTTCCATTTCACTTTGGATTCTTTTAGCGTTTTTTAACATTTCGTTTATATTCATATATATCTCCTATTTTTCTTGCTCTTTAACAATATCTCCGAAAAGTTTCTTTGCAAATTCAACATTTGCATTCACTTTATTTTTATACTTATCTAGTTTTGGTAAACTAAACATTTTTACTTCTTCATTTTTTAATTTAGATCAGTTTTGTTTACAATTTTGAATTGCCATTTCAACTTGTTCTTTTGTTACGGCAACAACATTTGTATATCTTCCAAAAATACTATTAATAGCTTCTATAAAATCTTCATTGCATCTTTTTAAATTCAATTCATGAACTTTAAAAATATCATCACTTCTTAAAACGATTAAATCTTCGGTTGCAAAAAATATTTTAAAGCCTTTAATTAAAGAAACAAGGTATTCGTATTCTTTTTTTATTCTTTGTTCAATCATGTTGTAATACATTGTATCTAAATCTTGTTTATTCTTTGTTCCATAATCATATAAATTAAGTTTTATATACTGGAAAATAAATGCAAGGATATTAACGTCATTTTGATCTAATTCTGGTTTTATAATATCAACAGTTTTACTAAAATTTTCATTATCAAATTCAGTAGTAATAATATCATTTAACAAATCATCATTCTCATATTCTTTTGTTGTTTCAGCAATTAAGATTTCAGAAGTTTTTTCTAAAATATTATCGACATTTATCTCGCTGATTCCATTTTCTTCTAGTTCTTTTTTTACCTCATCTATCTTGATATCTTCACTAGTTTTAAAAGAATTAGAAATACTTTTTAAATTAAAAATAGAATTAAAGTTTTTGTGATTTTCTAAATTATCTTCATTTTTATTATTATCATAATCATTAACTAATTGGAAATCATTTGTATCTTCATAAGTTTCGCTTAGCAATTCATTTTCTTTTGCTTCTTTAAAATTGCTTTTAGTTTCAACTTCTAATTGCTTATTTTCTTTATTAATTGATGGTAATGATTTATTCTTGCAAGAAGCCATCTTTAATAAATTTAATTCAACTATTTCCCTAGGAATATCACTAAATTGTGAATCCTTAATTGTTTTTTGAATAATATCAATATATTTAAATAGTAGCTCATCATCAATTTTTAATTCAATTAGTTTCTCTTTTGGGGCATATTCTAAAAGTGATTCTTGATTTGTTTTACTAAACACAAAGTAATCTTTTAATGTTTCGAAAATTTGTAGAACTATTTTTTCAACACTAGCACCATTATCGATTAAATAATTAAATTTATCTAGCATCATTTTATGTTGATTAGCACTTATACATTTTATTAAATATCAAATATTATCAAAGTCAACAATTCCATATAATTCTTCAATATCTTTTTTGGTAATCACTTTATTAGCACAATAAATTGCAATTTGGTCAGCAATACTTAATGTATCTCTAAAACTACCATTACCTAAATTAACAATTAATTTAATAGCGTCTTCTTCAGCCTGAATGTTTTCTTTTGCAAAAATATCAATTATTTGTTTAATTAATATTGGTTTATCTATTTTTTTAAAATTAAATCTCTGCACACGACTAAGAATTGTCAAAGGAATTTTTTGGGGATCGGTAGTTGCCAAAATAAAAATGGCGTGTTTAGGTGGTTCTTCTAATGTTTTAAGTAAAGCATTAAAAGCTCCTTTGGATAACATATGAACCTCATCAATAATGTAAATTTTATATTTACCTTGAGTTGGTAAATGTTTAATTTTTTCCCTTAGTTCACGAATATCATCAATCCCTGTATTAGAAGCAGCATCAATTTCGATAATATCCATATTTTGATCCACTGTTTCAATACAACTAGCACAAGGACTAGCATCGGTTCTATGTGTACAGTTTATCGCATTAGCAAAAATTTTGGCAGTTGAGGTTTTTCCATTACCATGCGGTCCACAAAAAAGATAAGCATGAGTAATTTTATTTTCTTTAAGAATATTTTTTAATGTATCAATAATATGTTGTTGACCATGCACATCTTCAAAAGTTTTTGGTCGATATTGACGATATAATGCTAAATATTTATTTGTAAGCGACATTATACCTCCTAAAATATAAATATATTTTACCAAAATTCAAACCTATAAAAGGCTAAAAGCCTTAATTTGTTTTTTATTTATTTTTAGGTATTTAAATTAAGTAAAAAATCAGTGTTTTTCCATATATAATAATTATTATGAATAAAGTTGATCGTATTATAAAAGAACAAAAACATAAAAACTTTTTTACTTTTTTTATTTTAACTATTATTTCTTTGGTGGTTGCAATATTTCAAGTAATAGCTATTAGTTTTTTAAAACACAACATGGGAAAAAGCGTGTTTATAGGCATTTTAGTTATTGTGGTTTTATCTAATATTTTAATTTTATTTACTGCTTTTAGTTATTTTCCTATCTTTAAAGAACGAAGTAATTTATCACACCAAAAATTGTTAAAAGTTAATTTTGGTTTAATTATTTCACTGATGGTTTTTGCTGTTATTTTTGTAATTTTAATTTTCCTATTAAATGGAATTAATCAATCTTTAACCAAAGCTTTTGAAGAAAAAAATATGCAAGAAATAACCAAAAACATAAGTTTTTTTAATAAAATAAAAATTATTAAGTTAATTTTAGATTCTATTTTAATTTTAAATATAATTTCATTATTATCAATTAATATTTTTATTAAAAATAAAGGTGGCATTTAAGATGAGAAACGAAAAATCTTGTGGGGCGGTAGTTTTAAGAAATAAAGGGTCTAAAGCAGAAGTTTTACTAGTACAACAAAGAGCAGGTCATTGAACTTTTCCAAAGGGTCATGTTGAAGGAAATGAAACTGAAATAGAAACTGCTTTAAGAGAAGTTAAAGAGGAAACAAATTTAGATGTTGATATTATTGAAGGTTTTAGAGAAATAACTAGTTATTCCTTTATTAATAAAGATAGAGAAAATGTAAATAAAAACGTGATTTTCTTTTTAGCAACACCGAAGAATGATGATAAAAAAAATCGTCCTGGAGAAATCGAAGTTGTTGATTGATTTAGTATTGACAAAGCTAGAGAGCAAATAACTCATGATGCAAATCGTGAAGTTTTAGAAAAAGCGCTTAACTTTTACGTAAATAATTGTTGAAAATATAAATAATAAAAAAGATGAATTAGTTTCATCTTTTTTACTGTTCTTTATTTTCTTTTAAACCTAATAAACTTTCTAATTTTATTTTAAACTGTTTTAAAACTTCTTGTTTTTCGGTCTTTAAGATTTCTTCAACTTCCTCTTCATTTTTGCCTTCAGAAATTAAACGTTTCTTTTCTGAATCAAGTAAGAAATTGATAAATTGATTTGCTGTTTCAAGGCTTTCTTCATTATTTTTAGAATCGTTGTTATTATTAACTAATCATGGAAAATCAATTTGGCTATTTGAAGAAGGAAGACCTTCATAATTATTTAGTAAATTGATACTACATTCCATAGCGATTCGATCGGTTAATTCCTTAAATTTCTTCGAACCTAATTTAGTATAAATTTGATATGGATTTTTTTGAGCATATTGAACTAAATGAGTACTACGACGTAATTTATCCATAATATTAATATGGTCTTGTCATCCGCTATCAAAAACATTTAGAATAATACTTCTTTCCGATTTAACCAAAGATGTTAAACCATATTTTTCAATAATATTTTGTCTTAAAGTGTCATATTCTTTTTTTCAAATTGAAAAAATATAGTTAATCAATTCTTCTTTATCCATTTTTCTAATTTCTTCGTTTGTAAATTTATGTTGTGTTAATAACATAAAGTTTTTATTTAAATAATTAGAAAAGTTTTCAAAATCTAGCGTGTCATTTTTTTGTACAAAATATGGGTTGTTAACAATTTGTTTTACAGCAACCTGAAACATCTTATGAATAATTGAACCTAAATCATCACGTTGTAAAATTAAATCACGTTGTTCATAAATTAGGTCACGTTGTTGTCTAATGACGTCGTCAAAGTTTAAAACGCTTTTACGGCTATCATAGTTAAATCCTTCAATTTTCTTTTGTGCGCGTAAGAAAGCTGAACGAATTGATTCACCAGGAATTGGGTCTGAACCATACTCTTTAAAGATTTCTTTTCATTTATCTTGAACAGAAAATCTTAGAATTAATTGGTCATCTAAAGATAAAAAGAATTTTGTATAACCTATATCTCCTTGACGGCCTGAACGTCCTTTTAATTGGTTATCAATCCGACGTGATTCGGCTTTTTCTGTTCCTAAAACATATAATCCACCATTTTCAATAGCTTCTTTTGTAGGTTTAATATCCGTACCACGACCAGCCATGTTTGTTGCAATTGTAACTGCACCAGCTTGTCCTGCTTTAGAAATTATTTCTGCTTCAGAAGCATCTTGCTTAGCATTTAAAACAGTATGTGGAATTCCTTCTTGTAATAAATATTCGTGTAGTATTTCTGAATCTTCAACTTGAGCAGTTCCGATTAAAATTGGTTGTTTACGTTGGTATGCTCTTTTAACTTCTTTAGTAACAGCTTGTCACTTAGAATGCATATCAACATAAATTTCATCTTTATCGTCAATTCTAACAACTGGTTTATTTGTTGGAACAACATTAACACGCATATTGTAAATATCAATAAATTCTTTTTCTTCGGTTTTAGCAGTACCAGTCATACCACTAATCTTTTTAAATAATCTAAAAAAGTTTTGATAAGTAATTGTTGCTAAGGTTTTAGTTTCTGATTCTACTTCAACTCTTTCTTTTGCTTGAATGGCTTGTTGTAAACCTTCTGAATAAGCACGGCCTTCCATAATACGCCCAGTAAAGGAGTCAACCAATTCAATTTTGTCATTTCTAACTATATATTCAACATCAAGTTTCATAACTTTATGTGCTCTTAATGAGTTTTGAATTCGATGCACTAGTTCAGAATTTTCTAAGTCATATAAGTTTTTAAAATTAAAATACTTATTTGCTTTTTCAATTCCTTGATCAGTTAAATAAACTGATTTTGATTCTTCATCAATAAAATAATCATCGTGGTTAAGAGTTCTTACAAAAAGATCGGCGATTGTATACATTGTACTTTCTTCTTGATCGCCACCAGAAATAATAAGTGGAGTTTTAGCCTCATCAATTAATATCGAATCAACCTCATCTAAAAGAATATAATCTAGTCCTCTTTGTACTTTTTCTTCTTTTGACATAACCATATTATCACGTAGATAGTCAAAACCTAATTCAGAGTGAACTGAATAAACAACATCACAAGCATATGCTTCTCTTTTTAAATTTGTATGCATTTGTGCTTTATTAATTCCAACAGTTAAACCTAAAAACTTAAATACTTGCCCCATCTCTTCAGCATCACGCTCAGCTAAATATTCGTTAACAGTTGAAACAATAACACTATTACCACCTAAAGCATTTAAATAAACTGGAGCAATCGAAGTAATTGTTTTTCCTTCACCTGTTTTCATTTCAGCAACCGAACCAAGGTCGAGAATAATACCACCAATCATTTGCACATCATATGGTCTCTTACCTAAAATTCTTTTTGTAGCTTCTCTGGAAACGGCAAAAACTTCAGGTCTGATATCATCCTGAGTTTCCCCTAGTTTAATTCTTTCGCGAAATTCTATAGTTTTATGTTTTAACTCTTCATCTGTTAATTTAACAATACTTTCTTCTAGTTGGTTTATTTTCTTTAATGTATGTTCAGCTATACGCATTTCTGTTGATTTAAATTTAAAAAATTTCATAATTTAATATTTTATATTAAATTTACTAAAAATAAGCAAATTAAAAGTAGGCCTTATTACAAAAGCCTACTTTTTTTAAATTAATTTTATGATATTTAAGTAAATAATCTTAATGTATCTTGTTGAAAAATAGTGTATACACCCTTAATCAAACCATAAATTATAAATGCTAAAGCGATAAGACCGACTACGACAACTAGTAAAATTCCAAATATATTTAAAACTTTTTTCACAACTTTTTTATTTTTTTGTTTTTTACTTAATTCACTGTAATTTTTGTAATCCATAATTTTATCCTTTTGTAGCATTTCCTTGTCTTGAAATAGCAGCCATTATTCTCTTTCTTAAAATAAAGTATACAACTATCATAGGAACAACAGCTAATAATGTAGCAGCCATTCTTACTGATAAAATAGTTTGAATTTGTCCTGGGGCTACTTCATGTTTACCTGTTGTAAATAATCACAAGTTAATTGGTGCATAATATCCTGATGTTTCACCAGGTGCTGAATCTCATAATAATGCTGGTCATGTATATGAGTTTCATGATGCTAAAGCAGTCAAAATAATAACTGTTCATGTTGTTGCTTTAACCATTGGTAGAGCAATATTGAAGAAATATTTTAATCCACTAGCACCATCAAGCATTGAAGATTCCTTAACTGAGTTAGGAATAGCCTCAAAAGCATTTTTGTACATATAAGCATTAAAGATTGATGTAGCAAACGGAACTATCATTGAAACAATTATTAATGGATTTTTTTGTCCAATTCATCCCGCTTTAGATACTAAGGTATATTGTAAAGAAATAAGTGTAATTTCTGGTATAACCATTAATGATAATAGCA
The DNA here is from genome assembly GCF_965278885.1 of Mycoplasmopsis arginini. Taxonomy (GTDB): domain Bacteria; phylum Bacillota_I; class Bacilli_A; order Mycoplasmatales; family Metamycoplasmataceae; genus Metamycoplasma; species Metamycoplasma arginini_B. Next base: position 130,457 of record NZ_CBDIHE010000001.1, on the reverse strand, counting down.
TTCCAAAAAATGCTTGTTTTCCTCTTCAATTTCTCATTGATAATGCATAGCCTAAAGAAATTGCAAAAAATAATCTAACTACAACTGATACAGATGTAAAACCTGCTGTAAATACTAAAGATTGTAAATATCCTTCTTTAATTGATTTCGAAAAGTTTGATCAATTAAGGCTTGTTCCTAAAAAACCTCTAAACTCTTTACCTGCTTGAATATATTTTGAGTGATCAAATGGTCATCAAGCAATTTTGAATCCTTGGTCCTCATAAAATTTAGGATCAACTAATGATTGTTCAATCATAAAATAGAATGGAAGAATTATTAATAAACTAAAAAACGTTAAAATCGAAATCTTAAATGATCAAGAAAATATTTTTCCCCATACATTAGTTGTGCTGTATGGTTTTGTCATTAATTCTTGTTTAGATTTTAAAACTGATTTTTCTCTTTTGTATCTCAGCTTTAAGCTTGTTAATAACATTTTTTTCTCCTAACTTAATTTTTAGTTTATAAATTGATGAAACTGATTTTTTTAGAGTATATGAAACAAAAATACCTAAAATAAATAGAAATACTGAGGCTGCCATGGCTCTTCCAAAACCTGTAGCCGCAAATCTTACTGATTGAAAAATATAAATTAAAAGAGTTGTTCCATTTTCAGCTATAGCTTGGCTGGCATCATTGTTATATAAGGCCAATGGAAAGACTTTAATACCATTAATAATTCCAATAGTAAATAAAAATGATATTGTTTTTTGAATTGATGGTAATGTAATTTTAAAAAATTGTTTTGAACTTGAGGCACCATCTATTGCTGAAGATTTATATAAGTCAGGATTAACCGAAAGCATTGCAGTTGTAAGAATTAAAACTTGAAATGCCAATCCTCCTCAAATACCTCTAATTAAAATAACAATAAATGGGTTTCATCTATTTCCACTACCATATAGTAATGGGAAAATAGCACCTTCTGTTGATTTACCAAATAAAGCAGTGAAGGTTAGAGAAATAGCAACTGCTCCAGTCATATATGGTAAGAAAAATACAGTTTGTCAGAAACTTCTTGCATATTTTCTTACAATCATTGAAATAGCTGAACTTATCAAAATTGAAATTGATAATCCAATAGGTAATGCAACTACTGCATATAACAATGAGTTAACAATTGCAACTTGAAATTTAGGATCATTTAAAATTCCAACTTTTCCAGATTTTGAAGATAATTCATAATAATTACCTATTGATCAACCATAAGAAGTAAAAGTGGTTTGTGATCTGAAAGAACCTATAATAACAAATATAAATGGAATAATTACCATAAAAAGTAAAACAAATATTGAAGGTAGCATTAATACAAAAGGTTTTCAAAATGGTGTTCTTGTATTTAAAATGCTTAATGCTTCACCTGTTTTTTTAATACGGTATTTTTTTCAAAAATATGTATTCATTAAATTCTTTCCTTTGAATCTACATCAAACATATGGTAAAGTTCTTCTCTTTTGATACGTAATTTAACGTTTTCCCCAATTTCATACTTAGTTTTATTACCTAAGAAAACGTTAGCAATTCTATCAATATCTTTAATATAAATTTGTGCTTGAATTTCTTTTCCTAAATATTCAACCAATCTAATGTCACCAGTGATGATTCCATTTTCATCTTCTACTAAAGATTCTCCACGGAAACCTAAATCAATTGTTTCTTTATTGTAGTTTTTAGGTGCTTTTGTTAATTTTTGACCTGCATAGTAAACATATCCATTTTTTACAGGTGTTTCAAAAATTGTCATTTCAGGCATACCTAAGAATTTAGCAACAAATTCATTTTTAGGAGTTAAATATAATTCCATTGGTGCTCCAATTTGTTGAACCTTAGCAGTTGACATACAAATAATCTTATCGCTAATAGACATAGCTTCTTCTTGATCATGAGTAACAAAAACTGTTGTTATTCCTAATTCTTGTTGAATTGAACGTATTCATTTTCTTGTTGAGATACGTAATTTTGCGTCTAAGTTCGACAACGGTTCGTCTAGTAAAAGAATTTTTGGTTTTTTAACAATAGCTCTAGCAATAGCAACACGTTGTTGTTGGCCACCAGATAATTGTGTAGGTCTTTTACCTAAATTCTTTGTAATTTCAACTCTTTGAGCAACATCTAAAACATCTCTAACAATAGCCTCTTCAATTGTTAAAACATCCTTACCTAAAATTTTAATTTCTTTTTGTATTTCTTCTGGTAATAAAAGAATTAATTCGTTTAAAGATTTCTTAAAATTAAAAGTTTTAACATTGTTTTGTTCTAGAATAGGGAACAGTAATTCTTTAACTATAGTTGAATATTCAGATTCTGTAATTTTTTTAACAGAACTTAAACGAGCTTTTATTTCCTTTATTTCTTGATTTAAAGGATCTATTTTTTGAATAGAAAGTTTTTCTTGTAATTTTTGTTTAGCAATTCTTATTTTTTCGTTGTACTCTTTTTTAGTTGAATTGTATTCTAAAACATATTGTTTCTTTAGTTCTGAAATTCTTTCTTTTAATTGTTTTTTGATATCAGAAATTGCTAATTTATTTTTTGATTTTATTTCTGAAACCTGTAAACTATAATTTGAAGTATTTTTTAAAAGTACTGATTTTTCTTTTTCTTCTTTAATAACAGAAATGTTTTTAATTAGTTCTTTATTTAAAATATCAATATCGTTTTTTGCATTATTCTTTTCTTCTTTAATATTTTTTAAAACATTTTTAGTTAAGTTTGACAATAATGCTGTTTTCTTAGTAAGAATAAAATTATATTCATTTAATTCATTATCAATGATATTATTATATGCTGTTTTTAATTCAGTTAAATAATTTCTTGTTTCTTTTGGGTTATCAATAGTGTGATATAGTTTTGTTCTAGTTTCAGAAATTTTAGCCTCAGGAACATTAAAATGTTTGAAAATTAATTCAAATATTTTTTGTTGAGCTAATTTTGATTTTTCGATTGTTTCTTCTTTTCAATGTTTATCATTCATTAATGGAAATGCGATATTGTCATAAACTGTCATATGAGGATATAACGCATAATTTTGAAATACTAATCCAAGTTCCCTTTGTTGCGGTGAAAACTTAGTAACATCAACTCCTGAGAAAAATAATTTTCCAGAAGTAGGACGTAGTAAACCTGATATTGCGTTAAGAGTTGTTGTTTTACCAGAACCAGAAGGTCCTAATAAAGTAACTAACTCTCCCTTTTCAATGACAAAAGAAGCATTATCTACTGCTAACGATTCACCAAAGTCAATGACTAAATCTTTAACTTCGATTGCAGGCACTAATTTTTTTGCTTGATAACGTTCTTTTGAAAAGCTATGAATATCACTTTGTGTTAATTCTTTTGCTTTTTTCATTTTTTTCCTTTTTTATTTTTGTTTTATTGATTTTAAAAATTCATAAATATTATTTTTAGGATTACCAAATTTTGCTCTGTTTTTCTTTTCAATGTTAAATGGATATAAAAATTGATATGCATCACTCATTAATGTTGAACCATGAGCAATATATTCTTTTGCTAAATCCATTGGTAAATTAAATTTAATGTTAATTTGTTGATTGTTTAAAGTAATATTAACACCTTCATTAACATAAAAACCTTTTTTATTAATATAACCATGGTTAAATGCACGCGCTACAAATGGTAATAAGTATGATTTAACTGAAGATTTATCAATGTTATTAAAATCACTAATAAAAGCTGTTAAGTCATTATTATTAATTCTTGGTAATGTTCATCCATTAGCTAGCATATCGATACTAAAATTCTTTTTAAAACCTTCTCCAAAAAACAAGTAAGCAATTTTTCTATCATAAGAACCATCTGTTCAATTGTCAGAAATTAATCTTACGTTAGTTCCAGGCTTTAAAATAGTATCAACATATTGACTATCTATATTTGAAAGTTTCTTTTCTCTCTCAGTAACATCTTTAACATTTTGTTCTAAAGTATCAATTAAAGGTATTCTGACTTTTACCTTATCACCGACATTAAAAGCTTTATTGCTTTCTACCAATTTATTTTCAATTAAAACCTCAACTGTATCTCCATCAAAAATTCTTGTAATCTTTCCATCAACAGCAGAAAATTTTTCTCATAATGTTTTTGAAACAATCCGCTTTTCCCTTGTTTCAAAATTTATAATTTCTTCTGTTTCAATTGTAGTATCAAAAATGCTACCAACTTCATCTATTTTTTCTTTTTCAATTACAAAAGTATTATTTAAATTTAAATTATCAAAAAATTCTTGATTCTCATTTGAACATGAAATAGCCACAAAAGGTATTGATATAATTGGAGTTGTTAGAAATAAAGATATTTTTTTCATAATTTCCTTTGTTAAAAAACAACACAATAATGTGCGTTTTTTATTTTAATTATTTAAATAATTCGTTTATTTTTAGTAAAAATTGTTCAAATGTAACTGTTTGTTTGTTTGAAACAGCTCCGGTAATTGTTCTACCAGCTGTTCCAATAGCGTCTCTTAAACTATCTGATAAAACAGATGAAACATCTTCTGCAGCTTGATATTCATTAGGATTTGTACTAATTAATTTAAAGTTTTTATAAGCAATAAATGATGCTCTATTTAATTGTTTGCCTACTTCTTCATCAGTTTGTGAAAAATAAGAAACTGTTGGAGAAATGTATGAACCATATCTATTAAATCCATCAATGGCTTTTATGTTATTAAATGTAGTAGCTTTATCACCTGATCCAAAAGTTAATGAGTTAATATTTTCTTTAAATAATCATTCCACAAATAAAGTTGTGGCTTTATCTTCTCTTTCGTTAGCATGAATTAAAACTAATGATGGACCTTGAATAAATACAGATTTCTTATCTTCAGATGATTTTACTAATGGGGTACTGATATGATAAGATTCATCAAAATTTAATAATTTATCTGATGATAATTTTTCCTCTTTAATAATTGATTTATCAATTAATACATATTTTTTAGCATTATCTTTAAAAATTTCACCCAATTGAACAACTTTTGTTTTTTGTTCATCCTGTAATTCAATTTTTTTATCTTTTGAAAGAATTAAATTATTACCATCAAAATCAGCTTCCAATAATCTTAAATTAACATTTTCATCAAATTTAGAAGTAACTTTAGTTTGAGATTCAGAATCCTTAAATTGTCTATCAAATTTGCCGACTTTTTGACCTTCAGAAAGTTCATAAGCATAAATATTGTTTGTATATTTTCCTGATTTGAATTTTAAAACAATATTTTTTGCAGTTTCTTCATCTGTTGGTTTAGATAACTTAATTGGAGGTTGAATGACGTTTTTAAGATCATTAATATAGAATGTGCTTTTTTGCTCAGCTGTTTCATTAACAAAAGTATGACCATAACCGGCAGTTGAACCAATACTAATAGCCATTTTGTGTTTGGTTAGTAAATTTGACCCATAAGATCCGCCTCCACCTATTCACAATGCTCCTGTTTCAATACCATCATAAATTGTTTTTAAAAGTTCTCTAAATAAATTATTTTGCGCAGTTCCTTTTTCTTGAAATGAATGGTAATCATAACCACCAGTTATAATATGTTCTGGAGAAGGAGTAATATATTGTTTTGATTTATCTCCCTTTGATTTTGCAACGTTCATAACATTAATTACTGATGCTAAAGAGTCAATACCAATAATAGGTTTTGTTAAATCATTTGGATATAATCTTTTAGCAGCTATTGCAAACTTAATTAATGAATCATATTCATAAAACATTTGATCAGATAAAGTTAAACTCATTTCTTTAATTGCTTTATGGGCAGCAGTAATATCTTTTGCCTTTGAATTTTCTCAATCCTTATCAACTTGAGCTGAATCGGTTGCTTGTTTTTTTTCATAAGAATCAATAAATAAATTTATTAATTTAATTTTATCTTCTCCGCTTTCGGTAACAACTCCATCAACTGCTTTTAATTCCTTTAATAACTTACCTAATACAATCATATTAATTGATTGCATTTCAGAAGAACGTGAAAATGGAATAACTCATTTTTCTTGTTTTTCAACATTTCCACCAATTTCATCATTAACGTGTTTAAAAGCTTCTTCTATTCCTAATCCATTATAAACCTCTTCAGAAACAGATAAATTCATATCATGTTGAGCTAGAATAGAAGCTGCGGTTGGATAATTAACCATAATATTTCAAAAGTCTGCTTGTTCTTTAGCATTCAATTTTGTACTTAATGTACCTGTACTATATCCGTTAGGTTGAAAATGAATTCCAACAGGTAAGTATCCTTTATTAATTTTTTCTAATTTTTCTTCATCTGAACCAGAATTTAATCACTCATTGTATGCAGCAACAATTGTTTTTAATCCAACACCTTGATTACCATTTTCTGAAAAACCAGTAGCAATCTTTAAAATTCCATCATCATGTTGTTCAAATCTTGCAGTTGATGTTCCACATGAAGCCGATGCTAAAGGAAGTGCTAAGGCTGTTAAACCACTAACCGATAGCAAAATTTTATTTATTTTTTTCACATTTCGCCTTTCATATTTTTAGTAAATTGCAATAAAAAACACAACAAGAATTAGTTAAACTAATTCTCGCTGTGAAGTTGTGAAATCTAAGTTATTAATTTTGTAATTCACATAATAATTGTATTATATTTTTTATTTATAAAATAAAAATAATTTTAATCATTACAAAAATATAGAAAGGGTTTGGTTAATTAATTATAATGATTTGTATTTTTTATTATATCTTCTCGATACTTAGCCATACTTATTTTATATTCATTATCAAATAAGCTAATATAATTGTTAATATTCCTATTTATTATTGTATATCAAATTCCATATGTTTCTTGAACAACTGTTTTTTGCGTATAGTGAATAAAAGTAATTATTTCAGTTAAATTATCCTTATTTTTTATTTTTAATCTTATATGAGTAAAATATGGTAAAACTTTTTGATAATATGTATTTGATCTACTCTCAAAATAGTTTATTACATGATGTAATATTTTAACTGTATAATCAATGCTTTTTTTACAAATATGTATAATTTTACCTACTGTTGTAGTAGACATAGCTTTTGTTACTCCATCAAAAAGCTTTGAAATTTTATAAATATGGTCTAAAGTGTCTTTATATCAATCTCCAGCATAATATTCATATCATTCAATATCTTTCTGAACTTTTTCAAAAAGTTTTGCATAATTGACAAAATTTTTAAATTTTATTTCGCCTGCATCAATAATGTCTAATTTAGTAAAAAGTTCGTTTTGTATTCTCTTAAATAATTCATTATTTATATCAATTAATATATTTTCAACATATGAACTAGTTCTAAATTTTCTATTTTTTGTTGGATTAGTTTTTTTAGGAATTCTTTCTCTTTCTATCTTTTTTAATCTTTCAATTATTTTATTTTTTTCATCTTCTGTTAAATTTTCATTATTATATTTTTTATCTAATTCGTTATCCAAAATTATTTTATCTAGTTTTTGCTCATTTTCTTCTATTGCGGCCTTAAGTAAACTTTTGGCAATTTCTATTTGTTTTTCAAATGTTTGATCTGATTGAATTTGTGTGTTAACTATCATTTAATTCTCCTATTAAATTATTTTTTCAATTTAAATAATAAATAACACCTTATATCTAAAGGGTTATATTGTAATTTTTGAGCCATGTTCTTTGAAAAAATATCAAACTCTTTTCAAAAATCTGGTTTTAAGTTGTTGTTTACATAATATTCACGAAGATTATTATTTTTATCATTATTTAATATTTCATTTCATATTTTTTCTTTATTAGATAATAACTTAGAAATTTTAGATATTCTTTCTTTAATTTTTTCATCGAAAACTTTTTCAAGATAATTTCCCTTAACAAAAAAGTTAAAAAAGTTCATATTTAATAGATTTAATCAATAATTGTTTTTAAAAATTATTTCAAGTGATAAGTTCACGTTTTTTATCTGTGTTGTAATTCTTTTTTTATAAGGAAAAAAGTAATAAACAAAATAATTACTTAATAATAAATAGTTTAATGATTCATTCACTCTTTTTATGTCTTTAAATTTATTCTCATAGTTTGAAAATAATCATATAATATCGATGATTATTGTCAATATTTTTGAATTATCTTCTTTTTTCAATAAATGTTCCATTAATTGAAACAATTTCATAGCAATTTGTCAAAATAAATTACATTTTTTTATTATTCCACTATTATCAACATATTTATCTAAAATGACTTTGGTTGGCAATATTTCTATTTTAACTTTATTACATTGACACCTAATATAAGAAATATCAAAAATATCAACTAAAAACTCAAAACTTGATATGTTTTCTCTAAATTTTTTTAAATTTGTTGTCGGGTCAGAAAAAAGCAAATCAATATCATTAGGGTTTCTTCAAAATGGCTTATTTAGAAATGCTAAGGATGCACTGCCCTGCAAAACAACGTTCTCTTTTAATTTTTCAATTATTTTAACAGTCTTATTTTTATTATATTTTTCAATTGTATTATTTACAAAAACTTTAGTATTTTTTATAAATAAGATTTTTGACAATTTGTTTAATACAAAAATATGATTAAAAAAGTTATTCTCTAAAGTTTTTCTATTAATAAAAATTACTATAGAAAAAATGAGAATAACCTTAAATAAAATAAGAAAATTTAAAATTGTTTGAATAACAATAAAATATAAATTTAAATTAGTAAATACCAAGTTTAAAACAAAAGAAATAAATAATTCTATAAAGATTATTAAAATTACAAAAATTAATCTTTTAAATATATTGTGATATTATTTGTCAATTAAGCTATTTCAATAGATGTTACTAACTCTTATTTTAAATCTGTTTAAATTCATATACATTTAATTATATATTTCACATTTTTTAAAAATTATAAAATTTTATAAACTCAAATTTTTATACATTTTTTGTACTAAATATAATAAAAAAGTAAAATCAAAGTTTTAAATTTGACTTTACTTTTTGTTATGTTTATCTAATAATTAAGATTTTAATATGTTTTGATAATCAGTTTCACTTTTTTCTAGTTGTGTTTTAATTCTTTCAATTTCAATATCTAGATCATCGTCTTCCATTTTTCATCTTTGATTATTTAAATTATTACCAACAAAAAATGTATTTAGTTCTTGATCTAGTCTATTTTTTAAATCATTAAATTTGTCACCACCGTCGATTGCATTTTGAATTAGCAAGTTATATTTTTGATGATATTCTACGATTTTATTCATTTTTTGTTGACGTTTTTTAAATGATTTATAAATGGTTACAACTTCATTATCTAATTTTGATATTTGGGTTTTATAGAATTCTTCTGTTTTTAAACTTTGTTCTTCGACTCCATCTTTTATTGATGATAATTTTTCTTCAATATTTTTAGCAAAAACCCCTGTTGGATCTTCGCTTCTAACATCTTTTTCTTGTTTTTCGGCTATCAATAAAGCTTTTTCTCAATCTTTTTTGGATTTTTCTAATTTTATTTTTTCAAAACTTTCTCTTAATTCAGAAACACCCGAATTATATAATGAGCTCTTTTTTGAAATTTCTTCCTGTAAATTCGCTTGATTAATATATTCTTTAATTTCATCAAATTTATTTTTTAAAATTTCTTTAATATTTTGATGTTCTTCACTTAATAAATCATCATCTAAATATTTTTGAACTTCTGATTTTAAAATAAATCAAAGGTTTTCAGCTTTTAAAAAATCTTCATTATCATAATTTCATTCTTCAACCATTTTTTTAACATTTTCAACAACTTGATCAATTTCATCTAGTCTATTATTTAATTCTGATTGAGACAATTTTCTTAATTCTTCTTGTTTTTCTGGAGAAACATATTGCTTACTTATTTTATTAATTTTCTTAGCTAGATTTTCAAAATCTAGTTCATAAGCTTTACGTTCAAAGCTTGTTAATCAATTATCATAAAATACAATTCGAGAATCAGTTAAGTCACGACCTATTTTTAAGTCTTTAGCCGAAAGGTAAACTGATTCTAACTGATCTATCATTCCTTCGTAGAATGTTTTATCTTTATTCGACTCATTTCTAACTATTTCTTCGATGTCGGAAATTTGTACATCTAAAACTCTTTTAATATCGTGATATAAAAATTTACTTAAATCCTTGTTTGAAAATTTTTTAACCTCTTCTAATTTATTTTGATAATCCTTGCCTAGCGGTAGATGAATTCCCTGATTCCTGGGCATCTTTTCCGGCTTTTTCATTTTGGGCATGACGTAATCATTGATTTAATTCCGCTTCTTTTTGATCAAATAATTCTTTGGTACCTGGTGATGAAATTACGTCATTTTCTATTTCGTCAATTTTACTTTGTAATTCATTTTTTATTTGTAAATATTTAGGTTGGTTAAGTTGTTCTTGAATATAATTTTGAGCATTTTGCTTTGCTACTTCATATCTATTTCTTGCTTCATTAATTTCTAAACCTAAATTATCAATATCATAACGACGATTTCTTGCATTTTGTACCGCTTCTTTTAATGCTGAAATTTTTTGATTTCAAAAGTCTTCGGTTTTAGATTCTGCTGAAGCTTCAGAAACCTCGTTTTCTATTTGCGCAATTTTACTTTTTAATTCTTCTCTAATTTCTGAGTAGTTTGTTTCAATTATGTCAGTATCTGCAAAATTATTAGCTTCATTTAATTTTTTTTCATAAAGATTTTTAAAATGGTCTTTTTCTTCAGATTCAGATGATTGTTGGTCTAAAAATCTTTTTTGATTCAAAACTTCTTCATACGCTCCAAATAAAATACTTAAAGCACTTCTTATATCATGTAAAGTATTTAATTCGTTTTCAGCATCTGCTTTTTTATTTTCTAATTTTTCTTTTAGGTTTTTGTAAATATCTTTTGTACCTAATTCAACTAGTAATTCATCTACTTTTATCTTAAGAGTATTATATCTATTAGTTAATTTAATTAACTCAATTTCTTCACTAAGTTGTGCAGCTTTATTAACTATTTCAGAAATTCTTTTTTGTAAATCGGCATTATTTAAACTAGCGTGTTTTACTAATTCATCATCATTAAATACTCTTTCAATTTCACTTTGAATTTTTGTATGAATGTCAGTTAATTCAGAATCATTTTTAGATCATTTTTCTAAAACTTCATATTTTTCTTTAACTTCAAGTAGTTTATTTCATAAAGATTCTCTAAATTGTACTTGACTTGGTGTTTCTACTAAAAGTTCATCTAATAATTTAATTCCTTGGTCAATTGATTCAGGATTTGTTTTATCTAAACTATTTTTAATTTCTTCAATTCTTTGTAATAGATAATCTCTGAAATATGCATTTCTGAACGCACCCATAATTTCTGAACGATAAGCTTTAACTTCTAACTCTTTATTTCTAAGTGCTTCTCATTTTGTTTTAGCTAATTTGGCTAGATCAAATTTTTCTTTAGTTTCTTCAATTAAATCTTCTAATTTTTCAGTTGCAGATTGATAATCTTCTTTTGAAGAAGAATCTAAAATTGTTGCTTTAATTGCATCAACTTTTGAATCAAAATCATTTTTTAATTCTGAATAATCTTGTGAACCTAATTCATTAGATAAAATTTTTGCTGCATTAACTTGTGCTTCATATTTAGCCTTAGCATCTTCTAAACTTTGATTTTCTTTATCTTTAGCTCTTTTTGCTTCTTTTGCTTCTTTAATTGCATTCTGAATTTTTAAAGTGGCTGCTTGATAGTCATTTTTAGTTGATGAAGTATTAATTCCTTGTGAAGCACCTTCAATTTCTTGACTTAATTTTTGTTTAATTTCATTATATGCACCATTTTCACCTAATTTTCCAACTAAATCTTCTGCAGATTTTTTAGCTGTTTCATAAGTAGATTTTGCTTTTGCTAATTCGGCTTGTTCAAGGTCTTTTTCTTTTTTACCTTTTTTTGATAATTCTAGAGCTTCTTCTAAAGCGGGGTTTTGTTCACTAAATCCAATATAATTACTTTTTTCAATTTTTTCTTCACAATCAAAAATTTTTCTTTCTAACTCGATTTTGATATCGTTGTAAATTTCATTTTTACTTAATTCTTGGATTAATGCTTCCGCATCTTTTTTTAGATCTAAATATTTACTAATTGAAATTAATAAAGTTTCAGCGACTGATTCAATATAAATTACTCTATTTCTTAAGTAATCAATTTTTTGTTTTCTTGCATCATGTGTTAATGCAGAAAGTGTTTCCTTAGCTTTAGGTCTAAAATTATCTTTAATTAATCATTGAACTTGATCTTTAATATAAGAGTAATATTTGGTATCAGCAATACTCTTATCTAATTTATTTGCTCTTTCAACAAGTTCATCAAATTCAGATAATCTTAAATCTTTTTCTTCTTTATCTTTTCTAGCTTGATCTAATGCTTTATTTAATTTATCAATTTTGTCTTGATAAAATTCTTTTGTTTTTTGATCTTCACTAGAATTATTTACTCCCTCTTCAACTGCTTGTGTTTTTTGTTCTAATTGATCTTTTTCATAGTTATAAATTTCTTTATCAGAATTTAAATCATTATTAGCATAATCTTTAGCTTCTTTTAATTTATCCTCATAAAGTTTTTTCATTCCTTCTGGAGAATTAAGTTGTTGATCTTTAGCTTGAATTTCAGCTATTGCTTGCGCTAAAGCATTGCTTAATTCTTGAGCTGCTGAATCATAAGAAGTTTTAGTATTACCAGAAGCCATTGCTTCTGCTAATTCTTTTTTAGAAACTAATTTATTTTTAATTTCTTTGTAGTGTTCTTTATTAATTGAGTTATCTATTTCAGATAATTTTTCATTAACTAATTTAAGTTGTTGTAAATAATTTTGTTTAGCCTCTAATAAATCGAATTCCTCTTGAAATGCTAAAATATTAGCAACAAGGTCATTTACAGTTTGTTCTAAAACTTGGTTATTTGCTAAACCATGATTCGTTAATTCATCATTAGGGAATAATTCATTAAATTTAGTATTAATTTTCGCTTTTAAATCATTTAAATGATCTTTACCTTCTACATTTTGTTTTAATGTTTCTAATTTAGCTTTTTCATCTAATAATTGTTGTCATAAATTATCTCTAATAGCAGCTTTGCTTTGAGCATGTGTTAAGAAATTATCTAAATCTCTAGTTGCTTTTTGCAATGCCGAAATATTTTCTAAATCAATTGTAGTTTGAATAGAGTTAATTTGATTTTCTAATTGGTTAGAAATTGAACCATATTTTAAATTAGCAGAAATTTCATTTTTATATTGTAATGCTTCATTTAACTTTTGTTCATATAAAGTTTTAGCTGATTCTAGTTGTTCTAAATTGTTTTTTCTTTCTTCAGTTTTTTCTTTTATAACTTCAACTAAATCTTCTAATTTTCCGGTAGCGTCTTGATAATCTTTTTTAGTTGATGTATCAGTTATACCATTTTTAATTTCAGCTATTTTTTGATCTAATTCGGCTTTAATATCTTCATATTTTGGCTTATTTAGTTCATTTGATAAATCTTCGGCTTTTTTCAATTGTGATTTATAAGCAGCTTTTACTTGATCTAAGTTTTGCATTTCGTTATTTAATTCACGTTTTGCTTCTTTAGCTGTTTGAATTGCATTTTCTAAATTAGTTATTGCATTTTCGTAATCAACTTTGGTTGAATTTTCATTTAAACCAGAATCAATATTATTTAGTTGTTCAGTTAAATTATCTTTAATATCTTTATAAATAGGATCAACGCTTAATTCTTCAATAAGTTTTTCAGCTTTTGCTTTCTTTGCTTTATATGCATTTTTAGCATTTTCTAATTCAACTAATTCACGGTCTTTTGATTCTCTATCTTGTCTTGCTGTTTCAATAGCTTCACTTAAGTTTGAAGTTGCGTTTTGGAATGATTCTTTTGTTTGATTTGTTATAACTAAATTAGCAGCTTCAGAAATCTTTTGTTCTAATGCGTTTTTAATATCGTTATATTCGGGTTTAGTTTTTAATTCTTCAACTAAAGCTTTTGCTTCTTGAAGTTTATTATTAAAGTTATTAATTGCATCTTCTAAAGTTTCATTTTGATTATCTATCGCAGTTTTTTCATTATTAGCAACTTCAATTGCTTTATTTAATTTCTCAGTTGCAGCTTTGTAATCTTCTTTTGAACTGTTGTCATTAATATTCTTTGTTGCATCAGCGATAGCTTTTTCTAATTTGTCTTTAACAGTTTTATATTTGTCATCTGTTAATTTAGATGCTAAATCTTCTGCAGATTTTTTAGCTTTTTCATAGTCTTTTTTTGCTTTATCTAAAGAACTGTCATTATTATCAATTTGTTCTTTATCTTTTTTAACTTCTTCAATAGCTTTGCTTAAATTATCAGTTTGTTTATCATAATCTTCTGCTTTACTATCTTTAGTTATATTTTTATTTGCTTCATCTAGTGCATCTTGTAGTTTTTTTCTAATATCTTTATATTTAGGATCTTGTAGTTTATCTATAAGTTCCTTAGTCTCATTTACTTTTTCCCCGAATTTCTTTTTTGAAAGTTCTAATTTATTTTCTGGGGTAGATTTTGGTTTTTTCAAAATTCCAACAACTGTGGTAGCTAGCGCTGCTGTGGCTGCTGCTGTTAAGAATGTTAAACCAATTATAATTTTCTTGATTTTTTCAATTTTACCTCTCAAATTATGTGTTTGTCTGTTGTATTTTGCAAAATATATTTTTTCAAACTTATTGTACACTAATTTTAATTTATTAAAATTTAAAAAGGCGTTTTATTGAGGGTTTTTGGCAAAAGGGGAAAAAATGTCTTTTTTTTAACTTAAAATAAGACATTTTTTGTATAAAAAAGAAAATTGTAACTTTTTTAATAAAAAAACCACAAAGCATGGTAATGGCTGTGGTGGTTTTTATCTTTTTATTAATGAAGAATTTAAATATTTAAATTCAAAATTATTAAATGAAAGTAAGTAAAAATCATTAAAACTGTTATAGTCTTTTACTTTATTTAAAATGTAAAATTCATAAATTGTAATAGAAAATGAAAGAGAAAAAATGTTTGCTAATAATATTATTAATATTCTTGTGATTGCAGAAATTGGTACATTTTCATCTTGCTTTTTATATAAAATGACAATAACAGCAATAAGAATTGAAGATACAATTAAAGGAAATAGTATATCTAAAAATACGATTCTTGTAATTGCAAATTTTCTTTGACTATTAAAATTAGGGGTAATAAATGAGTGCATTGCAAAATCGCTGTCAATTTCATTTATTAAATTTTTATATTGAGGTGAAACTAATGTATAACATAAAATATCGGCAACTAAGTTCGTAAAAGCACTTTTTGTCATTTGCTTTGTTTCTTTAGTTTTTTTGTAACGTTCATTAGGTATTTTACTATCTTTAAAGAAAACAAACTTAGATTTATTTCGCAATGAGTTAATATACGAATAGTAATGAAAATAGTCTTTGATATAAAATCTTTTTAATAAATCTAAAAAGACAAAAGCTAATAATATTGATAAAATTCCAGAAATCAAACCAGCTAAGATACTAATTGTAATATCATTAAAAAGCTTAAATCCACTATCTGAAGAATATTTATTTTCAAAAATAGCCACCATATAAGTGATTAAAAATCACACCATTGTAATTACTGAAAGTAACAAAATTAAATGTCAACTTGAATGTAATTCATGTTTTTTAATCTTTTTTAATTCTTGTTTTTTGTTGTTCATTTTATTCCTTAATTATGAAATTATTTAACACAATAATTATAATAAAAAAATACTTATATTAAATAAGTATCTTTCATGATAAGTAAATCGGTAATTTATTTTGTAATTATATGGTGCTCCAGACTCGACTTGAACCAGCACGGCTCCTAACCGGTTGATTTTGAGTCAACTGCGTCTACCATTTCGCCACTGGAGCTTTTAAAATAGCATTAATATTATAAATTATTATTAATAATCTTGTATTTTTTTTGTTAGATTTGCAATATAAAAAATAAATTTATAACTTTGTTTTTTTACAAAAAATAAGATATTAAAAAAATAATATAAATCTTAATTTTATTATTGTTAATGGATTATAATTTTTAAACTATGAATTTAAAAGAAATTTTTGAATCACAAAAAAAATTAGATAAAGCTTTTTCAGACAATATTTCAAAGAAAGACGAAAGATATTTTGACACTAAAATTGTTATCGCTTTATTAGTTGAACTTGGGGAGTTTGCTAATGAAGTTAAAGCATTTAAATATTGAAAAAAAGATAAAAGAATAAATTGAACTAAAATGCTAGAAGAATTTGCAGATGGAATACATTTCATTACTAGCATATCTCACCCTTTAGGTGTAGAACCAAATTTAACCCCTTTTATTAAGCATAAAAATTTTAGTCTTCAATTAGCATATACATATAAACTATTTACTAAACTATTAACTCACAAAGATCAAGTAAGTGCCTTAAGGGCCTATGAAGCATATCTTGGTCTTGGAAAACTTGTTAATATTAATGAAGAAGATATTATTAATTCATATCGTGAAAAAAACAAGAAAAATTACGAAAGAATAGAAAATAAATATTAAAAAATTAACCTCAAATAAAAAAGAGGTTAATTTTTATTTAAATTATTTTTATTTTGCCATTTGTTCAGCAACTTCAGCTGCGAAGTCAACAGTCTTTTTTTCGATTCCTTCGCCAACTTCAAATCTTTTAGCATTAATCAATTTTAATTTTGAATCTTCTAAGTATTGCGCTACAGTTTTGCTGTCATCCATTACAAATGGTTGGTATAGTAAAACACCTTTTTCATTTAATTCTTTTCTTAATAAACCAGCTTTAATTGATTGTTGAATTTTTTCTGGTTTATTAGCTAATGCTGGAGAAGCATCTAATCTGTCGTGAATTTCTTTTAATTCGACTTCACTTAAGCATGATTCAAATAAATGTGATGGGTTTAAAGCAGTAATATGCATTGAAATATTTCTTAATGCTTCTTGGTTTGAACCTTCACCAATAATAATTGTTGCTACTCTATTATTTGCATGTGTATATGCCGCAACAATTTCGCCTTCTTTAGCAACATATTTTAATGATCTTCTTAAAGTGATTTTTTCTCCAATTTTTGCTGTTAATAAACTTGTGTGGTCTTCAATTGAAACACCATCAATTTTAATAGCTAATAATTCTTCGTTTGTTGAAAAATCATTAGTAAATAAAGCTTCACCAATTTTGTTTGCAAGTTCGATAAATAATTCGTTTTTTGAAACAAAGTCTGTTTCAGAATTAAGTTCGAAAATAACAGCTGTGTTATCTTTAACTAATGCTCTTACAATACCTTCAGCAGCAATTCTTCCAGCTTTTTTAGCAGCCTTTAAAATTCCTTTTTCTTGTAATCAATCGATTGATTTTTCAACATCGTTATCATTAGCTTCTAAAGCTTTTTTAACATCTAAGAAACCTAAATTTGTTCTTTCTCTTAATTCTTTAATTTTATTTAAATCTACTGACATAATTTACCTCTTTTTTAGTTTAGTTAGCTTTATTTGTTTTCTTGTGTTTTTGATTCAACTGGTCTACTGAATTTTCTTTCTTTTGTTTCAGCTGATCTTGGATCTTCTGGTAAAACAATTTCTTCGTTTGATTTGTAAGCGAATAATTGTGCTTCACCTCTAGCAGCAGCAATAGCATCTGCTAAGATGGTAATAATTAAAGTTAATGATTTTGCTGAATCATCGTTTGCTGGAATTACAAAATCAACTAAATCTGGGTTCGAGTTTGTATCGTGAATAGCAAAAACTTTTAATCCTTTTCTTTTTGCTTCTCTAATAGCGATTTCATCTTCAATTGGAGATGCAACAATCATAACTTGAGGCATTTGAGCTTTGTTAGCTAATTTTCTAATACCACCTAAGTTCTTTTGTAACTTAGCAATTTTCTTGTCGTTTAAAAGACCTTCTTTTTTGGTGTAACCTTTGTAACCATTTTTTTGTAGTTCTTCTAATCTTTCTAATTCTTTAACACTTCTAAAAATTGTTTGTGAGTTTGTTAAAGTTCCACCTAATCAACGTTCTGAAACATAAACTGAGTTTGTTCTTGCAGCAGCTGCTTCAATAGCTGATTTAGCTTGTTTTTTTGTACCTACTCAAATAAATGAAATTGGTTTTTGAGCCATTTTATTTAATAGTTTGTAAGCATATTCTAATGTTTTTTGAGTTTTAGCGATATCAATAATATGAATACCAGCTCTTTTTCCGTAAATGTATTGTTTCATTTTTGGGTTTCAACGACTTACTCTGTGTCCAAAGTATGTTCCAGCTTCTAATAATTTTTCTCTTGAAACAATAACTGGTTCTGTTGAAACTGTTGTTTTTTGTTCAACTTGTTTTTGTTCTGACATATTTTTTCCTTTTTATAAAATTGTTTGTTTTTTAGCTTCCTATTATTTCTAACAATTAACACCATTTTTATTGGCACATGCAATTGAATCCATAATAGTGTTTGATAAATTAATTTAAATTGAATAATTTATCGATACTTTTTTATATATAAAAAGTACTTTAATATTTTAACATAAAATTGATTTTATAAAATACTTAAATTATTATTTATAAAATAATAAAAAATATCCCCAGCAAGTGCTGGAGATTTTTAATATATAAAATTAAATAATTTTATAGTAATTTACTATCACTTAACATCTTTACGTGATAAAGGCATTGACATACAACGAGCGTTACCCATACCTAATGATAATTGGTTACCGTGGAATGGAAGAACTTTAATACCTGCAGCTTCTAGAGCAGCGTTTGTTTTTTCGTTACGTGAGTAACCAATTACAACACCTGGTCTAATTGCTAAGTAGTTTGTACCATCGAAGTGTGTTTCTCTTTCAATTTCCATTTGTGAAGCACCTTCACCTGCGATAGGAATTAAAACTGGTTTTTTGTTAATGATTGATTGTAATAATCCTTCTAGAGGTAATCCGTTTTCAACTGGTTGTGGTTCTGCTCCACCATTTACTAAGTCGTAATCTCAGAATTTAAATACGTCATTAGCGATTGGTGAGTATAGGAATTTGTCCTTGTCTAACATTGTTAGTCATGTGTCTAAGTGCATTAAGTTTGTTCATTTTGGAACGTTAATTGCAACAATACGTTTGAATTCACATTCTTTATTAGCAACAATGTTTTTAGCTAATAAAGTAACTGTTTGTAAGTCAGTTCTTTCAGAAACACCAACTACTAATGTGTCATTGTTGTAGATAAATACGTCTCCACCTTCGATTGATAATTTTAGTGAAGGGTCGTAGTATCATGGAGTATTAATTAGTTTAGGGTGATTTGAAAATACAAATCTTGAGAATAATGTTTCACGTTGTCTAACTTTGTAACGCATGTAGTGGATTGTTACACCATTACCTACTGATGCAAATGGGTCACGTGTGAAGTATAGGTTTGGCATTGGGTCAACGATTAATTCGTGATCTGCTTCGATACCTAAATCGTATTTTGTGATCCCTGCCATCATGATTTCTACTAATTCTCTTGATGTTTTTTTAGCTTTTAAGAAGTTTCTTACAACTACTTTGTGTTCTTCTGATAGAACTGGTTCTGAGTCTTCTAAGAATTCTTCGATTAATTTATCTTTAGCCTCTTGTGATGCTAAATCATATGTTTCAGCAACTAAATCAGTTAATTCAACAACATTGATGTCGTTTGCTTTTAATTCTGCTACGAATTGTTTGTGTTCTTTTCTAGCATCGTGGCTTTCTAAGATAGCTGAGAATAATAATTCATCTAGTCTAGCTGGTGTAATGTAGTCAATTTCACGTCCTGGTTCGTGAACTAGAACTGATTCTAGTTCACCAATTTCTGAATAAACGTGAATTCCTTTAAATTTACTGTCAAATACAGACATTGGGTTTTCCTTTCAAATAAATGATGTTATTTATGTATAAATAAGCTAGTTCCTTATAATGATAAATCGCTTAATTTATACAGTTATATTATACTACTTTTTTATTTTTTCTACTTTTAGGCCTATTTTTAAAAGAAAAAAGTCTTTTTTGTTGTTTTTAAAAAATATTTTTCTTTAATTTTTTTAGTATTAAATTATTTTTTAACCTAATTATTAGTTGGAATTTATATTTTTTAAAAAATACAAACTATATTTTCACTAATTTATTTTATAATATATTAAATATTATTTTTTATAGTTATAATATACGGATATAAAATAATAAATAAAGTGATTAATTCATTACAAAAGAGGGATTATTATGGCCGAAAAAGAACAATACAAAACATTACTTGATGTTGCCGAAGAAATTTTACAAAAAAAACAAAATTTAGACTTCTATAAATTATTTGACTCAATTCAACAAGTATTATTTGAAAGATGAAGAAACGAAAATGATGAAAACGTTTCTGATGAACAAATATTATTAAGAAAACGTGGTGAGTTATACCGTTTATTAACAGTCGACGGTAGATTCTTTCACAATATTGATGGTACTTGAACAACAATAAGACCTGATTTTAAAAACTAGTCTTTTTTTATTGACTAGTTTTTTTATTTTTTTATGTTAGTTAATGCTAAAGAAATTTTAAAAAAAGCTTACAAAAATAAAAAAGTTGTTTTTCACATCAATATAAATAATTTAGAATGAACTAAACAAGTTTTACTTGCTGCAAATGATTTTAATAAACCTATCATTTTAGGTGTTAGCCCTTCAGCTGCTAAATATTTTGGTGGCTATAATGTTTGTTACGCAATTGTTAATTCATTAATCAAGGATTTAAATATTACTACAGATGTATGTTTACACTTAGATCACGGTAGTTACGAAGATTGTCTTAAAGCGCTTGAAGCAAATTTTACTTCGATTATGTTTGATGGTAGCAAAATGTCTTTTGAAAGAAATTTAGAATTATCAAAAAAAGTTTTTGAATTATGTAAAGAAAGAAATGTATCCCTAGAATGCGAAACCGGCAGAATCGGAGGAATTGAAGATAAAATAGTTAGTGAAGTTGTCTACACCAAAATTAATGAAGCTATTGCTTTTAAAGAAATTGGTATTGATATGCTTGCTATTGGAATAGGCAATATTCATGGCGAATATCCTAAAGATTGAAAAGGAATTAATTTTGATCTTTTAAAGGAAATTAATGATGCTGTTAAAATGCCGCTAGTTTTACATGGTGGATCAGGTATAAGTGACGAAGATATAAAAAAATGCATATCTTACGGTATTACTAAAATAAATATTAATACTGAACTTCAAATAGAAAATGCAAAAGCAATAAATGAGTTCATTATTAATAATAATATTATGGAAAACAAAAATTATAATCCAAGAAAACTATATAAAAAAGCAAATGAAGCTCTATACAACAAAACAAAAGAGTTATTAAATAAATTTTAATTGCGGGGAAGAAATTTATGAAAAAAGGAACTAAACTAATATTATCAGGATTGGCTACATCATTTGTTCCATTATCTGCTATTACTTTAATTCAATGTAGCAATAAAGAAGAAAATGAAATAAAAGAAATTCAAGAAAAAATAAAAAGTTTGGATAAAGAAAATCCAAATATTATTGATAGTGCGCTTTATTCTTATGCAAAAGCTGTAATTGAAAGTTCACCAAAGGAATTTTTAAGTCAAAGATCTAAATTTTATATTAAGAACCTTTTATCTTTATTAGAATTTACAAAAAATTCACCTGTTTTACTTGATAAATTACCAGAAGGTTTAGAAAAATCAGAAGAAAAATTAAGAGTAATTTATGATTTATTTTCTTTTATTGTTAATATGGAAGGCTTCTTAGAAAAAAGTGAAGTACATAAAATAACACCTGATTTTTTAGACATACGTGAAGTCTTAACTAAAAAACGAGTTTTTAGCATAGAAGAATTTGATAATGTTGTAAAAAGATTTATTGTTTTAAATAAAAAAGTTAGATCTTTAATTAATAAAAAGATTCCTAACTGAGATAATTGAAAAATTGCAATTCTTAAATTAAAATATGGTTTTCTATTTAATCCTGATAACACAATTAACAATGAAGATCTTGATAATATATACAAAATAGAACCAAGTCCAGAACCTCAACCAAATCCTCAGCCAGAACCGCAACCAGAAGATAACAATAAAGAAATAAAAATTTCAAATGAATTTATTGTTGTTAATGGCAAAGAATATCATTTTTCAAATAGATTTCAAGAAGGTCTTGTTACCGAAGTTAGATTAATAGATGTTAATGACGGCGATACAGCAAAATTTAATAGCATTTCAAGTAATGAAACAAATAAATTTAGATTTTCAGGAATTGACACACCTGAAACATGATTTAAAGATAAAAATGGGGACTTCCAGCCAACAACTGGTAAACAATATAAATATGGTACAATAGCAAAAAAATTTACTATATCTAATCTTGAAGAAGCAAAAAGAATTTGAGTTATTCCTCAAACAACAATTAGTGAAAAAAATACTGATGAAGGAAGATTTTTCTTTGATCCCTACGGAAGAATCGTCGCGATAATTATTATTGAAAAACAAAACGGCGAACTTATTTGCCTTAATAATGAATTAATTAAAAATGGTCATAGTAAAGTAGCATATATTACATTAGATTCAAAAAACAAATATTACACTAAAAATGAAAATTATTATCATTGAATTAAGAAAAGCGAAAGACAAGCAAGAGAAAACAAAATAGGAATTTGGGGTGATAATATTAAAGAAATATATCCACCAAAAGGCAAAAGATAAGAAATTTTTAAGTTTCTTATCTTTTATTTCTTATTTTCTCATGATATTAGTATATAATTTACATTGCTTAATTAAGGTATGGGTAAGTACTCAAGTGGTCGAAGAGGCGGTCCTGCTAAGACTGTAGGGGTGTATAAAGCACCCGCGGAGGTTCAAATCCTCTCTTACCCGCCATTTTTTTTATACATTTTTTTAATTTATAAAAATTGAATTATAAAAACAGCTCCGAAAAAATATTAGAGCTGTTTTTATATATTATTAAATTACATTTTTTCGGGAATATCTAAATCCATCAACTTCATCGCATCTGCTAACACTGTTTTTACTGCTTTAACTAAAGCTACGTAACTTTCTTCATTTGGTGAATCAATAACTTTAACATTTGAGTAGAATGAATTAAATGCCCCGGCTAATTTTAGTAAATATGGAGGTAATAAATTAACCTTATATGTTTTTGCCATAGTTGCAATTAAATCTGGATATTCTTTCAATTCTGAAACTAATTTTTGTGAAAACTCATCATTTAATTCGGTTGCTTTAGGATTTTCATAATTAAATTTTTGTAATAATTGAGCACAACGAGCATGTGCATATTTGATAATGTACATTGAGTTTGTTTCGTCGGCGCTTGTAACTTTTTTAATATCAAAATCAATTTTTGAATTATATGATCTTTCAATTAGGAAAAATCTAATTGCATCTTTTCCAACCTCATCCATTAATTCTCTTAATGTTAATGAAGTTCCAAGACGTTTAGACATCTTAATTTCTTTACCATCTTTCATAACTCTAATTAATTGGAATAAAATAACTTCTAATTGATCTCTACGACATCCTAAATCCTCAAAAGCAAATTTTACCCGTTCAACATAACCTGAGTGGTCAGCTCCTCAAATATCAATTATCTTACCTTTTTCAGGATCTTCTAATTGTCTAAATTTTTGTTCATGGTAGGCAATATCTGCACATAAATAAGTTGAGTCACCATTTCTTTTAATAATAACTCTATCTTTATCATCTTTTCCACCTTTTGTAGTTTGCAATCATGTTGCACCATCTTTAACATAAGTGGTTTTTAATCTTCTAATTGCTGGTCAAACTAGATCTTTTTCATATTGAGCCTTTTCTGACGTGTATAAATCAAATCAAACTCCAAACTTTTGTAAATCTTCTTCAATGTTTTTTAAAGCAATTTCTCTACCAAATTCTCTAAAGATTGATTCAATTTCTTTAGTGTATTCAACATTCTTATACTTATCTTTATGTTGTTCATAAAAGGCCTGTGCAAATTCAATATTATCTCCACCACGGTATGCGTCTTCTGGTAATTCGTATGAAGGATTAAAAATTTGTTGATATCTTGCAAAAATTGAAATTGCTAATTTATTCATTTGATTTCCGTAATCGTTAACCAAATATTCCCTAACTACTTTATGGCCGGCTTTTTCTAAAATATTACATAATGTTGCTCCAATTGCTGCATTTCTTGCATGACCAATATGTAAATATCCTGTAGGGTTTGCTGAAACAAATTCTACATTTATTTTTCCTTTATTCTCTTTTGAAAAACTTCCATATTCAGAACCTAACTCATTAATTAAATTAACAGTATCAGCTAAAACTGAATTAGATACTCAAAAGTTAATAAACCCAGGCTCAGCAACTTGGATTTCACTAATTTGTTTATACTTATTTAAATCAATATTTTTTACAATTTCTTTAGCAATTTCAGTTGCCTTTTTTCCTAATTCTTTTTGCAATGTTAACGCAATGTTTGTAGAATAATCTCCGTAGTTTTTTGCCTCTGTCAATACTACTGTTTTATTTATTTTTAATTTGTCTAAAGCTTCATTGATTGAGCTTATAATAATTTCTTTTGCCGTTTTCATATTTTATTATTATATAATAAATTTACCCTTTTTCATATATAATGTTTTTTATGAAAAAATATTATTTATGCGGTCCAACCGTTTATAATTATCCACACATTGGCAATCTAAGACCTACAGTAACTTTTGATATTATGATTCGTGCTCAAAGATATTTAGGAGAGCAAATTTTTTATTTAAACAATATTACAGATATTGATGACAAAATTATCAATAAAGCAATTGAAGAGAATAAAACTGAGAATGAAATAGCAAAAAAATACGAAGAATATTATTTAAATTTATTTGAAATTTTCAACTTAGAGAGACCTAACAAGATAGTTAGAGTAACAGATTCTTTGCAAGATATGTATGATTATATTCAAAAAATGATTGACAAAAAAGCAGCTTATCAAGTTGGTGGCAATGTTTTTTTTGATGTTTTAAAATTTAAAGAAATTTATGGTTCAGTAAGTAATCAAAAAATAGAAAACTTAATTAATGAAGAAAATAATGAACTTAACAAAAAGAATGTTCAAGATTTTGCTTTATGAAAAGAAACTGAAAAAGGAATTAAATATGATAGTCCTTTTGGTTTAGGTCGTCCAGGTTGACATACCGAATGTAGTTGTTTTATTGATAAATATTTTAATGGTGAAACAATTGATATTCATGGTGGTGGCATTGATTTAATTTTTCCACATCATGAAAATGAAAACATTCAACATTATTCTATTTATCAAAAACCAATTTCTAACGGTTGAATACACTTTGGAACACTTAACTACAAAAATCAAAAAATGTCAAAATCTATTGGTAATTTGATTTTTCCACATGACTTTATTAAAAAATATGATCCAGATACATATAAACTTTTAATATTAACAACAAACTATACTAAACCAATTAATTTGACAGATGAAATCTTTGATTCTTTACAAAAAACTATTAATAAGTTTAAAGTTATTAATAATACTATTCAATTAAAAGACATTAATTATGAAAAATATGATAAAGAAAGAGTGGATGAAGTAATTAAAGCAGCAGCTGATCTAAACTTTTCTTTTGTTTTTAAGGAAATAATGGAACTTTCAAAAAAAGAAGAAAATTTTACAACATTAGTTAAAATTATGAAATTATTAGGTTTCCAATTTCCTGATTCAAAAGTTTCACAAGAAATGAAAGACAAATATTTGGAATGAAAAACATTTGTAGAAGCAAAAGACTATGAAAAGGCTGATGAAATTAGAAAAATATTAAAGGAAAACAATTTAATTTAATGAAAAATTTTATTTATGGTAAAAATTCTGTCTTAGAAGCTTTAGAAAATAATTTTCCAATTATAAAAATCTATTTACTAAAAGGTTTAGAAAATAAATCGATTAAGTTTAAAAATATCACTTATCTTTCAATGAATGAAATGAATAAAATAACAAATGGCAACCATCAAGGCTATATCGCTGAAATCGCACCTTTTAATTATCATGATATTCATACAATTTTGAAAGATAAACCTGAAACCATATTAATTTTAGATCATATACAAGATCCACAAAATTTTGGAGCAATTATAAGATCTTCTAATGTTTTTGGAATTAAACATATTATTATTCCAAAAGATCGGAGTGTTGATGTTACCCCATCTGTTTTAAAAACATCATCTGGTGGATTTAAAAATGTAAAAATTATTAAAGTAACAAGTTTATTTGAGTCTATAGAGTTTTTGAAAAAAAATGGTTTTTGAATTTATGCAACTGCTTTAAATGAAAAAGCAAAAATTATTTCTAAAACTAATTTCAGTTTTCCTGTTGCCTTAATTATAGGTAATGAAGGTTCAGGAGTTTCTAAAACTTTATTAAAA
Organism: Mycoplasmopsis arginini; assembly: GCF_965278885.1. Lineage (GTDB taxonomy): Bacteria > Bacillota_I > Bacilli_A > Mycoplasmatales > Metamycoplasmataceae > Metamycoplasma > Metamycoplasma arginini_B. Next base: position 103,905 of record NZ_CBDIHE010000001.1, on the reverse strand, counting down.
CATGCTGATGAAATAATTTACATTAAACAAGATAGTGAGGCTGTTCAATCGCTAAATGTATCAGCCGCAACTGCAGTTTGCTTATATGAAATTTTTAATCAAAAAAATAAATAATAAAATAGCCGGGATTAAAAATCCCGACTTTTTTATATATAAATTTAAAATTAATTTAAAGTAACTTTTGTACCTATTTTTTCGGCAATAATGTCTTCTAAATCTTTTAAATCTCCGATGAATGCAGCTTTTCCGCCTTCTTCAACGAATTTAATAGCAGCTTGTACTTTTGGTAACATGCTTCCTGGAGCAAATTGTTTTTCTTCGATGTATTTTTCTAATTCAGCCTTTGTTGCGTGTTTTAGATCTTTTTGATCTGGTTTTCCATAGTTTACTTTAACATAATCAACTGCTGTTAAAACGATGAAGTAATCAGCATTTGTTAAGGCAGCCATTTTAGCTAAAGCAAAGTCTTTGTCGATAACACCATCAACACCGTTGATGAAACCATTTTCATCTTTAACAGTAGGGATACCACCACCACCACCAACGATAACTGTAGCACCTGAGTTAATAGCATTTTTCATTTGGTTAATACCAACAAAGTTGATTGGTTTTGGAGAAGCAACAACTTTTCTAAATCCACGTCCAGCATCTTCAACAATAACACTATTTGGGTTAGCAACTTCTGCTTCTTCTCTTGAAGCGAAAAATGGACCAATAGGTTTAGTTGGGTTTAAGAAAGCAGGGTCTTTAGGATCTACTAAAGTTTGTGTTAAAAGATATAAAACTTCTTTTTCTTCAACACCTTCTTCTTTGAATGCATTAGTAATAGCATTTACCATATGGTAACCAATGTAACCTTGTGACATAGCACCAGCTTCTGGTAAAGGAACTAATGGTGATTTAGGGTTAACTGAAGCAGCACTTACAAAGCCGTTAAAAATCATACCAACTTGTGGTCCGTTACCGTGACCAACAATAACTTCGTGTCCAGCTTTAACTAGTTCTGCGATTTTTTTAGCAGGAATTTTAACTAGTTCTTTTTGTTCTGCTGGGTTGTTTCCTAAAGCATTTCCGCCTAAAGCAATAACAATTCTACTCATAATTAGTATCCTATTGTAGCTAGAATAACTGCTTTAATTGTGTGCATACGGTTTCCAGCTTGTTGAATTGATTTGTTGTATTTTGATTGGAATACTTCGTCAGTAACTTCCATAGCACCTGTTGCAACAACTGGGTATTTTGCACCAAGTTTTTCTTTAATTTCAGCTGAGAATAAAGTTTTGTCATCGTGGAATGCTGGTAAGCAGTGTAAGAAAATAACGCTTTCTTTTGCTGCTTTCATCATAGCCATGTCAACTTGGAAAGCACCTAATTCTTGAATACGAGGTTCAAATAATTCAAATGGTTCACCTAATGATACTCAAACGTCTGTGTAAATAGCATCTGCATCTTTAGCAGCTTCTAATTTGTTATCTGAGAATGAAACTGATCCACCGTTACGTTCAAATAATTTTTGAACTGCTTCGTAAACTGCTTTATGGTCTGGACCATTTTTAACAATTTCTCATTGTGCTTTTGGACCACACATAACAATGTGTACACCAAAGAATGCAGCACCGATCATTAATGAACGAGCAACGTTGTTTTTAATGTCACCTGAGAAAACAATTTTCTTTTCTCTTAGGTCTCCAACAAATTCTTTAAATGTTAAGTAGTCAGCTAACATTTGTGTTGGGTGTTCAGCATCGGTTAAACCGTTTCATACTGGAACACCTGAGTATTTAGCTAAAGCTTCAACATCTGATTGTTTGAATCCACGGAATTCAATACCGTCGTACATTTGACCTAGAACCATAGCTGTATCTTCAACTGATTCTTTTTTACCAAAGTTTGATCCTGTAGGTCCGATGTATGTACAGCTTGCTCCTAAATCAGCAGCAGCAACTTCGAAAGCACAACGTGTTCTAGTTGAGTCTTTTTGGAACATAATAACAATGTTTGATCCTGTTAAAGGACGGTTGTTAACATGTAATCCTTGCATTTTAGCTTTCTTTAATTCTCAAGAAAGATCTAAAAGATAGTTAATTTCTTCGGTTGTGAAGTTTAGAGCTGTATCTAAACTACGACCTTTTAAATTCATTGGCATATAATAAATCTCCTAGTATATTTGTTTATATGTTTTTTATTTTTTTTAGATAGACTTTTAATTTTTAGTGTTTTTAATTTATTAAATAAAACACGTTTAAATTATAACAATTTTTTTATCTTTTTACTTTTTTGGCTACTTTATTTATTTTTATAAAATAAATTAATGTTTTGACAAAAAAATATAATAAAAAAGTCAACAATTATACTTGTTAACTTTTCTTGAATAATTAATATTTTTAAATGTTTTTAAATCTAAAAAAAATTATTTTATTTTTTATTCGTTTAAATTTTCTTGCTTATTTTTAGATAATTCTTTATTCATTTTTTTAAGTTCTTCTAAAATAAGTTCTTCAGTTGTTAAAACAACTTCTTCCTCTTTTTCTTCTTCAATTGGTAATTTTTTAGCCTTGTGATATTCAATTGAATTTTTAATTAAATAAAATACAAATAAAGTTATAAAAATAAATGTTGATACGATAATAAATTGAATTAAAGCGGCTAAAAATTCTCCTAAAAGAATATTGCCAACTTTAATTTGTTTAACTTCTTGGACATTAAATAAAGAAGTAATGGCCGCCATAATAATATCTTTTGCTAAAGAAGATACAACAGCCCCAAAAGATGCCCCTAATAAAAGCCCAATAGCTAACATAAAAATGTTGCCGCGTTTTAAAACAGAGTTTGCATCTTTAAATGATTTTTTAAAATATTTTCTTTTTTCTTCTAATTCTTTTTTAGTCATTTTTATAATCCTTTTGTACTAATTTTCTATTGTTCTTTTTTTAGCAATAATACCAATGTTTCCAATTCAAGAAATAACTCATAATATTGGGAAAATAGTAGTAATAAATAAAATGATTTTACCAAATGTTTGTTCTTTTCAACTTGCTATTGATAAAACAATAACATCAAGAACAAAAGTTAAAAATCTTACTCCTAATCCAACTATTAAAAGTATTCCTCAAGTAGAATTTTCTTTAAATGCTTTTTTAAGGTCATCTAATAAAACTTGCATTCCGTCGTTTGCATAATCACGAGAATTATCTTGCATTATTTTTTCAAGTCCTCTATATAAAAAATAAATACTAATTGCTAAAATAATTACTAATAAAAATTTAATAACTAAATTAGCAAGTGATAATGATCTTTCTTTTGTCATTTAAAATCCTTTTCTTGTTTTTTGTTAATTATATATAACTATAATTATAATATTTGTTAAAATATTTAAAATATAATCTTATTCTTTTTAAAAAAATAATCAATTATCGGAGGATTTTTATGAAACCAACAAAAATTTTTGGTTTAGGTGGAATGCAGGAAATAGGTAAAAGTACTTTAATTATTGAGTATGACCAGCAAATTTTTATTATTGATACCGGAATTAAGTTTTGCGATAGCTTTGTTACCGGAATTAATGGATCTATTCCTGACTTTACATACTTAACCGAAAATCAACATAAAATTGAAGGCCTTTTTATCACTCATGGTCATGAAGATCATATTGGTGGAGTTCCTTATTTAGTTCAACAAGTTGATGTTAAGAAAATTTTTGCGCCAAGAATTGCAATTCAATATTTAAAACTTAAGTTTTCAGATATGAAAATAAAAACCAATGTTGAATTTATCGAAATTAATAAAGATTTAGTTGTAAACTTTGGTGAATGTTCAGTTGATTGATGAACTGCACAACATTCAATTCCTGATGCCTTTGGTGTTAGGGTTAAAACACCGAATGGTAGTTTAATGATGACTGGAGATTTTAGATTTGATTATACTCCAATTGGAAACTTAACTGACTTTTCAAAATTAAAGAAAATTGGGGAAGAAGGTTTAGACGTATTATTTTCAGATTCAACTAATGCCATGCGTCCGAACCACTCTCCTTCAGAAAGTGATATTCTAAAAGATATCAAAAAATATATGTTAGAAGCTGAGAAAAAAATTATCGTCACAGCATTTGCTTCTAACCTAACAAGAATTAAAGCAATAATTGAATTAGGTGCTTCTTTAGGAAAAAAAGTTATTGCTTTTGGTCGTTCAATGATAGATAATATTGACATTGGTCGAAGATTAGGATATATAAATGCTCCGGATGAAGTGTTTATCGATAAAAAACATCTTTCAAAATATAATGATAATGAATTATTAATTTTAACTACTGGTTCACAAGGTGAAGAAATGGCTGGTTTAGCTAAAATGTCTTACGATAAACACCCTAATGTTTCAATAAAACCAAAAGATACTGTTATTTTTTCTTCTAGCCCTATCCCAGGAAATAGATCAAAATGTGAATTACTAGTTAATCGTTTATATAAATTAGGAGCAATTATTAGAGAAAATGGTGTTGATGGATATTTACATACATCAGGTCACGCTTATAAAGACGAACATCGTAAAATTTTCGAATTAACTAAACCTAAATACTTTATGCCATATCATGGTGAATTTAGAATGAGCGTTGTTCATGGTTATACTGCTGTTGAAAGTGGGGTTAAACCAAACAATATCATTATTGCAAAATTAGGTGAAGTTTATTACTTAGAAAATCATAAGATTTCATTATCAGATGAGAAAGTGTACTTCGGTCCAGTCTTTATTGATGGAAACATTCTTTCAAAAACTAACTCACAAATTATGAAAGAAAGAATGGAACTAGGACAAAATGGTTTTGTTCATGTTATCGTTGCTATTAATAAAGAAAAGAATTTAATTTTAGGCAAACCAAGAATAGTTTCACGTGGAGCCTTCTTTGTTAAAAATTCTTTACAATTAATCGAGGAAGCAAAAAGACTTGTTCATGGTGCAATTTTATATACAATTAAAAATGAAAAAGATTGAACAATACCTAAAATTAAGCAATTAATAATTGACCGTTTAGATCCCTACTTTTATAAAAATAAGCGAAGAAATGTTGTTATTATTCCAACTATTCTACTAACAGATCAAGCCGAAGAAAAAAATGGCAAAAATGAAGAGGAAAGTAAAAAAACTAAATCTGTCAAGCAAAAAATAAAGGTAGCTAAAATTCAAAAAGAAGTTGCTGAGAAAAGAAAAGCAAAAATAAAGAAAAATAATAAAAAAGATAATGAAAAATCTGCTTAAAATTAGCAGATTTTTTATATTAAAGAACTTAATCACTCAATTATTAATAAGTTAATTTTAACACTTTCTTCTTCGTTTATATTATTCTTAAAATAATCAAAGTTTTTATTTAGCCAATATAAAGCTTTTAAAAAGTTAATTTCCTTTGTATTTTTGGAGTGTTCTAAGCAAAGAAAACCGCCTTTATAAAATTCAAAATCAATTATATTATCTTTATTTTTACATTCAACACAATGTTCAAAATTAGGTTTAAATCCAAAAACTTCAAGTAAGCATAATAATATAAAGCTAAAGCTATGATTTGGTTTTGTTTCAACATTATTTAAAAAAATATTATATCTACTAATAAATATTTCAAGGCCTTTACTATTAATTCTATTTAAAAAAAATAAAGTTTTTTCATAAATATTTTGTAAAGTAGGTTTAATCGGAAAATAAGAAATTAAAGTTGCTCTTTTAAGCGTAGAAATATGATCAATAATTTTAGGTTTAATTATTTCTAAATTTACTAAACCTAAAATTGGTAAATTTCTTATATTTTTAGATTCTACTTTTTGAATTCCTTTAGCAAATAAAAATTTAATTCCACTAGATAATAAAACCTTTACTATAGCATCATTTTCAGCAAAATTTTTAATATTTAAAATTACTCCAAGTGTTTCGTATTCTTTTTCTTCCATAACCATAATAATTTTACTTTTTAAATCTCAAAAAGAAATAAAAAAAAGCAACGACCTATCTTCCCTTACGGTATTGTCGGCACGGAAGGTCTTAACTGCTGAGTTCGGAATGGAATCAGGTGGGCCCCTTCGTTATGGTTGCTACATGTAATATTATACAGAAAAAAAATTTTTTGTTTTATTTTTAAAAAATTTTTTATTTAAAATTTAAAACATTGGCGTTCCAGTTATTTCTGCTTTTACAAAAATATAGCTTTTTTGCTATATTTCCTAACTTTTTTTGTCATTTTTAGATAGTTTAGAATGGTATTTTAAAACTTTATTCTTAAGTTTAATCAAAGCATGATTTAACGAAGATCTAGATTTAAAAATCTGGTTTTCCGCTAACAAATTAACCAAATCACTTAAACTACTATCTAAATTTGCTTTTTTTATTTTAAAGAATTTTAATTCTTCTTTTGTAAATAAATTTGTCAGTTTATTCTTAATAATATAATCATAATTTTCTAAAAACAACGTGTTTGCATTAGCTATTCTTTGTTGATTATAAATATCAAAATTGGTTATTCGATTAATATTATTATAATAATCTCTTTCAATTTTATATTCCTCTAATTGGTAATAAGAATTAATAGCTTCAATAGCCTTTAAAAAATCACATATATGATCAATTTTTTTAAGATAGATTAAAAACTTATTTTGTCTCTTAAGCAATTTAAATTCTAAATTATATTTATTTAATGTAGTCAAGCACTCTAATGCTTTATCTAAATCATAAAACTTCAATTCCAAATGGTTTGATGGACTTTCAAAGTTAGAAATAGAACCTGAGGCTAAAAATATCCCAGAAAAGTAATCTCTTTCATATTTTAATTTTAGATTGTTAAATGTATCTATATCAATTAATAAATCATTTTTATGTTCTTGAGTAAAAGAAATATTAAGATCTTCTAGTATTTTTTTTATAAAATCAAAAATGCTTTTATTATTTATTATTAATTTAAAATATAAATCCTCTTTTTTTGAAGTAGCAAAAATTCCACTTAACAAGTTTAGTTTATCTTGTTTTTTAAGTGGGCGACTAATTAACTCTTCTTTTATTTCTTGTGTAAATGTCTTATTTTCCATATTTTAGTTATATTATCTTAGCATAAATTAATAAATTGATAATAAAGAAAAAAATATGCCTTTTAACAAAGCATATTTCAATTATTATTTAATGTCTTTTAATTGTGGGAATAATAGAATATCTCTAATTGAGTCGTTTTGAGTTAAAAGCATTACTAAACGGTCAATACCGATACCACAACCACCTGTTGGAGGTAACCCGTATTCTAAAGCATTGACGAAATCTCAATCAATTTCGTTAGCTTCTTCATTGCCGTTTTCTCTTTCATCTAGTTGAGCTTCAAATCTTTCTAATTGGTCAATAGGGTCTGATAATTCAGTAAACATATTAGCAAATTCTTTTGTTCCAATAAATAGCTCTGCTCTTTGAGTAAATCTTTCGTCATCTAATTCTTTAAAAGCAAGTGGACTAATTTCAATTGGGTGACCATAAACAAATGTTGGTTGTATTAATGTTTCTTCAATGTATTTTTCAAATAAATCATTAATAACGTGACCTAGTTTATAGTATTTTTCAGTCTTAATTCCGTGTTTTTTAGCTAATTCAATTGCTTCTTGGTCATTTAATTTACGAACATCAACGCCAATTTTTTCTGAAACTGCATCAACCATGTTAATTCTTGCAAATGGATATTTAAATTCAATATCATAACCATTAAATTTAACTTTGTCAATGTTTAATTTCTTAGTTAAATGTTTAAACACACCTTCAGTTCTTTCCATCATACCTCACATATCTGAATATGCTTCATAGAATTCGATTGAGGTGAATTCTGGGTTATGTGTACTATCAACACCTTCGTTTCTGAAAATACGTCCAATTTCATAAACTCTTTCTAAGCCACCAACAATACATTTTTTTAATGGTAATTCAGTAGCTATTCTTAAATAGAAATTACGATTTAAAGCGTTATAAAATGTTATAAATGGTTTTGCAGCAGCTCCACCTAAAATCGGTTGTAGAACTGGGGTATCAACTTCTAGATAGTCTAAATTATCAAAGAATTCTCTAACACCTTTAATAATTTTAGTTCTTAAAATAAAAGTGTTTTTTGATTCTTCATTAACAATAGTGTCAACATAACGGTGTCTTCTTCTTTCTTCAGGGTCAACTAAACCATGATATTTATCTGGTAAAGGTTTTAAGGCTTTAGTTAATAAAGTAATTTTTGATGCCTTAACCATTAAAGCTTCGGTGTGAGTTTTTGAAACAAGACCTTCAATACTGATAATGTCGCCTAAATCTAGTTGTTTTAAAACTTCTGATGAAACTTCATCTAAAGTTTTTTTATCAACATAAATTTGCATGCTTGCATTACGGTCTTGTAATACTAAAAATGGTCCACGTTGAGCAATTACTCTTCCATTAAAAATAACAAACTTATTATCAGCATCAATTTCTTCTCTAGTTTTATCTGCATATAATTTTTGAATTTCAATTGAAGAAATTGTTGGTTTAATTGTTGAATTGAATGCTCTAATATTTTTCTCAGCTAAGCTTGAAATTTTATTTCTTCTTATTTGTTCTTGTTCTGAATATTTTCTTTCCATATTATGTAAAATCCTTTCTTAAATTTTAATTTGAATTTTAGTCGTAGTAAGGAATAATATGAACATGAGTTCTAAAAATTGCTTGGCCTGCTGATTCATTATTATTTACAACTAATCTAAAACCAGAAGCATTTAATTTTTCTGTCTGTTCAACTGCTAGTTCTCTAGCTTTTAAAATTAATTTTGCAAGATCCTTATCCTCAATATCGTATAAGTTTTCTGAAAATTCTTTAGGAACAACTAAAAAGTGCCCTTTTTCTTCAGGATCTATATCTAAAAAAGCGATAACATCAGCATCTTCATAAATGATTGAAGCTGGTATTTCACGGTCAATAATTCTCTGGAATGTATCTTTTTCCATGATTTCTATTAAATTAATCCTTCCACTTTAAATAATTCTAAAACAATTGAGTTTAGGTCGGTTAGTTTAAACCCTAAATTGTCTAATATGTATTTATTTGCTTCTCTAAATAATGTATTTCCTTTTGAAGTTGCAAGATAGTTTGCAAGAATGTTTTGTTGATCATTTTCTTTTCAAGGAGTATTTTCAAAAGTTAATACTTTCTTTTCTTCATTTTCATTTTTTAAGTTTTTAACTTGTTTGTTCATAAATAATGGTGAAATTTTTACAACATAAGAAGCATCGATTGCATTATTTTTAACCATATCAATGAATGTTGGATATTTATCTAAATTATATGCATTACCTTGAGTTTCATCTACAAAGGCATTATTAGTGTATTGAAGTTCACTACTAAAGTCATAGAAGTGTCTTGCTCCTAATTCTTTAACACTTAGTCTCATAGGAGCTCTTAAAATTTGGCCACTAAATGTTATTTCTGATTTAAGTTCAAATTGTAATGTGTATTGTTTAGAATCTAAATTAACTGTTTTAGTAAATATTTTTTCATTTGTATTATCTCTTGTCAAACCATCAAATTCAATATCTCTTGCATTAAATGATTTTAATTTAGTTTCATCACCTTGTTTAGCTTTAAGTTCAGCTGTGGCCTTCATTTTTGGCAATTTATTTTCTTGGGCTAAGATTTTAGCTAACTTAAAGTAGTCTTGATCTAAAACTTTTTTAGTTGCTGGATCAACAAATCCAAAAATTGGTGATTCTAATTTTTTAAGAGCATAGAATGAATTTGTTAAATCTCCTGTGCTTTCCCCATTGGCACTAATTCCCTTAAAAGCACGTAATTTATCTAATTCAAAACCTTCTGAAGTTCCAGTTTTTAATAAATATTCTTTATTTTTTGCAACTGGGTTATATTCATATTGTTGTGCATTGGTTGGATTATATGAAGCCAAATTATTAAAGTCTTCGAAAGTTGAAACATTTGCTTTTCCAATTCTTAGATTCATATCTCTATTATCAGTAAATGATCATTTTTGAATTAATGGATTTTCTACTAAATATTTAATTAAATATAAGTTATCAGCAGAAAAATCTAATGATGCATAAATATCTTTCTTAAGTTGGGTAGTTGAATCTTTTTTCATATCTTCAGCTAAACTTACTTGATATTTATCTAATCCATTTTCATTATTTGCTAAAGTTTTAAATTCTTGTCTTGACTTTAATAAGTAAATTTTTGAAACTAATAATTTTTCTAATTCAAGTCTGTAGTTTAATGATAAGAATTTTGAATGTTCCATTAAAAAAATAAACTCATCTTCGCTTGGTAAATTTTCTGGAGCTGGATTATAGTTTGTTGTATCAATATTTAACTTAATAAATTCGTGTTTGATATTTCAAAAAACTTGAGCATCGCCTTCTAATTTTCAAGTAGCGTAATATTTAAAAATATCATATAAATCTTTATGCAATTGATTTTCTTTATTTTTAATTGCTGATAATATTTTATTTTCACCTTGAATGTTTACTAAATCATTAGCATAGAATTTTTCTAAGTAAGTATCAACAACTGATAAAATGATTTGATTTTTTGTTGTTTGTTGTTTTAAAAATCCTGATTGATATCCTGGAGTTTCACTATTCCCGTTATTACTTGAATTATTACATGAAACTAAAATAGGAGTCAATGCTAAAGTAGCAGGTGATAAACTTAATGTTATTTTTGTTAATTTATTCATCTTATTCTCCTTTGCTTTCAGTATCTAAAACATACTTAACAATAATATTGAAGATATATCCAACAATGTTATCAGTTGTATGTGGTTCAATCTTAAATTTATTTGTTCCATTATCAACAGAAAAATCTTTAACTAAATTATCGGTAATTTGTTTTTTAATAAATTCCTTAATTTGACTGTATTTTTTACTTACGATAGAAGCCTTGTTTGTTTGTTCTAGTGTCTTAATATAGCTTAGTGCACCGTTAATATCATTATCATCAAAATTCTTTTCTTTATCAGAATCTACTGGTGTAAATTTTTGTTCTTTTAAATAGTTTTTGAATGTTTCTTGAGATAACAAGTCATCAATTTGATATGAAGAATTTAAGATTTCAGAAAAAATTGATCCTAAATCAAATAATTCGCTTGTAAAAGTGTTCTTGTAATTTGCTTTTGATTTGATTGCTAAATCCTTAACAATTAGTTTTTGGACCGCCTCAACTGTTTCGAATTTATGCAAGTTTTGAATTAAAATTCCTTTAGGGGTAACAGAAACAAAGTTTTCTCCAACTTTGTAAACTGCATCAACTTTATTATTAGGATTTCCGTTTGTAAATACTTCTTTGAATACATCACCAAATACTTTATTAAATGTCTTTTCTTCCAAATTATTAATTAATTTTTCTACTTCACTATTATATTTAGCAAATTCTTCAACATAATTATCTGTTTTAGCTTTTGAAACCGGTTCTGCTGATAAAGCATTTTCCAATTTTGTTTTAAAACTATCTTCTAATTTTGCAAAGTCATCAAGTCCTTTTAAAGCATCAATTAGTTTAGTTTTCAATGTTTTAAATAAATCTTCTTTTTCTTTGTATTGATAGATACCTGTTGTATCAGTAGCGTTTCCTAATAAAATTGATAATAAAGTAAAATATGAAGAAGGTTCAGAAGATGAAATAGCTTGCTTTAAGTTAACAAAACCTTTTGACCCAAATTTAGATGCATTTGATTTATCTGCTGATAGGTATTCAATTAATCTTTGATCATTTTTAGCAGTTCTTTCGTCTTCATTTGTAATATTATCATTCTTAATTAATGTGCTAAAACCTTTAAATCCGTTTAATCCATCAATTGCTAATTTAATTTTTACTTGTGTATCATTTTCGACATATGATGAGAATTTTAGTAAATTAATAATTTCTGCTTTTGTAACGATTCATGGTTTTTCAGCACCAGTTTGATCTTGATGAGCTGATAAAGAAAATTCTGATAAAATCGCTTGTTTTTTATCAATTCATGGTTTTATAAATCTTTCTGGATTCTTAAATTCCTTAACAAATGATTTAGTTACAAACATAGGAATTTTAATTGATGCTTGTGAGTTAGTTTGTGATTCAATTGAATCTTCTGATGGTAAAACATAGTTTTTGTTTTCAACAGCAAAATCTAAGTGAATAGTTTCGCCTTTTTTAGCAATTTCCACTTTTTTACCGTTATATTCATAGTAAACATCTTTATTCGCAACTATTCCATTTTTTAAATCATTATAAGTTCAATCTGTATTAACTTCAGTTCTATATCTACGGTAAGCATGTTTGTTAATCTCAATATTAACTTTATGTTCTAAAGCTTGACTTTCATTTTTAGATGAACCTCATTCTGGTCTAGAAAGTGCTTCTAAGAATTTTTCTTCTCATTTCTTTTCAAGTCCGTATTGTTTTTGATATTGTTTCTTTAGATCATCTAATTCTTTTTGAATTTTTTCTTTAACCTTATCAATTGAATCTAATGCAAAAGTCTTTTCATCTGCTTTTGCCTTGTTTGCATTATAAACAGCTTGATATCATAATGAAGCTTCGTATTCTTTTTCATATAAGTACTTAGCAATATTTTTTTCAATAGAATCAAAGATATTTTTATTCTTGTTTGTTAAAGATGGAGCTTTATCAAGTTCTTTATATTTAATTTCTTGCTTAGTTCCATCTGGTAAGGTAATAGTTAAGATTAAACTTTCTGGTTCTAAAATTGGAGTTGGTAATGGAAGTGCTTTTGACGCTTGTACTAATGGAATTGATATACCGGCTGCTAAAGCGGCTGAAATAGCAGTTGCTCAAAAAGTACCTCAAAGAACTTTTCTTCTTTTAGCTTTTTGTTCAGTTGTTTTAGTTTTTTTAATTTTCTCTGACATGTTTGCCTTTCATAAAATTATTTTTAACATTCAAAAAATTGTTAATTATTCATATTTAATTTTATTAAATAAGAATACAAAAATTTTACCACTTTTTAACTTTATTTTATTTAACAAAAAATTTAGTAAAAAAAATGCTTAAATTAAGTTGAAAAATAAATTATTTTCTTCCAGTTTTAGATAAATAAGAAAAAATTATTGGATTCTATATAATTTAATATATGACTAAAATTTTTAAAAATAAACTGGCAATTTTAAGTGAATTTATTGATATTTGTAATGAACATAGCCTATGATATAGTCTTGATAATGAAAGTTTGTTAGCTTTAGTTAATAACCTTGATTTTTGAGAAAAAACTGATCATTATGAGGTTATTATGACATTTGAATCATATGAAAAATTAAGAGAATTATATCCAAATAAGATTTTAGACTCAGTAAAACATTCTGATTATTATTCATTACAAAATAAATTTGTTGAAAATATTAATAACATATATGAAGATTGCCCATTTATTGATATTAATCTTATTATTCCCACATCAATTGAAAAAATTAGAAAATTTTATAAACATAAGAATAAAAGTATTTCGTACCACCAATTTTTTGCATCTATTAACTACACAAATATCCCTAAAATTAAAAACAAAATATTTATTTCTAAAATTATAAAAAACTTCCAAAGTTCTTTAAATTATAAGGATTTTATCAATCAATTACATGATGATAATTATGAAGGTTTTATTGTAACTTCACCTTTAATTAATAAGAATTTTTTAACAAAATGACTTACAAATACAAACTACAATTTAAGAATTTTTGAAAAAGATGGTTTAAAAATTAATGTTATAAATGAATATCAAAGTTACTTAAAAAATATTTTTGGTAGTGAATGAAAAGAAATTAGAAACCTAGATTTAAAATATGACTTTATTTCATGTACCGGAATAATTAATCATGAAGAATTTAAAGAAATAGCATAAATATGTAAAAAAAATAATAAAAACCAGAGATATCTACTCTGGTTCTTTTTTTATTTTTTATCTTTTCGATTTATTTTCAGCGCTTCTTTTTCAGTCAAGAATTCTTGCTATTAGGAAAATAATTCCAGATACTATTATAGTAAATATTGCTAAAATGCAAAATACTAATAAAACCTTAGTAAAGTATGAAACTAAAACTAATAGGAAAATTAGAATTGGTAATAATGCTGATAATGAACAATATGAGGTAGTAATTAAAGCTTTCTTAATTGGTTTTTTAAATAGGAAAGCAGAAATAGTAATTACTAATGCTGAAAGTCCAAAAGATAGAATTAAAAATACTATTGTTATTATATCCATTTAAATCTCCTTTTTATTTTTCTCAATTAATCATTTACGATCTTGTAATATTATATCTTTAATGTGACCTAATTCTAAATAAATAACTTTATCAGCCATTTGAGCTACATCAGGGTCATGAGAAACAATGATTATTGTTGTTCCGTAATCACGATTAATTTCTTGTAAAATTTTTAAAACAATTTGACCAGTTTTTTCATCAAGGGCCCCAGTTGGCTCATCAGCTACTAAGATATCAGCGTTTTTAGCAATAGCTCTTAGAATTGATACCCGTTGTTGTTGCCCCCCAGACATTTGTGATGGATATTTAAACATACATTGTTCTAAATCAAAATCTTTAAATAACTTTTTAATATCTAAATGTTTTGCTTTATCTTTTTGTAAGTATGCACCAGTTTCAACATTGTCATAACTATTTAAATTTTGCAATAAATTATAATTTTGGAAAATAAATGAAATGTTGTTTCTTCTAAAAAGTGTTTGTTTTGAATCACTTAAGTAAGGTAAGTTAACATCATTAACAATAACCTTACCACTGGTAGGACGGTCTAAAGCACTAATTATATTTAAAAGTGTTGATTTTCCTGAACCAGATTTACCATATAAAATTGCAATTTCACCTTTTTTAATTGAGAAAGAAATACCTTTTAAAACATCAGTTGCAACATTACCTGATAAATAAGTTTTTTTAACGTCGCTAACTTCAACAATATTACCTTCAGAATTTTTTTCTTTTTCTAATCCATCTTTTTTACGTGGTTTGTTATTAGCTAATTTATATTGTTTTAAAGTATTTTTATCCAACACTTTAACAGTTAAACCTTCGTCTTGAATTTCAAAAGGTTTATCGTGTTTATGAATTTCAATTGGATTTAATTCATTTAAATTATTATGTAAATCTTTTTTATTTTTTCTTGGCATTATTTTCCTTTCAGAGCATCAACAGCTTTAACTTTATTTAAACTCTTTCATGTTGCCATAGATGTTAAGATAAATACTGTTAAGCAAATTGTTGCTGAAATAATAATTGTTGAGTAATGTAAAACTAGTGGAAGAATAATTTGTGATGTCGCCATCATAAATGCATTAAAGACTGATATTAATAATAATGTAACAGGAATCATTAATAAGCAGGCAAAGATAATTGTTGGAACAAAGTTAGCAAAGAATAATGAAATTTTTTCACGGTTTGTATAACCTAATACTGAGAATGTTGCTATTGATCTTTGGTTAGATGCAATCATAATGTTTGTAATAACAATTAAAATGATAATTGAGATTAATAATGACATAACAATAAATGCAATTAAAATAATATTAACAGTTTCTGAAATTCCAGAAATAAATCCTGCTTCAATGTCTTTACTATTAACATCAAATGAAGCACCAAACATTATATTTTTACCATAAATTGTATCTGGTTGTGTTCCATAGAATTTAGTTAGAATAGAACGTGCCATATTCTTAAATTCTTCATTCGAATTAGCTTCCTTAACAATTTTTTGGAATTTTGTTTCGTTAATATTTAATAATTTAAATAAAACATCTTTGTAATTTAAATTTGCTTCGGGGTGAGCTTGATTATAAGCGTTAACATTATGTTCATATACTGAAACGTAGTTAATATTTTCATCTGAAATAAATATTCTCTTAAAGAATTCTCAAACAGTTTGATCGCTAGCGCCATCTACTTCGAATGTTGCTGCAGCCCCTCAGAATCCGGTTGATGAATATGTTGTTAATGTATCAATGGTTTGGACAGGAGTAATATCATTTGATAAGATACCATTAAATGCTTCGTATTTTCTATTGAATAGTTTGGTTAATTCTTCTTTTTTACTTGGATTTAAATAAATTGCATTAACTAACTCTTGTTTACGTGCATCTTTTAGACGTTTAGTTAAAGTATCATAACCTAAAATCTTATCTAAGATATCTTTTCTTGTAATCATTTCGGTATTAATATATGTTTCAGAAATATCAATAACCTCAAATGTATATTTAGTTTTTGGAGCCTTCTGGAATAAAGCGCGATGGCTAAATCGATCAACGTGATTCAATAATTCTACTTCAATTCTTGATCCGATTGATAAACGGTATTTTTTCTCAGCTACAGTGTTAATAATTAAAGGAATTGGTGTATTTTCTTGATATTTATATTTAGCAAGTTTTTCTTGTAGATTTTCATTTTTATTATTATGCATTGAAATAAACTTACTATCTTCATAATATCCATAAATCTTCATTTCTTTATTGTCGTACAATGTTTTAGCATAAGTGTATTTTTCATTTGTTGTATTATTTCAATAAATACCACCAAATGATACAAAGAAATCTAACTGATCAATTTTACGGTAAGCATTAACTAAGAAGTTTCTATATTCTTGACGATATCTTGAAGTTGAAACAGCTTTTGGTTTATAGTATGTTTCATTTACTGGATCTCATTCAACAAATTTAAATTGTTCACTAATACGTCCAGTGTTTTGTTCATTTTTATATCTTCCTGAATGAATGAAGTAGAAGAAACTGGTTCTATTACTCATATCTTCAGGTTTATTTTCAGCTAAATCTTTCTGGAATTTTTCTAAATTATTTACAGCAATAATATCGTCTATTGAAGAACCATTAACATCTAAATAATTTTCTTTATTCTTTAATTTTTTAATATCAATTAAGTATTGAGTATTTTGCATTTGTTTTGAAACACGTTTGAAAATTTGTGCTACTCTGGCTCTTTGTGTTTCTGGCATATTTGCATATGTAATGTCTCAAGGACTTAACTCAACAGATAAATCCATTAGAATATCTAGTGATGACTTAGTTAAAACCGTTGGTGCATAAGGACGTTGAATAACGTCGGTATTAAATGAACTACCTGGTCTTAAGAAGTTAGGGTTAGAGTAATCTAATTGACTTCCATTTGATGATGAATTTCCTGCTAAATCATTAGGAACATATAATAATGAATTAATGTCGTCTTTATTATAAGTTACATAAGGTCCACCTTCAGTTGTTGGACTTTCTAAATCTAACTTAAATTTATATAAACGGTCTTTATATGTTTTAGTAATTGCTTTATTAAAAATATTATTTGAAGATAAGAAGAACATTGAAATTAATGATGTTGTTGAAAAGGCTAAGAATAATGAAAACATTTTTCAGAAATTATTTAATGCCATCGAAGCTATAAATCTTGCTTTGATTGGTAATTTTCTAAACATTGCCGAAACTCTTTGTGCAAAGTTTCCAACACTAACCTCAGTTAATCCACTCATTAATTCAATTGGTTTTTTCCGAACTGAAATAGCTGTTATGATAAAGATTAATAAGCTGACAAAAATAAATGGAATAATCGTCGTTCCTAAAATTGCCAGTGCATGAACCGGAATAATATTATTTTCCAGTGTTCAGTAAGATGATAAAACATTCATTGCCGGTTTTTGAAGAGCAAAACCTAGAATATATCCACCTAATGAACCGATAATTGCTGGTATTCAACCAAAAGCACAAAATGCTAACGCAATTTTTGAAGTTTTATAACCTTGTGCTCTTAAAATACCTACAACCTTGTTTCTTGCTTCAATATATCTCTTCATAATAAAGTAGATAATGAAAGCTACTAGGATTGTTAAAACAGTAATTAGATATAAATTTGCATTTTTAATTGAGTTAACAATTGATCTAATTGTAACAATTCTAATTTTTCTTTCAGGGTTAATATTATCTAACTCATCTCTTAAATATACTTTCTTAAATGAGTTTGGATTTATTCTATTTATATCTTCACTAAATTGTTTTTGAAGTTGTTCAGGGTTTTTGTTTTCTAAAAATCTTCCTCTTGCATCAGTTGGGGCCTTAACAAGTGCATATGTTTTAATAGCAAATGTTGGATATGCTGAATAGATACGTTCAAATCCTTTTGAGTTAACATAAACAACCGCTTGTGAATTAGTATCAACTTGAATATTTTCTTCGTTAATTACAGGATATAAATAATCAACACTTGAGTCAATACCGATAATTAAATATTCTTGTGTATTAACCTTAACCTTGTATTTATTATCTAAAGAAGCAATAAATAATTGCATCGCATATGGGTTTGATAAATATTTACTAATGTCACCAGTATATACTTCTTTTCCATTTTTTGAAGCATAACCATAGTTAATTTTAGCTACATATGAACCAGAATCAGAATATGAAATTAAGTTTGATATTTGAATTGGTTCAATAATTTTGTAAAGAGATTTTTTAATTGATGAAGTAACATTAATCCCAAAAATTTCTAGTTCATTACCGTTTTCATCCGTTAATAATTGGTTAAATAAGTAATTAAAGTTTGATAAGTCTAGATCAACTGCAGTATCGCTTTTTGATTCAATGTATTGCACTGAACTATCGAATTTTTGAGTTAGTCCTTCAATTTGATATAGGATATCTTGAATATTTGAAGATTTTAAATTGTTTAACATCTTTTTAACAATATAAGCAAGATTACCCTCATTTGGATTAGGGCTTAAAGCATAATATAAAGGAATCTGTGGGAAACTTAAAAGAGTTAAAGGATTTAATAAGTTTTTAGGAATATTTAATAAGGATAAATGGTTACTTAAGTTTGCATTTTGTGTTGCCATCTTAAATGCTAAATCAAATTCATAATCATTATTAATTAATGGTTTTATTGCTGTATTTTCTTCGTTTGTAGCTAAAAATGAATCTAAGAAAGTGACTAAACTTCTGTTATAGAAAGTTGCCATTTGCGAAGCTGAAGCAATGTAACCAAAATTGTAAGTTAATTCGTTTGAATTTTTAACTAATAAATCTAAAATCTTATTTATAATATCTTCTTTAATTTCTGCATAAGCTAAATTAGATTTGAAGGTATTAATTGCTGTTGAGTTTTTTAGTAATTCAACCAATTCTTTATTTGCTAAGTTTGTATGTGCATGTGCATAAGGAATTTTTAATAAAGTGGCTTTATATTCGCTATCGCTACCTAAAACACCCATACTTGGAATTGGGTTTACAACTTTATCATAATTAGTCATCTTAGATGATATTTCTGGGTTAAGTGCTAAATTATAAATTTCTTTTAAAACTAATTTAATTTGAGCAAAAGATAATGTTTTATTAAATCTTTTTTCAATAATTCTTTTTCCAGTTTTTTCATCAATTGTTATTTTATCTTCTAGTCTTTCTATTCTATTTAAGAAATAAGCAAGCTTAATTCAAAGACTATATAGAATAAAATTATTCTTAATAATTGAGTTTTCACCTTCGCTCATAAATGATGAAGCAAAATATTTTGCTAATAAATTATGTAATGTCTTCAAGATTTCAATATCATCTTGTTTTTCTTTATTATTAACATCGATTATTGCTGATAAATAAGCTAAATCTCCATATGAACCCGGTTGTAAGTTATTATCTTCTAAAACAAAATTAAAATTGTTATTCTTTGGTTTTAGATTTTTTAGTTTCAATAATTGAACAAATTTATAATATTGTTCCAACTTACTTAATAATGTTTCTAAATTATTTAGCTCAATTTCATTAATAAGTGCTTCATTTTTGATAAAGTCAAATTCTGATTTTGTTAATTTTAATAATTCATTATTTGAAATTGCTTTATTTACTTTAAAAATAACTTTTTGAATATCAACTAAATCGTATTTATTTATTTGAACATTATATGAAGAAGGAACACTAGCTTCACTAACATCATTTGGAAATGCTAATTTAGGTAAGATTGCTAAATCAAGCAATGAAACTTTACCTTCTTCAGTTGTAGGAATAGCAATATTTAATTCTTTTATAAAATTATCTGTTTTGTTTGAGAAGTTAAATATTTTAATTAAAGCATTTTGAATTTGAATAATCTTGCTTGAAGAAATTTCATTTTCCCTAGCTAAATTTAATGAAGACATAAATGCAGCTAGATAATCAGATTGGTTTAAATATTCTGTATTATAGTCATTATAAATTTTATTATTTGCTGTAATTGGATATTTATTAACCTTAATTAATTTATTTAAAGAAGTTGTAAATTGTTCAACACTAATGTTTGAAAAAATACTAAATAAACCTTCATTAATATTTGCATATGAACCGTTTTTGTTAGCATCTAAAGCTTTAAAGAATTTCTTAGCTTGTTCTTTGGTTTCGTTGCTTAATTCTTGGTTTGCATTCTTGTATGCATTAACTCATTTTGAATAATAACTGCTTGTTTGATCTGGATTTAGAATTTTTCCAAAATCAACTAAGTTAATTAAATCTTTAATTGCATTTTTAAATTGACTTTCCTTTACAGAACTTAATAATGAAATAATCATTCTTTCATGTGACATCGTTCAATATGTGTCATTTACCGCTGTAAAAGGTTTATAAGGATGACGGTCGTATCAATCATTAATAATTGCTGAAAATTTAATAAAGTCTATTGATGAAACAATATTACTTAAAATATCAAAAATTCTTTCTTTATCCTTTACATAAATAAATAAATCTTTTAATGATATTTTTAATTGAGGAATAATGTAAACTTTTGAGAAATTAAAGATTGCACTTAATTTATTAATTTGCGAAACTAAATAATTATCTCTTTCTTCAGTTGTTGAACCTGAGGCTAGATATTGTTTCTTAAAGTATTGGAAAATCTTATTAAAGAAATTATGAATAAAGGCATTTGCATTAATGTTAATGTATTCTAAGTTTTGATTATTCTTTTGATTTAATGGCTTAACTAAAAACTTAATAACATCTAATAATGTTTTTTCTAAAATAAATGAGTTTGTTTTTCCAATAGCAAGTAGCGTATGTAGTCCATTAGCTTCAACAGAATCAGAAACAGCTTTGAATAAACGATAAATATCTTTACGATCAAATAATTTAGCTAAATCTGTATCAACAAAAACTGATTTTAAACGTTCAACTAATGTTTTAATTGTATTCTTTTGCGTAATTTCGGTTGTTAAATCATTTGAAATAGATCCAAAAGCAATTGGTAAACTAATTGAGTTTTTAAACTGATTATTAACTACTGCTCACCCATTTGGACCAATTTCACCACGAACAGTATAATCTTGCTCAACTAAGTAGTTATACACTTCATCAATAGTTAAATAATCTTTATTATTAATTAAAACTTTATTTCAAACAATTTCATCTGTAAATCCATCAATGTTACTTTGTGTTAAGAACACATATTTATTAGGGCGAGGCATAGCAATGGCTCCAACAATAGTTGAACCAAATTTTCTTTTCAATTCAGGTGTAGCTGTTGTTAGAGTTAAAATTTTGCCATTTAACAATGTTGGAATTTTTGTTTTTTCTAAAAAGTCATAATAATTTTCAAATCTTATATCGGCATTAAAGTAATTGATATTAGGAGTAAAGTTTTTGAAAATCGCTTCTACTAATGATCTTGTATAAACTGAAGGGATTTTTTGAATCTTATTACTGTTTTTATCTGGTTTTAATAAAAACTTATCAACGTTTTCATTTGAAATACTTGAATTTAATAATGAAGGATTTAAAGTTTCATTATATAATCTACCAACATTGTTTTTAAATCCAAGAATTTTCTTATCTTTATCACCCATATCAACAAAGTGAAATACATTTTTCTTTGCATTTTCTTCATTAACGGTTTCGACAGTAATTGTTTTTCTAATACCCAAATTATCTGCTCCAACAGTGCTTTCGATATCTTTTAAAATTGAAGATCTAGCAAAATTTAAAGCACCATTTCTAATAAAGTTTTGGTGTTCATTTAATTTTTCAACATTTGAAGCATATAAAAATTGTTCTTCACTTGGTTCAGCATCTGAAACCTCATTAAATTCGATTTGTTTAATGTTTCATAAATTTATTCTTTCTTGATTTTGCTTTTCAAGAGGAATATTCTTATTATTTTCTCCACCATTTCAAGCTTCTTTAAAAGTTATATTTAAATCATTTTTGTCAATCGGAGTGGTTTGAACAAATGTTTGCTTGTATTTATTACCGATTGAATATTTAATTGTTGTGGTTTTATCTCAATATGAGAAATATAATTTAGTCTTATATTCTTTAGGATTGTTTTTACTAAATTGTTCAATAAATTTGAAGTATGAACCTTTTCAGTTTGATTTTTCTTCATCTTTTAATTCATTTCAATTTAAAACATAACGATATCAATTATAAGAAACTAATTTTTCTGTTCTTTTAATTCAATCTTCTGGAATTTTGTAAATTTGATTAGATTGTAATTCTTGTAATAAAGGCGCGTCTGATTCAACTTTGTTAGCATCAATAAAATCGCCTAATTTAAATGTGTTAATTAACTTATCTTCATTAATAACGTTTCATTCATTTGTTTGTTTATCATTTTGAAGTTTAATTTTTGCATTTTGATAAGAATTATCTTTAAAGTATCATTTTTGATTTGTTTGGTCTTTTTCAAAACCCATAAGTTCTAATACTTTTTCTGAAGAAATGACATATAGTACACCTTCAGCTTTTCAATTATCATAATCTTCGGTTAAAAATGATGCTTGTTTTGTTTTGGTATTCAAAAATAGTGGAGAAGCTTCAATAACAGAATCTTTTACTGTTTGTTGACCAAAAGGACCCTTAGGACCATAAGCAATAGTTAAAATATCGCCTAACTTAACATTATTTTTTAAAGTAATAGTATCGTCATTATTTATTTTAGTTTTATTAGTTACTAAAACATATTTATTTCCCTCTTTACGAAATACTCTAAATTTACGATTTTCTCCTGAAAAAGTAAATTCTCTAATTTTATTTGGGTTAGGGTTTTCTTTATTGATTTCAAAATTAACACTAGTAACTCGACCAGATAATTGTTCATAATAAATTTTTAAAAAGTCTTCAGTTAATAAATAATAGCTATCATCAACATTTCAACCTTCGATAGTATCTTTAATTTTTATATAGTTTTGATCTTCACTTGGAAAATTAATTGTATACGAAACATTTGAACCATTTTTTGATGATTCAAATTGTATTGGTGAATTGACTAATGTGTTGTTATCTTTATCCACTTGGTTATAACCTTGATGAGGGATAATTCCTGATGGATTAATATCTAAATCTACCGTTAGATCATGTAATTTAGATACCTTATCATAGGCATTAATTGTTCTTGAATATGAGGTTTTAACATCATTTAATAATGTAAATAAAAATGTTGTTAAAAATATTAGTATTGTTAAACAAACTAATGTAACCTTGTTTTTAGCTAAAGATCTAAAAACTTCTTTAAATAGTCTTTTCATAATTTACCTTTCCATGTTTGGATAGTACAATTATATAGTTTATTAAATAATTTATTTAATAAAGAAGAAAAAAGAAATAAAAAATAAAAACCTACTTTATTAAAAAAAGTAAGTTTTTTCATTATTTTTTAAGATTATCTTTAATAATTAAAGCTCATTTCCTTGGAATAAAATCTGGTGTTTTTGAAGTTTTTTGATAATAAACTAGGACGTTATTTATACTAAAAAAAGTTTTTAAATCTAAAGCATTATATTTAATCTTTAAATTGTTTTGAATAAAACTTGAATTATCAATTTCCTTCTGAAAACTAGTTGATTTTAAAAAACAAAATGTAGAATTTAATTTACCTAAATGGTGAGATATTTCTACTAAGTTTTTTAATTCAGAAACCGCTCTAGCGCTAATAAAATCAAAAGTTTCATATTCTTTTGAATCTTCAGCTCTTAATTTAAGAACTCTAACATTTTTTAAATTACATTTTGAAATAACCAAATTTAAAAAGTTAACTCGTTTTTGCATTGGTTCATAAATAGTTAAATCAAAATTTGAATTATAAATAAAATAAGGAATAATAGGAAAACCTGCACCTGAACCTATGTCTAAAACATTTTTTTGATTTAAGTTCAAAATCTGATCATTAATGTTTTTAAAAATTAATATTGATTCAATAATCCCTTCTTTTATCAGTTTTTCACCATAAAATCCGGTTAAATTATATTTTTGGTTTTCTTCTTCTATTAAAGAATAATAGACTCAAAGTTTAGAAACTATTTCATTATTAGTTTCTCCTAAATATTCATTAATTAAATTATTAAACTCTTCCGTTGCTATAGTCTTCATAAATTTCACTAATTGAAGTATTATTAATATTTGCTTCGATAACTAATCCTAAAAATTCAGCCATTGATAATTCTTTTAATTTTTTAAAATGTGAAAGATGAGAGTGATCAGTTGAATTTGTAATAATTACCTCATCGATAATTGGGTTATTTTCAAACATTTCAAAACCTCTTGAAAATAAGCCATGAGTTGCAGCAATAATAATTTTCTTTGCTCCTTGTGCCTTTAAGGTTTCAGCTGCATGAATAATTGTTTCGCCAGTATCAATAATGTCATCAAAAATAATTACATTTTTATCCTTAACGTTACCTAACACACCCATAATTTCAGAAACATTAGGACCGGTTCTTCTTTTATCAATAATTGCAATCTGTTCATCACTATCTAGTAATTCTGACAATTGTCTTGCTCTTACAGCTCCACCGTGGTCAGGTGAAACAATAACAAATTTGTCTTTTCTTCCTCTTAATTCTTTTGAAAAAATAAATTGGCCTCTTAAATCATCAACGGGAATATTAAAGAAACCTTGTATTGAAGCATTATGTAAATCTAAAGTAATAAGTTTGTCTGCTCCAGCTGTTTCTAATAAATCTGCAACTAATTTTGCAGTAATTGGATGTCTACCACTTGTTTTACGGTCTTGTCTTGCATATCCATAATATGTAGTTACACAAATAATTCTTTTAGCACTTGCTCTTTTTAATGAGTCAATAAAAATTAATAAACTCATTAAATTGTCATTAACTGGTTTACCGGTATTATTGATAATAAAAACTGTTTTGTTTCTTACTGTTTCTTCAGGGTAAATAAGTTGTTCACCATCAGCAAAAACTATTTTATTAATTGGTTTAATTTCCTTATTTAAGTACTTTCCAATTTCTTTAGCTAATTTTTGGGAATTATCCATTCCAAAAATAATTACATTGTCTTCTGCTTTATTCATTTTATCTTTTTTAATTATTCCTTTTTTTAATTTTTACATATAAATTTTAATATATTAAATATTAAAGTTAATGTTTTTGCTACTTTTGTTTTTAAAATTAGAATAATTTAAAAATAAGCCCTATTAAAGGCTTATTTAATGATTATAAAAATTGTTTGTATATTCTCTTATATATTTTCTTTGTTATTAAAACTAAAATAGTATATGTAGATAATAAAAGCGCTAATCAAGCAAAAAATTCTGCTGGTAATGGTGATAATTGTAGTGAATCATTTACTTTTGGAATATAAGGAAGTGCTGTAACTATACCAACACCAACTAATGTGGAAATAATAACTGGTGTCGAGGCATTTGATTTAAACATTGGAACTTTATCTGTTCTTAATAAATGAATTACAAATGTTTGAGTTCACATTGAAACTACTAATCAACCAGATCAGAACATTAATTTAAATGCTTTTTGTTCTTCTGGTGTCAATTTAGTATAATCACTAATACTACTAAATGTCGAACCTTTAATTGCATTTGGTATAACTACAAAGAATAATAAACAAAATGCCATGATATCTACAATTGAACTTGCTGGTCCAAACCATAACATAAAGCGCCAGATTGACTTATGTCCCCATTGCCGCGGTGATTGAATAAATTCTTTATCAACATTATCCCATGGTATCGTTCCACAACAAAAGTCGTAAATTAAATTTAAGAAAATAATTTGTACTGGTGCCATTGGGATAAAAGGTAACATTGCTGAAGCAATAACAACACTAAAGATATTTCCGAAGTTTGAAGATACTGTCATTTTAATATATTTATTAATATTAGCGTGAGTTTTTCTTCCTTCAATTATTCCAGTTGCTAAAACATTTAAATCTTTTTCTAAAAGAATTATATTTGCTGATTCTTTAGCAATATCAACAGCTGTATCTACAGAAATAGAAACGTCTGCTACTTTCATTGCTGGTGCGTCATTAATACCATCTCCCATATAACCAACAACATGCCCATTTTTTCTTAAGATGGTAATAATTCTTGCTTTTTGATCAGGACTTAATTTTGCAAATATTTGTGTTTTTTCAACCTCAATTGCTAATTCGGTGTCCGATAATTTTGAAATATCTTTACCTAATAAAATTCTTTCATAAGGAATTCCTACTTTAGAACAAACAGCTTTAGTTACTAATGGATTATCTCCGGTTAGAATCTTAACCTCAACACCTAAATTATGTAGCTTTTTAATTGCATCTTCCGCTGAATCTTTTGGTGGGTCAAGGAAGGTTAAATAACCAATTAATGTCATATCTTTTTCATCGGCAACACTTAATTTACCAACGGCATCAATATGAGATTTCTTTGAAGCGACAGCAACAACTCTCATACCTTCTTCACTAAATTCTTCTACTTTATTTAAAACTTTACGTACAACCTTTCTATCTAAAGGCACTACTTTTCCATCTAAATAAATTTTGTTACATACATTAATAATTTCTTCAACTGCGCCCTTAGTAATTAAAGTTACCTTATCATTTTTTAATGATTTAACAAGAACAGACATTCTTTTTCTATTAAAATCAAAAGGAACCTCGTCAATTTTTAAATAATGAAGTTCTAAATTATCTAAAGATTTTTCTTCATCAGCTAAATCTAAAGTACGGTTAATAATTGATTTATCAAGTAAATTTTTTAAGCCTGTTTGATAATATGAATTTAAAAATGCATATTTTAAAACATGGGCATCTTCTTTACCATTAACATCTAGATGACGTTCTAAAATAATTTCATCTTGAGTTATAGTACCAGTTTTATCAGTACATAAGATATCCATTGCTCCAAAGTTTTGGATAGAATTAATATTTTTAACGATTGTTTTGGCTTTTCCCATAGCCATTGAACCTTTTGATAAACAAGCGGTTACAATCATTGGAAGCATCTCTGGTGTTAAACCGACGGCAATAGAAATCCCAAACAATAAAGCATTTATTCAAGCCGCATTACCTTCTAATTTTTGGTGCATTAATCCAACAATTAAAAATACCACAGGAATAACTGATGCAATAATAATTGTTAACATTATCGAAATCTTCTTAATTCCTTTTTCAAAATTAGTAGGAACTTGTTTTTCATTAAGTTTAGATGCAACTTTACCAATAAAAGTATCATTTCCGACAACTAAAACGATTGCTTTTGCTGAACCTGAAATAATATTTGAACCCATGAAAGCAAGATTAGGACGATCAGTAATATTATCATAACTTTTGCTTTTATCAATATCTCCGTATTTTTCTATTGCATCACTTTCTCCGGTTAGTGAAGATTGTGAAACGAATAAGTCTTTTGCAGATAAAATACGAACATCACCAGGAATTATATCTCCGGCTGCTAAGTGAACAATATCACCCACAACAATTTCATCCATTGGAATTTCCTTTAAAACTCCATTTCTCTCAACAAGACACGTTGTTTCAATAATTTCAATTAATTTATTAGCGCTTGAAGCAGATTTTTGTTCCTGGATAAAATGAATAATACTACTTGCAAAAACGATAATCAAAATAATAACAACAGTTATATAATTAACTTCATCTTTCTTTGATTGTGTAATTGGCAAAATAATATCAACAACAGCTGAAACAATAGCTAACACAAAAAGAATAATATTAAATAAGTTAAAGAAAGATCTAACTAATCTTTTACCTACAGTGTCAGATCCTTTTTTAGTAATCTTGTTAACACCATATTGATCTCTATTTTCTTCAACTTGGTCTTCGTTTGAAATACCATATTTAGAAGTATTGTATTTGTTATATAAGAAATCTAAATCAGCATCTGAAGCTTCTAATAATCTTTGATTAACTAAATTTCTCTTTAAATCTTGTTTACTTAACTTTGAATTTTTATTTTCTAAAAGTTGAATATTAGTTTTTTTACTCATGTTACCTCCTTTTTTATTATTGACAAAGGGGTGCTTTTAAACGATTAACAAAATGTGCTTAGTGAAAACACATTTTGTTTACTAGTTCGATCGCTACTTTGCACTTCCATTAAGTCACCTTTCATTTTATGTATAAATTTTACCCCAAAGAGTTAATTAAAAATTAAAAAAGTTATAAACGTGTTGTTTATAACTATGATTCGTATAATTTTTCCATCTCTTTTTTTGTTAAGTCTTTAGGATTTCCAATTTGAATTAATTCACCATTCCGAATAAAAATATATTTTGTAAAAAACCTTTGAATAATATTTAGATCATGAATATTAACTAAAATTGTTGTTTTGTAGTTTTTATTAATACCTTTTAGAATATTCATAATATCTTTTGATGTTTTAATATCTAAAGATGAAGTTGGTTCATCAGCTAAAATAATCTCTACTTTTTTTAATAACAGTTTAGCAATTTCAACACGGTGTTTTTGTCCACCCGAAAGATCAGACACCTTAGTGAAAATCTTATCTAATATGTTTAAACTTTCTAAGACTTCAAAAATTTCTGTTTTTTGTTTTTTAGTTAGTATTCTAAAAAAAGCAAAAAATTTGTTTTTATATGATGGATAAAAATGAAGAATATTTTCATAAATATTTAAATCTTCAATCAAATTAGTTTCTTGCGAAAGATAACCAATTTTTTTAACAACGTTTTTTCATTGTTTATTAGTTAATTTATCAATATCAGATTCTTTAATAAAAATATTTCCTGACTTTGTTTGCAGTTGTTTTAAAATCGCATTAAAAATTGTTGTTTTTCCAGCTCCGGACTTACCAATAATTGCAATCATATCACCTTTTTTAATTGATAAATTTAATTCTTTTAAAACAAGTTTTTTATCTTTTTGGTAAGAACCTGAGTAATTAACAAAATCTATATTTTTCATATCAAATATTATAATTAAAATAAAAAATAAAAATAAATATAGCAAATTTCAATTTTGCCAATTTTAAGTTGGGTGATTCAAATTGAAATTTACTATATATTTTTTATTAAAAATCTGGTTCAATACCTAAATTATTTAAAATTTGTAAAACAGTTTCTTTCATTTCTTTTGAATAAGTATCAAACATAATTTGTTCATCAATTTCTAATCTTATTTTTGGTAAATGACGATAACCGTTTTTTCCCAAAATAACAGGTAGTCCAAAATAAATTCCACTATTTGTATATTCTTTTGGTAGCTTAACACCTAATGAATATACTGATTGACGGTCAGTTAAAATTGATTGAGTTATTTCTGCCAAGTTTTCACCAATTCCGAAGTTAGTTATTCCTTTTCCAGTAATAATTTCAAAAGCCTCATCTTTAACTTTTTGGTTCAAATTATCTAATCATTCTCTTGTAATAGTTCCGTTTGCTAATCAGTCTTTTAATGACCCTAGTCCAATTCTCATTTTTGAAAAAGGGATTAAACATCTTGCTCCGTGTTCACCGATAACAAAGCCAGTAATTGAACCTGCTTTAACATTTATTTTTTCTGATAAGAATTTTTTCATTCTTGCTGTTTCAAGGATTGTACCAGATGAAATAACTTTACATGCTTCAAATTTAGTAACTTGTTGGTAAACAGAAGCCATAATATCAACTGGATTAGAAGCAATAATAGTTATTCCCTTAAAACCTGAGTCTTTAATTTTTGTAGCAATATCAGCAATTAATTTAGCATTATCTGTTAATAATTCTAATCTATCTTTAAGAACACCATCTTTTGGTTTTACAGAAGCTGTAATTACAACAATTTCCGCATCTTTTAAATCTTCATAACCACCTGCTTTGAATGTTGAACCATTATTTGCCATTGAACAAGCAGCATCATTTAAATCTTTTGCTTGTGCCTTAGCATATTCAACAAAAGCATCAACCAACACATAGTCAGCCTCAATTCATTTATTTAAAGAAGCATATAGAAAAGAAGATCCTACTGCTCCAACACCAATAATTCCAATTTTAGTCATTTTTATTTCCTCCAATTAAATCTGTAATTTTTTTATTCATCTCAATATTATAAGTCTTTAATCCAAAATCTTCAAAAGGATCTAACTTCATTAAATAAGAACTCATAATTGCAGCCCGGTGAATAAATGCTATTAATCAACCCAGAGTTTTATCTTCCAAGTCCTCGATAAGAATTTCAAGAAATGGTATTTGATTGATTAAATGGTAATCTTTTACAACTTGATTTAACAATTTATTTATTTTATTATAAGTTTGTTTCATTAAGAAACTTAAATCATCACCTTCAATGTCACTTGTTATAGCAATATTAAAATCATATAAAGGATTTTTAATAATTAAATGTGTATCAAACATCTTTCTTTGTTTGTTAAAAAAAAGATTAGCATTTGCTTTTGTCTCAGAAGGTTGAATATATGAATTAACACAAATCCCCCGATAACTTCGATATGAAGTTGAATTTAAATACATTGAAAAAAGATCAGCAAAGGCTTTATAAGTTTTTGATCCAACAATAATATTTTCTAATGAAAAAATGTCTTTCTCATCACGATTTTTTGTTTGCTTATTAAAAATATATCTAACTAGAGCATATTTATAAGCCGGATTATTTTCTAAAGAAGTATTACTATAGAATTCGTTAGCTTCTTTTGCTCCTTCTATATACTCATCAATATCAATATTAGCACAAGCTATTGGTAATAAAACTGCAGCTGAATAATTTAAAAATCTTTCAGTAGTATTATCTAATAAAACTAGATGATGATATTTTCTCGTTTGCACTAAGTTAAATAACTTTCCATAATTATTATTAGTTGTTACAAAAATATATTTTATAGCATTATTTCTTCCAACTTGATTATTAAGTAAGGAAATTAATTCTCTAAAAATAATTAGACTTTCAAAATCTTCGCCATTTTGAGAAATAATATTAATAGCAAATGACCTATTTTCTAAATATTGAATTAATTTAGCTACATCAATTCCATCATAGCTTTCATCAACAAAAATAATTTCTATCTTTTTGTTTTTCTTTGCACTTGAATTTGCTAAATTAATGAT
The DNA here is from genome assembly GCF_965278885.1 of Mycoplasmopsis arginini. GTDB lineage: Bacteria > Bacillota_I > Bacilli_A > Mycoplasmatales > Metamycoplasmataceae > Metamycoplasma > Metamycoplasma arginini_B. Next base: position 72,608 of record NZ_CBDIHE010000001.1, on the reverse strand, counting down.
TCCTTCAGATTGCATACAAATATGTCTAGGAGCAATAACAACTAAAGTGTCAATTTTCTCATTTCAAAAAAACTTAACAATGTTCTTAATTTTTAGATAGTCGTTTTTTTGAATACATTTATCAACTTCAAAAAAACCTAAATTTTTCTGTCCAACCACTTCCTTAAGTGCAATTTTTTGATTTAAATTATTAATAATTTCTTTATATTTACCTTCAAATACTTCGGGTTGAATCACTTTATCGGAAATAAAATTAATTTTACTTTTAATCGCCATAATTAATTCCTTTATTTGTAAAATCTAATAATGAATCAAATTTTGCTTCCTTCTTATCTAATTTAAATTTAAAGGGATTACGTAATTCCTTTGGATGAATTTGTTTGAAAGATAATAACAATTCTGAATTTGGTAAGATTTCAATAATCTTAAGTTCTTTTATTTCATTTAACTTAAACATTAAACTTAAATCATTAACAAAATAATCACTAACTTCTGAAATATTTAAATAGCCAATTGTTGCTTCTTTAGTAATAAAAGTAACAACTTTTTTTGAAACTTTTATCACCTTAGCCTTTATTATTTGATTAATTGAATAATTCATTACACCTCTTTATTAATATATTAAATTATATATTTTAAAATTTAAAATTTAATATATCTTTATAAAAGAAGATAAGATTAAAAAACTTTTAAAATTTAATATAAAATTTTTTACAGAACAGGGGTGCTTTAAGCTGAGAAATACCCTCATTAGCTGATCCAGGTTATGCTGGCGTAGTGAGTTTCTTTTTTTAGCATCCCTTTGTATCTAAAGAATATGAAGGGATTTTTTTATAAACATATGAAACACAAAAAAATTAGTTTACTTTTAACATCAGGTGCTTTATTATTATCAGCACCTTTAATAGCAGCATCATGTAATCAAAAAGATGATATCAATAAAAAAACAGTATTAAACTTTGCTGTTAATGCACCATGATTCGGAAATAACGAACATAATTTTTTCAAAGAAATTATTAAAGAGTTTGAAAAACAAACTAAAAGAAAAAGCGAAAGTGAAGTTAAATACATTGCAGAAAATAATGACCTAGTTTCTTTAATAAAAAAAGGAACTAGTAGTATTGCAGTTTTAACTACACCTCTGTTTGTTTTACAAAGTAAAAACTTAAAAAATAATAATATTCTTCCAATTCTTCAAACAATGACAAGAGCTTTTAAATTTGACAAGAATTTTGAAGATAAATATAGTGATGGATCTGAAAATGATAAATTAAGAAAAATTGCTAAAAATCTGCAAGATTTATTTGATGCTAAACCTTATGCTGAATGAACAAATGAAGAATATCAATGAGATGGCAACATATATAAATATTTTTATGGTGACGAAGATGAATTAGTTGAACATTATCGTGGTTTAGTAATGATTCAAGGAACAGAAGAAGAAAGGGAAGCAATCAAAAATGCTTGAGTTGCAAAAGATTGAAATACTTTTAGAAATTTCGGAATAATAACTGGAAAACAAACAAGCGGATCAAAATACATTTTGCAAGAAGCTTTATTTAAAAAACATTTTAATTTAGAGGGAGATAAATTTGTTTCATTTGCCGAAGATAAATTACATAACTCAGATAAATATACAGTAGATAAGGCAAAAAATATTGCTAAGGGAGCACTTAAAAAATATCACATTGTTTTTGATGAACTTGCTTCTTTTGCATATACAAATAATAAAAAAGGTGTTTACTATACTCCTGAGGATGCAAATGTTAAGATTGAATTTTTAACAGCAACAGATCCTTTGAAATATAACATAATTGCCCTTGATAAAAATGCTTTTTCAATAAAAGAAGTAAACGCTTTAAAAAATATTATAATTAACATATGAAGGGATAAAAAGGATGATTACGGACCTACTGTCGGATTCAATGGTTATAAAATAATTGAAAATCCAGAAACAGAGGTTATTTCACCTTATGATAATATATTTAATTAAAAATGACATTAAAAAATGGGTTTTTTAGAGAACATTTGCAATTAAACAACACTATTTTGAAGAAAGGGCCTTTTCGTCTTTTTTGAAAAATAGGTTTTTTTGTTTTTATTGCTTTTTTAATTAGTATTTCAATTTATATTGTAAATTTTAGTTTTTCCAATAATGGTTTGAGCCTTTTTTTTGAAAGTTTAAAAGATTTTTTTAATCCTAGTTCTTTTAGTTCGACATATAATCATAATCTATTTTACATTTCATTTACTTTCCTATGAAATAGTATTAAATTAGTTTTTTTAAGTACTTTTTTTGGTTTTGTTTTTGCTTTTTTAACGGCTTATTTTTCTAATATGAAAACTAATTCTAAATATATTGCAATACCGGTTAAAGTTTTTGTAATTTTCTTAAGAATTTTTCCTGAATTATTTTTTATATATTTATTTAAGATTTCATTTGACAAAAATTTAGCTATTAGTTTAATTTATTGTTGATTTACCTGACTTTGATTACATGAGTATTTTTCACAAACGATAGAAAATGCTAACTTTAATATCTTTTATCATATATCTAAAGCAAAAAGTTCAAAATTTCGAGCTTTCTGAATTGAAATTTGACCACAAATAAGAAAGAAATTTATAAGTTATTATTTTTATGCTTTCGAAACAAATTTAAGATGATCTGCTATTTTAGCTAATTTAGGTTATTTAGGAATGGGAATTCTTATTAACCCACAAGAAAACCCAGTTAATTACTCACAACTTTTAGTTCCTTTATTAATATTAGTAAGTTTTTTATTTTTACTAGAAATTATTAGTGAGTATTTTAATAAATTCTTTTTTGTCTCAAAAAGCAGTAATAACATTAGTTTTAAAAAATATAATAATAAAAAAATAATTAAAAGAGTTTTAGCTTTATTCTTTATTATCATTGGAATCACAATAGCAATAATAACAATTCAAAATTTAACTAATCAACATTTTCATAAAACAGAAACTTTATATTTTTTCAAGAAAATGTTTCATGGTGATTGAACACAATTAACTTGAAACTTTAGTGATGATGGAATTTTTTGAATATTATTACAATTAATTGCATTAGTCTTTTTAACTTTTATATTAGTTTACATTATCTCTTATTTTAGAATGTTATTAATGGCTAAAAAATTGGTAGGAAAACCATTAGGAATGTTTTATAAGTATTTTAATATTTTTATAAGATCAATTCCAGTAGTTATTTTATTCTTATTAATTTCAAATCTATTTAACGAATTTTCAGCTGCTTTTGTTTTTGCTTTTGCAATTCATAGTTCTGCTTCTTTATCAAGAAATTTATATCAAACAATTAATAATGTTAGTGAAACAAAAATTTTAGAACTAAAAAAATTAAAATATACTAATTTTTGAATTTATAGAAACTATATTAGACCTAAAATTAAGTTGGATTTTATTACTTTTGCAAGTTTTGAATTAGAAAAAATAACTCGTAATTTTATTACTTATGGTTCACTTTCTTCATCATTATTAGGCCAAAAAGCTAATTTATCACGCGCTAAAGATATTGGGGATATATCGCCTTATTTATGAATTGGGTTTATTATAATTGCTTTTATTAATTTATTTACATACCTAATCAGAGTTAAACTAACTAAGCAAAAATGAATATAAAAAAAACAGGATTAACTCCTGTTTTTTAAGTCAGTCACCTGAAATGGTACGCCCTAGAGGATTCGAACCTCTGACCCAATGGTTAAAAGCCATTTGCTCTACCTTCTGAGCTAAGGGCGCTTCTGGTGCCCAGAACTGGACTTGAACCAGCACGGCCATTACAGCCAACGGATTTTAAGTCCGTAGCGTCTACCATTCCGCCACCTGGGCATTAAATAAATTTAATGCTATATTATTATAATACTTTTTTATAAATTTGCAAAAAAAATTTTTATTTTTAATTTATCAAAAAAAATACTAAAAACCAGCGCTTTTTTTGCTGGTTTTTAAATTAATAAATTATAAATTGCAATGTTTTTCAACAATTTCTTTTAAGGTCTCAATTGGTAAAACACCTGTTTCTAATAATAAATCAAAGAACTCTTTAATGTTTTCTTTATTTGAAACGAAGTCTTTTCTTGATAAACCTTTTGATTTACGTACTCTATCATATAGTTTTAACATTGCTTCTTTACCTGAGTTATATGATGTTGCTTGACCAGGTAGGTTTAAGTAACGTCTTGATTCAGAAGTAATGTCGCCAATACCTAAAGCAGAGTTGGCTTTTAGGAAGTTTCTTACATCTTGAATTGATGCTCCAGCAGGTAAGTCTTCTTTTCCTGTTACTTGACCATGTATTGCTGTATCAACTGCACGTCTCATGTTATTTAATTGAGCTTGATTTAAAGCGCCATAGTATTGCAACATGTTAGCTAGTTCAACTGATTTTAGAGTATGTTCTTTATCATCTTCTATTGGTTTAACTGATGAAACTAAGTTTCAATAAACCCCACCATGTAATTCTTTCATACCGTTTATTTCTTCTGGAGTTACATCTTTTACTTCTTTTGCTTTAACAAAATTTGTAATACCTTTTGCAAATTTGAAGTCTTTTGGTAAAGCATAGTAATCATTATTTTCAAAGTTAGGTGTTCCATATAAACCGGCTTCGATTCCAAATCATTGCGTAAATAGAGATCATCCATCCTTGTAAGAAGTGTAATTAAAGATATTACCAACTGTTAAACCATCTACTTTTTTAAGAAATTGTTTTGCATAATAAGTTTGGGTATGATGTCCCATAACGCTTTCATGATTTGCAAAAGATGTTACTGATCATTTTGGTAGGCTGTAATATGGGTCAACATTAAACATAAATGAACCAGAAGTATTTTTTTCAAAATGAATTTCTGAGTTATATGCTCCTACTCCACTTTTCTTACGCAATGAATAGTTATAGGTTTTAATACCATATTTTGGAACTTGTTTAGAAAAGTATGTAAGACCTTCTTTCATTGTTGTATCTCTAAATTGATTATATCCCTTAAATGCTTCTAAAGCACCATAATAGAATTGTTTGTTAGTAATTGAACCATAAGTGTCTTTTGAATCTTTTAGAAAATCATATCCAAATTCTTTTAAGTTTCTTCTTGCTTCTGCCAATTCGGGGTCGTTTTCTAATTGTGTTTTTCTTTCATCGGTATAGTATGAAGAATCTTCACGCCCAAAGAAGAATTCTTCTTGATTCATTCATACGTTAAACGCTTCTAAATTAATGTCACCTAATTCGTTTCTTATATTTAAAGTAACATGATTTATTTTATTTTTGCCTATACCATCAGAGTCATATTTAACTGTTGGTCTTCATTCTTCGTTATCATTTCCAGTTATCAATCTAGCTATAGCTTTTGCTATTAGTTTCATATTCTTAGTAGTTGTTTTTGTATCATTATAGCCAGAATCAAATATTTCTTGCGCTGAATCACTTGATGTTGTAGAAAATTTTAGAATTGAATCATAAATTTTCTTACCAGTTGTTGTACTTTCTGAACCAAGTATTGCATTTAAACCAACATTTTTAGCATTCAAGTCTTTATGAGTTAAACCTAAACCATAAATTGTGACTACTTCATTTTTTTCTTTATCAAATATTTCAATTGAGTTTTCCAATTCTAGGTTACCATTATTAGTTTTACGAACTTTTAAAGTTTCAATATTTTCACCTAATCCATGCTTTGAAGCCTTGTAATATTCTGTTGCATAAAATTTATGAAATTTCTTTGTTAGAGAATCAAGAGTTTTGTTTGCATCAATAATTTCAACAACACTTTTTTCATCATCTGTTCCTTTATAGAATTCTAGCAATTGTTTTCAATAGAAATTGTATAAAAAAGCCTTAACGTTATTTTTAATAGCAACTTTTGATAAAACAATATTTGATTCGATACCTTCCTTGAGAAGTTTTTGCATTTTACTTGCTTTTAGTCTAGTCATTCGATTAATTGAATTATAAAATGGATTTAATGGATATGCCAAAGAATATCCTGCTTCAAAATAAGCGCCTAATAATCTGCTTTGTGATAAGTAGGTTGATTTGGCAATCTCTCAATCATATTTCAACCCTCTAACTCAAGCAGTTAATGTAAGATCTAAATTATTTTTGTTTATTTCATCAAAATTATCTATTCATTGTTGATAGAAATTAACAATTTCTGCAACTTTTTTCTTTCTTAGGGTATTTTAAATCAATTTGTTTGCCAAATTCGAATTGATCTTTTTTGTATTTACGATATGCTAAAACAATATATTTTGCGGTATATTTTAAAATTGCAGGATATTCCTTAGCATTACCATTTTTTGCTATATCTCTTAATGGTTCATAAATAGCTTCGTTGATTACCCTTTCATAGTTTTCTTTTAACTTATTTACTTCTTGTAAAAGGTTATCCATTTTTTCAAATTTTGCTTGTGCTGAAGGAGTTTTTTTATCATCGATAGCATCATATTCAGCTTGAAGATTTGCTAAATCTTTAGATTTCTCATCTAATAATTTCTTATATTCAGTATTAGCTTTAATAACATCTTGTTCTGCTTTTATATATTTGTCTTCTAATTCTTTATTCTTGTCTGTTTTCCCAGTATCTGTTGATCTACTTTTAATAGCAATTGGGATTATTGCTAATAAACCAATTGTGACAACACTGCCTGCTACAATCCCCGATATCATAGCAGCTTTCTTTGCTTTTGGAGTCATATTCAAATTTTATATTCCTTTACTTTTAATAAAACATATAGTTTTGAAAAAATTCCTGTTTTTTTATAAATATAAACAGGTAACTTAATTGTAACCTTTTAAAAAGTAAAAATGAGTTTTTATTTTTTTGGCAAGAATTCTTCACATTTTTTGCTGTTTTTATACAAAAAATATATTAAAAACACCGCCTTTGTTATGCGGTGTTTTTAAAATTATTTATTATAAACCGTAATGTTTTTCAACAATTTCTTTTAATGTTTGAAGTGGTAAAGCGCCTGTTTCTAGTAATAGGTTTAAGAATTCTTTAATGTTTTCTTTATTTGAAACGAAGTCTTTTCTTGATAAACCTTTTGATTTACGTACTCTATCATATAGTTTTAACATTGCTTCTTTACCTGAGTTATATGATGTTGCTTGACCAGGTAAATTTAAGTAACGTTTTGATTCTGAAGTAATGTCACCAATACCTAAGGCTGAGTTGGCTTTTAGGAAGTTTCTTACATCTTGAATTGATGCTCCAGCAGGTAAGTCTTCTTTTCCTGTTACTTGACCATGGTAAGCTGTATCAACCGCACGTCTCATGTTACGTAATTGAGCTTCATTTAAAGCACCATAGTATTGTAACATGTTAGCTAATTCAACTGCTTTTAGAGCGTGTTCTTTTTCATCAGAAATAGCATTAACAGAAGAAACTAATTTTCAGTATACACTTCCGTGTAATTCTTTAATTCCGTTGATTTCTTCTGGAGTTACATTAGCAGCTTCTGTTGCTTTTACAAAGCTTGTAATTCCTTTTGCGGTTTTAAAATCAGATGGTAATGCATAGTAGTCTTCGTTTTCGAAGTCTGGTGTTCCATATAATCCAGCTTCGATTCCGAATCATTCCATGAATAAAGCTCATCCTTCTTTGTAAGAAGTATAGTTAAAAATGTTTCCAATTGTTAAGCCATCGATTGTTTTTAAAAATTCTTGAGCGTAGTAAATTTGGTTGTGGTGTCCCATAACACTTTCATGGTTAGCAAATGATGTAACTGATCATTTTGGTAAGCTGTAGTATGGATCAACATTAAACATGAATGCACCAAATCCGTCTTTTTCTACTTTAGCACTTGAATTATAAGCGCCGACTCCAGAATCACCACGTCTTGAATATTCATAAGTTGTAATACCATATCTAGGAACTTGTTTAGGGAAGTATGTGAAACCTTCAGCCATTGTTGTATCTCTAAATTGGTTATATCCTTTGAATGCTTCTAATGCTCCGTAGTAGAATTGTTGGTTAGTAATTGAACCGTAAGAATCATTTGAAGTTTTTAAGAATTCATATCCTAAATCTTTTAAGTTTTTCTTAGCATCTTCTAAAGTAGCATCATTATCTAGTTCTTGTTTCTTAGCTTCACTATAGTATGAAGAATCTTCACGACCAAAGAAGAATTCTTCTTGGTTCATTCATTTATTAAATTCAATTAAATTAATATTTCCTTCTTCATCTCTAATGTTTAAAGTAACATTTTCAACTTGACCTGATCCTAAACCGTCAGCATCATATTTAACAGTAGGAGCTCAAACACCTTTTTCACTTCCAGTAATTAATTGTGCTATGGCTTTTGCTGTTAAAGCCATGTTTTTAGAAGCAGTTTTAGATGTTTCATAACCTGATTCAAAAACTTCTTGTGAAGAATCATTTGATGTTGTAGCAAATTTTAAAATTGCATCATAAATTTTCTTACCAGTTGTTGTACTTTCTGAACCTGGAATTGCATTTAAACCAACATTCTTAGCATTTAGGTCTTTTTCGGTTAAACCTAAACCATAAACTTTAACTACTTGATTAGTTGAAGAATCAAATACTTCAATTGTGTTTTCTAATTCATTTAATGTGTCATTTGATTTAAATACTTTTAATTCAGCAAGGTTTTCACCAATACCATGTTTTGAAGCTGTATAGTATTGTGTTGCATAGAATTTGTGGAATTCTTTTGTTTGTTGATCTACTGTAGTATTTGCATCAATAATATCTGCAACACTCTTAGAATCTTCACTTCCTTTAGAAAATTCTAATAATTCTTTTGTATAGAATCTTGATAAAATTGCTTTAACGTTATTTTTGATAACAACTTTTGATAAAACAATATTTGAAGCTAAACCTTCTTTTAGGTTTGCTAACATTTTTGCGGCTTTAGGGCCTCTAATTCTTGTGACTGTATTGTAAAATGCATTAATTGGGTAAGCAGAAGCTGGTCCTCATTCCAAATAAGCACCAACTAAACGGCTTTCTGATGCATATGTTGATTTAGCAATTTCTCAATCATATTTTAGACCACTTACTCATGCTGTTAAAGTAACATCTAAATTTTTGTCACTAATCTTAGCAAATGAATCTATTCATCCTTGGTAGAATTTATCAATTTTTGCGATATCTTCTTTATTTGGGTAGTTTACGTCAACAGTTGCTTTAAATTCACTTAGTGATTTTAAGAACTTCTTGTATGATAAAACAACATATTTAGCTGTATATTTGAAATTCTCTGCATTATAACTAGCATCACCTTGTTCAGCGATTTCTTGTAAAGAAGGTAAGATTACTTCAGCAATACTTGCTTCATATAAAGCATCTAATTTTTCAATTTCTTTATCTAAAGTTCTTATTTCAGCAGCTTTTTGTTTTGCTTCAGCTGAATTTTTATCTTCAATTGCTTCATATTCAGCTTCAAGGGTTTTTAATTGTTCTTTTTTAGCATCAATTGTTCTTTTTTGTTCAGCATTATCAGTAATTGCTTTTTCTTCAGCCAATTTGAATTTTTCTTCTAATGATTTATTTTTTTCAATATTAGCCTTGTTAACTAATGCTTTTTGCGCTACATATGGAATAACTGGTAATAAAATTGGTGCAGCAATAGCAGCACTAACAACACTACCAATAATTAAACCTTTTTTTGTTTTTGGGGTCATAATAAAATTTAAAAATCCTTTTTTAATTTAAGTTATTTTTATAAAAATCTTTATAAATTATTACCTGTTTAAAATAACAGGTTATTTAATTCTATCTAATAAAAGATGAAAAAATTAAATTTTGTTTTGCAATTAAAAATGTATATTTAAAAACACCGCGGTTTTTCGCGGCGTTTTTAAATTTATTTATTACAACTTGTAGTGTAATTCAACGATTTCTTTTAGTGTGTCAAGTGGTAAAGCACCTGTTTCTAATAATAGGTTTAAGAATTCTTTAATGTTTTCTTTATTTGAAACAAAGTTTTCTCTTGTTAAATATTTTGATTTACGTACTCTATCATATAGTTTTAACATTGCTTCTTTACCTGAGTTATATGATGTTGCTTGACCAGGTAGGTTTAAGTAACGTTTTGATTCTGAAGTAATGTCACCAATACCTAAAGCTGAGTTAGCTGTTAAGAATGCTCTTACATCTTTAATAGATGCACCAGCAGGTAGGTCTTCTTTTCCAGCTGATAAATCACCATGGTAAGCTGTATCAACTGCACGTCTCATGTTACGTAATTGAGCTTCATTTAAAGCACCAAAGTATTGTAACATGTTAGCTAATTCAACTGCTTTTAGAGCGTGTTCTTTATCGTCGTTTATTTCATTTTGTGAAACTGCTAATTTTCAGTAAACTCCACCGTGTAGATCTTTAATTTTTGCTACTTGTTCATCAGTTACTTGTTCTTTTACTGTGGTTGTTAAGAAGTTTGTAATACCTTTTGCTAATCTAAAGTCTTTTGGTAATGCATAGTAGTCTGTGCTTTCAAAGTCTGGCGTTCCATATAATCCCGCTTCAATTCCAAATCATTCCATAAATAGAGCTCATCCTTCTACATATGAAGTATAACTAAAGATATCACCAATTGTTAAGCCATCAATTGTTTTTAAGAATTTTTGAGCGTAGTAAATTTGGTTGTGGTGTCCCATAACACTTTCGTGGTTAGCAAATGAAGTTACTGATCATTTTGGTAAGCTGTAGTATGGATCAGCATTAAACATAAATGCACCAAATGCATCTTTTTCTACTTGAGCTCTTTCGTTATATGCTCCAACCCCTTCGTCTCCACGTCTTGAGTATTGATATGTTGTAATACCATATCTTGGAACTTGGTTAGGAAAGTATGAAAATCCTTCTTCCATTGTAGCATCTCTAAATTGGTTGTATCCTTTAAATGCTTCTAATGCTCCATAATAGAATTGATCATTTGTAATTGAACCATATTTTTCATTTGATCCTTTTAATGGTTCATATCCTAAGTTCTTTAAGTTTTTAATAGCATCGGCTAATTTAGGATCACTTTCTAATGCTTGTTTAACTTCTGGAGTATAGTATGTTGATTCTTCACGACCAAAGAAGAATTGTTCTTGGTTCATTCATTTATTGAATTCAGGTAAATTAATATTTCCTTCTGCATCTCTAATATTTAAAACAGTGTCAGCAGCTTCTTGTTCCCCTAAACCATCAGCATCATATTTAACAGTTGGGTTTCAAACACCTTTATCTGTTCCGGTAATTAATTTTGCAACAGCTTTTGCTGTTAAAATCATGTTTTCTGAAGCTTTTTTAGATGTTTGGTATCCTGATTCAAATACTTCTTGAGCTGAGTCATTTGATGTTGTAGAGAATTTTAGAATTGAGTCATAGATTTTCTTACCGGTTGTTGTACTTTCTGAACCTTTAATAGAGTTTAACCCAACATTTTTAGCTGTTAAGTCTTTTTCTGTTAATCCTAAACCGTAAACTTTGTATGTTTTGTTATCTGTTTCATCAAATACTTCAATTGTATTTTCAACTTCTTTATAAGTATTAGCTTTTAAAACTTTTAGATCTGCTAAATCTTCACCTTGTCCATGATCTGAACCTTTGTAGTATTCATTTACATAGAATAAATGGAAGTCTTTGGTTTCTTTATCTAATGTAGTATTTGAATTAATAATATCAGATACTAATTTTTCAGTTTCTGTTCCTTTAGCAAAAGCTAATAATTGTTCACTGTAAAATGCTGATAAAAATGCTTTAACGTTGTTTTTAATAACAACTTTTGATAAAACAACATTTGATTCTAAACCTTCTTTTAAGTTGTTTAAAACTTTAGTTGCTGTAGGCCCTTTAATTTCACTAATTGTGTCATAGAATGCATTAATAGGATATGCATATGATAGACCTCATTCTAAGTATGAACCAACTAAACGGCTTTCTGAAGCATAAATTGATTTAGCAATTTCTCAGTCATATTTTAAACCATTTACTCAAGCTGTTGATGTAACATTTAAGTTATTTTTATTGATTTTGTCAAATTTGTCAATTCAGCTTTGGTAAAATTCACTAATTTTTTCAACGTCTTCTTTATTTGGATAGTTAACATCAACTGTTTCACCAAGTTTTGCTAAAGATGCTTTAAAATCTGCATAAGCTAAAACTACATATTGTGCAGTATATTTTTCGTTTTCTTTGTTAATTGTTGCATCACCTAGTTGAGCTAACACTTCTGTTGCTTTATAGGTTGCTTCTGTTTTAACTTCTTCTAAATCTGCTTTTGCTTTTACTAATTCTTCTTTTTTAGTGTCAAGTTCAGCTTTTTTAGCTTGTGCTTCTGGTGTTGTTTTGTCTTCAAAGGCGTTATATTCTGCTTCTAAGGCTTTAATTGCGTCTTCAAGGTCAGCAACTTTTGTATCTAATCCACTGTCAGCAATAGCGTTTTCTACACGTCTGTCAAAAAATGCTTTTGGATTGTTTCTAATTTCTTTATTTACTAGTGTGTGTTGCACAGCATATGGAATTAATGGTAATAATATTGGAGCAGCAACTGCACCACCAATAATTCCACTAAGAATTAAAGATTTTTTTGCTTTTGGACTCATAATAAATATATTTATTCCTTTTTTAAATTTTAAAATTTCTTGATTTGATTTATATTAAATAATAAATATAAAAAATGTATAATTGTTTATTTCAATGAATATATTGAAATTTGTTTGAAAGTGAGGTTGATTTAAAAATAAAAAATATAAAGTTTTACACCTGTTATTTACTAATATATTTGATAAAAAAGATATAAAAATTTAATATATAACAGGTGTCTTAATTATATAACTTTATTGATACAAACCTTAAAAAATGGCACTTAAGCCTTCTTTTTCCCATTTTTTCTATTTAATTAATATTTGATAATATGATTTTAAATATTTTTTGTATTAGAATTTTTATAGTTTAGTGTTAAATATAAACCTAAAAATTAAAATAAAATTTCTATTTTAAATAAGTCAAATTCACAATAAATTAAAGGGGTAATAAATGAATAATAAAAAGAAAATAATTTTAACAATAATTGATGGGCTTGGTTTAAGAAAAGAGACACAAGGTAATGCCTTTGCACAAGCATTTCATCCAATTTTCGATTATTTATTTGCAATGTGTCCTAATTCAGTTTTACAAGCTTCAGGAGAATTTGTTGGCCTTCCTAAAAATCAAATCGGAAATTCAGAAGTTGGTCATTTAAATATTGGAGCCGGAAGAATTGTTTACACTGGACTTTCTTTAATTAATAATGAAATTAAAACCGGTAATTTTAAGAAAAATGAAGTGTTAAATGAATTAATTGATGATTCAATTAAAAACAATACAACGTTACATTTAATGGGTCTTTTAAGTAATGGCGGTGTTCATTCGTTAGATAATCATTTATTTGAAATAATAAAATTAGCTAATGAAAAAGGACTTAAAAAAGTTTCTATTCATATCTTTGGTGATGGTAGGGATGTTAAACCCCAATCAATTAATGATTCTTTAATAACATTAAATCAGTTGTCTAAAGATTTTAATTATCCAGTTTCAAGTATTTCGGGCCGTTTTTATGCTATGGATCGTGATCAAATTTTTGAAAGAAATGAACTTGCTTTAGAAGCTATCTTAGGCAAAAGTCAAAATGTTTTTAAGGATGTTAATGCTTATATAGAAGAACAATACAAAAAAGAAATATATGATGAATTTTTTATTCCTGCTCAAAATGAAAGAGGCTTATTTTTAAAAGAAAATGACAATGTTATATTTTTTAATTTTAGACCAGATCGAGCAAGACAACTAAGCCATTTAATTTTAAACAGTAATTTATATAATTATCAACCTAAAAATAATATAAAAGTTAATCTATTTGCTTCATTAATGAAATATGAAGGAATAGATTCAAAAATAGCTTTTAAAGAAATGGAAGTAAATAATCCTTTAGGAGAAGTTATTGCTAATAATAATTTAAAACAATTAAGATTAGCCGAAACACAAAAATATGCACATGTAACTTTCTTTATGGATGGCGGAAAAGAAATAATTTATAAAAATGAAGATCGAGTTTTGGTTGATAGCATCAAGGCTGAATCTTTTGCAGATTATCCACATATGTCAGCCAAAGAAATTACTGATGAGTTATTAAATAAAATTGAAGATTATGATTTTGTAATTATGAACTATGCTAATCCAGATATGGTTGGACATACTGGTAATTTAAAAGCAACAATAAAAGCTATTGAATTTTTAGATGAACAATTTGAACGTATACTAAAATACGTTTCAGAAAATAAAGATAAAGTTACCTGATTTATAACTGCTGATCATGGTAATGCTGAAGTAACAGAAGATGAAAATAATAAGCCAGCAACAAAACACACTAATAATCCGGTTATGTTTATAACTACCGATAAAACAATTGAACTTAACAATGGTTCTTTATGCGATGTTGCTCCTTCTATTTTAGACTATTTAGATATTGAAAAACCTAGCGAAATGACAGGAATTAGTTTAATTAAAAAATTTAAATAAAAAAAGTTAATAAAAATACGGCAAAGTTTTTAGGCTTTGTCGTATTTTTTAGATTTTTAATTAATTTAATTAAAATCTTAATGATAAACAGCTTAGTCCACCGTCTAATTTTTTATATTCAGATGTATCACAGGTTATTACTCTGTAGATTCCTAAGTCTTGAACTGCTTTTAAAACATTTGGATATCCTTCGGGAACAATAACTGTTTCATTTACTCAAATACAGTTTGCTGCATATCCTTCACTTTTATCTACAACGATTTGGTTGAAGTCTTTAAATGTTGGATAGTGTAAGAATTCACCTGAAATTAATAAGTTATTGTGTTCTAAGTAGTTAACACCTGTTTTTAAGTGAAGCATTTCAGTCATTGGAACTGGGATGCATTTTTTACCTACGCTTGCTAAAATGTTATGGAATTGACGAATTCCTTCTCTATTTGTTCTTTCTGACATACCTACATAGTATGTGTCGCCAACCATCATAACATCACCACCATCTAATGTTCCTGGTGATTCAATTTTGAATAGATGGTCTTTATCAAAGAATTTTTCTAGATATGGTAACATTTCGTGTTTTTCACCATTACGTGAAGCTGCTCCGGGGTTAGATAAAATTGCAATTTCACCGGTTACAATTACAGCTGTGTCTTCAACAAAGCATGAGTCTGGGAATTGTTCGTTTTTTGGACAAACTGTAACATTAACACCACAGCTCTTTAGTGCTTCGATATATTTATCGTGTTGAACTAATGCTAAATCGTAAATTGGTTTCCCTAGTTCTGGGGCTGATGTGATTCCATCCACCATTGATGATGCTGGAACCTTAACAATAACGTTTTTAAATTTGTTTTTCATTTGTGTCATATTTTATAAATGCTCCTTAAATAATTTTGTGAGTAAAACTTTTAAAAAAGGTTTCCCACATAATTATTTTATTATTTTTTATTAAACCTATAAAATAAAAGGCAAAAAAATAAAAAAACGCAAATGCGTTTTTTCGGTCATTTTTACTGATTTGGCGCGCCCGGCAGGAGTCGAACCCGCAACCTCTTGGGCCGTAACCAAACACTCTGTCCAATTGAGCTACGGGCGCATTTATTGGAGCCACCAACCGGATTCGAACCGGTAATCAAGGTGTTGCAGACCTATGCCTTGGCCGTTTGGCTATGGTGGCAACACTTATTTTTTTATTGCTTAAATATTATAAGCCTTTTTTAAAAAATTTTAATTTTATTTTTTAGAAAAAAAAGTAAATAAAAACACACTTGTGGGTTGTGTGTTAATATATTTTTTGAGAAATATATTCAATATTATAATATATATAAAAATTTATTTTTTTATTTTATGAATTTTTAATGATTTTTGAAAATTCTAAAAACAATTGTTTATATTCCACTATGCTGATGTTCTCTGGTCTTTCTAATAAATTGATGTTTAAATCATTAAAAATTTTGATGATTGTATCTTTATTATAATCGGATAATAAGTTATTAATTAGTGTTTTCCTTTTAAATTGAAAGCACTTTTTAATGAATGAAAGAAAATTTTCTAAGTTAAAATCAAGGTTTTCAAAAAATTCTATTTTAACAACCATTGAATCAACTTTAGGAGCCGGGCTGAAATTTTTTGCCCTTGCGACTAAAACTTTAGAAACCTTTCCGACACTTTGAATTGAAACTGATAATTTGCTATAACTTTTAGTACTATTTAAGGCTATTAATCTTTCACCAACTTCTTTTTGAACCATTATAATAGCCCTTTTGATAAAGTGATGATTTTCTATTAATTTAAAAATAATTGGCGAAGTAATATTATATGGAATATTTCCAACAACCACTCTTTTAGAATCAAAAGCTAAATTTGATTCTAAAAAATCTTGATTAATAAAATTAATGTTTTGTGGTAATTTTTTCTCTATTCAAAGCTTAAAGATTTCCTTATCTAATTCATAAGCATCTAATGTTTTAACTTCATTTATTAATAAATTAGTTATTGCCCCTAATCCTGGACCTATTTCAATAACATTCTCATCTTTTACTTCAGCAGCTTCAACTATCTGCTTTTGAATCTTTTTATTAATTAGGAAGTTTTGCCCAAAACTTTTTTTTGCAATTACTTCCATATTAAATACCAAATACCTTTTTAATGTTTTTTCTTATTTGAGTTACAAATTCTTCCTCACTAAGATTTTTTAAATTAGCAATATATTGATATGTGTATTTTACATATGGACTAATATTTGGTTTGCCACGCATAGGAGTTGGTGCTAAATAAGGAGTATCTGTTTCACAAAGCATTCTTTGAATTGGGATATTTAAAACTGCTTCTTGTAAAGGTTTGGCGTTTTTGAAAGTTACAACTCCAGAAATTGAAAAATAAATATTTTCAAAAGGTAAAACTTTTTTAACAAAATCTGAATCACCACTAAATGAGTGCATAACAATCTTTAAGTCTTTGTATTCTTTTCTTGTAATTATTTCAAAAGCATCATCTAGTGCATCACGAATGTGTAACATTGCAACAATATTATGTTTTTTAGCCACTTCAAGTTGAGCAATAAAACTTTCATATTGAATTTCTTTAGATGGAGAATCATCATAATGATAATCTAATCCAATTTCACCAATTCCAATAACATCTTTTGTAATAATAGATTCTAAAAAGTCGCCATCCTTTTGGCCTGTAGCTAAAGTTGGATGAATTCCAATAATAGGATGCAAGAAATCTTTATCTTTATTACATAATTCTAAAAGTTCAACTGAATCCTCTTTTGAGGTTCCAACAATAAATAATTTTTCCATATCTTGAGTTTTTCAATCTGAAACTATTTGATAAGGATCGTCATAATATTCTTTAAAAGGGTGTGTGTGAATATCGATATATTTTAATTTCATATTATAAACCTCTAATAAGTAATTCTAAAATTTCTGTAACTTTTGATTTTCAAACTTCCTTTTTAGTTAAGTAAAAATTTTCTTTTTCGTTTAATAAATCAGACACAATTTTTAGGCTAGAAATTTCTATTCCTAAGTTATTAGCACAATGAATTAAAGAAGTACTTTCCATATCAAGTAGTGAAATATTATTAAAGTTTGTTTCAATGTTATTAATATCTTTTTGATTAAAAAAACGATCAGCACTTAATATATTCTTTCTTTTTATATTTAACCCTAAATAATTATTAATTTGATTATTTAAAGTTAAGGAAGTTTCAAACTCATATTGGCTATTTGGTAATTGTCCAATTTTATAATTAGGGATTGCTGTTAAATCTACATCATAATAATAGGCTTTATCAATTAAATAAGTTTCACCAATTTTATCTAATTTCAAAGAACCAGCAGGCCCTAAATTAATAATCTTTGAAACAAGAAAATTATTTTCTTTCAAAATTGCAAGCGAATTAGTTAATGAAAAAGCAGCATTGACTTTGCCAACACCTGATATTAAGATTGCAAATCTTTTATTTATTTTTTTGTTTAAATATAAAGATAAAACTATTGAGTTTTTCTCAAAAAGTTTTTGTTCTAATAAATTATTATCTACGTCTAAATCAAATTCTTCAGATTCAGCTAAAACAAATAATGTTAATTCTTCCATTAAAAAATCCTTATTTTATTTTTAATAATAATAAAAAATTCTTGGTAATCCAAGAACTTATTATATATATGAATTAAGCTACTAAACCGTATTTTTTTAAAGTTCTAGCATTTTTTGCTGTAACTCTAACAGTTTTTTTAGCGCCGTTTTCGGTTTTAACAGTTACTTTTTGCAAGTTAAGGTCAAATGTTCTTTTAGATGTGTTTAAAGCGTGTGATCTTTTGTTTCCACTTAATGCTTTTTGACCTGTTAATTGATCTCTTCCTGGCATGTTGTCTCCTTAATTATGTAAATAGTATGTTAATATTTTATATTAATTTAATTTTTTTTTATTTTTTTATTGTTTTTGTTCAGGTGCTTGTTTAATTAAATAAATTTGGTCATCTACTCAAACAGTATCGCCGACACGGATTGTAGCATTTCTACCATTAGCAATTCTATCATTAATTTTAACTGTATGAATGGTTAAAAAATACTTTGCCATTCCTCCAGTTCGACATAAATTAAGTTTCTTTAGAAATTGGCTTAATTTAATTTCATTTCCGTATATTTCAACCTTCATTAGAATCCTCTTTGTGGCGTAATTAAATGAAATAATTTAGGGTTAGAATCAGATGTAATTACAATTCTCATTTTGTCAGATGTGAAAGATAATTTTATATCTTCATCAAAACTTTGGATTGCATCTTTTAAAAATCTTGAGTTTAAAGCGAGTTTTAATTCGCTATCAGTATAACTAAATTTTTGTGTCTTGATTTCTGCATTTGCAATTTCTTCTCTTGTTGATGAAATTGTTAAAACATCTTGAGCAATGTGTAATCTAATTTTATTGTAGTTTTCAGAAATAATAACCGATGCTTTATTTAGTAAATTATTTAATTCTTTTTTAGTAATAATTAACTCATTAGCAAAACTTTTAGGAATAATTTTTGATACATCTAAATATACTTGATCAACAACTTTTGATTCAATGGTTGTACCATCTAAAACAAATAATATTTTTTGATCTGAAACATTTAGAATAACATCGCCGTTAAAATCAAAGTTTAAAACATCCTTTAAGTTTTTAGCTAGGATTGAAATATTAAAGTTAACATTTGAATCAATTTCTAGAATTTCTTCAGCATATCTATATTTATCGGTTGCAACTAGTTTTAATTGATTATTTTGCGCTGATATATTAATACAACATAAAATAATGTTTGTTTCTAAAACTGAAGCAGCAACACCAACATTTCTAACCATGTTTTTTAATTTTTGTCAGTTAATTTTAACTTGTTCACCATAAATTGAAAAATCTGGCATTGGATATTCAAAAACGTTATATAAATTTAAACTAAAGTGATCATTTTCAGTTATTAATTCTAAGGTGTTTTCTTTTGATTTTAAGATAATATCGTTATCTAATTTCTTAACTATGTTTCTAAATAAAGATAAATCAACTAATATTCTTCCTGGCAATAAAATTTCTGCATCTAATGATGTTTCAATATCGTGTTTAATATTAATTGAACCATTTGAACCAATTAAAGTAATTTTATTTCCTTCAGCTATCAATAAAATTCCTTTCAATTCCGGAATAAAGGGGTTAGGTTCAATCGCTTTAGCAACTCTTTCAATTGCATTATCTAATAATAATTTATTAATTTTTAATTCCATATTTTTTCCTTTTTATATTACTTTCTTTAATGTATTTTGAATTTTTTCGATAGCTATTTTTAAAGCAGAATTACTTTGTAAATTAGCATCAACTCAATTTAGTGAAGCGATAACTGTTGAGTGTGCTTGATCACCAACAAGTTTTCCAATCTCCTTAAGTGTAAAATCAAAATTATTTTTTAATAAGTAAATAACAATTTTTCTTGGTATAACAACTTCTTTTACTCTTGTGTTTGATGAAATTTTCTTTTTGTCAATTCCATAATATTTACTTACTGTTTCAATTATTCTTTCCGGGGTAATAGATTCAGTTGCTTTTGTTACATTTTTAAAAATCCCTTTTATTGTTCGAAGATCATAAGTAAAGAAATCATCACCTTCAGCAAATAATTTTATTCTGCTTATTGCTCCTTCTAATGCTCTAATTGAAGAAGAAAAGTTTCTTGCAATATATCTTAATGATTCTTCTTCTCATAAATCAGGATTAATATTATTTTCTTTAAGTTTAAATTTTAATATTGTAATCACATCATCTAATTGAAGGTCGTTAATTTCCATTATTAAGCCACCTTCAAATCTTGTTAAAAACCTTTGTTCAAACCCACCTAATTCATTTGGTTTTTTATCAGCACAAAAGATAATTTGTTTTTCATTTGTTTTCATTGTATTGATAATATTAAATAATACATTTAAAGTACTTTCTTTATTTCCGTATTGTTGGACATCATCAAACATTAAACAATCATATGAAGTAAGTTCATCAACAATTTTGTTTATTTCTTCTTGATTTCTTAATTTTAATTGTTCTACTAGTTTTCTTGTTAAACTGTCTGGATTTATATATAAGCAGGTTTTATTGCCTTTTGTAAACTCATTACCAATAGCATGTAATAAATGTGTTTTTCCTAAACCACTACCTGAATAAATAAATAAAGGATTGTAATTATCGTTATATTGAATACAAATTTGTTTTGCAGCCTTTAATGTAATCTTATTAAAATTACCAATAACATAATTATCAAAAGTTAAATTATTTTTTACATTACTTGCTTTTTGATTGTTAATTATCTTTTCTGCTTCTTCAGTATCAACAATTTTTTGAATTTCAGTAATTGAAGAAATTAACATTAAGACAACTTTTTTATCTAAAACATTGTTAACTGCCCGCTGAATACTTTGATAGAAAATAGTTTTTAAATTCTCAATTAAATACACTGGTGCTAACACATAAGCATGCCCTTCAACAACACAAACTAATTTAAGTTTTGAAAAAAATGTTTCGTATTCCATATTGTAATTAGCTGTATTTTTTAACTCAGTTTGTAACATTTGATTACTTACATTTAAGTCTAATTCTTTTTCTTGATATTTCATATTTTAAAATTATATTTTAAATAGCAATTTTTGTAAAGCAAAATTAATTATTTTTTTCAATTACTGACATTTTAATGACATTAAACTTTTTGTTTTTTTCACTTAATTTAAATTGAAAAAAAATACAAAAAATACTTAATAACATTATTTTTGTAAAAAAGAGTATTAAATGTTTAAAACTCTTATTTTAAAAGTGGAAAACTTTTTAAAAATTAATAGAATTTTGTTTAGTGATTTCTTATATTAACTTTATTAATTTATTAATTAATAATTTGGTTTTTATATTTTTAACTTTTTTGGTAAAATATTAGAAGTATTTTTAAATAAACATTTGAAAAGGAGAGATTATGAAAAGAACATATCAACCTAAAAAACGTAAACACATTAAAGTTCATGGTTTTATGGCTAGAATGCAAACAAAAAATGGCCGTAAAGTTTTAGCTGCAAGACGTGCAAAAGGAAGACGTAGACTAACTGTATCAGATGAAAAATAGTTTGATACTTTTTATTAATTCAAAATAATTAAACATATGAATAAAAAAAATACTGTTAAAAAAAATTGAGAATTCCAACGAATTCTTGGTGGACATAATCAAGTCATTTCACGAAATTTAATTATTTATTTTGCTAAATCTAATTTTTTTAGATGCGGAATTTCAATACCAAAGCAATTTGCTAATGCAGTTGAGAGAAATCACTATCGAAATCAAATTAGATCTATTTTAAGAAAAATGGACATAAGCAAAATAAATTATGACACCGTTTTAATAGCTAGAAAAAACTTTTTTTCTTTATCATGGGATGAAAAAGTTCAAGCTGTTCATAAAATCTATGAAAGGATAACTGATGGCAAAGAGAAATAGTTCTAAACATTACGATTCTTTTAGAATTAATCAAACGCCTGAAAGTAAACAACCTAAAGCTATTTGAAAAAAAATTTGGAAATGAGTAAGAATAGTTTTAATTTTCTTCTTTATTTCAATTGGGCTTGTAGGTTGCGTTCAGTCAATTGCTACTAAATCAGGTACAAAAGTCGGTTCAGGTCAAGAAATATATACAAAAAGCGATTATATTTCTCCTAATGTTGCTACATTGAGATGAAACAAAGAAAGAAACGAATTCTTTGTTCCGAACTTAAATAGCGATGCCGGTGTAGTAGCCAACACATATCTAGGTCTTGAAGATGAAAAACAAATTAAATCTTTAAGAGAACAAGATGCAAAAACTGGAGGACAATACGGAATTTACGGTGGTTCTTCATTTGCTTTACAATTACAAGCTCCAAAAGAAGGAAGTAACACTTTTTCAAACCATTCAAAAGATTGAAAAAATATTTCAAATATTGAAATTAAGGATGAAGATGGACATAGAGGTGTTATTTATGGTAATGGTGCAAACCATATTTACCTAAACTTTGGTAATGACAAGGGTGAAGGTAGAACTAAATTCTATAACCCTGTAAGTAAAATTAATGATGTATATTTACCTTATGCAATTAGTTTTGAAACTTACGAAAAACACACTCCAATTGAAGGTTCAACCGAAAGTAAAATTGAAGTTATAACAGATTTTTCACATATTAAAAATATGGAATTAGCAAAAGTTGAACTTACAGGAATTGCTGGTTCAAATATTTATAACTTATTCTTAGCTGATATTTTTACTTCATTATTAGCAGAAACATTTAAATTATGAGTAAATGATGATAAAAACAGATCTGGTTTTGCTGAAACCTTATCAGCAAAAACTGGAAAATCAATTGCTGAATTAAGACAATTAGATAAATATAGCTTAATAAAAGAATGAAATGACTTTATCATTAGTTATAAAGAACTTATAGGTCCAGGTAAGGGATTAAGTGAAAAAGATGGTGAAAGACTTAACACATTATTCCTTTCAACATCTTCTATGATGAAAAACTATGCTGGAATGGTTTCTTTAAATCAATCACTATTTAAAACTCAAGATAGTAAATTAGGAAAAGAAATTTCAACATATACTTTTTCTTCTATTAACGAAGCGGGTAACTATTCACCAGATAGTTGAAAAAATAGACTAATGTCTGCAGATGCTTTTGTACCTAATAAACCAATTACAACTTACAAAGAACATTGAGAACAAGGTCCATTCTATGGATTCTTCGTATATCCAGTAGCTCAATTTATGAACTCAATTATTAGAGCATTAGGAACCACTGGATGAAGTGTTGTATTAGCTTTAGTTGTAACTGTTATTATTGTTAGATTAATCACATTCTTCCTAACACTAAAAACTGTATTTAGTTCAATTAAAATGGAAGAATTAAACCAAAAGAAAGCTAAAATTGAAGCTAAATATGAAGCTTACAAAGGCGATAAACAAATGAACCAACGTAAGCAAATGGAAATTAGCGAACTATATAAGAAAGAGAAAATTTCTCCTGTTGCACAATTAATTTCTTCATTTATAACATTACCTATTTTAATTGTTGTATTTAGAATTATTTCTACATCGCCTGAAATTAAACAAGCAACATTATATACAATTCAACTTTCAGCAACTTCAATCTTTAGAATTTTCAAAGTCGGAGAACTACAGTACTTACCAATTGTTATTCTCTCGGTAGTAATTCAACTAATTGCGCAGTTTATGCCGAAGATTTTAAGATGACGTAAAAAGAAATCACTTCGTGCTGATGCTTATCAAAGAGCAGCAATGAAAAAGTCAAACAAGAAAGCAATTTTAATTCCTATTATCTTTGCCTTTATAGGTTTATTCTTTAGTGCTGGTTTACAAATTTATTGAATTATAGGTGGTATTTTTACGATAGTTCAACATATTGTTGTTCATTATATCCAAAAAACAAAATGATATAAAAATAAATTACAACCTTTCCTATTTAAATAAGAATTAATAAAAACAACAAGCAAATAATTAGTCTTGTTGTTTTTTGTTTTTCTTTTGTTTCTTGGTTTTTTCAAAATAATTATACATTCTTGTAGCAGAGGCGATTGTGCAATAAAATGAAACAAGGGGAATTATAAAAATAGCAGATAATAAAAAGTAATAATGTAATTTAGAATCATTTATTTCTTTTGCATATTTTAATCCATAGATTGATGTAACAATAATAGAAATAATACTTAAACTAAAAAGAATAGTAATTATAATGTAAGCTGGATTTACTATTCAATTTCCTTTAGCACTTTTATTACTTACATAAATAGCAAGTAAAACTCCAATAAAGGCAACTAATAAAACTAAATAGATCATTCCAACAAAAAATTGTGATTTACATAACTTTTGTGCATTGATTGTTTTCTTTTGCATATTGTCCATTTTAATCCTCTTTAATATTTATTTGCGATAGTTATTAATATATAATTTATATATTATATTACAATTAAATAACTTAACTTAACAATATAAGAAAACAAGAAGGTGTTATGAAATTAAAAGATTATATTTCAATTTATTTTTTTAAAACTAAAAAAATAGCTGAAAAACATCGTCGTAATGAGATTGTAACATTACAATTTTTTCAACGCCATAACAATGTTAAACTTTGCGGAATAAACGAAGTTATTCGCCTTTTATGCAAAAATACTGATACCTCTAAATATAAAATAAGATATTTAGAAGAAGGATCAATTATTCATAATCGTGAAGTAGTTTTAGAGTTAGAGGGACATTATTATGACTTTGGAATTTGAGAAGGAATTATTGATGGAATTTTAGCTCGACAAACTTCAATAGCAACAAATGCATATAACGTTGTAAAAGCAGCAAACGGAAAAAATGTTGTAAGTATGGCTGATCGAGCGGATCATTATATTAATCAATTAAATGATGCTTATGCGCTAAAAGTCGGAGGTATCTATAACCATTCAACTTTGGCATCTTCTAATCATGACAAGGCGCATACCTTTGGAAGTATGCCTCATGCCTTAATTCAAATGTTTGAAGGCGATGTTGTTAAAGCAGTTGAGGCATATCATAAAACCTTTCCAGAAGATGATTTATATGCTTTAGTAGATTTTCATAATGATGTTATATCAGACTCTTTAGCTTGCTTAAAAGTTTTTAAAAATAAATTAAAAGCAGTTAGAATAGACACATCAAAAGCCTTAATAGATAAAATGTTTAGCGAAGGTGAAGCGGAATATGGTGTAACTCAAAATCAAGTAAAAAGATTACGTGAAGCCTTAGATGCTAATGGCGGTAAACATGTAAAAATTACAGTTTCTTCGGGTTTTAATGCAAAAAGAATTAAAGAATTTGAAGATGAAAATACTCCAGTTGATACTTACGGTGTTGGCGCTTCGTTATTAAAAATATGAGTTAATTTTAGTGCTGATGCTACAAAGTTAAATGATAAGTTTATTGCTAAAGAAGGCAGAGGATATTTAAACAACAAAAAATTAAAATTATATAAAGGAGAAATAATCTAATGGATGAAAAAGCAAAAAAGAGTTTTAAAAAAGATACTATTTTTAACATCTTTGGATTTATATTTATTTTTCTTTTCTTAGTTATTGGTGTTATTCTTTTCTTAACGGCGGCTAAGGTTTTTGGAAATATAAATAAAGGCGGAGTAATATCTTCATATATTTTTGGATCAATTTTTATTATTATTTTTATTTTAATAATTGTAAAAATATTTTTAATTATTAAGTCGGAAAATAAATATGCTAAGAAGGCAGTTGATGTTAATAAAATTTTTGCCGAATGTAAGCTTAATGATGAAGAAAGAGAGATTAATAATTTATTTTTAGAAGAATATAGTAAAGAAATTCCAAGCCTAAATATATATTTTGCTGCTTTTGCCGAAATAGAACAAAAACACTATAAAAAAGATGTTGATATTAATTCACCAAAAGTAAGAATGTTAATGCAAAAAATGATCATCGATGGAATTAAAGAATTTGGATATTTTGATTTATACTTAGTCATTGATTTTTCAAAAAGCTTAAATAAGAAATTTGTATGAAAAGGTGATTTTAAGAAGTATAAAACTTATTTTGATTACATAAGACAAATTTATCATACTGCTGACGATTATATTTACGAAAAGAATTTTTTAAAAAAATAATTTTGAAATTTAAAATAATGAAAAAACCGGCCAGGGGTCGGTTTTATTTTGTTTAATGTTTAGGATTTACAAAATATCTTTTAAAAAGGTAAATTTTAAAATTTAGAAAACTTGATTTTAAAAAAAATAATGAAATTAACAATATTAAGGTTTTGATCTTTCATAGAAGATTTGTCACGTGAAAACTAAAACGTAACAGACTATAGATGAGAGGTTTTCTTATTTATTGAATATGTGTATGATAAGAGCTTATGAAAGATATTAGGAGAAAAAACTTATAACATTTATAGATTTAATTTTAATTATTTGGGAATATAACAATATTGAAAGCAAGGAGTGCTAATTATTTATGCAATAGGGAAAAATCTTGCATATTTTACGCAACAATATACCGAGATAGAAAATGGGTATTAATATTATAAAAAATCTATATATAAAGTAAAGGTTGGGGATAATAAAAAATATACAAATTATAAAATTTCATGAAATAAAACTTTGTATTAAAAAAATGCAAAGAAAAGGACAACTTAAACAATTAAATAATATATATAAGAAAATGGTGAATTTAAAAAAATGTTGAAATTAAAAAATTTAGAATTTTATAACTAGGCAGTTTTTTCAAAATGAAATTTTGACTTTAAATGAATATCAACTTTCGTTGTTAAAATCTAATCTTAATATTATATGTGTTATTTTGTTCGCTAACATTAATCAAAATTTGGAAAGAGTTTACATAAATTTAGCTTATCAGTGCTCGCTAAAGAAAACTATATTTTTCTTATCATTGTTAAACTATAATACAAATATTTATAAAAGCGGGGAACAATTATAATATTTAAGCAAACCTCTTTCTCACATTTTATTTTAAAACTAAAATCAAAAAAACCGCAAAAAAGGCTAAAATTTGTTCATTTTTGATGATTTTCAAGGGTTAAACTAAAAAATTAAAAACTAAACCGTTTCTATTTTGGGTTTAGTTTTTTAACTTAAAATATTTTATTCATATTAATTATTTAATTTGAAAGGTTTTCATATTTTGTAAGTCGTTGATTTCTTTTTGATAAGAGACAGTTAGAATTTTGGTAATAAATGAGGAAACTATTAAAATAAATAAAACAATAATTGGAGTTTGAACATCGAAAAATAAAAATAAAACTAACGAAGATATTAAGATTATAAATAATGAATTTATTATTCAAAGAGCTAAATTTAATTTCTCATTTTTTTCTATAGCTATATTTATATTTTTAAAATGTAATAAAGGAAAAACGCTTGCTTTAATTGAATTATTATTCATTTTTAAGTAAGTAAATAAAAGCGATTTTAAAAATACAAAAAGAATACCTGATAATGTAAAAATATTTATACAAATGCTAAAGTAATTATATTCTGTATCGTAAAAATCAGGGTTTGTTTTTCCTATAGTTAAATATAATGAAAGTCAAGTTATAAAAGTAATTACAAACAATAAAAATAAACTTAAGTTAATAACATTAACAATAACTAAAAATAATTTAATCTTATTTTTTTTTTAATAACTAGGCTTAATTGATATAACATTCATAAAGTTAAAATGCACATTGCTATTGCAAATTCTTCCGAATAAAATATTATTTTTCCAGTTAATTGAAAACCAGCGAAAAATAAAACTCAATAACTAGCGACAATAAATAATGAAAATACAAAATTTAAAATTGTTAATTTATGTTTATTTGATAAAAATCAGCTTTTTTTCTTAAAAGAAAAGAACTTTCTTAAATCGTCTTTATTTTGCGTGATTAAAATATTAATTGTCATTCATAATGGTATAGCAAATATTAAGCCAACGTGAGCATAATAACTAAGCATTCCGTGAAAATCTCTAAATACTAACATACTAATGCCGATGATTAAAGATATTAGTACAAATAGATAATAACTTATTTTTTGTTTAGAAATCAGCATATATATCCTTTCTAAAATTTTTTTAGTAATTTAAGCCAATTACTTACTTTTATTTTAGAACAAAATTCTTAAAGGCAAAAAAAAGTCAAAAAATTGGCATTTTTGACGTTTTTTCAAGCAAAAAGGAGAATCTTTTTTTTAAAATAGATTCTCCTTTTTTGGTTAATTATTAATTACTTTTTTAATTATTATCGTAATTTTCTAAAATTGTTATTTCTTTTTCTAAATCAGAAATAATTTGAGGAATTAGATTTTTATCTTGAATTTGCGCACCAGAAGCTCTGTGGTGCCCACCACCACCTCATTTAACAGCAACGTTTCTTACACATGCTCCGGTTGATCTAAATTCACATCTGATTTGGTTTTCTTTTTCTTGTGTAAAAAATACTCAGGCTTTATTATCATCAATTGAAGCTAGTACAAAAGGACGATTTGCTTTTAAAGGATCATTAATACCAAGTTTTATTTGATCTTCTAAAGAAAAGTAAAATGATACAACACCATTCTTAATTTTCATATTTTGTTGAATAAAAGCATTAATACGTATGTCTTCTAAGGATTTTTTAGCCATGTTTTCATGTAATAAATCTTTTTGAGCACCTTTTGATCATAATCAAGCAACTAAAAACATTGTTTTATCATTCGTTAAATTAGTTGTTAATCTTACAGAATCAGTATAAATTCCTAAATATAAATAAGTTGCTGCTTTTTCATTTACCTTTCAATTTAGACCATAGGCAATTTCAGCCACTTGTTGTGCGGCAGCAGGTGAATATCTATCAACTCAAACCAATGAAGCATTTAAATCATCATCGTTTGGGTGGTGATCAATTCTAATTACTTCATCAAAAATATTATTATCTAAATATTCACGACATTCTAATCTTTCTTTGAAATTAGCATCAACAATAATTGCTAATGAATCGTCTAACTTTTTAAGTTCTAGATTATCCATTGGAAAATCTAAATAAGGATAAATACCTTTTGTATCTCCAACTGTATAAACTTTTTTATCTGGAAAATTTTCTTCTATTAAATTTTTCATTCCAAATTGTGAACCTAAACAGTCGCCATCAGGTCTAATGTGATGAAAGATTACAATATTTTTATGACTTTTAATCTTTTCTTCAATTTGTTTAAAAATTTCAAGTCTTTCATTGCTAATTGTTATCATGCTTTAAAACCTCAGCTTTTAAGTCTTCAATTAAGGCTTTCATTTCATGTTTTGAATGACATGTTGCTCCTGAAGCCACTTCGTGTCCACCACCTGGTTTGTAATTAGCACAAATATGATTAATTCAAATACCATTTGATCTTACACGTGCCCTGATATTACCATCTGGTAAATCAATAAATAAAACTCAGATTTTGCAATCACCGATATTTGCTAAAATACCAACATCATTAGCTTCATTATCATTTAGTTTAAATTTCTTTTGAAGTTTCTTTGTAACATGGAAGTATAAAACTTTGCCATCACTTTTGTAGTTTAATAAAACATAAGCAGCAAATCTAACTTTTCTTTCGTCTCTTTTTGAAAGTTCAAAGTTAACATTTCAAACTCTAAAATTATTACCTTTATGTAAATAAGACATTACGTCAAATGTTCTTTGTTGAACATATTCGTATTGGAATCTTCCTGAGTCTGTATTAATACCTAAATATGTATATTTAGCAGCTTTATCAGTAACTACTCATTTTGATTTCATTGCAATATAAGCGATTTGTTCTGCAGCTGCAGCAAAAGTTGCATCTTCTCAAGTATAGTCATAGTTAATATCTGGATCAACAGGGTGATGATCAATTCTTAACATATGAGTAAAGTTATTATCTAGAATGTATTGTGCAAATTGAATTCTATTTGATGAATTAGCATCTACAACAACACCAAGTGAGTTTTCGAAGCATTCTTTTGGAACATCTTCAAATTTATCAAAATCTCATTCAAAGAAAGGAAAAATTCCACCGGTATCTCCAAATACAAAAACTCTTTTTTCAGGATAGTTTGTTCTAATTAATTCTCTTAAACCAAATTGCGAACCTAAACAGTCACCATCAGGTCTAATGTGATGAAAAATAAAAATATTATCGTGAGATTCAATTGCTTGTTTAGCAATTTCTCATGTATTTTTAGCCATATATTCTCCTATTAAATTAAATTATTAAATTTATGTGTTAATTATTTTATAAATAATTATAAATGATTATCAACTTGCCTAATTTATTTTAGTAAAAAAAGAAAAGCAATAACTTTTCTTCCTATCTGTTTTATTTACGATAGACTCTAATGATTGAATGATTAGAATTAATAAAATCAAATGAGTATCCTTCTTCTTCTAATAGATCACTAACAACAAATTTTAGTGTCCCTGTTCCATTTCCTACAATAATGTCGAAATATTCATAAAATTCTTCTTGTTCTAAGCTAAATAATGCATTTAAAACATTAACAATGGCTTCCTCACTAGTTTGCCCATGTAAATCAATTGTAAAAGAATAAAAACCCATGTTAGTATTCCTTTTGACAATGTGGGCATAAATATGTTCCACGTCCATTTACTTTTATTTTAATTGTTTTATTATTACATGATAAACAAGATTTAATATTGTCACTATGAATTAATAAAAAGTTTTGAAATTGACCAGTTTGCTCATTAAAACTTTCGTAGGTATGAATTGTCGAACCACCAAGTTCAAAACTTTTATCCATTATTATTTGCCCATTTTCTAAAATGTCCTTTAATTGTTTTTTAGAAATATTTTTACTTTGACTTTTAGGGTGAATTTTTGCAGCAAATAGAGCTTCATCTACATAAATATTTCCAAGCCCAGCTACATTTGTTTGATCTAAAAGTTTAGTCTTAATTGCTGTCGTACTATTTTTAAACTTATCAAATAATCTATCAATATTAACATCATTAGGTTCATTTGCAATTTTACTTAGGGGTAGAATTTGATCATAGTTATTTTTATTTCTTAAGTGAAATGTTCCAAACATTCTACTATCTAGATAAACTAACTCACTTTTGTCTTCAAAAATGAATTTGGCAATTAGATGTTTAGGTTCATCATATTTTTCTTGATAATAACGATATTTGCCTTCCATTCGCAAATGCGAAAGTAAAACTTTATCATTATCAAAATAAAAAATAATATGTTTACCTTTATTTTCTATTTTGATGATTGTTGCATTTTCTAAATTATTTTGAAAATACGGAATGTCATATTCTTTAAAAAGTTTAGATTTAATTACTTCTAATTTAAATAATTTTTTATTTAAAACTGTCTCATTTAGGTTTTTAACAACAGTCTTGACTTCTGGTAATTCTGGCATAGTATTATTATATACTTTTACTTATTATAATGTTATATAATATGAATATGGTAAACAAATATAATAAATTATTTATATCAACAACAGATACCGTTTTAGGTATTGGTGGTCCCGTTGATAGTGAAACTGAAAATTTAATTTATGAAATTAAAGGGAGAGACAGAAATAAAAAATTAATTATTTTGGTTGCTTCACTTAAACAAGCACGTATGTTTAAGCAATGAAATCCTGAAGCTGAAAAATTAGCTAAAAAGTATTGACCAGGTGCTACAACTTTAGTTGTTAATGATCAAGGTTTCAGAATGCCTAATCAACCTTTATTGTTAGAATATTTAGAAAAAAATGGGCCAGCATATATGTCAAGTTGCAATCTATCTAATGCCCCAGTATGCAAAACAATTGAAAATGCAAAGATTCTTTTTCCAGAAATAACTAACGTATATAATTTTGGGGAAATGAGTCAAAAGCCAAGTCAAATTATTAGAGTTGAAGATGGCGAAATTTTAAGGAAATAAAATGAAAAAAAATATTGTTAAGATTACAAGTGACCACGCTGGTCACAACGCTAAAATAGAATTAGCTCATAGACTAGAAAATGAAGGATATCAAGTAGAATTGTTTGGTTCTAAGAGCGAAGGTGAACCAGTTTCTTATGCTGAAGTTGGTGCTGAATTTGCTAAAGAAGTCAAAAAAGATTTAAACCGTGAAGATACTAAGTTTGTTGCTTTTTGTGGTTCAGGTATTGGAATATCAATGGCTTTAAACCGCTTTAAGAATATTAGATGTGCAAGAGTAACTAATGAAGAAGAAGCTAGATTATCAAAGGCGCATAATAATTCAAATATTTTATGTATGGGCGGAAGATTACTATCTGGTAATGAAGTTGAAAACATGTTTCACACTTGAGAAAATACAGAATTTGAGGGCGGAAGACATATTGCTCGTATTAACAAACTAGATGAACTAGGACAAGACGAATAAATAAAACCAGGTTTCATATCAAAACCTGGTTTTTTAATTATGATTCAACTTTTGAAGTGTCAAATTTTCCAATAATATTATGAACTCTTGAAACTGTCATTCAAGCATTAGGATCAGCTAATAAAATTTCATTTTTAATTAAGTTTTTTTCTAAATATAAGGCAAAAGTTTCAATTTTAACTGTTTCGGTATTCGTATAACCAGCTACAAGTTTATCAATATTGTAACCATGTCAATAATTAATTAATTTGAAACGTTCAATAATTTTTTCTGGGGTTTTACTATATATTTCAATTCTAATCTTACGGTATTTAGGAAAGATTAATTCAATAAATGAAATATAAATAAATACATAAGCAATAGAACATAAAATTCTTAATAATAAACCAGCAGCGTTAAATGGGCGATCAGCAGATATGCCAAGTAATTCAACGATAGTAATTGTTACAATCGAAAAAGCTCCAAAGATTAAAGCAACAATTGTTGAAATGTGACCTACAGATTTTTGTTTAACTCTTGAAATATAATAAACAATAAAATCACCACCGGCTGTTGAAGCTGAATTTTTTCAGGCAATTCCACCAGCAATACCAGCCATGCCAGCACCAATAACTGCGTAAACAATAATTGGTCAAGTAGGGTTTCCAAAACCATTCCCAATTAAATGTTTAAAGTGAGATAATTGTGCAAATTGAGATTGAGTTAAATAACTAATATAACCTAATTCTCGTGAAACACCCGCATGTAAAGAATTCTTTAAATCAAGAATATATAATCCGTCTGAATTAGGTGTTGGTAAAGTATTCATTCAATCAAATAAATTATGATAAGAATTAGCATATGTCCCATAAACATCTCAAGGAATTAAACTTTTGAAATCGTTGGTAAAGTTTGATTCACTTGGTGAAATTCAGTTTACGTAATAAATTGAAATTTTATGGAAGAAGTGACCAACTGGCCCAATTAATAAGACTGATTGAAATGCGACTTGTCATAATAACCAATAAGTCGTCAATATCATAAACATTCTTGAATTTTTCTTTCAAAAAATTATGATTAAAGGTAAATTTAATAAAAAGTAAATGTAAGCAAAGTATGGAGCTGTAACTGAAACCGTAAAAGTTAAAGCCTGAACTAATGCAGAAACACCAGTTGCAACGGTAGCAGCTTTTGCAAGAAATGTTGCGATAGCAACGTTATATAAAATTGCTGAAAGAAAGACCATTAACATCTTCTTGGGAAATTTTTTTCAAACATTAAAAAATGTTACGCCATATGGATTTAAATCATATGGAACATTTGAAGGTAGTTTTTTATTTTTACGTTTTTTATTTTCTTTTTTTAGTGCAATAAATTCTTCTGTTTTAAGTTGATTAGTTTTTGCAAGATCTAACCTTACTTCGTTTGATGAATTTTTATTTTTATGTATTCTCATATGTCCTCAATTATGGTAAAAATAATAACACAATTTAAAATCTTTTATGTATTAATACATAAAATTTTTAATATTAAAAAGATGTTAATTTAAAACCTTGTATTCATAATTTTACTACTTTAAAATTTGAGATTTAAAATTGAGTTAGTTTTATAGAATAAAAAAATAAACCTGGCTTTTTTGCCTAGGTTTATATTATTATTTTGAAGATAAAGCTTTTTTAGCTGATTCAACAATTCTTGAGAATGATTCTGGGTAGTTGATTGCTAATTCTGAAAGCATTTTTCTGTTAATGTTAATGTTAGCTTTGCTTAATCCTTCGATTAATCTTGAATATGTAATTCCATTTGTTCTTGCAGCAGCATTAATACGTGCTATTCATAATTTTCTGAATT
Source organism: Mycoplasmopsis arginini (assembly GCF_965278885.1). Classification (GTDB taxonomy): domain Bacteria; phylum Bacillota_I; class Bacilli_A; order Mycoplasmatales; family Metamycoplasmataceae; genus Metamycoplasma; species Metamycoplasma arginini_B. The sequence continues at coordinate 38,278 of NZ_CBDIHE010000001.1, read as the reverse complement.
CACGTTTAACTTGTTTTCTGTCTCTAAATGCATATGTTCATGATTTAACAACAGCTTGTTTAGCAACTCTGTAACCGATTGATTTGTGTCCTCAGTAACCTTTAGCTAATTTTAGTCATTTTGCACGTCTTCTTCTTGTAACTATTCCGCCTCTTGTACGCATAATATTTCCTTTCTTAAATTATAAAATTAAATTAATTCTTTGTATCTCTTGAAATCAGATGCTGATAGAGTTGATGATTTACGAGATTGACGTTTTTGTTTTGTTGTTTTGTTTTGAGCTAAATGTGAACGGTAAGCGTTTCCACGTTTAACTTTACCTGTTGCAGTTATTTTAATTCTCTTTTTTAAACCGCTTTTGGTTTTCATTTTTGGCATGTTATTCTCCTTGTTGTTCTGAAGGTTCGTTATTTTTTTTATTTAAAGCTTCAACTTTTTTCTTATCTTTTTCTACATACATATCTAGAAAACGTTCATTTACTAAAGTTGCTTCTTTTGATACTTTTGCAATGTCCTCAATTAAAACATAAAATTTGTTTAATATGTCTTCACCAAGTTCAGTTCTGCTACGTTCTCTACCTCTGAATTTAACAGATATTTTAACACGGTTACCTTCTAAAATAAATTCACGTGCTTTACGTGCTTTTGTTTCTAAATCATGTTGGCCAATTAAAGGTGTTAATCTAATTTCACGATTAATTGTTACTGATTGTTTCTCTTTGACGGCTTTTTGTTTTTTCTTCTTATCATATTTGAATTTTCCATAATCCATAATTCTAGTAATTGGTTTATTGTTTTCAATTGAGATAAGTACTAAGTCCATTTTATAATCTGATGCTTTATCAAGAGCTTCCTCTTTTGTTAAAACACCAATTTTTTCATTATCTGGGCCTAAAACAAAAACTTTTTTATAAGGTATTTCGTTATTAACAACGTGTTCTGATTTTGGTTTCTTGCTTTGATTGTTTGCAAAATTTGAGTTATCTTTTGGTATAACTTCCTCCTTAAAATAAATAAAAAGTGGGTTTAGACCACTTCCCAAAAACTACATAATAAATATTCTTTATGTGTAGCGACCCAGCAAAAAATCACTTAGGTGAGAAATGAATCTACTTATTGCTATTAAAAGCGTTTATATTATACTATAAATTATTTTTATATAATGAAAAAAATAAAATAATATTAATCAAAAAGTTTAATGAGTTTTACATTTTAATTAACAAAAAATTTAAAGTGATACAATATTATGCTTTTATTTTTTGGCTTAAAATTTCTCTTTTTTGTGTTTTATATAAAAAACAAGAAGTTTGTTTATTCTTTTTCTTTAAATTTGTTATTTTAAAAGTAAACCTAAATTCAAAAGCGATAATTTTAATATATATAAATATATATTAGAGAATTATTTATTATAAAAAATGCTCATTTTTAGACTTTTTTAATCTTTTTTTAAAAAAAGTATTAGTATAAAAAACGCATATTAAATTAAAAACGAAAGGTATTTATGAATAAATCAAAAAAAGCTAAATTATTAAATTACTTATTACCATTAGCTACAGTTGGTTTAGCACCAGTTGCAATTTTATCTGCAAGTTGCCAAAATAATACTGCATCTAATGAAGAAATAGAGAAAATTAAAAAGGAATTAGAAAAGAAAGAACAGGAACTTCGCGAAAAGAATCAAAAAATCGAAGAACTAAAAAATAAAGAGCAAGAACTTCTTGAAAAAAATAAAAAAATTGAACAATTAGAAAAAGAAAAAAAAGAAAGTGAAGAAGTTGCTCCACAAAATGATAATGCTGTTGAAGTAGAAGTCTCAGCTCACAATTTTAAAAACTACAACCCTGAATATACAATTCAAGAAAAAAACGATGTAAACGCTTATAAGGTTAAAGAAGATAAATCTAAAGTAGTTTATGTTGATTTAGATGAATTTTTAAAAGTATTAGATGGTTTAGTTGATTTAAATCTATATAGTTCATATATAGATGAAGTTAAAAATAGAAAAGTTTATTTGTCAAAAGACGAAAATGGTAAAACATTAAATAAATTAATTGTTGATTGAAAAGAAAACAAGATTTTTACAACAAGCACTTCATTCTTCTATGAAATTCTTAAACCACAAGAATTAACAGATGATAGTCAATTTTTAGAAATAGATTATGAAAGTAAAAACGAAGATGATAAAGGAGTAATGTTTGACCTTGCAAAATATCATATGGATATTTTATATAAGGATGGTAAATTATTACTTCCATTCTCAGTGTTTAACACTTTATTTATAAGCCAAACATTTAATAATATTTACTTTAATGGTAAAACATTTACAAACTTAGAAGCCGGTTTAGATTCTTGAGGTTCAATTGAAGATGAACCAAGAACAAGAATTAGACAAGATTCTGGATTAAGTGGACAAACTGCAACCGTTGAAGAACGTAAAGCTAACTTTGACCATTTAGCATTTACTATGGATTATTTCTATGGATTAAAATACTATAAACAAATTGAATCATTTGAATCATTTATTAGTCCAGAAGATAAAGCCAAATTACTTTCAACAGATCCCGAACAATATAATGAAGCATATGTAAATATTTTTCACAAACAATTGAATGAATTACACACAAGACTAAATTCATTCTCATACTACGAAACTCAATGAGATCAAAAACTAAAACAAAAATTACAATATCCAAATGACTATGGTAAATACCGTATCGATTTTGAAAGCAACAGAAAAATGTTGGTTGACAAATTTGAAAAGAAATTTGGTAAAAAGATTAGTAACTTTGGTCCAGATGATTACATTCGTTACCACGGAAATACTGCTATAGTAACATTATTACAATTTGAAGATGGTACTCAAGAAGATATTCAAGGACCAGATGCTTGAAAATACGACACATACTTCTTAATGCGTCATTTAATGTCAGAAGTAGCTAAAAAACCAGAAATTAAGAATATTGTTTTAGATATTGCTATCAACGGTGGTGGTAGTGTTAATTCAATGGTTAGAACATTAGGATTTATGACTGATAAACCAATTCTAAATCGTGAATTTGACATTTTAAACAGAAGAGGTGATTTAAGCAAATCTAAAGTAGATACTGATGGTGATAAAAACTACGATGGTGATGCTTATGAAAAATACAACTGAAATCTTTTAGTAAGCTTAAATACATTTAGTGCAGCCAACCAATTAACAAGCATTGTAAAAGAAATGGGCATTGCTAAAATTATTGGTAAAAGAACCGGTGGTGGTATGTCTGCTATTATGCCAATTGCTTTAATTGATGGAACAACAATTACAATTAGTTCACCAAATAATGCTGTTTTTGGAGAAACTAACAAGGAAATTGAAAGTGGTGTTGAACCAGATATTAATTTAGAATATGATGATTTCTATAATGATGAAAAAATAAATGAGGTTTTAGAAAAAGCTAAAACTAATCAAAACGCATAACAAGAAATTAAATATAAAAAAGTTAACATGCTGTTAACTTTTTTGTTTTTATTTTTAGGATTATTTCAACGTTTACCACTTACGGATTAATTGACCTTGTCCGTCTCTTTGAGCACCACAAACTGCTAAAATAAAGTCAACAAGTGCTCAAATTCCAAATCCTCCGGCTGTAAGTAATTTTAGTACTCCTAAAATGATTCTACCGCCGTAAAATCTATCAATTCCTAGTCCTCCTAAGAAAAATGATAAAAGTGTTAGAATTGTTCTGCTTTTTTCTGACATATTTTTTCCTTTCTAAAATCGTTTTACTTATTTTTATAATTTATTTTAAAAAGTTTTATTTTTATAATTTTTTGTTCAATTTGTGTACTTTTTAAAAAATAAAAAAACAGCAAAGAAAGTTTGCTGTAAAAAGTTTATTTATATTATTAAAATTAGTTTAAAAATTTATAGAAGAATTCTTTTAGTTTATCTGTTAATTCAACAATTTTTTGTTCTCTTTTATTACTATCAAATAAACTAAATTTAGTTTTCATTAAATCAGGAATAGTTGTGCCAGAATCATTAAAGAAGCCATTTTTAAATTGCTGATTGATAAATTTCTTGGTTTTTTCTTCATCTAAATTTAGTTCTAAAATAATCTTTTTTAAACCTTCTTGTTTTTGTTTAAGATTAAACTGATCTCAGTAAGAATAAATATCAATTTGCTCATTATCATTGATTGTAGAATTAACTTTATTTAAAAATTGTTTAATAAGTTCTTTCTTAGATCTTAGATTTGGACTAGAAGAAATAATAGTATCCAAATTATTTTTAACTACTCTATTATTTTCTATCATTGACTTAGCAATTAAATCTAGAATGTAATTTATATCAATATCTACTGATTTAATCAATTCAGTTTCAAAAACTAAATCGTTTAAAATACTTTCGCTCTGTTGTCTTTTTTGAGTTCTATGTTTATACTCTAACTCTAAGTAGGTACTTTGATAATTTTGAATTTGACGATCTTTTAGAATATCATTTTCTTTAAATTCATCAAACTGCATCAATATATTTCTCGCTTTTAAAATTTCACCAAAAATTCTAATGAAATTATGTTCCTCTTCTTCATTTAAAAATCTATCATAATCATCATTAGGAAACATTTCATTTAATCTCTTAACAAAATATGTATAACCATTATAGACGCTTCCATCATCATCTACGTATCCATTATAGTAATCAGAAAAATTTCTGCAAATAATAACATTGTTTAATTTATCTTCATCAGTAAAAAGTTGAATCGTTTTGTTAACAGAATCTTCGTTAGTTGAAAAACAAACAATATTTCCATTACTTTTAACCTCATTTAAAATACGGTTTGTTCTAGACATAGCTTGCAATAAACTATGATATATTAATCTCTTATCAAGCCATAATGTGTTTAATGTAGTTGAATCAAAACCAGTTAAAAACATATTAACAACAATAGCAATATCTAATTCTCTATTTTTTAGGCGTAGGCTAAAATCTTTATAAAAATTATTAAAACTTTCATTATTTGTTGAATAAAACACATTAAACATTTTATTATAATCAGCAATTGCTTCATCCAAAAAATCTCTTGAGCTTTGGTCTAAACCATTAACACTTTCGTTATTTTCTTCATCAAGATAATTACAATAGTTTTCGGTTATATCTTCATTTGGAGCAAAACTATATATTAATCCAATTTTTAATCTTTTTTCCTCAGGAAGATTTTCTTGTTGCTTTTTAAATTCATTATAATAAATTTTTGCTGCTTTAATTGAGCTACATGCAAGAATAGAATTAAAACCATTTAAAACCGATTCAGATTTTTTTTCTTTTACATATGAACCAATATTGCTTTTAGCTAAATCTGGAATATTTATTGTTCTATTTATTTTTATATAATCTCGATTTCTTCTTGTTAATCTATCAAAGTTTTCCAAAATTCATTTAACAATGTTAGAAATTCTTTCCTTATTTTCTAAAACTTCTAGTTTCAAAATCCCTGATATTTGTTTATCTTCAATATCTTTTTTTAATTTTATTGTATTAACATATTCAACTCTAAAAGGTAAAACACTTCCGTCTTTTACAGCTTTTTCAATTGTGTATGTGTGCAAGCAATCACCAAAAACTTCCTTAGTAGTTTTTTTATTATTAAAACTATTTTTAATTAAACTATTTTGTTCAAAAATTGGTGTTCCTGTAAAACCAAAAAGCATATAGTTTTTAAATGCTTTTTTGCTTATATTAGCTTGGAATGTACCAAATTGTGAGCGATGACATTCATCGAAAATTAACACGACGTTTTTATTAAATATAGGGTGACCACTTTTGATATTATTCTTTATAAAAATATTTAATTTTTGAATTGTGGTAATAATAATTTTTTGTTCGTTATTTTCAATATTATCTTTTAATTGATTTGAGTTAGAACTAGATACAACACAACCCTTCTTATATCTTTCATATTCCTTAATTGTTTGATAATCTAAATCTTTTCTATCAACAACAAAAAATACTTTATCTACATTAGGTATATCCTTAGCAAGCATTGAAGTTTTAAAAGAGGTTAAGGTTTTTCCTGAACCTGTTGTATGCCAAATAAATCCACCAGCGGCAATAGTGCCTAATTTATTTGGAGATGATAAAGAAACATTGATTTTATTAATTATCTTTTCTGTGGCCACAATTTGATAAGGTCTTAATATTAATAATGTTTTATCTGATGTTAAAACACAATATTTAATTAATATATTTAATATTGTATGTCTAGCAAAAAAGGTTTGGGTAAAATCAAATAAATCATTAATACGATTATTTTTAGAGTCTGTTCAATTAATTGTAAATTTAAAAGAGTTTGAAGTCTTTTTAGTTTTGATATTTTGATTATTTCTTGATTTAATTGAAATTTCCCTTGTTGTATTAGAATAATATTTAGTATATGAACCGTTTGATATTACATATATTTGTGTAAATAAAAACAAACTATCTTTTTCAAACATTGTTTTGTTTTTATATCTTTCAATTTGATTAAAAGCCTCTCTTAAATCAACACCACGGCGTTTTAATTCAATATGCACTAGTGGCAAACCATTTACCAAAATAGTCACATCATATCTATTTTTGATATTGTCTTGGCTTGTAACTTCATATTGGTTAATTACTTGTAAATAATTATTATGAATATTGGTTTTATCAAGTATTTTAATATTTTTAATACCTTTATTATCATCTAATTCAAGAGCATAAATATAGTTATTTTGAACAATATTAGAATAATCTTCTAAAGAGTTATTTTCATTTAATAAATATAAATTTAAAAATCTTTTTCATTCAGAACCACTAAATTTAAAATCATTTAATTTTTCAATTTGGCCCTTCAAATTTTGCATTAAAGAATTTTTATCTTTTATTTTTAAATATTCATACCCTTGAGAAACAAGTTTTTTTATAAATTGTTCTTCAAGGGAAGCTTCTGATTCAAAATATGTTGAATTATTATTGCTTTTAATAAATTCAGCAACAACTGTTGAATTATCATTATATGCTAATATTTTTGTTTCCATATTCATAACTCCTTATTATATTTTTAAAAATTAATCAAAATTTAAAAGTTTGTTTAAATAATATTTATATTGTTTTTTTCTTTCTTCTATTTCTTTGGGTAATCCGTTCTTAATATCTTGTATATATGTTTCTAATCTATCTAAAATTTCAACTATTTTATTTTGAACTTCTATTGTTGGGATAGGAATTAAAATTTTATTAAAATCTTTTATTGATAAAAATGGTTGACTACCTTTTTTAAATTTTTCTAAATTTTGAGTTAATAAAAAGTAGTATATAAATTTATTTACTAATTTGTTATTGTTCTTACTCTTTACAATAGTTCCGTTGTATGTAACATAATGCTTTCCAGGAGCTCAAATTACTTTTCCGACAGTTCCAATGTGTCCAACGATTACTGAATCTGAATTATTATATTCATTTGCTATACTTACCACACCATTAGCACCATATACTGGGTAAATTCCATTAATGTTTTTAGGAATTACATTACCAACTCCATATTTCATTTCACATACTTTTTGCAATTCTTCATAAATAAACAAATTATTAATCAATAATTTTCTTTCCAATTCATTTAGTAATGTAATATATGAACTACTTAACTCTCTCTGGATTATCATCAAAAGTTAGTAACATTTTGTGATAATAATCAAATTGTTCTTTTCTTTGTTTTATTTCAAGAGGTAATCCAGTTTTGATATCTTTTGTGTAAGTTTCTAATTTATCCAAAATATTTACAATGCAGTTTTGAATATTGATGTGAGGTATATCTAAAATAATTTCTTTGGCAACATTTAAGCCTAATGTTTTCATATAAGATGCACTAACAACAATTTTAGGCATTTTAATTTTTAATAAATAAAATAAAAATTTTATATTTATTTTATTTGGGTCTTTTACACTAATAATTCCACAATGGTTTGATGCAGAAAATTTTTCATCTCTATAGAAAACCGTTCCTGAATATATTCCGTCTGTGGTTCAAGTTAAAAATTGACCATTATAATCATATGAATTTATACAACCTATAATTCCGTTATTTGAAGTTTGAGATGAAAACACAGGGTATATACCGGAATTTTTTTGAATGTAATTTTTAGTATAATTTTTGCCTTTTTCAATATTGCAAATATCACCTAATTTAAATTTATCTACATTTAGGTTACTAGTCTCTAATAAATTTTCACCTAAAATGTTTTTTAATAACATTTTGTTAGTTGAAAAGTCTAATAAAGTATCTAAATAGTACTTATATTGTAAATTTCTAAGGTCTAACTCTGTTTCTAACTCTGTTTCTAACTCTGTTTCTAACTCTGTGAACCTGTCCAAAATATTAACAATTTTATTTTGAGTCTCAAGAGGCGGAACTTTTATTGACATTTCTATAATAGAAGTCATGTCCGGATGTTGAATTGAAGATCCACGATAATTATTTTGAATTTCAGATATCCTAGATTTCAAATAATGATAAACATATTTTAAATTATATTTAGTTGTATCTTTTGAAGAAAAAAGAATATTTAAAGCATCAATAAAATAACCATTATGATATTTTAAGTTAGCAGTTCCTCCTGAAGGTAGACTAATTACTTCGCCAAAATTTACCTCATTGCTTTTTACATCTACATCGGTATAAAAATCTAAATTTCCAGTAGAAATTAAACGAACATTCCCATTATCTGATTTTTTATAAGATTTTAGTTTTTCAGCTGTTATGTGTTTAAATTTCAATATTTCTTTTTGTTTTTCTTTATCAACGCCTTTAAATCTTTTATCAAAATTTACTAATTCATATAACTTGTAAGTTTTTATTTCTTTATTACTCATCGCTACCTTCTAACTGTGCAACGATTAAATCTATTTCTTCACGTAACTTATTAATTTTTAAAACAGTTTCTTTGATATCTGAATTAAGCTTTTTAATATCAATAATTTCATCATTATTATTCTTTTGAATGTAAACATTAACTGATAGATTAAAATCTTTTTCTTTAATTTCTTCTAACGAAACTAGTCGAGAAAAACCTTCTTCCTCTTTTTTAAATCTAACTGCCTCAACAATTTTAGTTATATTTTCTTCTGTTAATTTATTAGTCTTAGTTTCTTTTAAAAATTCATTAGATGCATCAATAAAAAATACATTTGTATCTGTTTTATTTTTTCTTAAAACAAAAATACATGTTGAAATTGAAGTTCCAAAAAATAAGTTGGATGGTAATTGAATAATTGTATCAATAACATTCTTATTTTCTACCATTCATCTTCTAATATCAGCTTCAGCCCCGGAACGATATAGTGTACCCGGAAATTCAACAATTGCCGCTGTACCATCTGCAGATAAATGGTTAATCATGTGTAAAACAAAGGCTAAATCGGCTTTTGATTTTGGTGCTAAAGTTGTGACTGAAAATCTTTCATCATTAATTAAAGTCGGATTAGAATCACCTTCTCATTTAATTGAATAAGGAGGGTTAGAAACAATCGCATCAAAAGGTTTTTCATCAATATGCAATGGGTTGGTTAATGTATCGCCAAGACGGATGTGAAATTTATCAAAATTAATATCATGCAAGAACATATTAATTCTTGCTAAGTTATATGTTGTTAAATTAATTTCTTGACCGCTGAATGATTCTTTAACATTTTCTTTTCCTAAAATTTTTGCATATTTTAATAATAAAGAACCAGACCCACAGCATGGATCATATACTTTATCTATTTCTGTTTTATCTTTTTTATTTTCATCGTTAAAATTAATCAATGTTAATCTAGCTAATAGTTCAGATACTTCTTGAGGTGTAAAAAATTCTCCACCAGATTTACCCGCAGAAGATGCATACATAGCCATTAAAAACTCATATGCATCACCAAATACATCTATAGTATTATCTTGGTAATTACCTAATTCTAAATCTGAGATATGTTTTAAAATGCTATATAGCTTTTTATTTCTTTCAATAACCGTTGCTCCTAAACGCGTGTTATTGGTATCCATATCACTAAATAAACCTTTTAAATCTTCTTCAGAAGCTGTTCCAATAGCCGAACCTTCTATTTCTTTGAAAATATTATTTAATATTTCATTTAAATTTTCATTATCTTGACCGTTTTTAACAACATTAATAAACAATGAAGAAGGTTTAATAAAGAAACCTTTTTCTTTTATTAATGTTTCTTTAGAGTTAATTGCATCCTGATCAGATATTAAAGCATAATCAAAATTAGCGTTACCTGCTTCGCGTTCATTATCATTGATATATTTTGTAATATTTTCGGAAATAAAACGGTAAAAAAGTGTGACTAAAACATATTGTTTAAAATCTCAACCATCTACTGACCCACGCAGCTCTTCAGCTATTTTTCAAATAGAATTATGAAGTTTTTTTCTTTCTTCTTGTTTTTTATTATCAGTCATATTGTTTCCTTTTATTTAAATAAAATTAGTCTAATAATTTATCAATTGTTTCTTTAGAAAAATTTTTCACTAAAAAAGATCCTACAACAGCTAAATTAACACCTGATTCAAAACATTTTTTAATGTTAAAATCCTTAACTCCACCATCAATTTCTATAATGGTATTTAAATTGTTTTGATCAATAAAATCTCTTAAAGTTTTAACTTTTAGATATGTATCTTCAATAAAAGTTTGTCCGCCTTTGCCAGGGTACACACTCATTGGTAGAACTAAATCAAAATTTTTAAGTAAGGGTAAAATTTTATCAACTTTTGTGTCTGGATTAAAGGCTATTCCAATTTTTACATTATCTTCTTTTGCTTGTTTTATTAATTCTTGAATTTGGTTTTCATTTTTAAAGGCTTCATAATGAAAAGTAAGAATTGCATTAAACTTTTTAAATAAATCATAATAATAATTTATGTCTTTGACCATTAGATGAATATCCATTTGATGTTTTGGACATTCATTATAAATTTGTTCTATTTCTTTATATGATAAAGCTTGATTAGGAACAAATTCTTTATCCATAACATCATAATGAACATTATTAACATTTCATTCAATTAGTTTATTAACATAACTAATTAATTGGTCTTTTGGAACATCTAATATTGATGGACTGATTTTTTTCATAATTTCTCCTTGATAAATTAATACATTGGTTCAAGCATGCGTTTAATAAAACTAATGTAGTTATCATATCTTTCTTTTTTAATTACGCCGCTTTCAACTCTTTTCTTTACTTCACAATCTTCTAATCTTTCATGATAATGTCTACAACTTCTAAATTTACAAAATGCTGAAGCTTCTCTAAATGAATTAAATGCTATTGGCATCTCATCAATTGTTAAATCAAACTCAATTGATGAAAACCCGGGAGTGTCAATTATTTCACCACCACCAAAGTCAATTAAGCTAACTTCACGAGTTGTGTGTTTACCACGGTTTAAGGCTTTTGAAATAGCTTGTGTTTCAAAATTAGTTTTAGCTAAATAGTTAATTAATTTTGTTTTACCAACTCCCGTTTGTCCAACAAAAAAACTTGTTTTATGTCTAAATAATTCACGCAATCCATCAAATCCAGTATTATCTTCATAGTTAATTTCAAAAACTTTATAACCTTGATCTTTGTAATAGTTAATTTTCGATGTTGAGGTTAAATCTTTTTTAGTTAAAACAATAATTGGTTCTACATTTTTGTTCTCAATAATTATTAAAAACTTATCAACTAATTGGGAACTAAATTCAGGTTCAACTAATGACATGACCACAATTGCTTGATCAACATTTGCTATTTTAGGGCGAATAAAGAAATTTTTTCTACCTAAAATATGATGAATTAAACCGTCTTTTTCAAATTCAACATTATCACCAACAATAGGTTTCATATCTAAAAGTCTTAATTTACCAGATCCTCTAACACGATAAACCTTTTTATCCTCAAATGATTTAACGTCATAAAAACCTGCTACTGATTTAACAATTTTGCCTTTTTCCATTTTACCTTCTTTACTTTTTAAAATAATCTGCTAAAAAAACAATTAAATAAATTAACAATCCAACTGCTGCACTAGAGCCTAAAGTTATTAATGCTATTGTTAACGCCTTACTTATTTTTTTATTTTTATTAACAACTTTATTTGATAAGTCTAAACGTTTTTCTAAAGCGGCTTGTGGTTGTAAACAATGATTTAGATCACTTATTATTTCTACACAATTCTTATATCGATCTGATGGGTTTTTTGCTGTACAACGAATAATGATATTTTCAACAGCTTGAGGTATTGTTTTACCCACACCTTCTAATGGTGGTATTTCTCCATTAATTTGTAATAATAGCACTGCTTGAGCATCAATTCCTTGATAAACTGGATGACCTGCTAACATTTCATAAAGAATCATTCCAAAAGCATAAATATCACTTTGAATTGATGCTGCTTGACTTCTTGTAGGAATTTCGGGCGCTAAATATTGAACAGAACCAACAGTTTTATTATCAGCAGTAACCCTCAAGGAATCATCACTTAAAGAAATTCCAAAGTCAATTAATTTAACAGTATTTGTTTCTGATTCAATTAATATATTACTTGGTTTTAAATCCCGATGAATAACATTAGCTAAATGAATGTCAGCTAAGCCTTCGCAAATTTCTCTTGCAATTCTTATTGCCTCTTCAACCGGTAGTTTCTTGTATTTTGCTATTAAACTTCTTAAATTAGTCCCTTTAATTAATTCCATTGCATAATAAGACTCGTTTTCACTCACATAATACCCAATCATTCGAACAACATTTTTAGAGTTTATTGTTTTTAGTACATTACATTCATTTTTGAATCTTATTTGATTAATTTCTTTTTTTGCTGCATCAGGTACAGTTAATATTTTAATTGCCATTCTTCTACCTGTTTTTTTGAAAGTTGCTGAATAAACCTCGCCATATCCACCACTTCCAATTAAAACAAAGTCTTCAAAATGCTTATTAACGTTTTCATATTTATCTAATCTTTTTAACATAATTAAAACTCCAATAATAAAACAGTGAGGTTATCTTTTGACATATTTGTTTTGGCAATTTTTATTAATTTATCACATTTTGATTCTAAGTTTAATTTTGAATCTTGTAATATTTGTTCGATATTCGGTTTATCAATATAATCATGTACACCATCTGATGTCAATAATAAGTATTTAACTTTTTCATCGCTTTTCAATAAAAAGCTATCACATTTCATTGTTTTTTTAGGTCCCAAACAACTTACTAATTTATTAGCATCAGGCAATAATTTAGCAGACTCAATATCCACATTTTTTATTTTTACAAGTTGATGTAATAAATTTTGATCAGTAGTTATTTGATGAAGTAGCCCATTATATGCATACGTTCTTGAATCTCCGATATTAAAAATATAAGCTTCCTTATTTAAATTAAAAACCAGGGCAGCTGTTAAAGTTGTCCCCATGTCTTCATATTCCTTATTATTTTCAATTATTCTTTTTAATGATTTTTTAACATAACTTAAAGCATTATTGAATCATTTGTTAATTGCTTTCTTATCATCAAACTTAACATCCTTATTAAAACGTTCATAAAAATATTCAAAAAGATAGTCAATTGTTTTTTGTGAGCATAATGACCCTCCAAAATGGCCACCCATTCCATCGCACAAAACTGCAAGACTTCAATCACCTAAAAAAGCAATTGAAGCATTATCTTGGTTTTCTTTTCGAAATTTTCCTTTATCCGTTTTAATAATATAATCCATTTATCCTATGCCTTTCTACCAGCTTCGCCTTGATCATTAGCATCAATTATATGAGCAAAGTTTTCTTTAATGATTTCTTTAATTTTATCAACCGTGTCTTCGACTGAATTATTTACAACTACATATTCAAACATTGAAGAAAGAATAATTTCTTCTCTTGCTTTATCTAGTCTTTTTAAAATTAAATCATATGTTTCAGTGTTTCTTGATTCTATTCTTCTTTCAAGTTCAGTTAATGAAGGTGGCATTAAGAAAATTGAACATATTTCATTTTCTCTTCCTTCTTGACGGTATTTTTCAATTATTTGTTTTGCTCCATTTGTTTCAATTTCTAAAAATGGAATTTTTCCAGAACTAAGAATATTTGAAATTTCTGAATATAAAGTTCCATAATAGTTATCAAAATGTTTTGAATATTCTAACAATTTATTTTCTTTAATAAAAGTTTCAAAAGTTTCAGTTGGCACAAAATAATAATGAACACCATCAATTTCACCTTCACGTGGTTTTCTTGTAGTGATTGAAACTGATAACTTTAACTTTAAATCTTGATTAGTAAATAAACTTTGTTCAACTGTACCTTTCCCCACACCTGAAGGACCAGTAAAAATAATTAACTTTTTCTCCATATTTTCTCCTTATTTGTTTTTAAATTAAGACAAATTATTATATTAATAATCAATTATACAATTTTGCTATGATTTTCTTCCAATAAAGTAAATATATATTTTTCCATATTTCTTCATTTTTACAATTTCAAACTCGTTTTTATCATAAGAAAAATCTTGTCAATCAGTCTCGACAATGATTTTTCCTTCAAAATTAATCATTTTATTTTCCGTTAAAATATCAATACATTTAAGCAATAATTCTTTTTCTATAAATGGTGGATCCAAATAGACAAAATCAAGCTTTTTATCTAGGTTTTTTTGTAAAAAATATAAAGCATCAGTATTAAAAACTTCTAAATTTTCTTCTTTTAAACTAGCTTTATTTTCCAAAATAATTTTGTATGCAGCGCGATCTTTTTCAACACAAGTTGCTTTTTTCGCCCCTCTTGATAATGCTTCTAAACAAAAAGAACCTGATCCTGAAAATAAATCTAAAAATTCTTTACCTTCAATATCAAATTGAATTGAAGAAAAAATTGCTTCCTTAGCGCGGTCGACAGTTGGTCTTGTTGTAGTTTTTGAAGGTTGTTTTAATATTCTTGAACGGTATTTTCCTGCAATAATTCTTAACATAATAATAATTATAATAATTTATAAAAATAGTGTAATATTTAATTTATTAAATATTTATAATTTTTTTATTATAAATAGGTAATTAATGAAGGGGAAATAATATGGCAGAAAAACAAAAATCAAAATTTGGAAAATTTTTATTAGGACTATTTATTAGTGCAGCAACTTTGGGTTTTTTAGGTACTGCTGGTTATTTTACTTATAATGCAATTTTTAAGAAAAATAAAGCTCAAGACTCAGATCAAGGGGGAATAACTCCCTTAAATCCTGATGAAAATCAAGATGATGAAGATAACATTGAAATTAACAAGAACAAAAATATCATAATAGAAAAAAGAAATTCAGATAATGCACTAATTTTCAATAGAAAAGATGTAAATAATTCAAACGAATTAAATAAAAACTTTGTTATTGGAAACTTATCTTTTTTAGAAAAACCAGTAGCAAAAGATGAAAGCAATAATCCAATATATTTTTTAGGTCAAAAAGGTTTAAAACTATTAAATGATATGTTTAAAAAACGTGCAATTTTTGGGCCTGAAATTAATGCAATTAAACTTATAAATATCAATGTTAATAATTCTTACATTTCTGAAGACAGAACTAATGGCGCATATTTTCCATCATCAAAAGAGATATTTATCTTTTTAAAAGGAATTCTAGACCAAAATCTAGAATTACTAAAAAAACCTGTTGAAAAAAGGGTTGAAATGATCTTTGGTGTTTTAATGCATGAATATACTCACCATATTGATAACATGTATAATAAATCAATAAAAAAGACTGATAATTTAGCAAATAATGATTTAATTGAATATGATGGTGATCATGATCATAAACACTTTGAAGTAAACAATGAAAAGTTTTTAAGTGAATTTAGATTTAATCTTAATTACATTGGAAAAGCTGGGGATAATCGTTTATTAAGAAGTAACGAGGATTTTTACTACGATAAAGATCAGATTCCCGTTTATCGCTTTTTTAGTTCTAATGATTTATTTAGAGCTGCAAATGTTAATATTGATTTAAATGAAAAGAAAAAATATGAAATTTTAGATAGCAAGAAATATTTTTTTAATAACAATAAATATCAAGGGATTAGTTTTTCTTCTCCAACTTCAATTAAAACTATTAGATATACATTTTCAATGACTGAACTTTTTCCAAGAGAAATTATTAAATTATCTTTAGGACCAAATGCTCGATTTTATAATCCTAGTCGTAGCTTGGCTGAAAACTTCTTTTACTTTCAAAAAGAGAATAAAAAATTACCAGGGTTAATTTTTAATGCTGCTGGTGATGATATTTTAAAAAACTTGGCTTTTTTACAAAAAACTCCTTATCATCTTAATCGAGAATTAGTTACTTTTGCTTCAAACTGAGTTTTTAAAGATCAAATAGAGAATTTTAAATCTAATATTTTAAATCATGAAACAAACACTTACGAAAAACCTTTTAAAAATGTTGGTGATTCTAGACAAAAAGGATTATTTAAGGCCTATATTGATTTAATGGGTTGAGGTGAATTAATAAGCTTTACAAACTATAATTTAAATAATAATAAAAAGGATTATATTAATTTCGGTGGTTATTTTCAATTACCTAAAGAACTATTAGAAAGTAAAAAAATGGATAATGTAAAATCAAAAATCTTTTTAGTAGATAAAGATGACAAAAACAACTTTATGTCACTTGATTATAATATTAATGATTATAACTTTATAAGTAAAAAGAAATGAAATTCAATTTTTCAATATCATAAAGATAATACAAAACAAGAAGATTACTGAGATGAATCTTGAATTTATCCTGATTTATTTAATAAAGATTATCAATATGTTTCTTATTTTATAAATAACATTAATAAAAATACTTTAAAGTCTAAATTTAATAATAAGAAATTTGACATTAAACTTTGAATAGATTTAGATAATAATGGAGAATATGACTTGAATCTAAAAGAAAACAATGAAATATTCTCATTGTTAAATGATAATAATTGAAATAATACAGGTAACAACTTCTTTGCAAGATACCAAAATAATAAACGCCGCACAACAACTTATAGAAAATCAGAATCACCACATATTAACTCACTAGAATATGAAGTGTTTAAAATGTCCTTAGACACTAAAGATAAAAAATATTATTATTCAATTTGAAATTATTAAGCCAATACTGATTGGCTTTTTATTTTAATTTTATTTATCAAGTATAATTTTTTTATGAAAAAAATTAGATTAGTTTTAGCAGGAACAGGTGAATTTTCAAAAACAATTTTTAAATCATTAATTCTGGATTCAAGATTTGAGGTTCTTTGTTTAATAAGCCAACCAAATAAAAAAATGGATAGAAATAAAAATATTATTTTGACCCCAATAGCACAATTAGCTAATGAGTTTGGTTTAAAAATTTTTCAACCAAATAAAATTAAAGAAATTTATGAGGACTTAAAATTATTAGAATTTGACTTTTTTATAACAGCATCATTTGGTCAATTTATTCCAAATAGCATTTTAAGTTTACCTGAAAAATTAGCATTAAATGTTCATGGTAGTTTATTGGAAAAATATCGTGGGGCATCACCAATTCAATATACTTTATTAAATAACGATCAAATAACCGGAATTTCTCTAATAGAAATGATTGATAGAATGGATGCCGGTGATGTTCTTAAATCTTTTCAAATTAAAATAGATGCAGATGATACCGCTTTAGAACTTTTCAATAAACTTGCAAAGAAAACATCATTGGTTATTGGCAATTGACTTGAAGAAATTTACAACAACGATTTTGAGCGCAAAATTCAAAATGAAGAATTAGTCACTTTTGCTCCTAAAATTCAAAATGAAGAAGCAGAACTTTTTACAAATCTTACCTGCCAACAAGCATTAAATAAAATAAGAGCTTTTAATGATCAACCGGGTGCTTTTATTATTTATAACAATAAAAGATTAAAAATTTTTAGAGCTAGCTTATCAAAAATAAAAACACCAATTAAAATTGAATTCTTAGATGGTTTTTTATACTTAATTGAATATCAATTCGAAGGAAAGAAAAAGGTTATTCATGAAGTTTAACTTTATAAATTTTTTATCTGCCCAAAAGAAAGAAAAATATTGAAAAAATATTGAGAAAGTGATATCAAAAGATAATTTTGTACCAAGCAAAGAATTAATTTTTGCTGCTTTTGATAATTTCGATTTTGATAATTTAAAACTGGTTATTATTGGTCAAGATCCATATCCAACTAATAATAATGCTGATGGCCTTGCTTTTTCTACCAACAACTTAAAAACTCCAGCTTCACTCAAAAATATTTTTTTAGAAATTAAAAACTCATATCCAAATTCAACTTTTTTAACCAATAATTTAAGAGCCTGAAAAAATCAAGGTGTTTTACTTTTAAACACAATTTTAACAACGGAAAAGGATAAAACTCTTGCGCACAAGAATATTGGATGAGAAATATTTAACATTAACTTATTAAAAAAAATGATTTTAATAAAACCTAATACTTTGTTCTTAGCTATGGGAAAAGATGCTTTTGATTTTGTAAAAAAACTTAATGCAAATGAAGATTTAATTTTTAAAACTCCTCATCCCTCACCTCTTTCTTGTTGAAGGGGTTTTATTGGAAGTAATGTTTTTAAGAAAATAAATGATAAACTAAAACAATTAGGTAAAAATGAAATTGATTGATCGACAAAATAGAATAATTAAAATAAAAATGTTTATAATTTAAGAATACTATTTAAAAATAGTATTTTTTTATTAGAAGGAGACTTTATGATATCAAATTATGAAACAAAACGTAATAGTAATATGTTATTAAAAGTTGCTTATGAAGGACAAGAATTTTGTTCATGTGTTGCAACCACTCATAAGTATGTAACAGAAAACTTTGATAAAAATGTTGCTTACATTTACGTTTCAAAAGAAGTAAAAGATTATTATGGTTTTTTAAAAATTGTTGACCATATTATTAATTTAAAAAGAAGAAACTATCAAATTGATATTGCTTCATTTGCAGAATTACCATTTTTAACAACTGAAGAAGTTTTAAGAGCTTTTATTACAAGAATGGCTTTCTTTGATGCTAAATTATTTTCAGCAAAAAAAGAAGATAAAAAATCTAAAGAAAACAAAATTGAATTATCACTATTTTTAGAAGATAAAAGTTATGTAAAGTTTGTTAAGAAATTGATTTTAATTTCAGAAAATGTTACAAAAACTCGTGATTTACAAATTACACCTCCAAACATTGCAACAAGTGAATGAATCGCACGTGAAGTTAAAAAAGACTTCGCAAACATTGAAGGTTTAACTGTTAAAGTATTGAACAAACCAGAAATTGAAAAATTAGGTATGGGATTATTACTAGCAGTTAATGCTGGTTCATCATATCAACCTCGTGTTGTTATTGTTGAATATAATGGAAATCCAAAAAGCAAAGAAAAATTTGTTTATGTTGGTAAAGGAATTACCTTTGATACTGGTGGTTATAATACTAAAGGATACCATATGGAAGGTATGAAATTTGATATGTCAGGTTCAGCTATTGTTGCTTATGCTGTTAAAGCAATTGCTCAATTAGGAATTAAAGCAAACGTAGCTGCTATTATGATGTTAACAGACAATGCTATCGATACACATGGTACAGTTCCTGAATCAGTTGTTAAATCAATGAGTGGTAAAACAGTTGAAATTACAGACACTGATGCTGAAGGTCGTTTAGTATTAGCTGATGGTATTTTCTATGCAGCTAAGAAATTAAATGCTTCTTTAATTGTTGATGTTGCGACATTAACGGGGGCTATGTTAAGAGCGTTAGGTAAAACATACTCAGGAATCTACGCTACAAATGATGAAAGATGAAACGTATTTAGTGAAGCAGCTCAAGTAGCACATGAAAAAGTTTGAAGACTTCCAATGCATGAAGACTTCCATAAAACAAATAAAGCATCATTAGTTGCCGATTTAAATAACTACAACAATTCTTCAAAAGCGGATTCAAACTCAGCAGCAATGTTCTTAAATGAGTTTGCTAACAAAGTTGATTTCATTCACTGTGATGTTGCTGGAACTGCAGATGCAAATAACACAGGTTTAGGTATTTTAGTTTCTACATTAGTTGAATTAGCCGAAAAACAAAAATAAAGAAAGTAAGGAGAAATATTATGGAATTAATTAAAAAAATTGATACAAAACGTAATGATTATTTACTACTAAAAGCTGTTTTTAAAGGCGATGAATTACCTACTAACCTTGTTGAAAAAGAATTTACAATTACAGAATTTTTAGCACAAAATATTGCTTATGTTTACATGGGCGATAGAGAAAGCATGGGATTTGACAAAATGTATGATTTTGCTAAATCTTTAGCCTTAAATGCTGCTAGAAATTATCAAATTGACTTACAAACATTTCCTGTTGATAAGAAAATTTGTATTTATGACACAACTGATGCTTTTACAAAAGGAATTAACTTTTCTGCTGCTAAATTATTTAATAAAAAAACTGTTTATAAAAAAGAAAACAAAAATAATCTTTCATTATATTTAGAAAATCCACAAAAAGATTTATTAAACTACTTCAACAAGGCTGTTATTCTTTCAGAAGCACAAAACTGAGCAAGAGATTTAGGTGTTACACCTCCAAATGAATTAAACTCAGAACAATTAGCTGCAATCGCTGAAAAAGAATTAAAACAATACAAAAATTTATCAGTTACTGTTTTAAATAAAAAAGAAATTGAAAAATTAGGAATGGGTTTACTTCTTTCAGTTAACAGAGGCTCTGTATTTGAACCAAGAGTTGTTGTTATTGAATACAACGGAAATAAAAAATCAAAAGAAAAAACTGTATTAGTTGGTAAAGGAATTACCTTTGACTCAGGTGGTTACAACATTAAAACTGGTCGTCACATGAATGGAATGAAATATGACATGGGTGGATCAGCAGTTGTAGCAGCAGTAATGAAAATTATTGCTCAAACTAAACCTGAAACAAACGTTGCTGCTATTATGTGTATTACTGATAACAGAGTTAATGGTGATGCTTCATTACCTGACTCGGTTTGAACTTCAATGAGTGGCAAAACAGTTGAAGTTAACAACACTGATGCCGAAGGTCGTTTAGTTATGGCTGATGGTCTTTACTATGGTGCTACAAAACTAAATGCTACAAGATTAATTGACGTTGCAACATTAACTGGAGCAATGATTATGGCTTTAGGTGATACATACACCGGGGTTTGAAGTACAACTGATAAAGGTTGAGAAGATGTGCAAAAAGCAGCTAAAATTCAACACGAACTTGTTTGAAGAATGCCACTTGATGAAGAATATGCTGAATACATTAAAGGGTCAATTGTTGCTGATTTAAAAAATACAGACTTCACTGGAAATGCTGGTTCTTCTTCGGCTGCAATGTTCTTAAACGAATTTACAAATGGTGTTGAATATATTCACTTTGATATTGCTGGAACATGTGATATTAATGAAAAACCAATGTTTGCAATGGTTAAAACTATTTCAGAATTGGTATCAAAATAATTTAACTTAAAAACAGGTTTTGCCTGTTTTTTTGTTTGTATTACTTTACTTTCTATAATCAGTTTTATTTGTTATAATTGTATTCACTGCAAAAAGGAGGTTAATACTTTGTTTATAAATTGATTACAGAATATAAGACGAACAATTAAGACAAAAACATATCGTCTTTCGATTTTTGAAATTGCTTTATTTGGTTTATTGCTTTCTTTATATATGATTATGGCTTTATTCGAGAGATTTGTTTTTGTTGGAGCTTTTAATATATCAATTACTTATGCAGTCTTTATTGTCTTCGGACTTGCTCTTGGGCCTTGAAAAGGTGCTATTATTGGAATCTTATGCGATACACTTAACCAAGTTATTTTCGGAATATCTACATGAATGCCAGAATACGCTCTTATACCTGTTTTAATTTCATTTTTATCTGGTTTTTTTATGAATGGTTTAACTAAAAGCAACGATAAAAAAACATGAATTATTGGCTTTATATTCTTAGCAATTATTACAATTATTTTTATCGCAATTTTAGCTAAAGAATACAACTCACTTCCACTAAGTGAAACTTCTATTAAAAGAAAGAAGAAGTATTCGCTTCAAGCAGTTATTGGAATATCAACATTTGGAATAAGTTCTATCTGAATACTTTCAATTATTTTCCTTACTTTATATATCAAAACTAAAAGTATAAAAACTAAATACTCTTCTTACCTTTTATTTAATATTTTAATTACTGTATTTGCAATTATAATAATTACAAGATGATTATGAGGTCCTTTTGCCTATATAAATTATCATAATCGCTTCCGTGGTGGGACATGAAAATATAATGAATATTATTTCTTTTTTATGGTTCCTATTATTTTTAAAAGTTTAATTGAGATTCCAATTTACACATTTTTAATTTTTTCAATTTATCCAATTATTCGAATTATTAAAAATAAGATAAACTATACTTCTAAAAAAATAAGTGTATATTAAAAACTGGCCTTATAATTTAGCCAGTTTTTTTATATTAATTATTTTACAGGAAATTCAGTAACAAAAGCGTATGATTCAATACCGTCTTTTTGGTATCTAACAACAACAGAAATTTTTGTTCCTTTTTTATTTACTGTAAATTCCGTTGGTTTTACCATTGTATAACCTTCAGGAACTTCAGTTGTATATACTAGATTTTCAAGATTAAAATCGGTTTTAGTATATTCACCGTTGTATGTTAATTTTCTATCAAAACCTTTGACTTTAATTTCTTCAGTTAATTCAAGTTTTTTAAGATCTGCCTCACCGTATTTTGTCGTATCAATTTTTACTCTTGTTGAACTTAATTTAGAATAATCTTTATTGGTAATGTCTTGTAGGCTTCCAAATGTAATTTTAATAGATTTTAGTTTTTCACCTTCAAATACTGGTTTTGAAAAGATTAATACGTTTTGAGTATCAACAAATGTTTTTGTATAGTTATAGAAGAATAGTTCAGAATCTCTCTTGAATGTTTCTCTGTTAAATACAAAATGCTGTGCTTTAATAAAGTTTTCTCCTTCAGATTTAATCAAGTCTTCAACTTCTTTGTTTAATAATAAAAGTGCTTTTGATTTTAGGTTTTTTAAAGCTTTATCATGAATTTGTCTATATCCAGCCACTTCTGTTAAATGTTCATCTTGAGGCGTATCTTGAAAATCAACAAGTTCAATTTTACTGTATTTTACTTCATCAATTGTTGCACTTGGAGCCTCGTAATCTTCAACAGGGTCTTGACCTTTTTCTTTTCTGATTTTATTTAATTCATCGACACCAAGTTTAGATAAATCAATTGTAATTTCTCTTGAAGTTTTTGGACTTTCCAATCAATTTTCAAAAGAAACTTCCACAACAACTTTTCTAATTTCCTCTTCAGACTTTACTTCTTTAAATAAATAAAGTAATTGATTATTTTTCTTTGTTAATCAATATGACTTATCAGTTAATTTAGCGTAATCTTCTCTTTGCAAGAAAGTTTTATCTTTTGAATAAAAAGGATAGATTGACAACTCTTCAAATTGGGCATTTAAGTATGCGATTTGTTCTTGTTCACTTAGATTATGAGGATTAATTGAATTTTCTTTTGAATATCTTTCTTTATCAATTAAGATTGTTGCTTTCTTACTAATTTCTTCATTAGTTTTTGAAGTTAATAAAACATCAATTTTGAATGTATTTTCACCTTCTTTAACAAGGTTGGAAAGTTCAAAATTATATAAATCTTTATTATATTCATCAACAACGAAATTTGGTTTATCTTCAAAGTTGTTGATTGTTAAATTAGTGTTAACATGTTGGTAAGCTTTTTCATTTAAGAATCTTACTTTTAAAGATAGTAAATTTTGATTTAATTGTTCTTTTTTTTGGTTTTCTTTTTGAATATCAGCTTCTGATTTAGCTCATCCTTTTAAAGTAAATGATTGGTTTTTAGTATGTCCAAAATCTGAACCAATTTTTTGAAGTTTATAAATAATTGTAATATCTGATGTCTCTTCATTTTTTACTGCTTTATATTTGCTAAACTCAAATTCTTTTGGCAAAGTATAAACAATTTTTTCTACATCAGCATCTGCTAGTTTTGTTTCTGAAATATTTGGATAAGTAAAAGTTAAGTATTCTTCTGCTAATGTTAATAATTCTTGATCAGTTTTTGAAGAAAGGGCAGTAATATTAGCATTCATTTCTTCTTTTGCTTTTGTAATTAAAACAGTAATCGCTTCAATTTCGATTGACTTAGTTGAATCTGCCAATATTTTTTTAGCATTACTAATAGCAACTTCATAAGTTTTTGCTTGTGCTTTAGCGAAAGCTAAAGAAGTTTTATTTGCATTAAATAATTTTTCAATTAATTTAATTTCACTTTCTAATACCATTTTTGCTTTAGTTGTATCTTCTTGATCTACTTTGTCATTGCAAGAAATAGATAACATAGGGGCAACCATTGTGGGTGCTATTAAAGTAAGAGATAGTAAAATTTTTTTACTTTTAGACATTTAATTTCCTTTCAATTTTAAAAGAAAAAGGCCACAAAAAATGTGGCCTTTTATCCTTAATTTATTTTATTTAAAATTTGCAATTTATTTTGTTTCATTTTATGCCATAAATTATAACACAAACCTTATTTTAAGAAGAATTTTAAAAAATAAAAGCCCGGATTGGGCTTTTTTATGCAACTATGCGTATTTAATATATAGCAACATCTAGTGCTTCTTTTTAAATACACTTATATTATATTATTTTTAATAAATTATTCTTCGTTTTGATCTAAATTTTGGTTTACTAAATCTATATCTATATCTTGTGTAACTTCTTTTAATTCATTTTCAGTTAGTTCACGTTCTTGTGATTCCTGTTCAGTTTCATTAACTATTTTTGCTACACCAACAATTGAAGAATTTCTTTTCTTTAAATTAATTAATTTAACACCTTTAGTATTTCTTCCGGTAATACTTACTTGTTTTAATGAAAATCTAATTGAGACACCTTCATCGGTAATAACAATAATATCTTCAGTTCCTTTAACGGCCGCTGAGTAAGCTAATTCACCAGCTTTATCTTCGTTCAAGGCTAAAACACCTTTTGAATTTCTTCTTGTTTTTCTAAAGGTATCAACAGGACTTAATTTACCAAAACCATTAGCTCCTAAACTAAAAATATATTTACCTTCAGAAGATGTTGAAACTGATACGACTTTTTCATTATCAGAAAGTTTAATACCAATAACACCAGCTGCAATTCTTCCCATTGAATTAATATCAGCAATATCAAATCTACACATTTTTGAGTTATTTGCTGCAATGTAAATTTCTTCACTATTTGTTGCAACTAAAGCATCAACTAATGTATCACCTTCTTTTAATCCAAATGCTAATTTACCATTTTTATTAATTAATTTATATAGAGATAAACTTGATTTTTTAATAATACCTTTTTTGGTTGCGGTAATTAAGAATTTTTCTTTTTCATAATCACTATCATCAACACTTAGTATTTTTACAACCTTTTCATCTTTTCCAAGTGAGCCAATAATATTAACAATTGGAACACCTTTTGATTGTTTTGTTCCTATTGGAACTTCATATCCTCTAACACGGTATACTCTTGCATCAGTAGTAAAAATTAATAAGTCGGTATGAGTGTTTGCTACCAATATATCTTGAATATCATCATCTTGATATGTTTTAGCCGTTGAAACTCCAACACCACCACGTCCTTGCTCTTTATATTCATCTAAGTCCAGACGTTTTAAATAACCATTTGTTGTAACTGTAATAACAACATCTTTTCTAGGTATCAAGTCTTCATTATTGATATCAGAAACTTCTTCTCAATTAATTTCTGATTTACGTTTATCACCAAAAGCTTCTTTTAGTTCTTGTAATTCTTTAATAATTAAATCAATTAAGGCATCTCTATCGCTAAGTATTCTTCTATACTCGGCAATTCTTTCATGAAGTTGATTTAATTCCTCATTCATCTTTTCAATAGCTAAACCGGTTAATCTTCCTAATCTCATATCAACTACAGCTTTAGTTTGAATTTCTGTTAAATTAAATTCTTCACCTAGTTTCTTTTGAGCCTCTGCATCCGTTTTAGATTGTTTAATAATAGCAATTACACGATCTATATTTTCAACACAAATTTTTAGCCCTTCTAAAATGTGTGCTCTTGCTAAATCTTTTTCTAAATCAAATTGTAATCTTCTTGTTACAACATTTATTTGGTGTTGTAAATAAACTTCTAAGGCTGATTTAAGATTTAACTTTTGAGGTTCATTATTAACTAAAGCAACCATGTTAAATGAAAATCTAGTTTGGAATTCTGTTAATTTAAATAATTTATTTAATATAACTTCAGGAACATAGTTTTTCTTAATTTCAATAACAATTCTAATTCCGTCACGGTTTGATTCGTCCCTAAAGTCTGAAATACCTTCAATCTTCTTATCCTTAATTAAATGACTAATGCTTTCAATTAAAGAAGACTTATTTTTTCCGTAAGGAATTTCGGTAATTAAAATTTTAGATTTACCATTGCTTAATTCTTGAATTGTCGCTTTTGAACGAATAGTTACACGTCCAACTCCAGTTTCGTAAGCTCTGATTAATCCTTCTTTATCAAAAATGATTCCGCCAGTTGGAAAATCTGGCCCTTGAATATATTGCATTAATTCTGCAATTGTAATGTCTGGGTTTTTTGCTAAAGCACAAACGCCATCAATAACTTCGCCTAAATTATGAGGAGGAATACTTGTTGCCATACCAACAGCAATTCCATATGATCCTGAAACTAATAAGTTAGGAAATCTTGAAGGTAAAACAACAGGTTCTTTTTCAGTACCATCATAGTTATCAATAAAATCAACTGTGTTCTTTTTGATGCCATCTACCATTGCTCCAGCAATTTTAGACATTCTTGCTTCAGTATAACGCATAGCAGCTGCAGAATCCCCATCAATAGAACCAAAGTTACCATGACCATCAATTAAAGGATAACGTAAAGAAAAGTCTTGAGCCATTCTGACCATTGCTTCATAAACAGAACTATCCCCGTGGGGATGGTACTTACCTAATACATCCCCAACGATACGCGCTGATTTTTTATGTTGAACATTATGAAACATACCAAGTTCACTCATACCGTATAGAATTCTTCTATGAACAGGTTTTAAACCATCTCTGGCATCTGGTAAAGCACGTGCAACAATAACACTCATTGCATACTCTAAAAATGAGTTTTTCATAACTGTTGCTAAATCAGCAGGTCTTAATCCATTTTCTTCACTATCTAAAATTTGACTTTGAACAGTATAACCTTCTTTATCTTGTGGAATATATTCTTCATCTTCATCATCAATTATTTCCTCCTTAGTTTCTTCATCAAAAACTCTTTGGATTTCATCATTAATAATATAAAAATCTTCTATTTGTTCCTTTTTATCTTCGGGTTTGTCTTCTAATTCTGGTTTTAGTTCTTTATCATCATCAGTTAACATAAATGTCCTCCTATAATATATTACAAAAGTAATATATTAATTATATCAAAAAGAAAACAAAGTAAAAATAAAAACACAGCACGCTGTGTTTAAAATTGGAAAGCTATAAAATATATATTTTTACCTTCGTTTTTAAATTTTTGTTCATAATCGGTTAAACAATTTTCAATTTCTAAATTGCAATTATGTAAATCAGTTGTTTGGTAAACAATTTTTGCGCCTTTAAATTCTTTTAATTGTTCTAAAGCAAACTCATAAAGTCCTTGATTATCAGTTTTAAAATATACTATTCCGTCTTTATCTAAAATTCTTTTATACTGTTCTAAAAAGTCCTTATAAACTAATCTTCTTTTAAAGTGTCTTTTTTTAGGTCAAGGATCTGAAAAAGTTAATCATATTGTTTTAACCTTTCCTAAAAAATATTTATCCAAATCAATTGCATCCTTAACAATTATCTTCATATTTTTTAAAGAATTTTTTTCTATTTTCTTTAGTGCAGATAAAGCAGGAGTAGAATATTTTTCCATCCCAATATAGTTAATTTCCGGATGTAACAAAGCCAGTTCAGACAACATTTTACCTTTTCCCATACCGATTTCCAGAACTGTATTTTCTTTTAATTCATAAGGAAAATTATTGATATAAAATTCACTGTCTTCAAGCAAAATAATTGCATTTTTATTATGTCTTAATCTCATAGTTTAAATTGTATCCAAAAATATGATTTTAATTTTTTAAAATACTTCTTTTTTTGCATGTTTTTGTTTATAATTTAAATCGATAAATTACTATTTAAATAGTTTTTTATAACATTTATTTTTTAACAAGAATGAGGAAACATGAATTCTAATAAAGAAATTAGAAGTTTTCATGATTTAATTCAACAAGACAATTGAGAAAAACCTGAAGAAAGAAAACCGAGAAAACTGTATCAAATGGGTCAGTTAACAACAATTCAAGCCTTCAAATATGATGGTACTTTGTATCGTCAATATGAAGGATGTAAAATTGTTGCTAATCTTGATGATTTTGTTGTTGTTTTATTAATGAAAACTAAAGTTCAAGAAACATCAATAAATTGAGTTGTGTCAAAACCAATTTTATTTTTCTTTGCCAAAAACAGATTTTATAATGCTTCAATTACATTAAATGAAAACGGACAAAATCATATTTATATTAACCTAGCAAGTCCTTTTTTCATTGAAGATGAAATTATAAAATATATTGATTTTGACTTAGATATCAAATGCTACAATGATAATGAGTTTAACGTTATTGATTGACATGATTTCAAAGAGTCAATAACTAAGCTAAATTATCCATTAAAATTGATTTATCGTATTTATAATGAATTAGATTTTTTAGAAGAACAAAGCAGATTAAAAAGAGGTGTTTTTTCTAAAAAACTAATAAATGATATTAAGAAAATGTTAATTAACTCTGGTGATATTTAATTTTAAGAATTAAAAATAGTGGATTAATTTCCACTATTTTTCTTTTTAATTTTAAGCGATTTCTAATTCTCAAGTAATTTCTTCTGTACCAATTTTTGGGGCTTGACCTTTAATAAATTCTGCACCTTTATATTTTAGAACTAATATAAATTTTCCGTCTTCTTCTTTAACTTCGTAATCTAGTTGAGTATTAATATTAGTAAATTTACCTTTTTGATATGTTGGATTTGTTGGGTGAGCTAATTGATATTGTTTACCACCTGGTTGTCAATCAAAACCAGTTACAGGTAATAATACAAAATCATTTTCCTCTAATGATTTTCAGTTAGGGTGTGCACCTTTAGCAACTTTAGCAACTTTAAATGTTTTATAGCTAAAGTATAAATCAATGTTTTTTGCTTTTAATGCTGTTTTAAATTCTTCTTTATTTATTGCTGTATTAACAGTAAATTGATTTTTAGTTGTCTTAGCTCATTCATTAATTGTTTGTACATCTGCAGATGGAGTGTCGGTGTTATCTGATGTTCCGCCAGTATTTCCTCCTGAAGTAGATCCTTCATCGATTTGTGTTGATTTAGGAACAGTAACTGTTATCTCAACAACTGATTTATTTTGCTCTTTAGAAATAGCATGGTTTCCGGTGTTGCTAAATGTTGCGGCTTTATATTTAATAATAACTTCATAAACAACGGTTTTAGTATTTTCTACACCATCAGTTTGACTTTTTACCTTAATGTCGTAGTCTAATTGTGAAGATAATGCTACTTGGTTTTTCTTGTTTGTGTATGTTGGTTTTGTAACGTTAACAAGTTGAGTACCATTTAAATCAGCAGTTGATTTAATATCAAAAAGATTTGTCTTTTCACCTTTTCAATTTGGTGTTTTACCTTTATCTGTAACAACTAATTTATTGCCAACTCTGTCATATCATAATGAAACTTGTTTTTGTAATAATTTTCCTGCATAATTTGCTTTTTGATCTTCTACAATTGTAAAAATATTTGAAAGTGATTTTACAACTTGGTCTTCTTTTGAAGAAGTTCCTGGATTTGGTTGTGGATTTGGTTGAGGTTGAGGATCAGGTTTTCCATCTGATAATTTAATTGCAGCAACTTCTCTAATAAATGCTTCTTTAGCTTGTTTTATTTGCTCATCATTTTGAGCTGCTGCTAAAGCTTGTTGTGCAGTTAAAACAGCTTTAGATAGTTTAACTTTTGTTGATGCTGTAAATTCGTTTGAAGTTGATTTAATAATATCTTGAACTGATTTAATTTCAGCTTCAAATAATTGTCTTTCTGTTTGAGCACATGAAAGTGCACTAATTGGAACAATAGTAATTGATGCGATAGCACCTAATGGTAATAAAGTTTTATAAATTTTTTTCATATAATAATCTTTCCTTATTTTGTTTTTTTAGTTAAATTACTTGATTTATTACTTAAATCCTTTTTAATTATAATATAAACATTATTTATTAATAATTTATTGATAATTTAATAAGTAAATATAACTATATTTAGCAATCAAGTGTAAAAACTGTATTTAAAAATTACGGCCATTTTAGGTCGTAATTTTCTAAATTATTAATTTTCGTCTGATTCTTCTTTGCTTTCTTTTACTTCTTTATCTTCTTCATCAGAAACAGAATGTTTTGCTAATTCCTTTTCAAGATCTTTCTTATATTTATCTTCAAAAACATTCTTTTGACCAGAAACCTCATTAAATAAGATATTAAAATCTTTTTCAGAATATTCTTCTTTTAATGTCTCTTTAGTTTGAGTTAGATTTTCTGGTAATTTCATATTCTCAGCAATATATTCAATTTCTTCAGCAACGATTGTTTCTTTTATGATTAAAGCGTCTTTAATTAATTCTAGTAATTGACGATTTTCCGAAATAATTTTGTGGGCATTTTTTTCTGCTGTTAAAATAATCTTTCTAATTTCCTCATCAATTTCTTGGCCGACCTTACTTGAAAATGAAGCATTTTTCATATAGTCTCTACCTAAAAATGGATTAGAAGTATCTTCTTCATATTTAATAGGGCCTAAATCAGATAAACCTCATTCAGTTACCATTTTACGAGCAATGTTTGTAGCTTTAGCTATGTCATCGCTTGCGCCAGTAGAAACATTATCTTTCCCATAAATAATTGCTTCAGCAACACGACCACCCATAAATGAAGTAATAATTGCTATTAATTCAGATTTAGAATGGTTGTACTTTTCTTCTTCAGGCATCATTAAATTATATCCGCCTGCTTGACCACGTGGAATAATAGTAATTTTTTGTACTTTGTTTCCACCTTTAATTTTTAAACCAACAACAGCATGTCCAGCTTCATGATAAGCAACAGCAATATTTTCTTTTTCAGAAATTGTTCTTGATTTTTTAGCAGGACCTGACATTACTCTATCAATTGCTTCATCAATTTGATCTAATGTTATAAATTCAGTTTTTTCTCTAACACTTAGTAAAGAAGCTTCATTAATTACGTTTTCAAGTTGAGCGCCTGAAAAACCAGGTGTTCTTCTAGCTAGTTGGGCAAAATTGATTGATTTATCAATTCTTTTTCCTCTAGAGTGTAATTTTAAAATCGCTTCTCTTTCTTTAATATCTGGTAAACCAACAGTAATGGTTCTATCAAAACGTCCTGGTCTTAATAAAGCAGGATCCAAAACATCGGTTCTGTTTGTAGCGGCCATTATTAAAACACCGCTATTTTCTTTAATACCATCCATTTCAACTAGTAATTGGTTAAGTGTTTGTTCTCTTTCATCATTTCCACCACCAATTCCTGCACCTCTTGATCTACCCACAGCATCTAACTCATCGATAAAGATAATGGCAGGTGCATGCTTTCTTGCATCTTCAAACATATCTCTAACACGTTTAGCACCAAGACCAACAAACATTTCAACAAAGTTTGAAGCAGAAATAAAGAAGAATGGAACATTGGCTTCTCCAGCAGTTGCTTTTGCTATTAAAGTTTTACCAGTTCCTGGAGGGCCTCCTAATAAAATACCTTTAGGAATTCTTGCTCCGGCAGCGTCATATTTTTTAGGATTTTTTAAATAGTCAACAAGTTCAAAAACTTCTTCTTTAACTTCTTCATTTCCAGCAATATCTGAAAACTTTTTATCCGAATAAACTCTTTGAGCTAATGATCTATTTCCAATTCCAAATTCACCGCCCATTCCTCTTTTAGCCATTGATCTAAGGCTAAAAATAATTGCAATAATAATAATTCCAAAGAAAATTACATTAATTGCTGGGCTTATATATTTATCAAAAATTCCCGCTTTAGGAACTGGTGTTGATATAACACTCCCCATTGCGCCATTATCACCAGTTATTGTTCTTTGAATTGCTTCATAATATGTTGAAGCACCGGTTCAACTTAACATCGCTTGTGGTAATTCTCTTTCTAATAAACCACTTAAATTAATTGTAAAAGTATACGATGTAAAAGGATAACTTGGATTATTTAAAATGTTCCCAATATCTGATGCCTTACCAACAACTGTAACAGTTAAAGTATCTCCATAAGTGTTTTCGATTCACTGTGAAATATAAAAATCATCGTTTATATTTTTAGTAGATTCTCTTACAACTCTTTCTAAGAAGTTCAAATTTTCATATTTTACTGATGCAGCTCTAATTTGATCAATGGCAATCATGATCAAAATAATTAAAGCTATCACACCAATGAAAATGCCAATTACTCCAAATAAACCAATTGATTTTTTTTCTTTTGGTTTAGGAGATTGATTATTTGCACCCATATAAAACTCCTTTCCTTGTTTTATTGATTATTAATTTAAAATTAATAATGTTATATTATAGATTAAAAGTTAAATTTTATCTACTTTTAATTGTCCTTGATCCTTATAAACATAATTTTTGTCATTAATTTTAAAATGCTTAAAATTTTTTGTTGACTTTATGTAGTTTTTAAAAAGATTTAATTTATTCTTGCAAACTTTAACATTTTCGATATTATCATGCAAAAATTCAAACAAAATTTCATTAATAAACTCGTGCTCTAAATCTAATAATTTGTAGTTGTAATCAGAGTTTTTAAAATTTAAATATTTATCTTTAACAATTAAATTTTTCTGTTCTAATTCTTTATTTATAAAATTCATTTCATCAATGAGTGTTTGCTTTTCAAATTTTGTTTTTTCTTTCAATTCTATTCTAATTTTATTTCTTGTATAAATGGGTAAAAAATTAGTATAATCAAGTGCGTAGGGAATATTAAATAAATTACAAAATGCTAATATTTCATCCTTAAACCATAAATTAATCATTGGACGAAAAATAGTCATTTCTAATAATTTATTAATATTGGCTATTCCATAATTTTTAGGCTGTCTTTTACTTTGTTTTTGAAATAAATAAGTTTCTAAATTATCATCTTTATGATGGGCTAAAATGAGAGCAGATGCTTTATATTTATTATAAATTTTTTGATAAAAATCATATCTTTGATCACGGGCGATTTTTTGAAAATTACCATTATATTTTTGTTCTTTATCCAAAACTAATGTTTCACATTTTATCTTATTTTGGAAGCAAAAATCTTCGACAATTTTTTGATCATTTCAAGCATCTTTTCTTTTATTGTAGTTAACACAAGCAACAATAACATTTAAATTTTTCATTAAATTTAGCAACCACATTGAATCAGGCCCACCACTAATTCCTAAAACAAAAGTTGAACTTTTATCTATATTATTTTTTTCAAATTCAAGTAAAAATTTTTGCTCTAAATTTTCAAAATTATTTTCCATAAATTTTACCTGAATAGTTATTCATTACATATCTAATATCATTTCCAATAAATTGAATTAAAGCATCAGATGCGGCATCAACAACTTTTTCAATAATTTTCGAATCAGCAAAACTAAATTTGCCTAAAACAAAATTAATTGCATTCTCATTTCTACCAATACCAATTTTTAGCCGTTTAATGTCTTGAGTATTTAAATGTTGAATAATGCTTTTAATCCCATTATGCCCGCCTGAAGATCCTGATTGGCGAATAGTAACTTTTCCTAATTCGGTATCCATATCATCGTAGACAACAATAATATCATCAATTAAAACGCCATAATATTCAACTATTGCTTTAACAAATTCTCCACTATTATTCATATAAGTTAATGGTTTTGCTAAAATAACATCTCTATCTTTATAAAAAATTCCATTAAACTTTTTTTCTTTTAAAGGACATTCTAGTTTTTCAGATAGTTTATCAATTACCATAAAGCCAACATTGTGTCTGGTTTTTTCATACTCAATTCCTGGATTCCCTAAACCAACAATTAGTTTCATATTTTCTCCTTTTTACTACTTGTTATATTTCTTTTGTCATAAATATTGAATATTAGTTATTCTATTTGAATCATTATCATTATTAATTCCAAACTCTAAGGCTTCTTTTTCACCAACAATAACACTATACTCTTTTGCTCTTGTAATTGCTGTGTAAATTAATTTTTTACTTATTAATCTTTTGGCCTCAGAGAATAACACGACAATAACTGCTTTACATTCGCTTCCTTGATATTTGTGAACACTAGTACAGTAAGCCGGATATGTGTTTTCAAGAAAAGAATTTCTTGAATAAGTAACAGATTTATTATCATTACCATCAAAATCGACTGTTACATGCGTCAATTTTTTTTCTTTTTTAGAATCACTAGAATAAATAAATTTTGAAATATATCCTATTTCCCCATTAAAAACTTTTAACTTAGAATCATTGCTTAAATTGATAATTTTATCGTTTAAGGCTAGAGTTCGGTCACGGTATGTCGCTAATTCGGGTTTTTCTTTTTCTCTAAAATAAGTAGATAAAACACTGTTTAATTCATCTATTCCTGTTTCATGCTTATACATTGGACTTAAAACAGCAATTTCTTTTTTATCATATCCTTTTGCTAAAAGTTCTTCAATTTTGTCAATGATTTTATATTTTAAATCTTTTCTTTTAGTAGGATAAAATTGCGAGTTTTTAGAACTAAATTCAGGAAAAAGTCCATCATTAATTTTTAAAGCATCATTTACAATTTCATAATTTCCTGCTTGACGGTAAATTTTCTTTAATACTATTGTGTCAAAAATATCATTTTCAATAAAGTCTTTAATTAGATAACCACTACCAATAGCTGGAAGTTGATCTTTATCACCAACTAATATTATTTTTTCTAAAGTATATTTTGAAATTCCTTTTAATAATTTATAAAAAAGACCTAATGGCACCATTGAAAACTCATCAATAATTAACACACTAACATCAGAAGGTGCATTTTCATTAACAAAATATCTGTTTGTGTCTTGATCTCATCATAAGAAACTATGAATTGTTTGAGCTTTTTTTCTTTCTTGGTTAGCATTAATATTTATTGTTGCTCTTCCAGTTGGAGTTAAAATGGCAACGTCTTCTTCATGATAATTATCTAATAATTGGTCGATGATTTCATTAGTTATTAATGTTTTACCTGTTCCAGGGTTTCCGGTAATTAAAACTAAGTCTTTAGTTAAAGCTGCTTTAATTGCCTTACCTTGATCATCATCAAATTTTGAAGGAATACTAAAGATTATATTTCCTTTATTTTTCTCTTTCTTCTTTAAATAAGCTAGACGTTTTAAAATATATTCTTCCATATAAATGGTGTCACGAGTTGTGTAATAAGATTCACCATCATAATCTAGTTCAACTAAAAGACGTTTTTCCAATAACAAATTAATTGCGTCATAAAAATGATCAATATTAGTTACAAGGTTTTCTTCTTTAGAATATTCAAGCAATATTTTGTAGCAATTTTCTTTTTTTATTCTTGTATTACCTGAGTTAAAAAAGTAATCTTCAAGTATGGCATATAAATAAGTTGAATTCTTTTGAAATAGTGAAGTTGGGTTATATTCTTTAACAATTTTATCAATATCAGATAATTTAATTTTTTCATCTTCATCAATATCAAAATAAAAATCGTATAAAGAATCAAAATATTCATCTAAAAAACTTTTTAGACTATCAAATTTATTTAAGATTAATTTACATCCTGAATAAGAAACATTAATCTTAAATAAGTGAGTCATATCAACTATATATTGATAATTGTCTTTTACTATTTTTACAAACTGTTTTCATTTTTCTTCTTCAATTCCAAAATCAGGACCAAACATTTTTTTTGAATCATATATTCTTTGGAAAACATTTTCTCCTAATTCCTTAATTAAAATATTTGTCTTAATATTTTCTACATCTTTAAAAAGAGGTAATTTAATTACCCGATTTATATAATTTAAGGACTCATTATTTGTTATTTCACTTTTAACAATCTTAAGTGGATAATCATAGTTAATTAAATAACTATCAGAATATTTTGATGAATCGTTTTTATAAATCGTTATTTCATAAGTCTTATCATAAGCTTGAATTTTAAGTTCTTCAAATAAATTATCTTTAATAGTTATTGAAATTGAATTGTATAAATTAACATTAACTGGATTAATTTTATCATTTTCAAGAACGCGAAAAGCAACAATCAATGTTCTACGATCTTTTGATTGTCATAATCTCTTTTCAAATGTGCCAATTACTTGCGAATGTTGTCTCTTCATATCTTTTTAATTGTAGCACAAAGCGACATTTTATATTTTTTTTGACACCTATCAACTTTTAAGACAATAACTATTTTACTTTTTATAAAAAAAGTATAAAATTATTGATAGTTTTAAAAGGAGAATTGAAAATGATTGAATTAAAATATCTTTTAAAAAATAAAGAAGAAGTATTAAAAAAACTTGCACATAGAAACTTCGACCATTCAGCTTTAGATAAAATTTATGAATTAGGAGACAAAAGAAATCAATTAATTCATAACCTTGAAGTTCTGCAAGCACAAAGAAATAAATTAAGCGAAGAGATTGGGATCAAAAAAAGAAGAAACGAATCTTGCGATTTATTAATGGAAGAAGTAAATAAAATCAAAAATGAAATTTATGAAATTGAAAGCAAAACAAATGAAATTGTGAAATTAGTTGATGATTTAAGACTACAAATTCCTAATATTCCTTATGACGATGTTCCACTTGGTTTAGATGAAAATGATAACGTTTGCATTGGGGAATATCCAAATCTAGGTCGTGGGTTAGTTAAAAATGTTTTACCACACTATGAAATTGCAACTAAACTAGATATAGTTGATTTTCAAAGAGCAGTTAAATTGGCTAAGTCTCGTTTTGCTTTATATAAAAATGATGGAGCAAGATTAATTAGAGCACTAGAAAATTTCATGTTAGATACAAATATCCAAAATGACTATAAAGAAATTATGCCTATGCATCTTGTAAATTCTAATATGCTTTATGGTACAGGACAACTACCGAAATTTGCTGAAGATTTATTTAAAATTGAAAACACTGATTTATGATTAATTCCAACAGCTGAAGTTCCAGTAACAAACTTTCACTATGATGAAATTTTAGATTTAGAAAATCCTATTAAATATGTAGCTTATACAAAATGTTTTAGATCAGAAGCAGGAAGTGGCGGAAAAGATACTAAGGGTTTAATTAGACAACATGAATTTCACAAAGTTGAATTAGTTAAATTTGTTAAAGAAGAAGACGGCTTAGTTGAATGACAAAAGACCGTTAATGATGCTAAAAGAATTTTAGAATTATTAGAAATTCCTTTTAGAGAGTTAGTTTTATCAACTGGAGATATGGGTTTTGGTTCAGCAAAAACAATTGATCTTGAACTGTGAATTCCTTCTGAACAAAGATATCGCGAAACAAGTTCAATTTCAATATATAAAGATTTCCAAGCAATTAGAGCAAAAATTAGATATAGAACAAAAGATAATAAAACAAAATATGCTTACACAATTAATGGTTCAGGTCTAGCTATTGATCGTGTTGTTGCTGCAATCTTAGAAAATTATCAAAATCCTGATGGTACAATCTCAATTCCAAAAGTTTTAATTCCTTATATGGGAAAAGAAATTATAAAATAATAAAAATTAATGACCCCTGTCTTTTAGAGGTCATTTTTATTTTAAGAATTATTTTGAGTTGATGTTAAATTATCTTCATCAATTGATTTTTTTCTATACTTATAAATTTTATACTCAGTTATTGAAATAACAATACTTGCGCCAATAATAAATAAAGTAAAATTTAAAACATTGGCGTTCCAGTTATTTCTGTTTTTGTAAAAATATATATT